>NZ_JAFNNV010000001.1:0-626444 GCF_026536705.1 Gilliamella sp. B3817 | reverse complement strand
CCGAACTCAGAAGTGAAACGCCGTAGTGCCGATGGTAGTGTGGGTATTACCCATGTGAGAGTAGGGTGCCGCCAGACTTTTAAATTTTAAGTTATGCTATGTAATCATACCAAATACGGTGGAGCGGTAGTTCAGTTGGTTAGAATACCTGCCTGTCACGCAGGGGGTCGCGGGTTCGAGCCCCGTCCGTTCCGCCACCTTATTTAGGGGCGTAGTTCAATTGGTAGAGCACCGGTCTCCAAAACCGGGTGTTGGGAGTTCGAGACTCTCCGCCCCTGCCACAAAAAATCATGAATTTGTCTTAATTTTAGTCGTTTGATTATTTTTATCTATATAAATAAAAAAAATTTATTTACAGATTTACTTAGTTAATTATAATTTCCGCCCAACTACTTTTACAATCCAGAGGAAAAAAAATGGCTGAAAGTTTTGTAAGTCAACAACGTTTTTTTGATAATAAAAATTATCCACGAGGATTTTCTCGTCATGGCGATTTTACTATTAAAGAAGCACAAATTTTAGAAAAGCATGGTTGTGCATTTAAAGATCTTGATGCAGAAACAAAAAAACCGACAACAGCAGAAGAAAAATCATTTGTTGCAGTTTGTAAAGGTAAAAAAGAGCCTGCAACCGATTTTGAAAAAGTTTGGCTTAAATACCTTTCTCGTATTAATAAACCAAAACGTTTTCATACATTATCGGGTGGAAAACCGCAAATTGATGTAAACGATGATTTTGTCGATAATGATGACTGATTCTGTTAACCAATATTTTTGTGTAATTGAATTAACAGTCTATCCATAGAACGATAACTTAAAGCTTCTGAAATATGTTTTCGTTCTATGTTCTTTGAACCTTCTAAATCCGCAATTGTCCTAGATACTTTCAATATTCGGTGCCAAGCTCTAGCTGAAAGTCCTAACTTGATTAAGGCTTGTTCTAAATATTCATTATTATCGTCAGATAATTGGCAATAGTGTTCAATTTCACTTGCTTCTAATTGACTATTTAATTTTTTATTCCTATCAAATTGTGTATTTCTTGCCTGTAAAACTCTTTGCTTAATAGATACTGTTGATTCAGCAGATGCTTTTTTCTGACTTAGTGAACCTTTTGGTAAAAGTGGTACTTCTATAGAGATATCAAATCTATCAAGAAATGGACCAGAAAGTCGGTTCAAATAACGAATGACTTGTTGAGGCGTCGTTCTATTGTGTGTTCCTTGATAATGACCGGTAGGACTTGGATTCATAGCAGCAATAAGTTGGAATTTAGCTGGAAAGCGTATTTTAGCATTTGCTCTTGAAATAATAATTTCACCAGACTCAATGGGTTCTCTTAACGCATCTAAAACTTTACGATTAAATTCAGGTAATTCATCTAAAAATAATACGCCATTATGTGCCAGTGAAATTTCCCCCGGTTTTGGAATTGTTCCTCCACCAACTAGTGCTGCAGTTGACGCGCTATGATGTGGCGATCTAAAAGGCCGTTTACGCCAATTTTTAATTGAACCATTTAGACTGACTAAACTAGTGATAGCTGCACTCTCAAGAGCTTCATCATCGGTTAATGGCGGCAATAAAGAAGTTAAACGAGTGGCTAACATAGTTTTGCCTGTTCCAGGTGGTCCAATAAGCAATAAATTATGTCCACCAGCGGCTGCAATTTCTAAAGCTCTTTTAGCATGTTCTTGGCCTATGACATCTTGTAAATTAACTGTTTCACTTTCTACATCATCATTTAGACGGTAATTTACTTTAGATAAACTCACTTCATGATTGAGATGTTGACACAATTCAAATAAATTATTGGTGATTAATGCATTGCTATGATGAATTAAAGAAATTTCAGACTGATTTTCTGTTGAAATAATTAATGTGCGATGACTTTTTTGTGATGAAATCGCAGCAGGGATAGCACCTTTCACAGCGCGAATATTTCCAGATAGCGCCAGTTCACCTAAAAATTCATATTGCGATAAATCCTGAGCAGGAATTTGCTCCGTTGCCGCTAAAATTGCAATGGCAATCGGCAGATCGAAACGACTTCCTTCTTTAGGAAGATCAGCAGGTGATAGATTTACAGTTATTTTCTTGGCAGGAAACGTAAAACCACTGTTAATAATAGCGCTACGTACCCGATCTTTAGATTCTTTGACTGTTGCTTCAGGCAAACCAACTAATACAAAGCCTGGTAGTCCATTGCTAATATGGACTTCAACATTTATTAATGGTGCTTGTATACCAATAGATGCTCGTGTGTAGATAATTGCAAGTGACATAAAAATAATCATTAATGGTTAAAATGATTTATTATGTTACTTTGTTAAAATGAGAGAAGTGGCTTAATATTGGTTTATTGTGATGTAGTGTCCAATTAACATTGCCATTTTTCTTGAATAGTTAATTTTTATCAGTAAAAAACTTCGATACAAATAAACACACAAAAAATAAGCCAGCATTACTTAAAACTACTGATGGACTTGTCGGTGTGTCATAGAGAAATGAAAATAGTAAACCACTTAATACCGATATCATTCCAATAATAATTGAAAGTATAGCCATTACTTCAGGTGTTTTGGAAAAGTATCTAGCTGTAGCTGCAGGGATAATAAGTAAAGAGGTGATAATCAGTGCTCCCACGAATTTCATTGCAATACCAATAGTAAAGGCTAATAGGAGTGTTAGAATTAATTTTGTTAATCGAATATTAATACCTTGAATGAAAGCTAATTCTTCATTAACGGTAATAAAAAGAAAATCATTCCAGCGCCAAATCAATAATAAACCGATAAATATTACACCAATTACGATTTGAGAGATATCAGTGTAAGTTATCGATAACAGATCACCAAATAAGTAACCCATTAAATCAATCCGTATGTTTCCCATTAGACTGATTACAACTAAACCTAAAGATAACGCACTATGAGCAAGAATACCCAGTAATGTATCAATAGGAAGTTGTTTCTGGGATTCTAGCCAAAGTAATCCTAATGCTAAAATCAGTGTCACAAGAATTACTGCATAAAATAGATTAATATTTAATAAAAAACCAAAAGCAATACCGAGTAGAGCTGCATGAGATAAAGTATCACCAAAATAAGACATTCTACGCCAAACAACAAACGTTCCTAATGGACCGGTAATGGTTGTTAAGCTTAATCCAGCTAACAAAGAAGGTAATAACAATTCAATCATTTTAATGATCCCTTTCTATATGCATTAATTTATCATGTTGATGATCAGCCGATGTTCTACATAAGTCATGTTGGTGATTGTGATGATGTTTATACACAGCGATTTGTGATGCACCGTGTTGACCAAATAGGGAGACAAATTCAGGGTCATTTGACACAGTAGCAGGTGTACCCGAACAACAAATATGATGATTCAGACAGATGACTTCATCCGTTTTAGCCATGACTAAATGGAGATCATGCGAGACCATTAATACCCCACAATTAAATTGTTTTTTTGCATTAGCAATTAAATCATATAAAAGAATTTGTCCATTAACATCTACGCCTTGTGTCGGTTCATCAAGAATAAGTAATTGAGGCTGTTTTGCTAAAGCTTGAGCAAGTAAAACACGCTGTAATTCTCCACCCGACAATTGATGCATTGATTTATCGACTAAGTATTCTGCTTTAACAAGTGAAAGCGTTTTTAAAATATCGTCATTTTTTAATTGTTTATTTAACCGCATAAAACGCTTTACAGTAATAGGGAGAGTTGGGTTTAAATTTATCGATTGCGGAACATAACCAATTGTTAAATTCGGTAAACGACAAATCTGTCCCGAAGAGTGGGGTAGTAATCCTAATATGACTTTAACCAGCGTTGATTTACCTGCACCATTAGGCCCAAGTAATGTAATAATCTGATTTAGCTTAATAGCTAATGAAATATTATCTAATATTTTTTGATGATTGATTTCAACGGAGACATTTTCAAGTGAAATTAATTGAGTCATGTAACGGGTAGCCCTTGCTCACCTAAATGTTATGTTATATTATAACAATATTAAATTTTATTCTATCATAAATTATAGCATTGGATAATAACGTGAAAAATCATATCGTGAAGACTTTTAAACTGTTTATACAGTATTTAATAATCTTAACCCCAATATTAATAATACAAAGTGCAAGTAATTATGCTAATGCTACGGTTATATCGTCGGTTAAACCGATAGGTTTTATTACTCAAGCTATTACATCAGGCATCACTGATGCAGAAATTCTTTTACCGGACGGTGCTTCTCCTCATACTTATTCATTAAAACCTTCTGATTTAAAGAATATTAAGTCAGCGGAATTAGTTATTTGGGTTGGTGAAGATATGGAAACCTTTATGCCAACCTTATTGAAAAATATCGATAAACAAAAGCAAATTGAATTAATGGAAATTCCTGCAATTAAGACTTTGCTTCGAACTAATCACGATGATCATTCTCATGAAGAAATAAATCATCATCAATCAGACCATGATCATCATGGTGAATATGATGAACATATTTGGCTTTCGCCTGAAATAGCAAAAATTATTGCGCAATCCATTCATGATAAACTTATCACCCTTTATCCAGATAAAAAAATAAAAATTGACGAAAATCTAAACGAATTCACTATAAAATTATCTGAAACAGAACAAAACATTGCAAAAAAATTAATAAACGTCCAAAATAGAGGGTATTTTGTATTTCATGATGCCTATGGGTATTTTGAATCACAGTTTAGATTAAAAAATCTAGGTAGTTTTACTATAAATCCAGCAGTTCAACCGGGCGCTCAAAAAGTTTATGCTATTCAACAAAAGTTAAAAGAACACCAAGCAGTATGTGTTTTTATAGAGCCTCAGTTTAGCCCAGCAGTTATTGAAAAATTGGTTAATGGAACAAATGTCAGAATTGGAGAATTGAATCCTTTGGGGACCGATATAATGCCTTCAAAAGATGCGTATTTTCAATTTTTAATGAAATTAACTCAGCAATTGTTGGATTGTTTAGATAAATAATCAGATAGATAATAAATAGTTAAGGTTTATTTTGGCTCGAAAGATTGAAAATCGTCATATTGAAAAAAGCAAAGTGAAATTTCCCTATTTTTCAATATTAGGCGTTCTTCTTGTTGTTATCTTTTTTACGATATTATGGCGACCATTGAATTTGGATCGCACGGTTTATATACCGTTGAATCCTCAAGTTGAAACAACCGTGAATAATACTTCTGTGCCTGTAAGTATTGGAGAAGGTCAGGTTGAGTTAGTCGACGGTAATTCAAATTCTACAGTGATAGAATCCTCTGATGAACCGGAAGATGAAATTGTCAAAGATGACTTAGATAAAATCATTGATGAAAAAGATAATACTGTACAATATACCATTGTTCGGGGCGATACCTTACATGATATCTTATTACGCTATAACGTAAATCGAAATGATGTTTATGAATTAACGTCCAAATTTAAACAGCTTGCTAATTTAAGAATTGGTCAACAGTTGATGTGGACAACAGACGATGACCATAATTTACAAAACTTGAACTGGACTATCTCAAGTAACAATATCCGAATGTACGAAAAATCGGGTAATGACTTTGTTGAGAATTCAGAAACGGTCGAAGGAATTTTACAAGAAGTTGTTATTAAAGGTGAAATAAAATCTAATTTTATTGCTGATGCCCGTAAAAGTGGTTTAACTAGTACTGAAATCGGTATTATTACTCGTGCTTTACAATGGCGATTAGATTTTAAACGCTTACAAATTGGCGACAAATTTTCGGTTATTCTGTCTCGTGAGATGCATGGCGACCGTTTATCGAATAGCCAATTGTTAGCGGTTCGCTTCAAAAATGGCTCAAAAGACTATTATGCTGTTCTCGCCGATGACGGTAAATATTATGATATTAATGGAGATAGCTTATCCCAAAGTTTTTTCCGTTATCCATTAGCAAAAAAAGCGCGTGTTTCTTCTCAATTTAATCCTCGTCGTTTACACCCTGTGACAGGAAAAATAGCGCCTCATAATGGTGTTGATTTTGCGGTATCTCGTGGAACACCTGTCTTATCGGTGGGGAATGGTGAAGTTGTGATCGCTAAATATAGTGGATCAGCAGGTAATTATATCGCTATAAGGCATGGGCGTCAGTATATGACGACTTATATGCATTTAGATAAGATTCTAGTTAAACCAGGACAACAGGTTAAACAAGGTGAACAAATAGGATTGTCAGGCAATACTGGACGTTCAACAGGGCCACATTTACATTTCGAATTACATATCAATAACAAACCTGTGAATCCATTAACAGCTAATTTACCTATAGATGAAGGTTTAACAGGTAAATCTAAAAACGCTTTTGTTGCGAAAGTGAAAAGTATTAAACCACGACTAGAATTTAATAATTAATTTTGTAGATACACCATTTTAAGCTAAATATGTGCTAAATAAACAAGGCAGATATATCTTTGAAAAATTGTGTTATGATAACGAAATATATTTTATGACGAATTTTAGGTGAGCTTTGAATACTTCGACTAAATCTACAAAAAAGAAACCTACTCAAAAAGTAAAAAAAAATAAAAATAAAAAACGCTCACTTTGGCGCCGATTTTTGTCATTGCTATTTAAACTGTTTTTAGTTTTTGTGGCTGTGACCGTAATGTATGGTATTTATCTCGATCAACAAATAAAAGAACGCATAGATGGTAATGTTTGGGAATTACCTGCAGCTGTTTATGGTCAAATTATCGATCTTGAGCCAGAAAGTGAATACAGTTTAAGCGATGTTGTAACGTTGTTAATAGGTGCACAATATCGACAACAGGATACGCAAGCTACTCGACCCGGTGAATTCATCGTCAGTAATGATGCTGTTGAAATATACCGTCGCCCTTTTACTTTTCCTGATGGTGAAGAACAAGCTTTTCGAGTTAGAATTACGTTCTATGATAATCGAATAGATCGTATTACTAATTTAGATACAGGACGTGATTTTGGATTACTTAAGATCGATCCAAAATTAATTACAATGATGCACTCACCTAATGGAGAACAACGTTTATTTGTTCCTCTCAAAGCATTTCCTGATTCACTGATTAAAACTTTAGTTGCCACTGAGGATAAACGTTTTTATGATCATCATGGCGTGAGTTTATATTCGATTGGGCGAGCAATTTATGTCAACCTTACCACAGGTCGTACCGAAGGTGGAAGCACGTTAACTCAACAAACTGTAAAAAACTTATTTTTAACTAATGAACGTAGTTTAAGCCGTAAAATACGTGAAGCCTATATGGCGATGATTCTTGATGCTCGTTATAGTAAAGAACGTATCTTAGAGTTGTATTTAAACGAAGTTTACTTTGGACAAGCTGGGAGTGAGGAGATCCACGGTTTTCCACTTGCTAGCCTTTACTATTTTGGTCGTCCTGTTAATGAATTGACCCTCGATCAGCAAGCAGTTCTAGTTGGAATGGTAAAAGGGGCTTCGTTATATAATCCTTGGACGCAACCTAAACAAGTTTTAGAACGCCGAAATGTTGTTCTAAAGCTGACCGAGCAACAAGGAATTATTGATGATGAGTTATATAATCTATTAAGTCAGCGCCCACTATCTGTTTTACCAAAAGGTGGTGTTATTTCGCCACAACCTGCTTTTATGCAAGTTGTTCGTAGTGAATTAAGAAAGCAATTAGGTGATAAAGCAGATCACCTTTCAGGAATGAAGATTTTTACGACATTTGATCCTGTTGCCCAAGCAGCGGCAGAACAATCAGTTACGAATGAAATTGAAAAATTACGTAAATCAACTAATAAAGATTTACAAACAGCCATGGTTATTGTTAGCCGAGAAACCGGCGAAATTCGTGCAATTATTGGTAGTGCAGAGCCTCGTTATCCTGGTTACAACCGTGCATGGTTAACCCGAAGAGCAATTGGTTCACTTGCTAAGCCTTCAACATATTTAACAGCATTAGGGCAACCGGATCGTTTTCAACTTAATACGTGGTTGGATGATTCACCACTTTCAATAAAGCTTGATAATGGTTCGTACTGGCAACCGAAAAATTATGATCGTAAGTTTCGTGATCGTGTCATGTTAGTGGATGCTTTAGCACTTTCGTTAAATGTACCAACCGTCAACTTAGGGATGGCTCTTGGTCTTGATGCGACTAAAAATACCCTGCAAGCATTGGGTGTGCCAAGTGATCGTATTACGAATCTACCTTCACGGTTATTAGGTGCTTTAGAGTTAACACCTTTAGAAACAGCACAAATGTTCCAAACGATTGCAAACAATGGACAACGTTCGCCGTTATCTATTTTAAGATATGTACTAACGGATAAGGGAGAATTGGTATATCAAAACTATCCTAAACAGATTCAAGCTGTTTCACAGCAATCAGCTTATTTAACAACTTATGCTATGCAACAAGTTGTGGAATCGGGGACATCACGGTCTCTAAAACGAAAATATGGATCATTTAACTTAGCTGCTAAAACCGGAACCAGTAATGATTCTCGTGATAGTTGGTTTACAGGAATTGATGGTAAAAATGTCGCTGTTGTTTGGATTGGGTTGGATGACCATTCGCCAATGAAATTAACAGGTGCAACAGGTGCATTAAAAATATATAGTGAATACTTACAAAATAATCCACCTAAAAGGTTATCGCTCCCGATACCTCAAAATATCTACATGCTATCGATAGATGATAATGGTCAGTGGCAATGTGATGATCGTAGTGGTCGAAAATTACCTGTTTGGACAACCAATACACAAAGCTTATGTAACAACAATAATCAACCGACTCCAAGTCAGCAAGTACCAACTTGGGTCACTGAAATGTTAAATAATTAGGTGAAATAAAATGCCTGAATTACCCGAAGTGGAAACAAGCCGTCTAGGTATTTTGCCTTATTTAAAAGGACAAACTATAAAGCAAATAGTAGTTAGGCAACCAAAATTACGTTGGCCTGTTGATGAACTCATTCATCGTTCTCATGGAGAAGTCATTTTGGATGTCAAAAGACGTGCAAAATATTTGTTGATACAGCTAGCACATAATTGGATTATCATTCATTTGGGAATGTCTGGTAGTTTGCGTATTTTACTTGATGAACAACAGGAAGTAGCAAAGCATGATCATATAGACTTGGTTTTAGAAAATGGTGTTGTATTGCGTTATACTGATCCAAGACGTTTTGGTTCATGGCTCTGGGCTAATTCGCTTGAAGAGGTTTCTCAATTAAACCATTTGGGGCCTGAGCCTTTGAGTGATGCGTTTTCAGCAGAGTATCTGTTGGCGCAAGCGAAAAATCGTCAAATACCAATTAAAAGTTGGATTATGGATAATCATATTGTTGTTGGTGTAGGAAATATCTATGCATCGGAATCGTTGCATATGGCAAAAATTAATCCCAATCGAAAAGTGAATTCATTACAATTAGTCGAGTTTGAAAGATTAGTTTCAGCGATCAAGCAAGTTCTGACTAAATCGATTAAACAAGGTGGAACGACACTAAAAGACTTTCTTCAATCTAATGGAAAGCCTGGTTATTTTGCTCAAAAATTACAAGTATATGGGCGAGAAGGACAAGAATGCCATAATTGCAAAACTATAATAAAATCGCAAAAAATAGGTCAGCGGAATACTTTTTTTTGTGATAATTGTCAAAAATATTAAAAAACAAATGGATACTTATTTTTTTCAAAACAATAAATATGTTAATAAACACACTAGGCTAAAACATCTTTTCAGACAGTTAGAAAATTTTTAATTTTAAAACAATTATTTTTCTTTTTTTGATAACTCAAAAATTAAATTAGCATAACCAATCTTTTTAACAAAAAAAGCGTTAAAATTATATTAACCTTTTTATTCCATATACTATAGACTTGTTATTTAATATCGGCTATCTTTCTTAATGAAAAAGTATGTAGAAATTGTTGAAATATAAAAATTGCCATTTTTAAGTGATAATAATCGTATGTTTTAATTTTTATTACTTTTCTCCAACTACTAATATATAGTGAATCTAACGTAGTTATTTATGTTTAATTTAAGGAATTTAAGATGATCAAATACGCCTCTCGCTTTTTGATAATTTGTTCTATATTTTTATTTGCTTTAATCAGTAATAGTTGGGCAGATAATACAGGGATTCAAATAAATATTACTGAAGGTGTCAGTACCGCAAAGCCTATTGCTGTTTCACCATTTAAATGGACAGGATCGGGAGAACCACCCCAAATAATTGAAAATATTATTGCATCTGACTTACGCAATAGCGGTAAATTTAATCCAATCGATATCGCAAATATGCCACAAAAACCGACAACCGCATCTGAAGTTAATTCTGCTGTATGGAAAAATCTTGGCGTTTCAGCTGTTGTCGTCGGTTCAATTCAACCTGATGCTTCAGGGAAATACCACATTACTTATCAATTAATCGACACCGTTGATAAACCGGGTGCTATTTTGGCTGAAAACCAATTTACAATAAGTCAACGTTGGGTGCGTTTGGCAGCACATTCGGCAAGTGATGAGATATTCGAATCACTTACTGGAATTAAAGGTGCCTTTAGAACACGCATCGCTTATGTTGTAGAGACCAACAGAGGGCCGTACACGCATGAATTAAGAGTGTCAGACTATGATGGTTATGATCAAGTAACCGTTCATCGTTCTAAAGCCCCACTTATGTCACCAACTTGGTCTCCGGATGGTAAAAAATTAGCGTTTGTTACTTTCGAAAGTGGAAATTCTGCATTGGTCATGAAAAATTTAGAAAACGGCGCCATTGAAACCGTTGCTTCTTTCCCTCGACATAATGGTGCTCCCGCATTTTCACCTGATGGTACAAAGTTGGCATTTGCACTTTCTAAAGAAGGTAACTTAAATATTTATATTAAAGATTTAAATTCTAAACAAATCACTCAAATTACAACTGGTCGAAGTAATAATACTGAACCTTCTTGGATGCCAGATAGCCAAACAATTGTTTATACGTCAGATCAAGCTGGACGTCCACAACTTTACAGTATCAATATAAATGGTGGTACACCTCAAAGATTAACATGGGATAATACTCAAAATCAGAATGCTCGTGTTTCTCCAGATGGATCGTTTATTGCAATGATTTCAACTAACAATGGTGAACAACACATCACGAAATATGATATGGCAACCAAAACCTACCAAAGATTGACTGATACATTTTTGGATGAGACTCCAAGTATTGCGCCAAATGGTACCATGATTATTTACAGTTCGACGAAAGGATTAGGGTCGATTTTGAATCTTGTATCGACTGATGGCTTTTTTAAAGCTGAATTACCCGTATCAGATGGACAAGTGAAATTTCCATCTTGGTCACCTTATTTATAAATTACTGTCGAACTTGATAAATTAAAATGATAAATATTCAATTTATACTGAAGAGTTAAGAAATATAATATATCAACTTTATTTCCAAACTGGTAACAAACGATATTTGAAATCAGTTGGATCGGCTAAAAATAAATATTAATTTATTTAAAAACACAAAGGAGTTATTACAATGCAATTCTCTAAATATCTTAAGGTAGCAGCTATAGCTTTACCATTAATTGCTTTGACAGCATGTTCTTCTAAAAATGGTACCGACGCGAATGGTAATTTTAGCGATACTTTAACAAGAGAAGATCGTGCTTTGCTTGCAAGATTACAACAACAAGAAATGAATACTGTCTATTTCGATTTTGATAAATATAATGTTAAACCTGAATATAATCGCATGTTAGATGTTCATGCAGGTTTCTTACGTGCTCATACTTCAATGAAAGTTGTGATTCAAGGGCATGCTGATGAACGAGGAACACCAGAATATAATATCGCACTTGGTGAACGCCGTGCTGTAGCTGTTGCTTCTTATCTACAAGCGAATGGTGTCTCTTCTAGCCAAATGCTGATAAGATCATTTGGTAAAATGCAACCTGCCGTATTAGGTCATGATGAAGCTGCGTACGCTAAAAATCGTCGAGCGGTTGTTGTATATTAATTATATTTCATAACGGCTGAAGGTTCAGCCGTTAATTTTTTTATATTGAGTTTTCATTTATGCATAAAAAAATAATTACATCACTCACATTGCTTTTGTTTACCGGTTACGGTTATGCAGCAAGTAATGCTGAATTAGAAAGAATGATACAAGCACAAGGACAGTTATTGATTGAGAGTCAGCAAAAGATTAGTGATTTACAATCGGATGTAGATACCTTACGTGGTCAATTGGAATATACCAAATATCAACTAAATCAGACTATTGAACGTCAAAAAATGATTTTACAACAGATGACCAATGGTACCGAATTCTCATCAAATCAAACTAACAACTCATCTAATCAATCAACATCACAAACTACCCAAACTGAATCGAGTGCAACTTCATCAAATTTAATAAATTGGACAACCACAGGAAATGATAAAACCGATTATAATTTTATTATGCAATTTATTAGTGATGCTAATCAAAGTAATGAACTCATTTTAGCTTTTAAAAAGTTTTTAGAAACTTACCCAAAATCGATATATCGTGCTAATGTGAATTATTGGCTTGGTCAAGTTTATTATAAGCAAGGTAAAAAAGATGATGCGACGTTTCATTATGCAACGGTAGTGAAAGATTTTGCAAACTCAGCGAAAGCACCAGATAGTCTTTATAAAGTAGGCTTGATTTTACTTGAAAAAGGAGATAATAAGAATGCTAAAGCTGTTTTTCAACAAGTAGTCAATAAATACCCTAAAGATAAAAATGCGGTGAACCTTGCCAAAAAGAAACTCGCTTCACTTTAGTCAAAACGTATGAAAAACCAGCTTTTGAAAAAAAGCTTTCAGAAAAGGGTTGCATTACCTAATAATTATAAGTAATATAGCAACCCGAAATTGCTTGTACCTATAGCAAAAAAGGTGCAAAGCGTCTCTTCATAATGGGTTGTTAGCTCAGTCGGTAGAGCAGCGGACTTTTAATCCGTTTGTCGAGCGTTCGAATCGCTCACGACCCACCACTTTCTCTCTTTCAAAATCAAATTAGCAATCAATTGAATTTAACAAATCTTAGTGATCATATTTATCGGAAATAATATTAAACCATTATTCTGTTAAGCTTAAAAGATGGGTTAACACAACAAAAGGGTTAAAAAATTATGTTCATTTGTTAAATTTTCTCGATTTTAAAGCAATCTATTTTACAGCCTATCTATAGGATAGGGTAAATACAGAGACCTCCTTTTAATTAAATATACTCAAACCGCAATCCATTTAAACAACCATTGAATAACGCTTAATTTCAGTTAGATTTTAATATTCTTTGTCGCAATATTTTTATAAAACAGAAAATAAGTTGTAAATGTAAATAATAATCATTATCATATTTATTGTTGCTTTAACTTTAGCCAACTGAAACAAATTATAATAAAATGATAAAAGATAGGAAAAACAATGAAATTAAGTCATCAATTCGCTATTTTGGGGCTAATAAGTACAGTACCCTTTGTTAGCGCTCAAGATAAAATAGACGATGTTGCAAACATCGAAACAATGAAGGTTGTTGCCAACATTACCGATATCAATGACCAGCGAATAAAAAAATCATCAACCGCGACAAAAATGCCATTTGATATTAAAGATATACCTCAATCCATTAATTCCGTTAACATTGATCAAGAAAAAATTTTTGGACAAAATGATTTAAGTGTAATCGTCAATAAATTACCCGGTGTTGATACTACTTATGATATGCGGGATGAAGGCATAAAAATACGCGGTTTTTCCGCAAGTTCTGGCGATATTTATCGGGATGGTGTCCGTGCAAGTGGGCAAGTTAGGCAAAGTACAGCCAATATTGAACGCGTGGAAATATTAAAAGGTCCCGCTTCGGTACTCTATGGTCGTGGTTCTGGTGGGGGAATGATAAATATGATTAGTAAACAAGCTAATTTTGATTCACCTGCTGTTTTAAGCTTACGTAGTAGTTCATGGGATAAATATGGCGGTATGGTCGATATTAATCATGTTGTCGATGAGAAACTAGCGATCCGAATGACAGTTGATCACCAATCAGAAAAAAGTTTTCGCAAAGGAATTAAACAAAGAGACACCATGGTATCGCCAAGTATACTCTATGATAATTTAGACGGGTTTAATTGGTTAGTACAATATACTCATGATCACCTATGGCGTAAACCAGACCGAGGACCAGCTTACTATAATTTACCAAAAGGGGTTTCAATTAAAACAACCTATGCGCATCCTGATGATTACGTAAAAGATAATTTTAAATCATTACGTTCGGTGATAGGTTTTGAATTTAATGACGATTGGTCACTAAAATTAACTAACCTTTATCGTCAAGCGAGTCAAAATTTTGACCATATTTATGGTGGTGATTATTGTCATTTAAATGGCAAAACAAATAGTGGAAAAACGTGTAACTATGCAGGAAAACTACAATTTCGACGAGCTTGGCAAGAAACAGATAATAAAACCTATAGTAATACACTCGATGTAATAGGCAAATTTACTACAGCAAGTATCGGTCATGATATGTTAGTCGGCATTGAATATAATATTGAAAAACGTCAACCTAGATTAGCATTAACGAGTGTTTACCCTGAAGTCGTTGATCCTTACCATCCACACTGGAATTCTAAAAAACCACATTACAATAAGCTAAATACTAAAACGAATCATAAAGCGACTTCAAAAGGGATTTATTGGCAAGATTTAATGAGTTTTACATCACAATGGAAATTGTTGATGGGCTTACGCTATGACAATTACGAATTTGCATCAGATGATAAAATTAAACATCAAAGCCGTTCATATAATGGTCACTCGTTAAGCCCTCGAATCGGTTTAATTTGGCAACCTATCGAATCGCAAAGTTTTTATGCTTCCTATAGTAAAAATTTTGCACCTTATGGTGGACGAGGACTGATTACCATTTCAACAGACTCAAAAACGGTTTACGATAATAAACCACAATATTCAAGGCAATATGAAATAGGCGTAAAAAGTGATTGGTTAAATGATAAATTATCTTCTCAAATTGCACTTTATAATCTTGAATTATACAACGTTCGTTATCAACCCGATGCGGTGAACGATCCTTATAATTGGCAGGTAAAAGGCAGTGACCGTAGTCAAGGTATCGAGCTAAGTATCATCGGACAATTAACACCAAAATGGTACATTAACAGCGGTATTGGGTATCAGCAAGCTAAAGTTCATAAAGATAAAAAAATGCCAGTTAATCAAGGAAAATATTTGCCCAATACATCTAAGCATAGCGGTTACTTAAATATACGTTATTTGCCTTACGACAATTGGTTTACTGAAGTTGAGGTTAATTATAAGGGATCAATGTTTAATGATGATAAAAATCAATTTAAACGTCCTGGGTATGTTGTATGGAATGCTGCAATAGGGTATCAATCTTCTTCTTTTGAAATGACTTTTGCAGTAACAAATTTATTAGGAAAAGAATATTGGCGTTCAAGTAGTATGCCTGGCACGCCTAGAGCTGTATTGTTAACTGCAAGTTATAAATTATAACCAATGAAGAAATAAAAGCGGAATGAAATAAAAATCCTATATTGAATAATTGATGATAATATTTGTCTGATTAGTATTTCAATCCGCTTATTGTTTGAATAGTAACAATATTTCAATTCATAAACATTATTATTTATAAAAAAGCATGGTGAAATAAATGAATAATTTGTAGACTATGCCTATCATTTGTTTTTTGGCTCCTATCTTATCTATGAATTTATTAAAATCTTTAGCCACTGTAAGTTCAATGACAATGGTATCTCGAGTTTTAGGCTTTGTTCGAGATGCAATAATTGCACGTTTTTTTGGTGCAGGAATGGCTACCGATGCGTTTTTTGTGGCTTTTAAACTTCCTAATTTATTGAGACGAATATTTGCTGAAGGGGCTTTTTCACAAGCATTTGTCCCCATTTTGGCTGAATACAAAAATCAACAAGGGATCGAGGCAACACGGACTTTTATTGCGTATGTTGCCGGTCTATTAACATTAGTATTGGCTATCGTTACGTTAATTGGGGTAATGACTGCACCTTTTATTATTATGCTGACAGCGCCAGGTTTTATGCAAGAATCTATCGACAAATTTGAACTTGCAACCATCATGCTTCGCATCACTTTCCCCTATATCTTTTTTATTTCACTTGCTTCATTAGTTGGTGCCGTACTTAATACGTGGAATCGCTTTTCGGTTCCTGCTTTCGTACCGACATTGCTTAATATTAGCATGATTGTATTTACGCTATTTTTAACGCCTTATTTTAATCCACCGGTGCTGGCATTAGCGGTATCTGTCGTAGTCGGCGGCATTTTACAATTGCTTTAT
This sequence comes from Gilliamella sp. B3817, assembly GCF_026536705.1. Lineage (NCBI taxonomy): Bacteria > Pseudomonadati > Pseudomonadota > Gammaproteobacteria > Orbales > Orbaceae > Gilliamella > Gilliamella sp. B3817. The sequence goes on along the minus strand of NZ_JAFNNV010000001.1, from coordinate 610,016 downwards.
CAACTTCCGACTTTAAAAAAGATAGGTATGCTAGTGCTACCTCGTATCAATTTAAAAGATAGTGGTGTATGGCGAGTGTTGAAACAAATGGGGCCTGCAATTTTAGGGGTATCGGTTGGGCAAATATCTCTAATCATTAATACGATTTTTGCTTCTTTCTTAATTTCGGGATCGGTTTCATGGATGTATTATGCTGACCGATTAATGGAGTTCCCAGCTGGCGTACTGGGTGTCGCATTGGGTACCATTTTATTGCCGTCATTAGCTAAAAGCTTTTCAAATGGTGATCATAAACAATATTCGGAATTATTAGATTGGGGATTACGTCTCTGTTTTTTATTGGCTTTGCCAAGCACGGTCGCATTAGGTGTGATTTCTCGTCCACTCATCTCAACACTCTTTGAATATGGACAATTTACAATAAATGACACATTAATGACACAACGTGCTTTAATAGCTTATTCTATCGGTTTACTTGGACTTATTCTAATCAAAGTTTTGGCACCCGCTTTCTATTCCAGACAAGATATTAAGACACCTGTCAAAATTGCGATTGTCACATTAATTTTAACGCAACTAATGAATATGGTTTTTATTGGTCCACTACAACATGCTGGTCTTTCGTTATCAATTGGGCTGGCAGCATGTTTTAATGCTGGATTATTATTTTGGCAATTACGTAAAAAGGAACTTTATCAACCACAGCCAGGTTGGGGTAAATTTTTAATTAAAATTGTGATAGCGGTACTGTTAATGTCATTAGTATTATGGTTTGGATCGAAATTAGTACCAGATTGGTCAACGGGTTCAATGTTAATACGAATAAGTCGTTTATTGTTATTGGTCATGGTAGGTATCGTTATCTATTTTGCATCATTGATTGCAATGGGGTTTAAAATCAGGCATTTCATTAAACGAATTGATTAAATGATTTTTTCAAAATTTTATGAATAAACCGAATTATTGTAAGCATACCGCTTAATTGAAGTAGAGGCTGTCTTTATGACTTAAATGCAATAATTTAATCTAAAATATTCAGTTGGTTGGATATTAAAATCAGCGTTAAAATGAAAAAATACGATTGTTTGGCAAAAGAATATTTTTTACAAACATGGTTAACAAATAAGATAAATTTAAAACAACTATTAAGAATTAGCACAAAGTATTATACAATAGCCCGATATTTTCTAGAGTATAGCACAATGAGAGAATCATAATGAGCTGGATTGAAAAGATTTTAAGTAAAAATAATATATCATCAGATCATAAAAAAGCGAATATACCCGGTGGCGTTTGGACAAAATGCAGTAACTGTGAACAAGTCATTTACCAAGCTGAATTAGATCGTAATTTAGAGGTTTGTCCTAAGTGTGATCACCATATGCATATCCCTGCGCGCGTCAGGTTATACCATTTTTTAGATGAGGATTCAGATGTAGAAATTGGAACTGATCTTGCGCCAAAAGATATTTTAAAATTCAAAGATACTAAAAAATACAAAGACCGTTTAACTGCGGCTCAAAAAGAGACACGCGAAAAAGAAGCTATGGTTGTCATGAAAGGAACATTACTTGGTATTCCTGTTGTGGTTGCCTGTTTTGAATTCGCTTTCATTGGTGGATCGATGTCATCAGTTGTTGGGGCTTTATTTACCCGTGCTGCTGAACAAGCGATAGCCGATAAATGCCCGTTAATTTGTTTTTCAACAAGTGGCGGTGCAAGAATGCAAGAAGCACTTTATTCATTGATGCAAATGGCTAAAACCAGTGCAATACTTGCTAAAATGCAAGATGAAGGTTTACCTTATATTTCTGTCATGACCGATCCGACTATGGGTGGGGTTTCAGCTAGTTTAGCGATGCTAGGTGATATTAACATTGCCGAACCCAAAGCATTAATTGGTTTTGCAGGCCCACGCGTTATTCAACAAACTGTACGGGAAACTTTACCAGAAGGATTCCAACGAAGTGAGTTTTTACTGGAAAAAGGCGCAATTGATATGATCATTCATCGTAAAGAAATGAGACCTAAAATTGCCAGCCTAATTGCAAAATTAATGAAACTTCCCGATCCATTTAATGATGTGAATAACGATGAAATGACAATTGATGAGACAGTTTAATTGATCATGCAAAATGAAAAACCTAATGCCATGTCTGACTTAAAGACATGGCTTTGTTATTTAGAGCAACTACATCCTACTACTATTGATATGGGATTAGAGCGAGTAAAAATCATTGCTCAGCGTTTAGATATTTTGCAACCCGCTCCCTATGTTATTACGGTTGCAGGAACTAATGGTAAAGGTACAACTTGCCGAACATTGGAAATGATCTTACTCGCTTCAAAACGAAAAGTTGGCGTATATAGTTCTCCTCATTTATTACGTTTCACAGAGCGAGTAAGAATTAATAATCAAGAGTCAACAGCCCAAGAAACGGTTAACGCATTTGTAGAAATTGAAAAAGTTCGTGGTGATATTTCTTTAACTTATTTTGAATATGCAACACTTGCAGCACTTTATCAGTTTAAAAAAGCAAAATTAGATGTAGTTGTGTTGGAAGTTGGGTTAGGTGGACGACTGGATGCAACCAACATTGTTGATGCAGATATTGCTGTTATCACAACAATAGACATTGATCATGTAGATTATCTTGGAAATACTCGAGAAAGTATTGGGCGTGAAAAAGCCGGTATTTTTAAATCGAAAAGCATTGCTGTTGTTGGTGAGCAAAATGTTCCTGTCACCATTCCATTGGTGGCAGAATCAGTTAACTGTCCTATCTATACGGTAAATAGCGATTGGTCTTATCAACAAATTAATGATAATCAATGGTCTTTTGAATCCCCCTTGGCAAATTATCATCATTTACCGATAGCCAATGTTCCGTTAGCTAATGCTGTGACAGCAATTGCAGCATTAAGTTATTCTTCTTTAAATATTACCCAAGACGATATCGTTAAAGGATTAAAACAAGCAAGCTTAGTTGGCAGATTTCAGACGCTACAACATTCACCATTGGTTATTATTGATGTTGCTCATAACCCACATGCTGCAACTTATTTAATTAAACAATTAGCTCAATTAAAAGCTAAACAATCCAAAACAGGTAAAATAAGATTTGTTATTGGCATGTTGAAAGATAAAGATATAAAAAGTACATTATCCATTTTACAAGGCGATGTATGGTATTGCGCGACACTCTATGGTGAGCGAGGTTGCAAAGCTGAAGTATTAAAGCAATACTTGCTTGATAAAGAAGAAACCAGTGTTTTAACATTTGATCATGTGGCGGATGCTTATCAAAAAGCAATGCAAGATGCCAAAGATAATGATATTATCGTCGTATGTGGTTCATTTCATACGGTAGCTGAAGTTTTAGAGCAATATGAATTAAGTGAAATTAATCATGACGAAAGACAAAAATAACGCTTCAAATAATCAGAATAGAATGAGAAATCGACTTGTTGGTTTTGCCACTTTATTACTTATTTTAGCTTTGATAGCACCATGGATCATCACCGATAAATCGAATACAACAACATCGACTACGCCTATTTTACAACCGAACATAGTGAATCAGCAGTTTCAATCTGTCGAACATACTCCTGATGACAGCTTTACACAAAATAACTCAAGTGAGGTTGCTAATTTTCCTTATGCACTAGACACAGACCAAAATCCAAGTTCATTAATCTCACCTGAAATCAATGCAGAAGATGTCAATGAACCGATAACGACAGATCAAACGGTCACAACTACGCAAGATTCAAAATTATATATGATTCAGATAGCGGCATTAAGAAACAAGCAAAAGATTGAAGAACTTGTTGCGTTATTACGATTAAACAATTATAACGTTAAAGTTATTCCTAAAAAGCCAGAACCTAACCAATTAATAAAATTACAAGTTGGGCCTTATGCTAAAAGGGAGCAAGCAGAACAAGTAATCGATAATCTTAATAATTTAACAAAACAAAAAAGCATTATTATTACTAATTAAAAAAAAATTTGTTCAAAAATAAAAGTAATAAATAATATCTCCTATAAATAATTAATTGTGAGTTACTATGATGAATTGGATTGATTTTACTATTATTGGCGTAATAATTTTTTCCGCCATGGTCAGTATAATACGGGGCTTTGTTCGAGAAGCATTATCTCTGATTAGTTGGGTGCTGGCATTTTTCATTGCGAGCCGATTTTATGCTTATATTACTCAGTATTTAACCTATTTTGATAGCGAATTGATCCGTACTTCTGTCGCAATAGCTATCCTTTTCTTAGCGACATTACTCGTTTGCTCATTTATTTCTTATGTTATTGGCTTATTAGTCCAAAAAACAGGTTTATCCGGGACAGATCGAGTATTAGGCATCTGCTTTGGTGCATTACGTGGAATATTAGTGGTTGCAGCTGTTCTCTTTTTTATTGATACTTTCACTCCCTTCTCGCAATCGCAATACTGGAAAGAATCACAACTTATTCCTCATTTTCATGTTATTATTCGTTGGTTTTTTGATTTTATACAACATTCGTCTTCATTTTTAGTGCAGTAATTTTGAGGTAATCATTGTATGTGTGGTGTTGTTGGTATTTTAGGATGTAGTACAGTTAACCAATCTATCTATGATGCATTGACTGTATTGCAGCATCGAGGTCAAGATGCAGCGGGTATTGTAACCATTGATGAACAAAACTGCTTTCGTTTACGTAAAGCTAATGGTTTAGTTAAAGATGTTTTTCAAGAACATCATATGCAACGTTTGCAAGGTACATTAGGAATTGGACATGTACGGTATCCTACAGCAGGAAGTTCAAGTCCTTCAGAAGCTCAACCCTTCTACGTTAATTCGCCTTATGGCATAGCACTTGCACATAATGGTAACTTAACCAATGCTAACGAATTACGAAATAAAGTATTTGAATTAGCAAGACGCCATATTAACACTAATTCTGATTCAGAAGTGCTACTTAATATTTTCGCCAGTGAATTAGACAAATTTCCAACTTATCCCCTTTCTGCAGATAATATTTTTACCGCTATACGTCATGTACATAATATTATTAAAGGCGCTTACGCTTGTGTCGCAATGATTATTGGGCATGGATTGGTTGCATTTCGTGATCCCTATGGCATTCGTCCTTTAGTTATTGGTAAACGCATTTTAAATAATCAAAAAGTGGAGTATATGGTTGCTTCTGAAAGTGTTGCTTTAGATATACTTGATTTCGAATTTATACGTGATGTCGAACCCGGCGAAGCGATTTACATTACACAAGATGGGCAATTTTATTCACAACAATGTTCAGACAATCCCCAATATTATCCATGTATCTTTGAATACGTTTATTTTGCACGACCCGATTCGTTCATGAATGGGGTATCGGTTTATCAATCACGTATATTGATGGGACAAAAATTAGGTAAAAAAATAGCACGAGAATGGAAAGATGTTGATATTGATGTTGTGATTCCAATTCCTGAAACATCTTGCGATGCTGCGCTTGAGATTGCTAGAATTTTAAATAAACCCTATCGGCAGGGCTTTGTCAAAAATCGTTATGTTGGACGAACATTTATTATGCCAGGTCAAGCTACACGCAAACTTTCTGTAAGACGTAAACTTAATGCTAATCGCATTGAATTTGAAGGAAAGAATGTCCTTCTTGTCGATGACTCTATTGTTCGAGGTACAACTTCGGAAAAAATTTTGGAAATGGTTCGCTCTGTTGGTGCTAAAAAAGTTTATTTAGCTTCGGCTGCGCCAGAGATTAGGCATCCTAATGTATATGGAATTGACATGCCAACAGCCAGTGAGCTTATCGCTTATAATCGCACCGTCGAGCAAATTGCTAAAGATATTGGTGCAGATAGACTTATTTTTCAGGATCTATCTGACTTAATCGACTCAATCCGTGAAGAGAACCCTAAGATTCATCATTTCGAGTGTTCAGTGTTTGATGGGCAATATATTACAGACAGTATTGATGAAAGCTATTTGCTTCAATTAGAACAAACAAGAAATCAAAATCAAAAAGCTTTTAATAGTAAAGAATCAGAAAATCTTGAAATATATAATGAAGAACAATAATTAGTATTCTTGCTGAAAATGACATTTTTATAAAAAAAGATACTAATATTCTAATATTTCTATCTTTTTTATCTGCTTTATTTAGTATTAGATAAAGAGAACTAATGTATTATTAATATTATCAAATTGATAAATAAATCCCACGTTTTATTTTAATCTATCTCTCCTCATATTCTGAAGACATTTTCATCAAATCTTTACAAATATTTTAAAAAAGTTATTGAACAATGACTTCTTTGTAATATAATCTTAAAAAAAGTAATTTTTTGTAAAGAATTTTAAAGACAATAAAAATGCTATCGTTTTTTATTCTAAACAAAGAAGCTTTTTTATCAAAAAGCTGAATAAAACGTGTTTTTGATACATATATTATCAATAAAGTGAAATATGAGGAATGATTAAGATGAAAACAAATCTTAATTTAAAAATTGTTTCAACCTTAGTTGTTCTGGCATTAAATTGCCAGACAGCTATGGCATTGGATTCGAAACAAGGCACTTCTACTGTTGCTGTAGACAACAGTAAAGTTATTGAACTTAAAAATGGTATTAAAGTTCGAGAAATGGTTAACAATAAAAAGGCTAGCCTTTACCAAATAGCATTAATAAGTGGTATAAATGTTGACCAACTACGCAAAATGAACAATGGGCGCTTTGATAAAAAGGATGTGATTGAAGAAGGTGAGCTTCTCGTGCTTCCTGAAAACTCCCCACTACTACCTGCCATCAGTACAAGTAAAGCTGAAGATACTAAACAAAGCAAATATACAAATTTACCGGATTTAGGATCAGATGAAAATTATGATGTACAGGCAGATAAAGATAAGCTTGCAACTCATGTTGCTTATGCTTTACAGACATTAGCAACACAAGATTGGAAACAACTATTATCATCTGAAAATGGTGGCTTATCAAGTCAATTGGCCAATCGAGGTAAGGATTACGCAGAGGATTATTTACGCAGTAGTGTGAAAAATCATGTTGTTGATCCACTTCGTACCGCTGCCCAAGACTTCTTAGGGCGTTTTGGTACGGCTCAATTATCTTTTGACGTTAGTGATAAAGGACAATTTAGTAACGTCAACGTTAAACTATTTAGTCCTTGGTATGATACAGAAAATACCTTGATATTTAGTCAAATATCATTTCAAGAATATGAACATAAACGACGTATTGGAAATATTGGTATTGGTCAACGTTGGGACTTTGCAGATAAAAAATGGTTATTAGGCTATAACGTATTTTTGGATCATGACTTTCAACGTTCACACAATCGTTTAGGTTTAGGTGTTGAGGCTTGGAGTGACTACATGAAACTTGCAGCTAACTATTATCATCCATTATCAAATTGGAAACAATCTCGTGATTTTGATGATTATTTAGAACGTGCTGCAAAAGGTTTTGATGTTCGTTTTCAAGGTTATTTACCACAGTACCCTCATTTAGGTGGTTCATTAATGTATGAACAATACTTTGGTGATAAAGTGGCATTATTTGGTAAAGATAACCTACAAAAAAATCCTAGAGCAGTGACAGCAAGCGTTGATTACACACCTGTGCCACTTTTTACCCTCAAAGCGGAACATAAGCGAGGACAAAATAATCAAAAAGCCACTTCTGCTTCATTGACGATGAATTATCGTATGGGGGTTCCTTTAAAAGATCAGTTAGATCCCGATATGGTTCAAGCAGCACGTTCATTAGCTGGTAGTCGTTATGACTTAGTTGATCGTAACAACTATATCGTTCTTGAATATAAAGAGAAAAAATTAAGTGTTGATTTAGGACTTGGATCTTTACAACTCGTTGAAGGACAAAGTTATGATGTTAGTATCGCTGTTTATAATGCGAAAGGATTAAGCAGTGTAAAATGGAATGGTGATATGTTTGAAATTGATGCAAATGGTGGATTCCTTTGTTATACAACAGGTATTTGTACATCTTCATCATGGGCTACACCAAAAGCAGATACTCAAAATTGGAAAATTGTTGCACCAAGTTATGTAGATGAAAATGGTAAACGTCATCCAATTCAATCTAATGGTAAATATACCTTATCTGTTTCCGTTACCGATAAAAAAGGTCGTTCAGCAACATCAAATCAAGTGTCATTTGAAGTTATCCCCGATCCTGTCATGCGTAAGATTGGTCTTTGGGCTGTTGATCGTAACGGCAATAAAACCACAATGGCTTCTAATTCAGCCGATGGTCTCAGTGCTATAACATTGATTGCCAGCCTTGTAAAGCCGAAGGTACCAAATGGAACAATTTCGGCAATAGAGGATGCAGTTGGTTTTAGTGATGAACAACTCATGAACCGAATTCCAGACTCATTTGATTCTGTACTTAAAGGCTGGACAGCAACAAGTAATGGCAAAAAAATCACCTTAATTGATGGTACTTCGGGTCAAGTAACGTCTTGTCCTAAACAAGAACCTTGTGTCATTGTGAAATCCTTTGAAAAAATCAAAATGGGTCAAAAAATTTCTGCTAAGGCAGCTACTGCTGGAGGCATGGATGCAATTGGTGATAGTTATGCATTAGATGTCGCTTCTAATATTGAAGGGGTGGTTGAATTTTCCACTTCAATAGATCAATTTGGTGCATCGTTCAATAAAGTATCCATAGATTTTGCTGGTGGTCAAGCCGGATTAATTAAAGTTTATCGAAGTGATGGGGTATTGGTTGCGACTCAAGCTGGAAACTTATTAGAGTTTGATCCTAATGGTTCAAAAGAGTGGAAAGTTGATAATGAATATTATGTCAAAGCATATGCGGCAGATGGTGTCACTGAAATGAATAGTCCATATGTGATTTGGTCTCTTGTGGGGTCTAATGCGGTTGCATGTCCTAATGGAGCGGCAACAGCAGCATTACCTGATGCAAGCAACAAACCAAATGGGCCTTGGTTTAATGTCGCAATGGGATATAACGCACATTATAAAATTAGAAGTATAAAAACAGGTAGTTATGCAACTTCTGGTTCGAGCATTATCGCTAATGCTGATGCTCCACAAGAGTTAAATCTTGATCCGATAAACGCAACGCCTTCAGCATGTGCAGGTGATCAAGGTTTTAGATTACAAGTATTTGTTAAATAGAATGGTTAATTAAAAAAGTGTTTTAGATAACCCATTTATAAGGGTTATCTAAAAGTTAAATACAAAACGGTGTATATTATTTTTGATATACAATAATTAATAAATGAAAAATAGGAAGTTAAACATGAAAAGTTTAATGATAAAAAATATTGCTTTAGGTCTGTTAATCGCTGGATGTGCAGCAAGTAACGCATATGCACTTAGCGGTGTGAGTGCTAAATATATAGTGGGTAATGCACCTGTAATTAAAAGTCTTGGCGGTCAAGATCACAGTTTAACAGTGTCAGTATCCTCTGATGCTGATGGTAACAATACCGTGGGTGGTCGAGCTGCAAAAGTTAATGATTATGTCGTTATCGAGTATACTTTACATGATGAAGATGGTGACAGCGATCCTTCAGGTAAAGTAGTAAAAGAAACGTTTAAAGCATTTTATAAAAGTGCGTCTGGTGAATGGAAAGAAGCCAGTTTAGCTGACTCAGATATTAAGTTCAGTAATGGTAAAATTACGTTTAAAATTACAAATGAGTTTGCTGGTGCAACACGAATTGGTTTCAAAGTATTAGAAAAAACTGAGTTTGGTTTACCATATACAAATAAATGGTTAAAAGTTGCTGATATTTGGAGTACGCAAGCACCAGGACAAGTGGATACATTAGATCCGACAGATCCAAGTAAAGCCCCTACTGATGATACTAATGGCCCGAATAAAGACGAAATAGGTAGTAACCCTAATGATGGTCCAGGTGAACAAAAAGATCCGAATAAAATTACAAGTGGACCAATTGAATCTGATGACATGAGGGTCTACATTTTAGCTGCTGATTCAAATGATAACTATAGTATAGCGGGTAGTACTTTCGTACCTAAACAAGGCGGAAAATATCGAGCTGTGGTATGGTTAGATTCTAATGGCAATGGTGCTTTAGATAGTGGTGAAGCTGACTTATCTGCAAATTACAACTTTACTTGGGAGTTAGACGGTACTTATGCCGGTGTTGGAGCGACAACAGATTCGTTAGCACAAAATCAAAATATAACATTAGGTCAACTTAACAACGATTCAATGTACAGTACGACCTACAAAGCAGGTGCTCAAGGTTATAAACTCAAAGTTACCGCAACCGCAAAATAATGCTTATTTAAGACAGATAAAAAACCACTCAAACGAGTGGTTTTTTTATAAATAAATTAGTTTGAACATCTTTTTAAATTAGTTTAAGCCGTTAAGTATTGTGCCATACTCACTAAGTTAAATACCCATTTAGGATAGACTCCGCAAATCATAATAAGTAAAGCAGAAAGGGTGATGAGTAACTCACTCATTCCAATTTTATGCCATTTAAAACTTACTACTGAATTATTGATAAATTGATCATCTCGACAAGTTGGTTTGATATAAAGGTTGATCACTAAACGAGCATAAAAATATAGGCCTAGCGCACTACCGACTACAACTGCTGCCATTAACCACCATAGTTCAGCGGTGACACCTAATAGGACTAATAAAAATCGACTAATAAAACCGAGAGTTAAAGGTGCGCCAGCTAATGAAAGCAAGCCTATTCCCATAGATAATGCAAGGATAGGGCGTCGCCAAAATAATCCAGACAAATCTAGCTCATTTTCATGATCTTGAAGCTCATTTGAGTGAGATTCTAAACTAATTACGCCCAGAACAGTAATATTTGCAAGAATATAACCTATCAAATAAACGCCGATTGTTTCTAAGGCCAAAACTTGATATTGCACAGCAATTAATGCAATTAATAAATAACCAAAATGTGCGATTGAGGAATATGCAAGAAGACGTTTTAAATTACTTTGCATAAAAGCAAATAAATTACCCCATAAAATAGAACAAAATGCCATCACAACTAAAATAATTCGGATGGTTTCATTGTTTACAATAGGAGCTAATAAAAATAGTCTTGCGATAGCGCAAAATATCGCAACTTTACCCACTGTGGATAAAAGAAGTGCGACAACCGTTGGTGCACCTTGATAAACATCGGGTAACCAAAGTTGGAAAGGAACAAGTGATAATTTAAAACCGACACCTACAAGCATTAAACAGACCCCCATTAATAACAGTGTGCTTGGGTAGGTCATCGTGGATAACTGATAACTTAAACCACTGAACGTTAATTCACCGGTGGATGCATAATAAAAAACAATACCCATTAGCAAAAAAGCACTTGCAACGGCGGATAAAATCATATATTTAATTGCTGCTTCAAGGGAGTGGGTTTGAATATATTGATATCCTATTAATCCCACAAAAGGAATGGAAAGCAACTCGATACCAATAAAGAAAGCGATTAAATGGCTGGCGTAGACTAAGGTCACTCCACCTAATGCCATGAAAAGTAATATTATATAAAATAATCCATGAGACTTTTGTTCTTGCTTAAACCAACGATATGCTAAGCAACTGACGATAATTGAAATTAATAAAATCAAACTGGTATAAAGTAAACCATAGCCATCACAGGTGAAAAGTACTGTAATTTCTTGGGAGTTCCAATTATTTACATTATTCGGTTGTTTAATATCTGAATGGGATTGATTTTTTTCTTGGTTATCCGCAATGTCTTCATTTTTCGGTGTTTCAGATGTTATAGTCTGTTCCGAATTGGATTCGTCTAACTGAGGTTGGCGGACTTGAGTCGCTGATTCTACGCCTGCATCATTATTATTGTCACTCAGAGCTTCTGTCTGATTAGCTTGTGGATCTGGTTGAGTTGGTGCGGCATCCACTGCTAATAATTTTGCATTCTGAAAATCAGGGGAAGTCAGTGGCAAAGAAGAGATAAATATTTGCATATTATCGCTGCTGATATCTGAAATTTTCTGATCATTGGCTGAAATTTTATATCCCATGACAGAAGCGCAAATTAATGCGAATATCAAACCACATAAAGATAAAATAGCGCAGCATTTTGTACTTACTTTGAAACGAAATAATGCAAACATTAGCGCAATAATAGTAAGACTTAATATATAAATAGGTGATAAAGCTATCATATCTTATTACTCTCCCATGCGCTCTGTTGTTATATAGTGTTGAGTTTGATTCATGACAGAATATGACATATCTAAAATGACTTTAGGATATAATCCGATAAAAATAAGAACAGCCAATAAACTACTTAACAATAAAAGCTCTTTGATATTAAGAAAACACTTTTTCATGGTTTCATTATTATCGTGACCGCCATGAAAAATAGGTTGCATACGAATAATGAATGAAATAGATAGCATAAGTAATCCTAGTGCTAATAAAATTGTAGAATAAGAAAATGTTGTGAAACTTCCAAGTAACATCAGGTAATTTCCTATAAAGTTAGCTGTGCCAGGTATACCCAATACGGCCAATATGAAAAATAACGTAAATGATGATAAATATTTGACTCGCTCTTTCAATCCAGTAAATTGACTGATGTTACGTGTTGAATAACATTCAACTAATAAACCACTAATCATGAACATACCGACAATCGCTAAGTTAATCGCAATAATTTGTATGACCACTCCTTGGTAGGCGATTAATGAACCACTATATATGATAGCGATCACAAAGCCCATCAATGCAATATGAACATAAGCAATTAGTTTTTTAATATCCGTTTGATTAAATGCAAGTAGTGCAGAATAAAAAACGGTGATTAATGCAAGTATTAAAATTAAAGGTACAATTGTTGCAGAAGCATTAGGAAATAATGGTATGACAAAACGCAATAACCCAAAAGTGGCAGTACTAAGTAATAAACCACTAATCATCATTGAACCGGTTGTTGACGATTCGATATGTGCTTCAATAAACCAATTGTGAAATGGAACAAAAGGAATACGCACAATAAAGGCAGCCATGAATCCAAGCATTAATAAATATTCTGTTTTACTTGATATAGGCGTTTTGGTTAAGATTTGATAATCAAAAGTCCAATGACCCGTTAAATTCCAATTAATGAGAGCTAATGAAACAATCGAGATTAACATTAACAAACTACTGATTTGAGTATAAATAAGAAATTTACTTGCACCATTAAAGCGTAGCTGAGAATTGGAATCTCGTCTTCCCCATAAAGAAATTAAAAAATAGATAGGAATCGCAACAGCTTCCCAATAAAAGAATAACAAAAAGAGATCCGTAACTGTAAATAACATCATGACAGCTGATGTCATTGCTAAAATACACAGATAATATAATCCAGTATTATTAATGCTTTCTTTGCTTGAATAGGCGATAGTGAATAAAACAATAATGAGTGTTGAAGTAATAACAATGATAGATAGCCCATCTAAAACTAAATGAAAACGAATACCTAATAAAGGAATCCATTCAAAGTTGACTTCTTCTACCCAACTATTTCCTTGATCCATAATAGCTTGCGCATCCAGCCAAAAATTGATCACCAATATTAGCGAGATGATAATCGTCATGAATGCGATACAAATTGGCAGTTTATTCCAACGTGATTGCGCATCAACAGATGCTACCATTCGTTGTAAAAAAAGATGACATAACCAACCGATAAATCCACCTGTCACAGGTAAGAAAATAAGCCATAACAACATGAAAGATTGCACCTTTATTAAATAAACACAAGTAACATTAATATAATAATACTACCCATTACAATTGAAACCATATACCATCTGAGATGTCCATTTTCGAAGCCGACAATATATGAATTGATTTTTTTTATACCCAGCATAACCCAATTGTCCCAAGTTGCTAATGGATCCTTTTTCAATTTACTGGTTAAAAAGATGAAAGGCTTAACAAAAACAATATTGAGTAAATAATCAAATCGCCATTCTGCTTTACACAGTCGTGTAAAAAATTTCACTATAGGCGTGTTTAACACTTCTTTCACTTCACTATTAGGATGAGCAAATAGTGTATAAGCGATGATAATACTAAGTAACGTTACCGCAGCAAAAAGAAGCTGGAATGATAATTTTACATTAGTATCTAATGCAGCAATTGGAATTATTCCTTTTATGGGTAACGGAAAATAGATAACTAATGATGAGGTAAATATTAACAATAAGAAAATAGGGCAATAACTCATCCAATTCGTTTTGGCAAATTGTTTAATTTTAGGTTTATGATAAAACACCATAAAAATTAAACGTAATATACTAACACTCGAGAGCAAAATACCTAATAACCCAATGGTTCCATTCATCAGATTATCTTGAGCCATTAATCCCCAAATAATGTCACCTTTAATGTAAAAGGCAGCTGAAATCCAAGGCATTGCACTAAGCGATAACAGAATGACTAAAAAAATGATAAATAAAACAGGGAATTTTTTATATAAACCGCCAATTTTACTTATATCACGCTCACCTTGACATTTTTTGATAAGTATTGCCGAGGCTAATATGAGTAACGTACTTGTCATTGTATAATTGATTAAACAATTAAGTGATAAACTCCAATGTTGAGTTGAAAATGCATAAAACAGATAACTAATTTGTGTCAGGTTTATGAAAGTGACTATACGTTTAATATCGTATTGTACAAGAGCAATAGAACTCGCAAATAAAACTGTTAGCGATGAAATTATTGTCATGATAGAAAGTACATCGCTTGACATCATAAACAAATTGCTGAATCTTAAAATTAAATAAACACCCGCTAAGATTACCGTTGAACTTTGCATTAACGCCATTGCAGGCATGGGTGCTAAGGTGCTTTCAGTAAACCATGATTGCATTGGAAACAGCGCTGATTTACTCATTGCACCAAGCAATAGCATTAATGTTATCCAAAAGATGATATCTGAATCGATAGCTAAATTAGCATGTGCGAGAGTCAATATATTCCGAATATCTAACGTATGAAGCGTTTGATAAATTAAAAATACGCCGATGAGTAAAAAAACATCGGTCAAATGCATGATTACAAACGCTTTAACTGCTGCAAAACCATTGCGGATTTGTTTATAGTAAATGCCAATAAGTAAGTAAATACTTAATGTAACACCTTCCCAACCAATTAGCATGACCAACAGATTATCGACTAAAATAATTGTTAACATACTTGCTATTAACAAATTGCTATAAGCATAAAAAGTATAAATATCTTTTTGAGATGTTAAATAATACGCAGCAAAAAAATAGATAAGCATGCCCAAAAAAGCAATTAACACAAGAAAAGTTAATGACAAACCATCTAAGGTTAAAGTAATGGGAACAACAAAATCCCCTATAGAAAACCAATTCCATAATGGTCTACTATAAATTAATGACATATCAGGGACTGAGTTAGTAACAAAATCAATACAAGAAAATATGGTAATTAATACCACAATCAGCATAGTACTAATGCCGATAATGATGATATTAATTGATCGTATTTGTCTTCCTAAGCTAACAAGGGCTAAAAAAGAAAGCAAAGGAACAATGATAGTTAAATAGAGTAAATTCATCCTTTCATTTCGCTTAATGAGTCAATATTAAAAATTTTCTTTCGGTAAACTAGCTTTCTAAAAAGGGCAAGTCCAACGCACACTTCGGCAAGTACCGCAACAATCGCTAAAATAGCCAGTACTTGCCCATCTGTATGTTGCCAATGGCTACTTGCAGCAATTAAAGCAATAATGGCACCATTATTCATTATGATTAGGCTAAGGAGCAAAAAATAGAGATTGCGCCGAATCATCACGCCTAGTAAACCAAGGACAAATAAGATAGAAGCTAAAATAAGGCTATGCATTAATGGAATCATATTAGCTCTCCGACGACAAACGATGCATAAAATGATAAGCAATGACCGCTGCACCTAATAATAAAAATATTCCCAATTCTGCCATTAAAATATAGGCATGTATTGAAATTTCATGGGTTAATTCATGTGGCTCTTTTAGCTGTGAATAGTCAGTGCTTACTACTCCATAAATAAGGATGACCAGTAAAACAAAAGCTAACATTAGCGGGACTAACCATATTTTAGGGCTAATACCACGTTTATCATTTTCCACATTGTCTTTACGAATTTTAAGTATACTTGCAATGGATAAAAAAAGCGTTACTGTTCCGCCAATAAAGAACACGATATAAAGCACAGCTGATAAATAAGTATTAAGTAGAATCAATATCAACGCTGAAGCAAAAAGCGAAACAATAAGGTACAAAATAGCTTTATCTATTTGTAAGCAACTAATCACTTTCATGCTAGCAAAAATAGCTATAATCGACGCAATATAAAAAACAGCGATCATTAAATAATCCAATATATATTCTCAATCTTATTAGTATATACCCAAATTAAAGCAAGATACAGATTACAGGCGAGCTATTCATTGAAAAACAGTGATTTAATAAAAAATAGAACGTTATTTTTTAATATTAGCTAAGAATTTAAAGATAAGTGCATTATATTTTCAATATAATTAAAACAGAAAAAAAAATAAAAACCATAAAATTTTATTATTTAAATTCAATTAAGCATTGATATAAAGTATATAACTTGAGCAAATTAGCCATTATTTATACTTATTTCTTTAAATTGTGAACATGCCCTTACAGCTTAAAGTTGCTTAACCCTAATTTTTAAATACATAAAATGAGATCAAAATGAACAGTGAATACTCCTCTATGCGAAGTAATGTTAATATGTTAGGTACCCTCCTTGGCGATGCAATAAAACGAGCGACCGGTAACGAAACTTTTGATTTAGTCGAAAAAATAAGGAAGCTATCAAAATCGGCTCAACAAGGAAATAAGCAATCTCATCAAGAGTTACTCAAATTAATAGAACATCTCAATGATGAAGATTTATTACATGTTGCTCGAGCATTTAACCAGTTTTTAAACTTAGTGAATATTGCGGCAGAATATTATGGCATTTCGCCGCACGGGGAAGCGGCGAGCAGTCCAAAAAAAATGACAGACTTATTTACTACCCTAAAAAAATTAAACTTTTCTGAGCAAACTATCACACAAGCCATTAACGATTTATCGATTGAATTAGTATTGACTGCTCACCCAACCGAAATTAATCGTCGTACAATGATTAATACCTATACCGCAATAAATAATTGCTTATCGCAATTAGATCATAATGATCTTGCTGATTACGAAATTGAACGTATTATGCGCCGATTAAAACAGCTAGTTTGTCAGGCCTGGTATACGGATGAAATACGTAAAAAACGGCCTACACCTCTCGATGAAGCTAAATGGGGGTTTTCTGTTATAGAAGACAGTTTATGGCAAGGTGTTCCTCTCTTTTTACGGGAATTTAATGATCAAATCGTTGATGCGTTTAATCAACAACTATCTGTTGAACATGTTCCAATAAAATTTACCTCATGGATGGGGGGAGACCGTGATGGTAATCCTAATGTCACAGCTGATGTGACAGAAAAAGTCATGTTACAAGCTAAATTAAAAGCAATTGAATTATTTTTAGCAGATATTCAAATATTAGTGCGAGAGTTATCGATGACAGAGTGTAACCAATCTGTTATTGATCTGTTAGATGAGCCAAATAAAACAGCATCAGAACCTTATCGAGCGGTGATTAAGCAGCTACGAGCCCGTTTAGTTAAAACGCACAGTTACATAGTATCAGTACTCAATAATGAACAAGTCCTAGCTCCAGCTGATATTTTAATTAAAAATAACCAACTTTGGGATCCACTTTATATTTGTTACCAATCATTAATTGATAATGGGATGTCAACTATTGCTCACGGACCTTTACTTGATACATTACGTCGAATAAAAAGCTTTGGATTACAGTTAGTCAAATTAGATATACGTCAAGATAGTTCTGTTCATACTGAAGCACTTGATGAATTAACGAAAGAACTTAATCTTGGAAGTTATGCACAATGGTCTGAAGAAGAGAAACAAGCATTTTTATTAACCGAACTTCAATCTAATCGTCCATTATTACCCTATCATTGGCAACCTAGTCAAATCGTTAAAGAAGTATTTGACACTTGTCGTGTAATTAAAAAAGCTGGTGAAGAGTCGATTGCTTCTTATGTTATCTCAATGGCAAAAGCACCTTCGGATATTTTAGCGGTATATTTGCTCTTAAAAATAGTCGATTGTGAAAAAAATATCCCGGTGGCACCGCTATTTGAAACATTAGAAGATTTGAATAATGCAAAGACTGTCATGCAAAAATTATTGGATATTCCTTGGTATCGACAAAAAATCCAAGGTAAACAGATGGTCATGATAGGTTACTCGGATTCAGCTAAAGATGCTGGAACCCTTGCGGCATCATGGGCACAATATCGTTCGCAAGAAGAATTAGTCGCCTTATTTGAAAAATATAATATCAATCTTGTTTTATTCCATGGGCGAGGCGGTTCAATTGGGCGTGGTGGGGCGCCAGCACATGCGGCACTCCTTTCTCAGCCACCTGGTTCATTAAAAGGCGGGCTTCGTGTCACTGAACAAGGTGAAATGATTCGGTTTAAACTTGGTTTACCGGAAGTCGCGCTCAGTAGCTTAATGTTATATGCTTCAGCTATACTTCAAGCAAATTTATTACCTCCTCCACAGCCGAAACAAGCATGGCGCAATATCATGGATGAAATGTCAGATATTTCATGTCAGTGCTATCGACGTTATATTCGTGAAAAAGCAGAATTTGTCGATTATTTTAGAACGGTCACCCCCGAAGCAGAATTAGGAAGGTTACCTCTTGGTTCAAGGCCTCAAAAACGGCGAACAGGTGGCGGAATAGAAAGTCTTAGAGCTATTCCATGGATCTTTGCTTGGACACAAAATCGCTTAATGGTTCCTTCATGGCTTGGTGCTGGCTGTGCCTTAAAAAAAGTGATTGAAGAGGGGAAAAAAGATTTGCTCAAAGATATGTATCACAACTGGCCTTTCTTTAATGCACGATTAGGTATGTTAGAAATGGTATACGCTAAAGCTGCACCAAAAATTCATGAGTATTATGAACAACGTTTAGTTGATGCTAGCATGTGGCCATTAGGAGAAGAGTTACGTAATTTATTAACAGATGATATTAATACCGTTTTAACCATTACTGACGATGATAGCTTAATGGCCGATCTACCTTGGATTGCGCAATCCGTTGCTTTACGAAATATTTATATTGAACCGTTGAATTTATTACAAGCAGAACTATTAAATCGTTCTCGTCAACGTAATGATGAAGAAAATACAATAGTTGAACAAGGATTAATGATCACAATATCAGGTATTGCTGCTGGAATGAGAAATTCTGGATAACTTAATAAAAATAAAAAAGGGCAATCGCCCTTTTTTATTTATCTGCTAAAAGTTCATCTAAATACGTTTTAGCATCTCGATCACCTTGCTCACTCGCTTTAGTAAACCAGTAAATTGCCGTATCTTTATTTTTCTTGATACCTTCACCTTCAAGATATTTAATGGCTAAATTGTATTGAGCATCAGCACTGCCTTGTTCAGCGGCTTTAATATACCATTCAATCGCTTTTTTAATATCTTTGGGAACACCACCGCCAACATCATACATTACGCCAATATTATATTGTGCATCTGCATTACCCGCTTCTGCTGCTTTAGAGAACCAATGGGCTGCTAATTGGTTATTAGGTCTAGTGCCTGTACCTGTGGCATAAATAATGCCTAAATTATACATTGCAAGTACATTACCATATTCTGCCGCTTGCGTATAAAAATAGGTTGCAGCAACATAATCTTGAGTCAGACCATCGCCGTGTTCCGACATTAATCCTAAATAATATAAGGCTTCAGGCACATTATATTTCGCTGCTTTACTAAACCAATCGGCTGCTTGCATACGATCTTCTTCTACACCATCACCAAAAAAGTACATAATGCCTAGGTTTAGGTAAGCATCAAACACGCCTTGATCACCAGCTAAAATAAAATAGTTAATAGCACTATCGTTATTTTTGGCGACACCTTCCCCATTTTTGTACATTAAAGCTAAATTATAAAGTGCAAAACTGTAATTTTGATCCGCTGCCAATTTAAAATATTTAAATGCTTTCGATAAATTACGCTTAGTTCCTAAACCATTTTGATACATATATGCTAAATTATTCTGGGCTTTAGCTAATCCTTGGTCAGCTGCTTTTTTAAACCAAAACAGCGCGCGAACATTATTAACTTCAATACCGCCTAAACCTTGTTTATAAATATTACCTAAAGTGTATTGTGCTTGTGCATCCCCTTTTTCTGCCGAAAGCTTTAAAGAAGGAATCAATGAGCTAGGATCAGTCATTATTAGTTCTGGAGCTTTTGATGCACCATTTTCATTAGCTTTGACACTAAATGAAAAAGATAACATTAATACCAATAATAATTGAAATGTCTTCATAGTTTTTATTCATAATAAAAGTGTTATTAAGTATATATTAACAAGATAAAAATAAATAGTTTATATGTTTTTTGATAGATATAATCGATAGATTCTATATAAAAAAATTAAGTTCTGAGCAAAATTAATTTATTATTAATCAATTAAATCATACTATTATATTATAATTCAAAAATTTAGTTATCAAATCACATAACTTTTAAACGTACATAATACGGTTACTAACATACAAAAGGTGGGTTAACTTTCTGTTTAGTTTCTATTGATCGGATAAAGAATTCAAGTACTTTCTGATAATATTTAATTAAAAAATCGACAAATATTACTTTGTTTTAGGTATAAATTACCTTATTAACTTATTTATTCTATTTAAAATATTTAGTAGTGAATAATTTAAATATATTTTAATCTTTATGCTTTCTTAGGCATAGGGGCAACAAATAGTACATATTTAACCTTTTTTTTATGATACAATTTCGACCTTTATAAAATAAATTTGAATTCAGAGGATCAATATGGACTTTTTTATTAATCAAGCGTACGCAGCTGACGGACAAGCCGTTGAAAGCAATCCTTATTTTTTACCGATCATGCTTGTTGTTTTTGGATTATTTTTCTATTTTATGATCATGCGTCCACAACAAAAACGTGCTAAAGCACACCGTGAATTAATGTCATCCATTTCAAAAGGTGATGAAGTGTTAACCAATGGTGGATTGATCGGTCGTGTTTCTAAAGTGAACGAAAATGGTTATATTGCATTAGAATTAAATGATTCAACTGAAGTAATAATCAAACGTGATTTTATTACATCTGTATTACCAAAAGGTACAATGAAATCATTATAATAACAATATTATTATGATAATTCATTGTGTTAATAGTCTAACCCCACAAGAGAATATGTCGTGTTAAATCGCTATCCTTTGTGGAAGTACATTATGTTGGTCGTCATAATTTGTGTCGGCCTACTTTATGCGCTTCCTAATATTTATGGTGAAGATCCAGCTATACAGATTTCTGGCTCGGATAGTGCCAAAATTGAAACGGCTACGCAAAGCAATGTAATAAAATTGCTAGCTGAAAATCACATCGATATCAAGTCAATTGTTTACGAAAATGGAACCATTTTAATTCGATTTGCTGATAACGATACGCAACTTAAAGCCAAAGAACTTATTTCAAAAGATTTAGGTGAAAATTATATTGTTGCTTTAAATCTAGCGCCTGCAACACCAAAGTGGCTTTCCATGTTTGGTGCTTCACCTATGAAATTAGGACTAGATTTGCGTGGGGGAGTTCACTTCTTGATGGAAGTGGATATGACAACGGCATTAGACAAACTCGTAGAGCAATCAATTGAAAACCTAAAGTCTGATTTTAATAATAGCAAACTAAACTTTAAATCCTTGAGTCGCAATAGTGAGCAACAAATCGTCATGGAGTTTGTTAATACACAAGATCGAAACAAAGCCATTGCTAAAATCAATAATTTACAAGATTACAAGATTGACTCTCAAAACGACAACAGCATCATAATCAATATAAGTGAACAACGCTTACAACAAGCTAAAAACGATGCTGTTCAGCAAAACACAACGATTTTACGTAACCGAGTTAATCAACTAGGTGTTGCTGAACCGATTGTACAGCGTCAAGGTTCGGATCGAATTGTTGTTGAATTACCGGGAATTCAAGATACCGCATTGGCTAAACGCATTATTGGTGCAACTGCTACACTTGAGTTTAGACAAGTAAATGAAAACAATTCAGCGGATTTGGCTGCTATCATTAACGGTCAAATGCGTGTTCCTTATGGTTCAGAAATAAAATATATGGAAAACGGGCGTCCGGTACTGTTATATAAACGCATTGTCCTGACTGGTGACCATATAACGGATTCTTCTTACCGATTGAATGAATATTCCCAACCAGAGGTTTCTATTACCCTTGATAGTTCAGGGGGAAAAACTATGCTCGATTTTACTCAAAAAAATCTGCATAAATCAATGGCTACTTTATTTGTCGAATATAAAGATACTGGTAGACGTGATGAAAATGATAAACCAATTTTTGAACGACTTGAACGGGTTATCAATGTTGCAACAATTCAAGGCATCTTCAGTGATCGTTTTCAGGTTACAGGCATTAGTAACATTAATGAAGCTAAAAATTTGTCACTTTTACTACGTGCCGGCGCATTAATAGCGCCAATTCAAATCATTGAGGAGCGTACCGTTGGTCCATCAATGGGGCAAGAAAATATTACTCAAGGGTTAGAATCTTGTGTATGGGGATTATTAATCTCAGTTATCTTTATGTTAGTGGTTTATCGACTATTTGGAGTATTTGCGAGTTTAGCGTTAGTTGCTAACTTAATATTAATTGTTGGTGCGATGTCATTATTGCCTGGTGCGACGTTAAGTATGCCGGGTATAGCTGGTATTGTATTAACTGTCGGTATGGCTGTTGATGCAAACGTACTGATCAATGAACGAATAAAAGAAGAACTGAGTAACGGTCGTAATGTTCAACATGCGATTAATGAAGGATATGCAGGTGCTTGGAGCAGTATTTTTGATGCAAATATCACTACATTAATTACTGCGGTTATCCTTTATGCAGTCGGTACCGGTTCAATCAAAGGTTTTGCGATTACATTAGGTATCGGTATAGTAACATCAATGTTTACATCTATCGTCGGTACTCGAGCATTAGCAAATCTTATTTATGGCGGTCGTCGCGTCAACAAGTTATCAATTTAGAGGTTTATTGTGATTGTTACTAGTAATGATATAAAAAATCATGATGTTAAAGAACTAAATCATGGTCGCAGAGTCCTCGACTTCTTAAAGTTTGGTTTTATTGCTTTTGCAATATCAATGTTACTTGTTGTTGGATCAATTTATGTAATTTTGACCAAAGGATTTAATTTGGGACAAGATTTTACAGGTGGTACAACAGTCGAAATTACGGTAACCAAACCAGTAAATCTTGACGACATCCGTGACAGTTTACGTAATGCTGGCTATCATGAGCCCGTTGTTCAATATTATGGAAGCAGTAAAGATATTATCATTAGACTTGCTTCAGAAAAAAAGGATGACGGTAGCGTATCTTCAGTTATTGATAATGCGTTAGGAGTCAACATTTCAAAGTTAATTCATAAAGATATTGATGCAAATGCAGAGATAAAACGAATTGAATTTGTTGGACCAACCGTTGGTTCTGAGCTTGCTCAAGATGGGATATTAGCTATCTGCGCGGCATTGGTTTGCATATTAATTTACATTGCATTTCGTTTTGAATGGCGATTTGGAACAGGTGCGGTTGTTGCGCTTGCGCATGATGTCATCATCACTGCGGGCTATTTATCACTGTTTGATCGGGAGTTGGATCTCACCATAATTGCTGCCATGCTTTCAATTATCGGTTATTCACTTAATGATACCATTGTAGTATTTGACAGAATTCGTGAAAACTTCAGGAAAATTCGTCGAGCATCGCCTTATGATGTGATTAATATCTCATTGACTCAAACCTTACACCGAACTTTAATGACATCAGGTACAACCTTGGCAGTAGTCATTATTCTCTATATTTTCGGTGGTTCAATGCTAAAAGGTTTTTCAGAAACATTGGGCGTTGGTATTGTTTTAGGCACTATTTCGTCAATTTATGTAGCAGCTTACATGTCACTAAAATTAGGCGTTAAACGAGAACACTTTATGCCGCAAAAAAGTGAAGCTGAGGGTGCTGATCAACCTTCAATTATGCGCTAACTTTTACACTCTGCTGGATGCCCAGCAGAGTTATATCAGATTGTTATTTAAACAAATGATATTAAATAGATTGACACCTATAATCGAGTTGAATATTATTAGCCACAGTTTTATCCCTTTCTACTTGGGGCCATAGCTCAGCTGGGAGAGCGCAACGCTGGCAGCGTTGAGGTCAGGGGTTCGATCCCCCTTGGCTCCACCACTTTTTAAATTCATGTGTCAATGTTAATCAAACACAAACGATGACACTAAAGATATTAAATCCTACTTCATTATCATTCCTGTTATCGCGTTACTCATTCTCCTAAAGGCATATACCTACAAGTAAATATCTGAATACATCTATAATTAAAATAGGCAAAAGCTAAAACGAAAATTTAACTATCTTGATTGCATAAGGCTTTATTAATAATCCTAAAAGATTATATATACCGTTACTATGCCAAAATTCGCGAGAAAATCATATAAAGTTAAAGAATAGTAAAGAAATGTATATAGTAAGTAAATAATATTTAATTTATAATAATTATGTAAGGTTGATTTTGTGAATCTCCCTGACAAAACATCTATTTTAAACGATGAATAGATCAATATGTTTTAAAACTGACATTCTGTTTTTATGAAAAATAAAAAATAGAACGACATGATGTAATGAAAATTACATCATGTTTTTTTTGATTTAATTTTAGGTTAAATATTTTATAGGCTATTAATTTATATGAAAAATCATAAGTTTTCTGTTGTATATCAAACTATAGCATTAATAACGCTTTCCAGCGCGACTTATGTTAATGCTTTACCATGTAGTATCGCAAATGGTCAAATTAATGCCACTAACTCTTGCGAGACGAATGAGAATAATCTTACCAATATTAATGTTAACGCAGGGGCGACAGTTAACCATGATACCGCTAGTAGCTTAATTATCAATAATCCTGGGATTGAGTCAAATAGTAACGGAATTAATGTAACTGGTAGTAATGCGAATTATTTATTAAACGCTTCCGATACAACAAAAGATATAACAATCGATATCGGCGACAATAAAAATCAAAGAGGTCGAGGTATTTCTGTTGAAAAAGGTGCCACAGCAACCGTTAAAGCAAATAACGTGACAATCAAATCAAAGGATAAATATACCAACGATTGGAATGCAAACAATGCATTATGGGCAGGCTCTGGCGGTCAATTAACTATTTTTGCTGATAAATTAGATTTATCAGTTGAAAATGCCACAACACCTTATGGAACAATTGGTGTCAACAACGGTAGTATAAAAATCCAAGGTAATAATGGATTGTCAATTGCGACAATTTCTAACACTGGTGCATCAAGTGCCGGCATATGGGCAGAAGGCAAAGGAACGATAGATCTTGATCTTGTTAAAATTAATACTGATTCTTCTCAAGATTATGTCATGGGGGTTTATACTAAAAATAAAGGGTCAACCGTCACATTTGCTGGAGGTGAAATTGGTAGCCTTGCTAGTCGGGCCGGTTCAGCAATTCGAACATTGGAACAGTCACAGGTTATTGCCAAAGGTTATGATAAAGGATCTTTAATTATACAGACTAATGGAACGGATTCACGGGGTATTCGAGCAACGGGTGGTTCATCTGTCATTTTAAATAACGACAAACACAGTAATTTTGTCACGCAAATTCATACTACAGGAAGCATTTCTGATGGTATTAACGCTGGTCGATTAGGGACAATGCATAAGGATGGAAAAATCTTTAAGCATGGCGGTGAAATAGGATCGGAACTCGCGTCTTCAAGCATTGAAACTTATGGTGAAACTCATATAAAAACAGATTCAGAAAATTCTTATGGTCTTCGACTTATTGGTGATGGAGCAAGCATAAAAATGCATGCGTTGGATGGACAAGGTCGTAGTACGATTCATTCAGCGACCACAGCAATACGTTTTAATTTTGGCAATGGTTACAGTCTGAATGAAGATGGTTCTTCGGCAAAAGATCTTGCCCAAAATATGATGCTCGAAAATGTAGACATTACCAGTGATGGAAAATCAGGCAAGTTCGAATTGATTAATACCAGTGATAATAACAGTTTTATCTGTAAACTTGGTGGTTGTGACAAAAATGGAAATAATACCTATGCTAGCGGTAATTTAATTCAGGTCGGGGATCACAGCCTTGATGTGGGTATGTTATCGCATATCAACGATAATAATTTAGCTATGACTGTGGCTGATTCAGTAAAAAATGGTGTGCTGTTATTAAAAAATAGTTCGGCAACAGCGGCTGAAAATACCGATCTATTAAATGTTACTTATGGTGGTGGAACGGCTAAAGTGACTGATAAGGTTTCAAGTAGTTTTAATTTGACGTCTAATGCATCGATCTTAAAAGGGAGTATCTTTACGGATAAAACCTTAGACAAAGACAATCAAGCAAGTCAATCCAACATAAGCTTGAATAATCAATCTACATGGTACATTCAACGTGATTCAAATGTGACTAATTTAAATGTCCAAGATAGTGAAATTTATCTCAATCGCTACGACAATTGGAAAGATGAGCAAGGTAAATTACTTGAAAATGCTAACCAGCCTTCAAATTATACTGTATTAGAGACAAATAAATTAACGGGTAATAATAGTCGCTTTTATTTCCAAACGGATATTGTTAACCAAAAAACAGATAAATTAATAATAACCGATAAAGATGGGACGAATGGGCAACATTATGTCATTGTAAAAAATGATGGATCGCAAAGTACGACAGGAACAGAAAAAATTGACATCATTGAAACTAATGGAAATCATGCCGATTTCAAATTAATCAATAAAGTTGAATTAGGTGGTTATGAATATGATATCAGACAAATTACTGATCCTGATTCAGACGATCTTGGTGGTTGGGAGTTATATAGTACAGGTTCAAAACAGAAACCTTCAAAACCATCAAAAACTTCAACGGCTCAAGCAACGCTAAGCTTTGCAAATACTAACTATATGCTTGTTTATATTGATATCCAAACTTTATTACAACGAATAGGTGATTTACGGAATATATCGGATCATCAAGGCGATTTTTGGATGAGAGGCGTCGTTGGTCAATTAAACTCATTTGCATCAGTTGATTATAATGATTATAAAATCAATTATCGGGGGCTACAAAGTGGTATCGATAAACTTATTTATGAATCTGAAAATGGTCGTTTCTATTTAGGTGGAATGATTGGCTACTATGATGTAGATCAAGATTTTAAACAAGGAAGTGGTTCAGGAAAAAACTATAATGTTGGTCTCTATTCTACTTATATCACCAATAACGATTTTTACTTAGACGGTATTTTCAAATTATCCAAATTAAAAAATCAATTTAATGTTAGTGATAGCCAAGGTAAAAATATATCTGGTAAAGGGAATACCCACGCACTAAGTTTATCGTTAGAAGCGGGTAAACGTTTTTACCTTGCTGAGGCAAAACAAGGGATATATGCAGAACCTCAGCTACAAGTTGTTTATACTCGTAATGGCGCTGATTCAACAAAAGCGAGCAATGCACTCAAAGTTAAATATGATCGCTATAACTCATTGATAGGACGTACAAGTGTCATAATGGGATATGCGATACCGAATATCAAAAATCAAACCAATATTTACTTAAAAACAGGGTATGTTAAAGAGTTTGATGGTGATACTTCTTACCGATTAAATCATATCAAGGAATCTAATCAATATCGTGGACATTGGTTTGAAAATGCACTTGGTATAAACGCAACCATACAAAATAATCATCATATCTACAGTGAAGTCGATTTTGCTAAAGGGAATAAGTTTAACAAAAAGCAGATCAACCTGGGTTACCGATACAACTTTTAATAACAATAAAATCCTAACAAACTAACTTTATAAGCTTATCCTTATTGGATAAGCTTTTTTTATATATGTCGTAACCAAATATTCCCCCTAATTGAAATTTAATGAGCGATCAGTTGAACAAATCATTTTTTTAATTACTACTGCAAAGTTATTGGTTTTTGTACGATGAAAGTAATATCAACCTTAGGATCTTATTCTTGACAATTGAATGTTCCCTTTATTATTGATTTAATAATTATTAAAATTCATGATGTTCGAAACAAAATCAACAATATTGATAACACTATCATTAAATTCTTGGCATATCGATTTGAATAGGTCAAACAAGCCAGTAATTTAAAAAGAAGACTTCTGATATTTACGCAAATGGAGGTTTTGAGTGTATGCTTGAAAAACGAGAACAACAAGCTAATGAATTATGATTAAATGATGAAATCATCAAACATTTATACGCTAATCTTGTACAACATTTTATTGAGGAAGCATTGAAATACGTTAATAATCTAGCAAAATAATCATATCGTAATTTTATCAATGACAATAAGAAATTAACTCTATTGTATGAAAAACAAAAGGTTAATATAAGTAAATTTCACTGCATTAAAATTTACTTTATCACTCACTTCATCACAAATCTTATCCAAAAACAGCTTGATGCCTATCCTATTTTTCGAAAAAATAACCGAATTACGTCAATAGATTAGCTAACCAATTTGGTAATAATTAATAAAAAAATAATAAATTGAAAGTGAAATGAACAATTGTTTATAACCGTTCTAACAAAATCATTAAACAGCAGTATTGAAGTTGTTTTAAATCTTTAATGGGTAAAAGTATGAAATCTTTTTACAGTATAAAACTAGCCAATTTTCTGAACTTTTTTTCAACGAATTTCTTTTATCATAGTGCAGAAATGCTATTTTTAATCTGGTTCTTCCTATTTTCATTCATATTTTTTTCATTAAAAATCACTCAAAATATATATCAATTAGGCATGATTTCTACGACAAGAGATGAAGGGAAGTTTGAACTTTCAGTCGATGGAAAAAAAAGAAAAAAGTTTGCGTTCAAATATATCAATTATGATAACCCTGTCAGCAATATCTTTTTCATCAGACTATTTGGCGTTATTTTAAACTATTTATCAATTGTTTTTTGTTTTATCATTTTTGCTAACTTATTATTAAATATAATCTTTTACTTTTTAAGTTTAGGTAAAATGATTAACTTAAAATACTATAAATACTATCTTTTTAGTGAATATAATGTTTATGGTATCGCATGGATAGCAGTCGCATTTGCTTTAGCTGTCATTTGTTATCTGATTATCTACCATAAATATACAAAACAGTTTTTTTCAGAATTAGATAAAAAAGTTAATGAATCAATGATTTCAAATATTAAAAAATCTGATTTAAGAAGCGGTAGTTTATTAGATGTTAAAGATTTAAAATTTAATGAAGTCGATATTTACGATCCATCAGATTATTATCAAGAAGCGAAACAAAAAGATTCGTTATTTCTTGGTATTGATGATGAATCGACCCCCATATTTTATAAAAAAAGTGTATGGAATGAAACTAACGTACAAATAATCGGAAAAATGGGAAGTGGTAAAGGTGTATTAGCAACATCTGTATTTATCCAATGTTACGAAAACTATAATGATTTCAATGTATGGTTCGATCCTAAAAACGACGAATGGGCTTATAGTGTTTTCAAGAATAAATCAAAGAAAGATCAGTTCTTTTATATAGATCTTAATCGAGATGCAGAGCCTCAATTTAATATATTCCAAGATATTACCGTCACAGAACTTAATGAATTATTTGTAGCCGGTTTTGGACTTGGCAGAACAGGAACAAATGCTGACTTTTATAAAATTGGTGATAGAAAAGTATGTCGTGAATTGGCTAATCAGTTTGAGGATGAACCAGATAATATCAACATCAACACGATTATGGAAAAATGGAATAAACTACCTAATGACCTAAAACAGCAAGGTTCAAGTTTTTTTGGTCAGCTTGAAGAATTATCTGAATTAAAGTGTATTCAAACTGATAAAGGGATTAACTTAAAAAACATTATATCAGGCAATAAACCCGGCATGTTATATATAACAGGATCATTACGAGATGAAAATGTTGTTATGTTACAAAAAATGTTGCTATTGAGAATAACGCAGATCATCGAAAAAAGGGACAGAAAACAAGATTTAACACACATTAATATCATGCTTGATGAAGTTCGATATATTTTATCTAAAAATACGTTAGAAATGATGGGAACAATACGAGATAAAAAAGCAAATATTATCTATACTCACCAATCGTTAGGTGATCTAGTTGGGTCAAGCCAAGATCTTGATCCTGCATCGACCAAAAATATCATGCTCGACAATGTTGGACTAAGATGGATATATAAACTTGATATAAAAGACAGTGCGGAATGGGCAAGTAATTTAACTTCAGAAACGCTAAAAGATGTAGAAAGAAGAACTTTAAGCTTAAATGATGCAAACGTAGAAATGGCAAGCAAAGAAACAACCATTTTTAAACAAAAAGCCAATTATATTGAAACGAGTGTTATACAGAATTTACCGAAACGCTGTGGCTTGATTATTGGATTAGAAGGCTTGCCTAAGTTAGCTTACAGTAGCCCAATAATCGTATCTAAATTAGATAAAGTATTACAGATAGCACCTAGATTGGAACTTACCTACAAAAAAACAACACCAAAAAACAAGGTTGAAAAACAACCAGTCAAAAAACAGAAAAAAAATGAGACCACTGTCGATAAAGAATTACTTAATCAAACTACAGGATTAGAAGATTTTTTAGCATCCAAACTTAAAAAAGATAAAAACCTATCTGATGAAATAATGATTGACATCGAAAGTAATCCTACCGCTCAACCAACGATTATAAATCATGAAGTGATTAAAGATTAACAATTTGTGATAACGATTTCAAAAAAAACATAATGGTAACGTACGTACTAAAAAATTTTTACGTTTCAATAACTATAGTGAAAAGCTTATTCTGTCTAGTTTTTGGTTATCTTTTTCCAAAAAAAATCGTTATATTTCGTAAAGATAATAATTAACAAACAACAATTATAATTACAAAATTTACTAAATTAGAACTGAAAATATCGAAAATAGCTATTATAGTACGACCCATCTTTACAAATTCGTTTCAATTAGCGATTTGTGCGATTTTAAAAATAAATTAATAAAAATCATATAACTATAAACAAAAAATAAAATAATAAAAAATTACAATAATTTGTAATCGTATATCATTATATTAGGAATAGAAGGAAATGAGGAAGTGGAGTTAGTTACGCTTTTAACAGCTTGTGCTTTAAATGTAAGTTCTGATTTATTAGAACCATTAATTCAATTAGAAAGCGGTTATAACCCTTATGCTATAGGTGTTGTGGGCGCTTCTGTTCCTCAACCTACCTCTTTAAATGATTTTTGGCACACTATTAATGATTTAGAAAAAAGAAACAAAAATTATTCGGTAGGTCTTGCTCAAATCAATATCAAAAATCTTCATCGATTTAATATTCCTGTTCTTGATGCGGTAGAGCCTTGTAACAACATCAAATTATCAAGTGTCATATTGAAAGATTGTTACTCAAATTATCAAGATATAGGAAAAGCATTGAGCTGTTATTACAGTGGCAATGATAAAACTGGTTTTAAGCGTGATTTTAATAATAGCTATGTTGAACGATTTTTAACATCTTATGCTAACAAGCAAGAAAATGTTGTTATCAATTTTGATTATGACCAATTTTATCAACTCAAAAATCAAGTTGAAAATTATCATCACAATCAACCATCAACACAAATTGCCAGATCATCAAATGTTAAAAATACTAATCAAGTAAAAAATTTTTCTAATCACAAGAAAAAAGAATCGTTTTTGAAAAAAACAATCAATATGAACTAAAGGAGAAAGAATAAAATGAAATTAATCAAAAAATTATTTTGGTTGTCAATTGGGATTTTGATTACTAATCCAAGTTTTGCTGCCGGACTTTCTAAAACCGAAAGTGGTATGAAAGAACTGCAAAGTTCGATACATGCCATTGTAGGAATTGTATTTCTTATAACAGGACTCATTGTTGGTGTTTTAGTTTGGCGAGGATCAAAAACATGGGAAGAGTGTTCTAAATGGGTGATTGGAGTCGCATTTGCAGGTGGAGCGGCAGAATTCATTACGATTTTCTTTGGATAAGTGTCAAATAAATGGAAAAAGATATTTTATACAAGGCATTAACCAGACCTGCATTAATATTAGGATTACCATTGCAGTTAATCATATTTATTGCATGGTTAACTGTTATGTTATGTATGTTTATTTCATACTTTTTTGTCGGTTTAGGTATTTTTCTTTTTATTACCTGTGTTGCTTTAAATAAAAAGGATGAAATGTTTTTTTCTATATTGGGAAAGAAATTATTGGTTTCAAGCGGAACGGCCAGTTTGTCACAAAGTAAAAAGCTATATGGCAATAATATAGATTATGTAACATCATCGTCTTATCGGGCAATAAAAGTGGATAATAATATTAATTTAAAACATTTTTCAACTATCG
Organism: Gilliamella sp. B3817; assembly: GCF_026536705.1. Classification (NCBI taxonomy): domain Bacteria; kingdom Pseudomonadati; phylum Pseudomonadota; class Gammaproteobacteria; order Orbales; family Orbaceae; genus Gilliamella; species Gilliamella sp. B3817. The sequence goes on along the minus strand of NZ_JAFNNV010000001.1, from coordinate 577,237 downwards.
AAAAAAACATACCTTACTCAAGTCATATCGATAATCACATTATTATTAACAAAAATGGTGATTTAGTGGCGACATGGGAAGTAAAAGGTATTTCCTTTGAAACAAAAGGTGATGATGAACTTGATATCAGAAAAAATGAACTTGATAATTTTATTCGCTCATTTTCAAATGAAAACATAGCAATATATGTAAATGTCATCAAAAAAAATACAGATATCAAAATAGGCGGTGATTTTACGGGGTTTTGGTTTGCTGAAGAAAATAATAATCGATATCTCGATTACCTAAAAAGTCAGCAAAATAAAGAGACTTTTATTTATGTTTCTTTGGTGATGAAAGGCGCGGATTTACAAGATAAAGCAGATAGCTTCATTACCAGTATAATTACAAAATTGATAGGGAAAAAATCGATTAATGTCAAAGAAAAACAGGATTTCATTGATAATAACTTATTACAAATGAAAGATCTCTGTTTCAGATTTGATAAAGGATTATCTGAATTTGGCTCAAGGCGACTAGGGTTATATAGCAAAAATGACTATGTTTATTCAGAATTGATTGAATTATATAACTTAATATTAAGTGGTATTGATCGACCGATAATAATCGAACCGACAAGGTTATCCAACCTATTAGCCACGTCTGATTATTATTTTGGTGAACAGACAGTTATCGCAAAGTCAAATAATCAAACTAAATATATAAAATGCGTTGAAATAAAAACTTATTCTAACGAAACCAATCAAGGTATCTTTGATTTTCTTCTCGCTTTACCGATAGATATTTGTATAACGCAATCCTTTTCTATTTTATCAGCCAAAAAAGGAGTGGATTTAATAAAAAGGAAGAAAAATCAATTTGAATCATCAAACGATGATGGTGTTTCACAAGTATTGACCCTTGATTTATTTATTGATGATTTAGCAAGTGGCAATATTTCAATTGGAGAATACCATTTCAATGTATTTATCCGTGCCAATACGTTTGAGCAAGTCCAAAACCAATCAAAAGAAATTATACAATCTTTAAATAATAAAGGGTTTATTGCACAAGATAGCACAATATCATTAAAACCTAATTTCTTTGCGCAGTTGCCTTCAAATTTTAAATATCGAACACGCGTTGTTGAAATCACCAGTAAAAATTTTGCAGGAACAACGGGATTACACAATTTTTTAGCTGGTAAACGAATCGGCAATTGTTGGGGAGACGCGCTAACGGTATTACAAACTAGAAGCGGACAACCCTATTATTTCAATATTCATGAAGAAAACGCATTTACTAATGATTTGGGTAAAGATCTAGTCGGTAATTTCATGATCATTGGTGGAACAGGTGCCGGTAAAACGGTTCTTGCATCCTGGATATTGGAACAAAGTTTAAAATTTAATAGTCCAACATCGTTTAAAACCAATGTATTAGAACAAACCAAAAAATTTAGATTTATCTATTTTGATAAAGATAGGGCTGTTCAAATGCATATGTTAGCCTTAGGTGGAAAATACATTAGTCTCAGAAAAGGTTTCAATACCAATCTAAATCCTTTTGCGCTTGAAAGCACGCAAGAAAACATTAATTTTTTAGTTTCATTTATTAAACTACTTTGCTCATTAGACGGTGGTCCTGTATCTGTATTACAAGATAAAGAGATATATAGAGCCGTTAATCAAGTCATGTCCCGAGAAAGAAGCAAAAGAAGTTTTGGTATTTCTTTATTACTTCAAACATTGGACATAGAGCAGGCAGAGGATAAACGAGAAAAATCGATTCATGAAAGACTACAAAAATGGAGCCGAAATGGTTTTTTAGGTTGGGTATTTGATAATGAAATAGATGATCTTGATATCGAAAAATACAATACTTTTGGCATTGATGGCACAGAGTTTTTAGATGATAAGGAAATCTTGGATCCGTTAATGTTTTACATTCTCCACAAAATAAAATTGTTATTAAATGGTCAACGGATTGGTGTTTTTATCGACGAAATACAAAAATATGCAGAATGTCCTACGGTTGACAACATGATCGACGATCTGTTTAGGGTTATCCGTAAACTACAAGGATTTATTGGTGGGGCAACACAAGATCTGACTTCGATTGAACATACCAAAACATACAAAGTACTATTAACACAGACAGAAACTAAAATAGTTATGCCAGAAAAAGTATATCGGGAAGATTATTTTATTGAACGTCTAAAATTTACTGAAAAAGAGTTTCAATTGCTAAAGACTTTGAAAAAAGCAGATAGAGAATTTTTAGTGAAAAAAACCAGTGTCGATACCGGAAAACCTGAAAGTATCGTTTGTCGATTAAATTTAGGTTGCCTAGGTGAGAATTTACGTATATTGAGCATTGGTTCATCAGAACGAGCAGTCGCCGATAAACTAATAGCAGAAACAGATGACGCTCAAATCTGGATTAAAAAATTAGGTCAATTATTACAAGCTGAAAATATGAATCAATAAAGGGAGAGGAAACAATGAAAAAAACAAAATTATTAATGTTAAGTTTATGCTTTATATCTTATAACGCATTATCTGGAGGTGTTCCTGTATTTGATGGCGCAGCCAGTATAAGAGCACTCAATGAGTGGCAAGAAAAACTACAACAATGGCAATCAACAAACAGCTTCCATAATAGTAATCTTACTTTAGGTCAGGCTCAACTAGGTACTTTAAGCGGTGTGAAAGATCAAGTTAAAAATTTCAATGTCAAAACATTGGTCAAGGATATTAGTTCAATTGATAAAATTATGCCTAACTATGACTCAATAGTTAGTGGAAAATTTTCAAAAGAATCTAATGCATTAGCTTCAAAACTGGACCTTAATGGTCGATGTGTAAATAACCATAAAGAATTGGTTAATCTTTGTAAATCAGAGAATTTGAACTTAGCGGCTAACTATATTGCGATGGAAAAAGTCAATGAACAAATAAATGTCATTTCGGAAAAAATAGGAAAACTAGCTGATGAAGTATCACAATCTGATACTGTTAAAAACAGTACAGATATCAATAATGAAATCACAGTATTTAACAATCAATTAGAATTATTAGATCGAAAATTAGAACTTACACAAAAACAATTCCAATCCAATCAAATGTTAATCGATAAACAAAAGGAAAAAATTAGAAAAGAACTCAATTTACGTCCGAGTACTGAAGCATTTCAACGTTTGGAAAATGAGCTGAAAAGAAAAAATAAAAATATCGTTAGTTTTGATGGTTTTTAAAAACTCTAAATAAAGTTAGATTAGGTATTCTTTATCATTTTGCTATTTATTATTGTTAACAATATAGATATCAATGTTATTTTAAAAAATTTAAAGAATGCCTGATTGTTGTTGAAAAAAGTCGAATAAGACGGGAGATATCTTCAGATGGCTGGAGTATTTAGTTCGCTACAAACACTAGTTGATACAACGCTTGAGCAAGTTAAAGCCCCTAATATAACCGAATTACTTGATGCAATTAGTGAAATATTTGGATCAATTATGCTGTTATGGGTTACGTTTAAGTGTATTGATATTGCTATAGGGAACAAGGCCTTTGTAATAGCAGAGAGCTATCAGAAAATATTAATAGTATCTATTGTGACAACCATTGCTTTTGACGCATCAGGTTGGATAAAAACTATTTTAGATATTGTAGACGAAGTTAAAAAGATTTTGATAATAAATGGAGGTGCAATAGCACAGCTAGATGGACTGACAGATCAGTATAATAAGACAATTTCCCCAATTATAGATGATACAAGCATCTTTGTACAACCATTTATATTAGTACTATTTTGGGCTGGCTTTTTTATTATGGCTGGTAGCTGTCTTTTTATGTTATTGACAGCACAAATTATTTTAGCTTTAGCATTGCTCTTTACACCGCTAGCAATTTTATCGTTATCGTTTCAAAGTACGAAAAAAGTATTTGAAGGATGGTTATCTTCTGTAGTAGGTTCAATGGTCAGTATGATGTTAGCAGGGATGATGATGTCGATAATGTCATCATTTGTAAAAACAATATCCGACACTGAAACTTTTAAAAGTTTGTCCGCTTCAATAGCCTCAGGCGCATGTGTACTCTTTGCTATTTTCTTTTATTACATTATGTCAGATGTAAAAAGATTAGCCGAATCAATCACAGGATTTACATGTGGCTCTCTCATGGATGCATCTAATACCTTCAATATGGCAAATGCTCAAAAAGCAGTACAAGCATTAAAAAAATTAAAAGATAAGGTAAGCAAAAAATGAAAAAAATGATAATTTCTCTATTTTTATTAACGTTAGTAGTTGGCTGTGTTAAAAGAAAAAATACTGTTCCTCTAGAAAATAACCAATTACAAGCGGTAAACAGTGACATTATTACTTATCAACTAATAGAAAATATAAAGGCGAAGTAAATGTCAGACAAAAAAAGTATACATGTTATAGATGAACTTACAAAAGAAAGTCTAACTTTTGAAAAAAATATTATTCAGAATCAGGAAAAATCTAAAAAATTAGCATGGATAGTAGCAAGTATTTTTATCTTATATTCGCTAGTGTTAACGGGGTCATTTGCATTTTTATTACCACTGAAGGAGACTCAACCCTATGTTATTCGAGTCGATAACAATACAGGCTATACCGATATTATTCCATCCTTAACGGATCAATCCTTTACGCCGGATGAAGCACTCGATCGATTTTGGATAGCCCATTATATTGAATTACGTGAAAAATATGTTTATGAAACTCTTCAACAAGATTATGAAAGAGTGCAATTATATGGATCAGCAAATGTTAATCGGCAGTACATCGGCTTATTTAACGCAGATAATGCACCCTACAAATTGTATGGGGATGGTTATGCTATCGAAGTAAAAATTTTGTCTATAAATTTGGGGGTAAGTGAAGGAGAGACTAACACGAAGACTGCTATTGCACGGGCAGAATTGACTAGGGTAAACCTAGCTAACAATGAAAGAGTGAGCAAAAGAATCTTTGCTACCATAGCGTATGACTATAAACCAAATTTATCACTAGCGTTAAATCATAGAACATCCAATCCGTTAGGATTTCAAATTTTATCTTACACCGTTGATACAGAAAATAGGTAATTTTAATGAAAAAGCTGATTACATTTCTAATAGTTTTAATCACGTTTAATGCATATTCCGAAACCGATCCCCCAAAATCTAATTTTGATTATCGTGTTCGAGAGCTTGACTATAATAATGATGATGTAACTAAAATCATTGCGGTAGATGGTTATACCACAACTATAAAATTTTCAGATAATGAATACATACAATATGTAACCACAGGTTTTGAAGAGGGTTGGCAACATAAAATACAAAATAATTATTTAATCATTATGCCCAAACCTATCGACAATGGGGAAGGGACTTTTTATAAACCTTCATCACCAGATTGGAATACTAATTTAATTGTGATTACCGATAGAAGGGAATACTCATTCCAATTAATGATAGATGAAAAACAAGATAATAACTCTTTTATTGTACGCTTTAATTATCCGAAGGATAGAGCCTTAGCCATAAAAAATGAAAATATAAGAAAAGCAAAAATATATCAAGAAGAGAAAAACAAACAACTTATAACAAAATCATTAGGCAAGTTAAGTACACCTGTGAACTGGAATTATTACAAATCTGTTAATAAAGGAAGTGAAAGTATTGTACCGGATTTTGTTTATGATGATGGCATACTAACCTTTTTAGGGTTTTCCAATGAAAAAGAGATCCCAAGTGTATTTTTGGTGAATAAAAATAAATCAGAAGAAATGCTCACCTACAATATGCGAGCCGATGTATTAAATAATTACCGAACGTTAGTAGTTCATAAAGTGGCAGAAAAATTAATTTTAAGAAATGGTAACAAGGTTGTCGGGATTTTTAATCAGTCTTATGGAACCTATAAACCAGAATATAAAACAACAATAAGCGATAACGTAATCAGAGTGATCAACCAGTAAGGATAGAAAATGAGTGTCAATCAAAATAATATGGAGTCAAATGAAGAAAATTTGAAATCGAATATCGCTGATGAATTGAAAAATGAGAAAAAATCAAAAGGAATATCATTTAAAACAATCTTCATGTTGATGGTTATCATCGCTATCGTGTTATTTTTGTTAGCGAGGGGAATTTTATCGCTTAAAAGATCAATACAACCTGATAGACAAAACTCCGAGCCCGAAGTTGTTACTGTTGATAATAGACCATTTAATATTACAAGAAATACTAGAAATCCTGATAATCTTTTATCCCCAAATGATCCAGAAAGTGGGATTGATTCAGAAGATTCAGACCCAAATGAAATTGAAATACCATCAAAACCCATAATTATAAAAGGGCGTTTCGGATTAGCTAAAGGTGATGATAACAATGTAAAACAACAAGAAACCCAACCAATAGTTCAACCAATACCTCAACAACAAAGTTCTGGTGATAACGAAAAAAACAAACAAAGTACCAAAATTGTTAAGGCGGAAGTATTAAAACTTAACCCTAATTTATCAATTTATAGGGGAACATTTATTAAATGCTCATTAAGAACAGCATTGATTAGCCAAATTAGTGGTGATGTTGGATGCATTATCAGTGATGATGTTTATTCGGCAAATGGTACAACCTTACTTATAGAAAAGGGTTCAATAGTTAATGGAGCCTTCAGACGAGCCAGTGTTAATCAAGGTGACGATAGAGTGTTTGTTTTATGGGAAGAAATCAGAACACCCAATAATTTAATAATAAGAATTGATTCAGGGGCGAGTGATGTATTAGGTGGTCAAGGTATTAGTGGTTGGGTTGATAATCATTTTTGGACTCGTTTTGGTAATGCTGTGTTAGTTTCTTTGATGAGTGATCTGTCAAGTGCTGCTGCATCACGATTACAAAAAGAACACACTTTTACTGATTTAAATAATACCACTCAAGGTGGAACGGATGTTGCTAAATCGATAATTGAGAAAAATGTTGATATTCCACCAACAATATATCGTAATCATGGTGATAGTGTTGGTATTTACACTAACCAAGATATTGATTTTAGTGATGTTTATAAATTAGAGTACAGAAAATGATGAATACTATTTTTTGGGAAAATACAGAAGTACTATTTGGAAAATACCTATCAGATCCGAAAATAAAAGAAATTTGTGTCAATCCTGATGGTGCATTGTGGGTTGAAACAACTGACGATGAATGGATAAAAAAAGAATCGATTGAAAACGATATAAAAAAACCAGGTTCACTTTTACAATCTTTTGCGACGACCGCGGCAAATTACAATAATACAAAATTAGGTGAAACTAACCCCTTTTTAAGTGGGACATTAATCAGTGGTGAAAGAATACAATTAGTTTATGCACCCGCATCTAAAAACTTAATTGTAGATATCCGAAAAAATCATAAAACCAATGTACCGTATCAAAAGTATGTTGAACAAGGTTTATTTAATGATATCAAAGCATTTGGTGATAAAAGTAGAGATGATGAAGAGTTAAAAGAACTTTATCTTAGCAGAAATTTCGTCGATTTTATAAAAAAAGCCGTAGCTGTAGGTAAAAACATCATTTTTTGTGGTGAAACAGGATCGGGAAAAACGACCTTTATGAAAAGCTTAATGGAGTTTATACCATTAAATGCACGGTTAATATCTATCGAAGATACAGAAGAGTTAGCCTTTTTTAATCATGGTAACTATGCCCAACTTTTCTATGATAGCCAATACAAAGAAGAAGATCCGGTAACGCCATCAAAATTACTAAAAGCATGTTTACGATTAAAACCAACCAGAATTCTACTGGCTGAAATACGAGATCAAGTCGCCTTAGATCTCATCAAAGTAATTGGTAGTGGCCACAATGGAACACTATGTTCTTATCATTCACCTACAGTTGAAATGACTTTTCAAAAAATGGTGACTAATGTAATGGAAAATCCTAAAGCCGTGGGATTAAGTGATAAAACTGTTGCTAAAATGATAGGGTTATCAATTGATGTAGTCATTCAAATGTCAGCTTTTTCTGGTTCAAGAAAAATTACAGAAGTCTATTTTAAGGATGTCGATTATGAAAAGTTATTTAATTAAAGGGTTATTAATTATATTAATAGGATACCTAACAGGTTGTTCAAATCCACCTAAACCACCTAAATTGAATAGTGACAACTATAAATCTGTATATCAAGATCAACTATTTCGATATCCGACAAGTCGACTATCACCTAATGAACAAATTATCAAAGACTTTAAAGATAAATCAGTGATTTATACTGTAGTAGGCGCGCCAATTAAAGAGTCAGACAAAATAACTGTCATTTTTTTAGCAACTCATGCCGATTCAATAAAAATAATTGGCAACAAAAAAAATATTTATCTCTATGAAAATTATTTCAGAAAAATAGGGATTAAATGCCAATTTGTAACAGAAGAAATGGTTGATAAAAATGAATTTGTCACATTTATATTTTCAGGAAAACAGGGGGATAAGATTGTAAAATCAAAATAAAATGTAAAACATATGTTATTAAAAAATAACATGGGAATAGGAAAACAATAAAATAATAAAACTAAATAAAACCAGCGAAAACATCTAAAAATAACGAATAATAAGCGTATTAAAAGATGTTATTCAATGAACAAAACAATGAAACACAAATGTATATCAAAAAACGAAATTGATAACATTCAATTACTATAAAAGCAGGTAATATTATGAAAAAAATAAACTATTTCAAGACAATTATCATATTGACTGCTTTTTTTTCATTAAACAGTTTTGCTGATGAAAAAGAAGACTTAGATAGATACCGGTTTGAATATAAAACAATTATGTCAAAAGAACATATATCACCAACAGATCAGCTCAAAGCTAGCGATCTAAAAGAGAAAATACAACTCATTGAAAAAAACAACCCATCTTTAAAAGAAGATGACAGAAGTATAATCGATAGGCTTGCCGAAACTAAAGAATCAAAAATAGTTACAAGCTCAAGTCCTGCTAACACAAACGATATAGATTATCGTGAAAACGTGGGAATATCAGATAACCTGACTCATTTTACTAATGACAAAAAAAATCGATTTAATATAAACCAAAAAGATCTTTCTAATGACCAAGCACTAGCTTGTGGTGTTATTTTATGTTTATCTTCAGTAACAAGGCCGAGTGAATGTACATCTTATCTTAAAAAATTCTTCTCAATAAAAGTAATTACCAGAGGGATTTTCAATTGGACAAAAACGCTAACAGCAAGAAAATCTTTTTTAGCAATGTGTCCGGTTGATAATGATGACCAAAATTTAAATAACCTAGTCAACGATATTATTCCAAACCAAAAAACAGATTGTACAGCTGACGAATTAAACAACTTGCAAGATAAAAAAGGGGATAGTATAAGAACCATTGCAAAATTACCAGATTACTGTGAAGCATTAGCCAACCATGCCTATTCTGATATCAAACTACCTACCTATCATTGTGATGGAACCTATTACTCAAACAAAGATTGGCGACGAGGTTACAGTGCGATAATAATTAGAGGAAAAAATCCGAAAAAAGAATATGATGCATGGAAAAGTCAAGGAAATAAAGGGCATATGGAAAAAATAAATTTTGGTTATGGTTATTTTAAACATTACCCAATTACCAAAAAATGTTGGAAAGATGAAAATTAAGCTAATTCAGAACTGATTTCTGACATGAAAATATAAACAGCAAACTATCAATTTGAACAACCAATAGTTGATAATGACTGTTAACGAAAACTAAAAAGTTAATCCTTAAAAGTAAGGATTAACTTTATTGGTTATAGCTCTACTCAATTTTTATAAATACGTGTTTCCCAAACTCGATAAAAATTTTCATAACATATTATTTTCTTTTTCAATATCTATTCTTTCAATAATAGTTGCATGAAACCTATTTTGTTTTTCTCCAATAACTAATTGTTTTTCATTAATAAATGAAGCGTGTTCAATAGCAAATGCTAAACCCACCCAATAATCACACTCACCTGGAATGCCAAATGTTGTATTGATATGATAAATGTTATCAATAGAGCAAGCCTTATCAACATATCGAGATAAAACACGCACATTAATATCAGATGTTAATTTGTTTAACCATATGGCACCAATTGGATGTTGATTACCTTCTTCAATATTAAAATCACCCCATAGTTCTGCATATTCAAGAGTATCATCGAGATTATCGCTTTCTTGTGTACGATGCAAAGCAGCAACTGTTAATTTATTTTCACGTATATATTGGATAGTACTATCAGTTTGGAAAATATTTTTTCCTAGGCAAATCATACTTGTCATCGCCTCAGAACTATATGAATGAGGAAAATCATACAAATGTAGACTTATACAACATAATATATGATCGTTATTCTTAGAATTATCTAACCAACTATCTAAAAATATGGAGCTCTCTTTTACATCAACTACGCTCCAAGAGTCAAAAAAAGAGGTTAAACCTACTTTTTTTTCCCAACTTAGTTTGATTAATTCAGAGGAGATAGGCACATCGATAAAAATTCTAATATGCTTCTGTTTTTTTTGGAACACTTTACTATTTAAAATAGAAATAACTTCTTGTAATTCATTAAATAGTTCATCTACTTTAAGACTAAAATCACTATTTTTCAGATTGTTAAATTTGAATCTTGAATGGATAATAGGATTATTATAATCACTGGATGGTAAAGCTGTTTTTGCGTCAATGGATAGCAAACCATTTATCAAGGCTTGTGCATGATCTTCATCACCGAATTCAGAATGTAATTGATTAAAAATGACATAAACCGGTTTTTGACCAAATTCAATTAATTCTTGTTTTCGATCTTCACGTAATTTATTCCAACCTTCAACATAGAACTCTTTATAGCCACGAAATAACAATGATATTAATAATAGTATTATCCAACCTATAAAAGCAAAAATAACCGCAATGATGATATGCTCAATTCCGATCCTATAATTTGGTTGATTTAAGCAAATTAAAATCACGCTAATGATTATAAATACTACTAAGGTAATGCACCAAAATAGACGAGACAACCCTTTTTTCAAAGTCAAAGGTTTAGGTAATAAATTTAAATCGATAGGCATAATTTATTCTTTTCCAAAGTTGTCAAGTGAAGAGATTAAACAGCAACCACATGCTGTTTTATGTCCATGAAAAGCGACAGGCTTACCATTTTCAATAAAAGAGCTATCTCCTTCTATAATTGGATTTACACCATGACCTTTAATCGGACAAGCTACCATATCGCCAAGTCTGGCAACCCCCTTATTCAAAATTAGAAGTGTTGAAGAAGCAGAAATAACTTTACCGCCATGACTTGTTGAGTCACCTAATCGTATAACATTTCTCATTATTTTATTTCCTTTAATTTTTTATAAATAATTCTTTAATTTCAGAAGTTAACCAAAATTTATTTTTCCGATTCTAATCTATCAACAGCTTTGTACTCTTTACTAGTATCAATCGTAAGATTTATATAGTGTTCTTCCTCAGGGAAGTCTGGAATTCCATGATATGGAACACGGCCATAGGTTACGTTAGTAATATTTCCTTGTTTATCAAGATGAACAATTTTACTATCTCCCACACTAGGAGTATAAAAAATAGCAGTTTTATCACCTTGTTCATTAAATAATGTGGTTTCAGAATAATATTTACTTCCCTTTGGATAGGTTTTTCTAATACTGATCAGTTTATTATTTTGGTCTTTTGTTATGGCTATTAAATCATTACCTTCTTCGTCATATTCCACATAACGAGATTGTAATCGTGTTTTTTTATCCATTGAATAGATAAAAAATCTTAAATAACGCATACTAGCGCTATGGGGCCAATAGTCATATTCCCATTTGCTAATGGAAAGCAAAGGTTTTTTTTCAACATCTATAATTTTGCCCATTTCTTTGGTCACTTTAATATAATTAGGTAACATAATTGCTTGTTCAATAGTAATTGGTTGTAGCTGTAACTGCGTATCTAAAATAAAAAAGTGAGAACCATTTTCAAGCTCTTTTAAAGAATTTAACTGTTGGTCATTGAGTAAAATATATTGAGGTTTTCGCCGATAGCTCCAACGTTCTTTGAATTGATAATTATCACCAACTACATTTATTTTAAGTGAAGTACTAAAAGGGGAGTTTACACGATAGGGTGCATTTTCGGCTTGCTCAAGAGAAATAGGAGCAAAATCAGGATAATTGGTAGGTATTCGGTAATGATTAAATATTATTCTGGTCGATCCATAATAAGGCACATGCGGTTTAATGCCCATTGCTCGGATTTTAAGACATTTGGCAACATCTAGTGGATTAATTAAACCAGTCATAAGTGCTCCTAGTATATAGATCAATAATGGCGCTGTTATTAAAAATAATTCAAATTTTTTTTTCATATATGCTATCTTTTTTTAGATTATGGCTTGAGTATTTCGGCTAATTTTTTTGCATTATCATTAACCTTTTTCATTTTGTTATAAACTTCATTGGCTTGCTTTCTAATATCTTCATGGTTTTTTAATTTGTATATATTTCCGTAATGATCAGAAATATATCGATATTTATTTTTGTGATCATCCGCTGAGGCTAAAAACCTCATAAAATGTAAATCTTTTAAAATATATCTATCAGCTAAATTAACTTCATATAATAAATTGAATAGAAAAGTATGACAGTTATACTCTGCATAATGCTCAAATGCATAAGACCATTTTTTTACTGCTTTATTTTTGGATTTATCATCAACATTGTTTTCTTCTTCAGAAATATGACTTATTGCAAAGTTTCTTATTTCTTCAATGACGTCATCTTCAGTTCGTGGATCATTGGCAAAAAGATAAGGGTGATTAACTTTCCCTTTATCACTGTTAGGGAGGGTATATCTTTTATTATGATGGGGATCAAATGGATATAAAGAATAAATTTTATCTTCTTCAGTAATTCTTGCCCTGCCTGCTTCATTAGGTATGTTTTTGTCTTTTTCTTGTTTATCTCTATTACTATCATCCTTTGCACGAAAATATTCACAATCACTATTTAAACAGCCATCAGTAGTAAAAGCATTAAAAAAAGTTGCGGGTTCTTGTGGATACCAACCATAACTTTCAATGAACTTTTCGCTTCCATCCATTTTGCTTAAATCATTAATTATTTCAATCCAATAGTGGCCCGGTGCTGTATCTGTATCCCATTCTATACGTCCACCCAAAACTAGAGTTGGCAGGCGACATATTCTGATTCGGGATAACTCTTTAATACCAGCCCTAACAATCTGTTTGTATGAATTATTTTCCAAATCTGCAATTGTTCTTCCTGCTACATCAACCCAACCAGCAGGTGGAATCCAATTATCATAACCCATTAATGCTCCTTATAAATACATTGCTAAACTTCATTTTTTGGCATTGTTGTGTTAGATAATAGTCAAAAATTATGACTAAAGTTTGCAATAATAAATAGTAGTTCAAATTTTATTGACACTCACTTTTCTAAAAATGAGTTGAAAATCACACCAATAAATTCATCAGAATAAACTGGTAACATATCGTAAAGTTGGGGATTATTTTTATTTTTAATATCGCTTGTTGTAAATTTGATATTGCCTTTTTCATCCAGATATTGATTTTCAACACCATCACTATAATAACCGTAATAGCGAATGATATGATTGGTTTTTATACCATCAGGGGTAAAACGTTCTATTACGCCATAAATACTATCTTTATCAACTATATTAAAAACTGCGATTTTTCTATTTTCATTATCTTTGATTGTTTGCGATACTGTATATAAACCAATATCATCATAGATCGTTTCTATGGTTATTGATGGCATAACAGGGCTTTCTAATACTTTCAATATTTGTTTAACCATTTGATTGCTATCTTTATATTCATACTGCTGTAACGTCTTTTGTATCCTCGTTTTTTGTAGTATTGAATCAATTTTTCCCATTACTTTTTCTACTCGAACGTATCTAGGCAATGCAATAGCTTGTTCAACGCCATCTAATGGGATTAATTGATCTTTATCATCAAAGCTAAAAAAATAGGAACCATTTTCTAACGATTTGAATTGTTCTAAAGGTAGTGATATCGGAACTTGTTGCCATTTTTCCATTGAAATTGTTTGATATTGATAATTATCACCTAATGTTACTTTAACTAAATCTACATACTTTTCTTTAGGATACTGAAATTCAGCTTCTGATAGGCTCATCGCAAATTGATGTGGGTAATTTTTATAACGTTCTTCCGCCCATTTTGGAAATGGAGTTGGGTGGTAATAACTACTGTTCGGTTTTATACCTAAAAATTTGGCTCGAGTGATGGCTTCTTGATCTGCTAGTGTGGTATCTTTATTAAATGCCATTTGTTGAATGAAATTACTTATATGAAAATGATGTGCTCTTTTAAAATCCATAGGGATTGATTGATAAATAGCGGGTTGAGGTAAATTCTGATCTGAGTAAATTTCTGGTTCAGAATTTGTAGTTTTTATAATATTGCCTGATTCATCTAAATATTGGCTTTCAACATTACCTTTTTTATCATAAATTATGGTATGGTTAACCTTAACCCCTTTTTCATTAAAAATATCCATTACTGAATAAACATCGTTTGTATATAAATAAGTCATAACCGCTTTATAATTTGTCACTAGGTTATGTTCTAACATTTTAATTCGTTTGCCAGTTTGATCATTTTCAATTTCGTAGCGAACAAGTGGCTTATTATTTAAATCGAGTTTTTCTCTAATTTTTCTCAGAATATTGCCATTTGGCCAGTATGAAAATATCGATTTACTTATAAAAGTCAAAGGACGTTTTTGCATTTTTACCACTTTACTTTGTTGGATAATTACCTTGAGATAACAGTCTTGTGCTAATGCTTCTTCAGCCGAGCTTAAGTGATGAAGTTGATACTTTTCGTCCAAGGTAAAAAAGTGTTCACCATCTGGATAATCATCAAACATGGCAATGGGAAATAAAATATCAATCAAATCTCTGTCTTTTTCGAGAATACTTTTATATTGATAATTATCATCCAATTCAATAATTTGAATTATATTATCAGGAGAGTTGGGGTTTATTTTTTCTGCTTCAGCCAAAGTGATAAATGGCTGTGTTGGAAAATTTTTATATTTACTATAATTATAGTCAGAGTGAATGTATGTGATATGGGGCTGAATTCCTTGTGCTTTTAATTGGCTAATGATGATATCATCGGATAAATTTTCTTTTTGCATTGTTAGTCCTAAAGTTGAATAAAATACATTTGGCAATAAAATAAAAAAATAAATTAATTTTCGGAAGATTTTTTTCATCTATAAACCCTGCCTTTTTTGATAGTTAACAATTAATACTATATTCATTATTTTCTTTAAGTTTTCCTGAGTTTTCTTTTAGTTTTTTCAGTGATACATAATAATTTGCTTCAACAACATCTAAATTATTTTTCACATTCTTAAAATATTCACGGAAATGTTTATCTTTATCTTCAGCAATAATTGGATCGGCTAGACCAACATGACCTAATAATAAAAATAGAAAAGTGTGACAGTTGACTTCATTATAGCCATCGTTATACCAACTCCATTCTTTTGAATATTCATCGTAAAATGAGTTTGCAAATTCTCTAATTTCTTTAATAATATCTTCTTTCGTTTTGTTATCATTGGGGAGTAAATAAGGGTGTGACATCATTTTTATTTCACCTTTATGAAATCGTGAACATTGATGAGGATCAAAAGCATAAATAGATAAGTTATTATTCATTGTTTTTCTTCCTGCTTCGCGTGGTGTTATATGAATAAGAAATTTAGATTCGTCTTTTTTTCGTCTTACCGTTGAATCACCATTTAAAGTTCCTGCTTCTTTAAATTCAATCAATTTGATAGGAACATAAGCGGCTGTTTTAGGGTCTTCATTAGGAGTTATTGTCACAGGAAAATCAACAGGATACCATCCATAACTTTCTCTAAAACCATTAGCCGATTTAACATTTCCTAAACTAATTATTTCTGCTTCGGTTTTATATTCTTCTCTAGCAACTTTTATATGTTTATCAATAATATCTTCATTATCATGGATAATTTCAATCCAATAATGACCAGGAAAAGCCCCTTTACTCCCAAAAAAAGCTAATGGAATTCTACATATCCGAATCCAATCAAGTTCTCTATAACCTGCTTTTACATATTTATACGAAGTACAAGGATCATTAGGGTTATAAAGGACTGTATTCCCATAAATAGACTCAGCTAAACGTTCCCAGCACATAAGTATTTTCTCGCTTTGTTGTTTGTACTTATATTTAAAAATATTTTATTTATCATTTTTTAACTCTCTTTGATAAAGCTTAAAAAGTTGATATTCCAGCTGATCTATAAAAATAGGATAGAAAGGTTTTTCATAAATTTTATCGTAGACTGAATCTTTTTCGGGATAATCATCCGTTGTTTTAATCAGTTGTCCTTTTTCGTCTAGATATTGGTTTATTATGTCAGGATTATTATTCTTATTTATTTCAATATGATTGGTTTTTATTCCATTTGAGTTAAATTCTTCAAAAATAGCATGAAAATCTGTTGGATTGATAACTGTAATTGTTCTTACCGTTATTCCTTGATTATCTTTAATCGCTTGGTATTTGGGCAAATAATTTTCCCATTTTGTCTCAATGATAAAGTTTGGTAACAGCGTGCTTTCTAGTAAATTGAATTTACTGTTTTTCAAACTATTATCTTGATATTCAAACTCATTTAATACTTTATAAATTCGTGTTTTTTTAACTATCGATATTATCTTACCCATCTCTTTTTCAACACGTATATAGTTTGGTTGCTCTACCGCTTGTTCAACGTTTTCTAATGGAATTAATTTTCCGTTATTGTCCATAACAAAAAAGTAGATGTTGTTTTCTAGTGGTTTAAACTGTTCTAATGGCAAAGTGATTGGGGTTTGTTGCCACTTTTCTTTAATCAAAGTTTTATACTGATAATTATTGCCCACTTCAAATTTGATTAAATCACTGTATTTGGCATTAGGTTGTTGATGTTCCGCTTCAATTAATGTTAACGGTTTTTGGTGGGGAAAATTTTTATAACGATTAGGCCAAAGAAGGGGATAAGTTACCTTTGCGTAATACGGTTGATTAGGAGTAATTTGTAAATACTTAGCGCGGTTTATCGCCTCGTTATCCCATTGTGTTGTATTTTTATCTACAGTATGAAGAAAAAACCTCTCTGTTAAAACTACGTCTGTTTTTTCAATATCCATTAATAAATTATTATAAGGATATTTCTCAGCTAATTCTTCTTTAAGCGGATCGAATATATCATCAGGCACCTTATTACTTTTTTCTACCAGTTTTCCTTCATGATCCAATATTTGATTTTCGATTTTATCTTCAGCATTAGTATTATCATAATAAATCACATGATTGGTTTTATTACCCTGGCTATCAAAATATTCATCAATTCTTGATACGCCATCTTTGTTTATGTAGGTATAGCGTATATTTTGTTGCGTCAACAGATTCTTTTTATTACCTGATACAATTTTTTCATTATCATCATAAAATGTTTCATCATAGTAAATGATTTGATGTTCATTATTATAATACTCCAATTTATCATACTTTAAATTTTGATTAGGCCAATATTCATAATTAAAATGGATAATCATACATGTAGGTCGTTTTTGAATACTGATCACCTTTCCATCTAATTTTTCAACACGTATATAGCCGGGCTCTTTAAACACTGCTTCAAAATTTTCTTTTTTTTGCAATTGGTTGTCTTTATCTAAAATATAAAAATGGATACCATCTTCAAGTGTCTCAAAAGGCTCTGTTGGATAGAGTATTTCTATAATATTTCTACATATGTTAATCACTTTACTATATTGATTATTTTCATTAATTGTTATTTGATAAATATCCAATAATGAATCATCGTCAGGGTCTGTTTCTAACGTTTCAGGCGATAAAAATAATTTTTTTTCTGCAGGATAACTATCATCTTTATGACGAAAACTTTTGAAATCATACTGGTAGTAAATTTTATTAGCCTCTAAAGGTTGTGGTGTTTTCATAATTGTTTTTTGATCTATCATGTTTATATCCGCATAGGTAAAATTAGGATTAATAACCCAACATAAAAAATAGAAAATAGAAATTGTAAAAAAATTTATAATGTAAATTTGCATAATCGAATTTCCCATTTTAGAACTCATTTTATTTAGCTCGTGCAAATTGTGATATGTCATGTAATTTTTCGGTCATACAATGCCTTTGATAAAATTTTTTTTCAGCCTCATTATTGTTCTGATTTTTAAATCTTTTTTTTAAATTATTTTTATACTCTTTGAAATATGGGTCTTTTTGGGCTCCAATGCAGTCTGGATCGGCTAAATTACAACTGGCAAGTAATAAAAATACAAAAGTATGACAACAGGTTTCGTTATAACCATGCCGTTTATAACTCCATTCATCTTCAAATTTGCTCGCAAAATCTCTAATTTCTTCTATGATTTGTATTTCTGTTCGTGAATCATTGGGTAACAAATAAGGATGAGTTGTAAAATCTATTTCATCTTCATGAAAACGACCATTTTGATGTGGATCAAAGGGTCTAATTGAAAGATGATTTTTTCCGTCATGTTTATTTTTTTCTTCAGGTTTTTCATCTTTTACTTGAGGATTTCCACTACCGCCTTCCCATTCTTTTTCAAAAGATAAATCATGTTTCATATCGTTTTTTTGGTGATTTCGTCTACCGGCTTCTCGGTCTTTTTCAGGGGATAAATTATGATTTTTATCTTTATCTCTCCTTAATTGACAATCACCATTCAAAAAACCTTTCCCTTTCATAGTTCCTAACTCAATCCATTGGAATAAACCATCATCAGGATACCATCCATAACTTTCACGAAATCCATTCGCTTTAGTGCATTTTTTGTTCATTGAAATAAATTTTTCTTCAGTTAATTTTTGTTCCCTTGCCTCTTTTATAAAATCATCAGTCTCATCTTCATCATCATGAATGATTTCAATCCAATAATGTCCAGGAGACCAAATGCCACCCATTGTCATGAAAATTCTACGTATTAAAATATTTTCTAATTTCCTTGTCCCAGCGATTACTGTTGTTTCTATTGTGTTATCACCACTTGAAGCTTGACAGGTCAGTGATGTTGCTCCAATGCAATTCATAAAAAACTCCTATGCTTCTTTTTAATGCTCATTTATATTTAAATGTAACGTTATCTTCTTCATATCCCGATGTCACAATTTGAGTTTTACCTTGTGCATCAGTTTTACCTTCAGCTATAACCTGATTGGCTCTATTTAAAATTTGGTACTCTCGGCTAATGATTGGTTTGTTAGTGCCTTCCTCGACTAAAACAAATTGTCTAACATAAGGAGGTTGGGGTTGCTGTTTAGGAAATGAATAGAGTGTTGGTAACATTTTTTGGGGACCAGTATAGGGATAAGATTGTGCACCATGTTTAATAATACCCGGTGCATACAATTCTATATTTCCATCGGCTATACGAATATAGGCTCCACCGCATGCAATAGTTATCTCTTTTTTCGCATTGATATTAATTTTGTCATCATTACTTGTCATGGTTAGCGTTTTATCTGCAATAATTTCAATGTTGTCATTATGAGACTGTAATTGTACTTTTGCTTCACCACTAAAAATTTTAATATCTTGTTTTGCAAAAACAGAAAATTCCCTGCCAGCACTGGTATGAATTGAATTATTTGCTGCAATATTAGTATCATGCTTACTTGTTAATAAAATATTTTGTTCAGCAAATTGATAAATACTGTCAGGTGTTACTGAGGCTATGCCTTTAGGACTTGATAACACTATACTTGGTTGAGTAAAAGCTAAATTTTCATTCATACCAGTTACTGTATAATTAACAAACTCATTTAGGGTATCCGAACCTTCAAGAATACCTGCTCGATGACTATCAGAACGTTTAGATAATCGTTTTGATACGCTCAATCCGGTTTTTAACAAAATTGAAGTTTCATCTCCATCTAAGCTTGCTTTTTTGACCCCTTGATTTCCTTCCCGCTTATAGGTTGTGATATAAACCCCTTTACCTGCTCGTATAGCCCCCCATTCATCAGTGCGTAACTCAAAGCCTTCACCACGTTTATGTTTTTCGCTATCCACTAAATGACCAATGTTGAGCTGGGTTTTACCGTACTCAGTGGCAAGCTTGATATGCTCTTGCCCACGTTTGTCATCCATGCGCAGTTTGTTGTTCGCCGGTGTACGAATTACATTGCGGTGTTTGTTGATTGTGGTGACATGGTCGGGGTGCGTGCTGTCATGCATAGCATGGGCAATATAAGGTCTGTCCGGGTTACCATTAGTAAATGCAACCGCCACTTCTGTACCGTCTATTAACGGAAAATGAAAGCCGTACGTATTACCCGAATAAGGTTTTGCCAGTCTTACCCATAAACTTTCTTCGCCTTTTTTCCAATTTTTTAAATCAAAATTGAATTTAATACGATAGCGCCCTTTTGTATCGATATAACCATAAGTATCATCATCTGGACTGGTTACCCGTGCCGGTAAAGTACCGCTAACTTGTGGCCAAGGAAGTGGCAAAGGACGATAAGGTTTTAATACATCATATGGAATGGCAGTAAAATGGGTTTCGTAAGAGTCTGTTCGATTACCATGACTTTCGGAAGCAATAATAATAATACCTTCTTTTATGTCATAAATCGGACATTCTTCAATAATAAGACGTTGACCCGGCACCAGTTGATAATCATTACATTTACCATAGATAATGAATTGTTCTGATATATAGTGTTGGTGACGTATGTGCGCATACCATTGCCCGCTTTCAACTGTTTGTTTATCACCCAATACTTTATAATGCTCTTCATAACGGTAGTCATCGCCATGGGTTGTGATATCTTTAGGCTGGCTATTGGCTGAGCCATGTAGTTGACTGTTTGCCATGCGATAGTTGTAGTCGTTAACACTAACTTGCTTAGGTTTGGTTTTACTACTGAATTGTAAGTCCCATATGCTGTGACGTTGATTATCCGTCAGTCCACTCGGCTGTTTGATTATAATACTTCCGGCATCTTCCAGTCCTTGTTCATAATCACTCATCACGATAACATCACAATGGTGCTTAGGATGCGTTTCGAAATAGAACCAAATCCCAACATCGGCAAGTAATCTTTGTATAAACGCTAGATCTGATTCTTGCCATTGGGTGATAAATTCACGAGCCGGATAAGTTTCGTTTAATTCAAAACGAAAATCAATTCCTGTAAAACCATGATTTCGTAATACTTCTTCAACCACATCAACAACGCTTGTGTTTTGATAAATTGCACTTTGGTGATGGTTGGCTAATAAGGCTATCCTTGGCACTAATGTAACGCAATAATGCGCTTCGTCTTTACTCATTGAAACAAGGCTGAACTCTGTGATAACACCGTAAATTGTTCTTGATTTATCAAGCTTATCAAGGGAACTGATTTGAGTTAACTTTAAAGGTAATTGACGAGGATGAAAAGTAAGCGATGCGGTTTGATTAAGTATCGAATCAATGGATATATGCTTATTTGGACTGGTAAAATGAATTGCATATTGCCATGGTTGATTTAATTCTTCTTTACCTTCAAGTGATAATATTGATATTGTTGTCAGTAAATCTACACCATCAATTGAAAGGGAATAATTATTTTGCGCTGAGTTTTCAATTAACGATGAAGCACTCTCGGTCAATAGCTCCTGTAAATTCATCATATTATCCTTATTTTGCATTTAAAATACTACTTTCCAACCTAACTTTATTTAAAAAAGTAAACTTGTGTTTATAAATGTAATTATATGTAAATGGTTAACTAACCTATATAAACAAAATACGTGTTATTTTTGGACAGTCAATGGTTTTTTTGTGTTTTTTTGAAGTTGATCATAGAATTGTATGAATAAATTTTTGTAAGTTTTATTTTGATTTTAGCTTGAATAAGGATTGATAAAAAAGATTTAATATACAGCAGAGATGTATAAAAATTTATTTTTTATAACTAATTATAATTTTCATTGTTAGATTGTTTTAAATTTAATTTATATAAACCCCAATTCTTTAGAATAAAAGTCTGATTTTTCATTGAGTAAGACAATTATCGCTGTTGGTCTATGTATTTGTTGTCTGAGTTTTTCTAAACTCGTTTGATCAAGTTGAGGGATCTGATTTTTGATTTTTTCCCATTTTGCACGTCTTAGCGAAATTCGACTTTGCTCCCAGGCATATTCACTATGACTACAGTAAGGAATAATTTTTTCATGTTGTTGATAAGCTAAATAGATATCAACGCTATCTTCTGATAAACGAGTCGCCACTTCGACTTCGTTATCCCATCCCATTTTTGGATCACGCTTATAACCTTCATTCAAATTTAATACGTTTTGATTGGCGATAGACGATTTACTTAAATTAGCCCCTTGAGCACCATGATAACCTTTTTGTAATCCTGCTGGTGGTTCAAGATCTTGTTCATAAACGGATTCAATTAATTGCCTTGCATCATCCGGCATTTTAATGCAACCTTGCTCGGATAGTGTCTTTTGGGTATACCATAAATGAGCCGGATTAGCGTAAACATAACTGGTATTTCGAAAGACTGGTTCGTCAAGCCAATTCGAGTTAGGTTCAGCTTGCCAATCTGGGGCAAGCACGGTTAGGGTAGGGGGATGGCGTTCATCAAACGATTGATTCTTTGCATCATATGGCTTGATATTACCCTGTTTGTCGCGAATATGGCGTTGTAAACGTCCAGCTCGTTGTATTAATAAATCTATCGGGGCAATATCGCTGATCATTTCATCAAAATCAAGATCCAAGGATTGTTCAATCACTTGTGTTGCTATAATGACTTTTCCTGCACGAATTTGATGATTCGATGTTTTTCCAGCCCATTGTAATGTTTTTTCTTCAATTTCCAAACGGTCACAATACGCAAAACGGCTATGAAAAAGTAGGATTTGTGTATGATCCAGTTGTAAATTGAGTTGAATTTGTTGATATAGACTAATTGCATCTTGTACACTGTTTTTGATCCAACAAATAATTTTACCTTGTTGCATAGCTTTGCTGATTTTGTCTATACCTGCTTCAATATGGTTAATCCATTCGATATTTACTTGGCGTTTAACTTCTTGTCGGGTTTCAATCGCTTGTTTAACTAAGCCGTTATGATTAAGCTGTGTCATAAGTGGAAAAGGTAATGACTGTTCTAATTCTAAAACTTGTTTGTTGCCAGTTAAGCCTTTATAAAAGGCATCGAGTAGTTTTTGACGCAGAAATAAAGGTAATGTTGCTGTCAAAATAATAACACTGCCACCTTGTAACGCATGGTAATGTAATAGGTTTTCGAGTAGTTTTACCATGTAACTGTCATAAGCATGAACTTCGTCTAATATCAGTAATTTATGGCGTAATCCTAATAAACGTAACGATTGATGTTTGAAAGGCATAATTGCCATTAACGCTTGATCTAACGTGCCAACCCCAACTTCAGCTAATAACGATTTTTTTCGAGTATCAACAAACCATTCATTACATTCTCCACTCACCGATTGTTCACCTTTAGGGTATTTTTGCTGGCTAATTTCATCGTGATTTAAAATTGTTTGAGTAAAATGCGGATTCATATAGCTAGACCCATGAGCCAGTACTAGCGAAGGATGGCTATCAGCTTGATATAATTGTTCGTAGACTTGAGCGGTACGCTGATAAATAGCATTAGCTGTTGCTTGAGTTGGTAAGCCAATATAGATACCCTGTGCTTTTTTAGCTGTCATAAGCCGATGTGCTAAAATCATTGACGCTTCCGTTTTTCCTGCACCAGTCACATCCTCCATAATAAAAAGCTCTGCACCATTATCAGAAAGTTGACAGGTTAACGCTTGTTGCTGTAGTGGTGTTGGTTTTTCAATGAAAGGAAACAAATTTTTAATATCACTAAAAGGGGTGATTGGCGATGCTGTTGGTAAAGTGGCAATGGCTTTTTCTGCTTTCAACATCGCATGATTGTGCCAATATTCATCAAGAGGCATGGGCTGTGAACAAAACGGAAAAAATTGTTCATTTGAACCAAGCCAATCACTGATTACAGTTAAACCCGCAATTAACCAACTTATTTGTTTTAATTTTTTATGATAATTTATATCAAAAAAATGACAAGCATGGTGTGCTAGATTGTTATCGACAATAAACAATTGATTCAGTGCGATAATATAGTCTAAAGCCGATTGTTTATCTTGTTCATTAAATGATAAATTACCATAAGCTTCTCGTTCTGGTGGTTTGCCATGATGTCCCGTCATAATAAGTAGCCATGTGTCATATAATTCATCAATATCTTCACTATGTTGTTCAAGCTTAACGTTTGGTTGGTGTTTAAGTGAATTATTCCATAACCAAAAACCAAGCGAATCATGTCTAGAATTATAGCTTTTAGATGGATCGACGCTGACAAGCTGCGGATGATTGTGTTTAAATAATGCTTGGAATCCATTCGCAAATTTACCAATATCATGCCAAGCCAAAAAATAAGCAAACCAAAGCGCTGCTTGATCGACATCTTTTGCAGAAAAACCAATTTGTTCAAATAATTGCGAAGAGTTAAATAAATTTTGTTTAACTATTTGATAACCACATGCAGCGACATCTAAATTATGGTAAGCAAGTAAGTGATAACTACTGTTGTCAGAACTTTGATGGCATTTGCCCCAATATTGATAAAATGGCTGAGTCACTAAATGTATTCCTTGATTGTTTTGCTACTGTTTTGTCCGTTTTATTATTTATGCTTATTTAACTTAATAATTTTCATTAAATTTCGAAAAATTTAGTTTGTTAATATAATACTGTTTAGTATAAAAATGAAACAAAATCTTTTATACTGAAACATAAAGTAAATGTTAAACTTTTTTGATGATTAATTAATTAGTCAGATTATAATGGTGGTTGTACTGGGTGAATTTAGTGCTAATATTTAGATTTTGCTCACTTAATTGAAGTTTGGCAAAATAGAATATTTTAACTAATGAGGGTAAATAATTTTAGTCATTATCGATGACAATAAAATTTTGCGCTAACAAATAAATTTAAAATTGATTAAAACAGGAATTAAATTAGGATGATTCGTCAAATCAAACCCAAAATAAAATCAGTACTCATTGCTTGTTGTATGAGTGGATTTGTCATTATTCCTCAATCTGTTAATGCCAATCAAACAGAAGACAAAACAACGCAACAAGCGTCACAAGCTGTTGAGCAGTCTTCGGATAGTCGTCAGCAAATGGCAGTGCGTAACGTCATTCAAACGAGCGAACAGATTTATCATAAAACTATTTTTTCGTTATTAGGCGAACCTAAATATCCTGACAATTTTGAACATTTAGAATATGTGAATCCAAATGCGCCGAAAGGTGGAATTATTAAACTAGCTGAGATTGGTTCGTTTGATAATTTCAATCGCTATGCCAGTCGTGGTGCGCCGGAAAAAAATTCAGGTGCACTATATGATACCCTTTTTACGAATACCGCAGATGATATCACCAGCTTTTATCCTTTGATAGCAACGTCGATTACTTATTCTGATAGTTATCGTTGGGCTGAAGTTTTAATTAATCCTAATGCACGTTTTCAAGATGATCAGCCAATAACTGCTGAAGATGTGGAATTCACCTTTAATAAATTTATGACTGAAGGTGTGCCTCAATATAAAGTCTATAATCAAGGCGTGACGGTTAAAGCCTTAGATACTTATCGAGTTCGTATTGAATTGCCAAAATCCGATCGTGAAAAATTACTTTCATTTGTCGGCAATATGCGCGTTATTCCAAAACATTTTTGGCAACATCATAATTTTTCAGAACCCTTAACGACCCCACCGGTTGGGAGTGGGCCTTATTTTATTAGTGATTATAAAATGGGGCAATACGTGATTTATCGCCGTAATCCTCATTATTGGGCGAAAGATTTACCCGTTAATCGAGGTTTAGATAATTTTGATGAAAAACGCATAGAATATTATATGGATAGCAGTATTGCATTAGAAGCCTTTAAGGCCGGTGAATATGATTTTCGGGGTGAGTCCCAACCTAAAAATTGGTTTACGCAATATCAAGGTCATTATTTTGACACAAACGATATCATCAAGCAGGAAAAGCCGATAAAAACTGCAACCGACACCAGATGGTTAGCCTTTAATTTACAAAAAGATCTGTTTAAAGATATTAAAGTTCGTGAAGCGATTACGTTAGCATTCGATTTTGAATGGTTAAATCGTGCTTATTACTATAACAGTTATAAAAGACCGACCAGTTTTTTTGAAAATACAATTTATGCTGCAAAAGGAACCCCTACCGAACAGGAGCTAAAATGGCTGAATATCTATAAAGATATTATCCCTGAACGTGCTTTTGGTGATGCTTATTCATTGCCTAAAAGTGATGGTCAGGGTTTTAATCGTGAAAATTTATTAAAAGCCGCCCAATTACTCAATCAAGCTGGCTGGAAAATTGAAAATGGCGTGCTTGTCAATGCAAAAACTAAGCAACCTTTTGAATTTGAACTTATTGCTTACCTTGGTGAAGATATTAAATATGCTATTCCATTTCAGCAAAGCTTAGCAAAATTAGGTATTAATATGAAAATTACGTTGTTAGATTCGGCTCAACACTTACGTCGTATGCGTGAACGTGATTATGATATGATGGCTCGTAATTATGGGGCAGTGAATTATCCAACGTCAGATCTGATGATTCTTTGGGGGAGTGAATATCTTAATTCGTCATGGAATGGTTCAGGTTTACATAATCAAGCCATTGACGGTATCATCGCCGAAATCACCAAGAATGTCGATAATCAAGAAGCATTAATCCCACTAGGACGAGCGCTTGATCGTATTCTTACTCAAGAATACCCCATGATCCCCATGTGGTATAATAGCCAAACATTTTATGCTTACTGGAATAAATTTGGGCAACCAGACATCCAACCCACTTATGCAATAGGCGTGGATAGTTGGTGGTATGATGCTGATAAAGCAGCTAATTTATCTAAGAATAAGGAACATTGATATGCTCAATTATCTAGTTCGTCGATTGGTATTCATTATTCCAACACTGTTTGTTATTTTAACGATCAATTTTTTTATTGTACAAGTAGCTCCAGGAGGCCCAGTTGATCAAGCCTTAGCGATGATAGAAAATGATGCCAATGGTGGACAAAGTTTGTTACCCGGTGGTGAAAGCACTGCATCATCTTCGCTGCATCAAAAAAATGAGTCAAATTATCGAGGTGCTCGAGGACTTGATCCCCAAGTTGTGGCTATGATTGAAAAACAATTTGGCTTTGATAAACCCCTTTTTGAACGTTACATTGATACGCTCAAAAATTATCTTTCCTTTGACTTTGGTAATAGTTTTTTTAAAAGTGAATCGGTTTTAGGATTGATTGCTAAAAGCTTGCCTGTTTCGATTTCTTTAGGGCTATGGAGTACGTTAATCGTTTATATGATTTCTATCCCTTTAGGTATTCGTAAAGCGGTTAAAGATGGTTCTGCATTCGATTTTTGGTCAAGTATGTTAATTATCATTGGTTATGCAATACCTGCTTTTTTACTGGCTGTTTTATTAATTGTATTGTTCGCCGGTGGCAGTTATTGGGATATTTTTCCGCTACGAGGATTGATTTCAAATAATTTTGACCAACTCGATTTTTGGGGAAAAGTAAAGGATTATGCTTGGCATATCTGTTTGCCAACCATTGCTATGGTGATCAGCGGTTTTGCTTCGTTGACGATGTTAACTAAAAATCTATTTTTAGATGAAATTCGAAAACAGTATGTTATTACTGCGCGTGCTAAAGGCTTAAGCGAAAGACAAATTTTATATAAGCATGTTTTTCGTAATGCGACATTATTGATTGTTTCAGGCTTTCCTGCTGCATTTGTTGGCATTTTATTTACCGGTTCGTTGTTAATAGAGATTATCTTTTCGCTTAATGGTCTAGGATTATTAGGCTACGAAGCGATTATACAACGTGACTATCCGGTAATTTTTGGTTCACTTTATATATTTACCTTAATTGGACTCATCACTAAATTGTTATGTGATTTATCTTATATGGTGATTGATCCACGTATTGACTTTGAGGCTCGTAATTAATGACCACTCACTATTCTATTAATCAACAACGTTGGCAACGATTTAAACATAATCGTCGTGGTTATTATTCGCTTTGGCTATTTTTGATTTTTTTTGTTATTAGTTTATTTTCAGATTTTATCGTTAATGACAGACCAATTTTTATCAAATACCAGAATAACTATTATTCACCTATTTTTCATTTTTATCCGGAAACTGAATTTGGTGGACAGTTTGAAACGCAAACTAACTTTTTAGATCCTCAAATACAAGAAAAAATAGAACAAAACGGTTGGATGTTATGGCCACCTTTTCGTTATACCTATAATACATTAATTTACGATACTAACAGTACCTTTCCGACGCCACCTTCTGCATTGCATTGGCTAGGGACAACAGATGCAGGTTTTGATGTTCTAGCCAATATTTTATATGGTTTTCGAATATCGATGTTTTTTGCTATTCTTTTAACACTTTTTACCACGATTATCGGCATCATCATTGGGGCTATACAGGGGTATTATGGTGGTAAAGTCGATATGATTGGGCAACGTTTCATCGAAATTTGGAGCGGATTACCTGTCCTATTTGTCATTATTCTTCTTGCAAGCATTTTACCACTTAATTTTTGGTGGTTACTAGGTATTACTGTTTTGTTCGGTTGGATGGCATTAGCTGGCATAGTAAGAACAGAATTTTTACGTACACGTAATTTTGATTATATCCGTGCAGCAAAAGCAATGGGCGTTAGAAATTATAAAATTATGTTTCGTCATATTTTACCTAATGCCATGGTGGCAACTTTAACCTATTTACCGTTTATTCTTTGTGGCTCAATTACCACATTAACATCGCTTGATTTTTTAGGCTTTGGTTTACCGATTGATTCACCATCGTTAGGCCGTTTATTACTACAAGGCAAAAATAATTTGCAAGCACCATGGCTTGGCATTAGCGCTTTTCTAATTATTGCAACGTTGCTTTCCCTTCTGATTTTTATTGGTGAAGCCGTAAGGGATGCATTCGATCCAAACAAAGGAGTGTATCAATGAGTTTACCTTTATTATCTGTACAAGATTTAAGTATTGCATTCAAAAGACAAGCTCATCTCACTTCGCAAGTGGTCAGTCATATCAGTTTTGATATTCATGAACAAGAGACACTTGCATTAGTTGGGGAATCAGGATCGGGTAAAAGTGTGACGGCACTGTCAATTCTACGCTTATTGCGTAACGAACAAGTGATTTACCCAACTGGGGACATTTTGTTTGAAGGATACTCATTACTGCATGCCAGCGAAAAATCACTTCGTAAAGTACGAGGTAATCAAATCAGTATGATCTTTCAAGAACCAATGGTATCACTTAACCCATTGCATACTGTTGAAAAGCAGCTTTATGAAGTTTTATCATTGCATCGAGGCATGCGACGTAACGAGGCCAGAAGCGAAATATTGCAATATCTCGATCGGGTTGGAATCAAAGAGCCTAAAAATAAATTGTCAGCTTATCCTCATCAATTATCAGGGGGAGAAAGGCAACGAGTTATGATTGCTATGGCAATATTAACACATCCTAAACTATTAATTGCTGACGAGCCAACTACGGCTTTAGACGTTTCTGTACAGGCGCAAATTATTCAGTTACTGAAAGAGTTAAAAACAGAACTGAATATGAGTATGCTATTTATTTCGCATAATCTAAGTATTGTAAAAAAATTAGCGGATAAAGTGGCGGTAATGCAACAAGGTCAAATCGTTGAATATAATAATAAACAACGTATCTTTTTACGTCCGCAACATCCATATACTCAAACATTATTAAACTCTGAACCAAGTGGTGAACCTATCGTTTTACCTGAAACACCGGGGATACTGCTTAGTGTTAATCATTTAAATGTTGAGGTGACAACGCAAAAACGCTTATTTAGCAGTAAAAAGAAAAAAATTGTTGATAATGTCGGTTTTGTCATTCATCAAGGTGAAACCGTGGGGCTGGTTGGTGAATCAGGCTCAGGTAAAAGCACAACGGCAATGGCGATACTTCGGTTAATAAAATCTGACGGCGATATTTTATTTGATGGTCATCATATTGATCATTTAACCGCTAAAAAATTACTCCCGTTCCGTAGTCGTATTCAAGTGGTGTTTCAAGATCCTTTTTCATCGCTAAATCCTCGTTTTAATGTTGAGCAGATTATTAGTGAAGGATTGTTAACCCATAAAAAACTAAGTAAATCTGAACGAGAACAAGCTGTGATTGATATCATGCTTGAAGTTGGTCTTGATCCAGCTATGCGTTTTCGCTATCCAACAGAGTTTTCAGGAGGGCAACGTCAGCGCATTGCTATTGCCAGAGCCTTGATTTTACGACCAGAATTACTCATCTTAGATGAGCCAACCTCATCTTTAGATCATACAATTCAGCAACAAATTATCCATTTACTTAAATCATTGCAACAAAAGTATCAACTGAGTTATCTTTTTATCAGCCATGATTTAAGCGTAATTTATACTATGTGTCATCATGTTGTTGTTATGAAAGAAGGAAAAATTGTCGAACAAGGATTGTGTGAAAAAGTCTTTTCTGAACCCGAAAATGAATATACAAAAACCTTGTTATCATTTTTCGATAAACCGATGAAGCTAAAAGCAAAAAATAAAACACTGATTTATTCAGATAAAATCAATGAGCAAGAAGAAAAAGAAAATAAAAAACTAAAAAATCAAATCAATTGGGCAGACGCGTTGTTGATGCGAAAAGAGTAATGATAAAAATTAACGCATTAACACGCATTTTACAAATTATCTAAAATTAACTTTATCAATAAATTATGCAAAAACGAAGACTACCTTTTTTTATCGCACCATTATCCATATTGTTTTCAACTAATGTCATAGCGCTGAATTGTCGTGATGATATTACTCAAAATCAAGTTGAAGCCAATAATTATATTTTCCAACTTTATGATTATCTTGATACACCTGCAAAGGGAATAAAGCAAGAAATCAGAACGACAACGACCCAAAAAATAGGTATGCAGGAGAATGAAACGAATGCAAATCATTCATTAGAATATGATCCAAACGGACTAATTACGTTAAGTCATTATGAGCTGTATTCTGCTCAAAATAAACGATTATATTCTGAACATCTCCAAAAAATAAATACTGGTTGGGAAAATATTATCGAAGATTTTGAAGATAAAACTAACAGTATTACCCAGTTTACGACTGATAAAGACGGTAAAATTATTCAGTCTCATCAAGTTAAAAAAGCGGTTGATTTTATTTTTATTCAAAATGATAGTTATCAATATGATACCAATCATTGTTTGGTTAATAAAAATGTGCACTGGCAACTTAAAGAAACGGATGAGCAGGGTAACTATACCGGTAATGATTTGAATGGTGTTTCATTATTTACGTATGAATATCAAGATCAAAAACTCGCAAAAGTAGTGACTCAATTTAGTAATGGTTTAAGCAATGAAAGTGATTTTTCTTATCAATATGAAAATAATCGCTTAACGTCAATTCAATCTACTAATTTTACAGACGGTAAGGAGTCAGCTAACTATATAACTCAATTACTCACCGTCAATGATAAAAAAGATTGGCTTTCAGCAAATAGAGTAAATAAACTTCAACCAGATAAGCAAGTGAACGTCGTTAGACAAATCACTTATTATTAATCTTGAAACCATTAGCGTTATCATCTAATAACGCTAATCGCAATTTCAATTATTATGTTCTGACAAACAAAATAAAAATAGCGTGAATCGTCCATGCCAGCGCCAAACCAAAAGTTAACAGTTTTTCACGTTTAGGATGAATATTAAACTGGTGCAAAATCGTTAAAATTTGTTGTAATGCGCACCAAATGGGTAAGCATATCATCAACAGCAAAAAGATTTTACCCGGTTCGCTACTAACTAATTTTAAAATATAGGAACGAGTTTGAGCATCGCCAAAAGGAATAATCAATCCAATGATAATCATCACAACCGGAACAAAAACAGCTGCCCACGTACCGCCTAAGGCATATAATCCTTTGATAACAGTATTATTCGAACGTTTAGTTTCTGATTCTTGAATTTTCATGATTTAAACACCACTCATCTTAATATCAATTTAATTAATAACACTGATACGGCAATTGTGATTATCCATAAACAAGCGATAAGTAACCAAGCTTGAGTTTGCTTATTATCAGTCGTTAATGATAATGCTTTAGGGACTTTTATAAACCAAATTATGCTATGTAATAGTGCCGACAAGAGTGCTACACAATTAAGTGCAACCACAACGGGTTTTTGTAAAAAGAAGATAAAGCGGTAAAACTCATCTTGTCCAACCGCATTCGTGTACATACAAACTACCCCATAAGTTAAAACAAAACTGATCCATAACATTGAAAACGGCGTTATTTTGCTAATGATCGATAATATCAAGGATACCTTGGTTTTTACCTGCCCATTATCAAGCTGATGAGAATTGTCTAGGGGAATTTGATGATTATTTAGTGGAAATTTAGTGTTATTTTTAGGATTCATAACTCTCTCAACATTAGATTTATCTACCAGCTTTTACATTTTATATCAGTTTCACAATAGCTTTTAACAAGCAATTATAGTGGCAAACCGACTTAATGTCGCTAGTTTAATATAAGTAATGTTAAAGATTTTACCGTTCTAAGGTTGCACATAATGTGCGTGATTTTAATTGTTAGAAAGCTATGTGAAAAAATTAAAATAAGCAATAATACAAGCTGTTATATGTAAATTTTTAAAAAATTTGTAGTGGATCACATTTTTATTATTTGTTTATCGTAAAAAATGTAATTTTTTGGTTAAATAAGATTTAAAATTGTTAAATAGATTGATAGCAAATATACATAATCAATTTATATTAATGAATCAAACTTGTGATGAATTAATGGTTTATTAATAAATAGATAATCGGTGTCGGATCATAACATCGATTTTATATGAAATTAAGGAGTAAAAAATTTGTCTACTTTATCTTTATTAGACGAAAAATGGATACCGGTTGTTCATTTCGATGGTCACCTTAGTAAAATTCAACCCAGCCAACTGGTTGATGAAACCATTTCAGATTTAGCTTATTTAAGACCCGATTTTCAAGGTGCGGCTTACCAGTTTTTGATTGGTTTATTACAAACCACACTATCGCCCGAAGATAATTCAGAGTGGCGAAAATATTGGAATAATGGTTTTTCATCACAGCAACTAACCGAAGCGTTTGAACAAGTCAGAACTGCTATGCAATTTGGCGCAACAAAACCTTCTTTTATGCAAGATTTTGCACCGTTAAATGGGAATAAAGTTCCTATATCGGGTTTATTGGTTGAAGCCCCGGGCGAGAATGCATTAAAACGAAATACCGATCACTTTATTAAACGAGATTTCGTCAAGGCAATATGCCCACACTGTGCTGCTATGGCGCTGTTTACGTTGCAAACTAATGCCCCATCGGGTGGTCAAGGACATCGAGTGAGTTTGCGTGGTGGAGGGCCTATCACGACTTTAATCATGCCTGAACTGAATAAACCGACTCCATTATGGAAAAAATTGTGGTTAAATGTGATCCCTTTAGATGATGAAGAAAAACCGCAGCAGTTTGATGCATCAGTCTTTCCTTGGTTAGCCGCAACAAAGACTAGTGAACCACCTAAAAATTTAAGTCTATTTCCTGATCAAGCTAATTACTGCCAAGCTTTTTGGGGAATGCCTCGGCGAATTGAGTTAGATTTTCACCAAACTGAGCAAGGGCAATGTGACATTTGTGGTGAATTCTTAACACAACTAATTACCCAATATCAAACCAAAAATTATGGCATTCAATATCAACATTGGCTACATCCACTAACACCCTATCGAATAGATAAAAAGACAGGTGAACAACTTGCGATTAAAGGGCAACCGGGCGGCTTAGTATATCGAGATTGGTTAGGTATGGTGAGTGCCAATGATGATACGCATTCAGCTAGCGTTGTTACCACCCATCTTGATCGAAACTTTAAAGATAAACAACACTATCATTTATGGTGTTTTGGTTACGATTTCGACAATATGAAAGCACGTTGTTGGTATGAACACACATTCCCAGTCTACCCCGATTTGGCGGATCCTGACAGTGATTTAAGTGAGATAATAGCACAAGCTTTAGCACTCAGTAAAGATTCATTACCGATTTTGCGTAAAGCAATGACGGCAATTAATAAGCACTCAACTTCAATTGATATTGCCTTTTGGAAAGAGACAGAATTGCCATTTTATCAGTTTGTAAAACAACTCATTACACAAAAAGATAATTCCAGTGGTCGGCAACCATTGTTAGCACAGTGGGCTAAAACATTAATACATTACATTATCCAAGTTTATGATAAAGCTGCTTTTAGCGATCCTAATCAGTCGCTAAAAGACATAAAGGATAGTAAAACGAATCAAGAAGTTTGTATTCAAATCAGTGCCAGAGAAAAGTTGCTTTCTGATTTTAATAAACTTACGTATTTTAAGAAAATAAAAAATAGCAAATAATCTTGCTTGAATAAGGGAGAAAAAGATGTCAGAAAGTCTGATAAAAAAGTCGATAATTCTTAAAGAAAACCACAAAAAAATTATTGATGATTGGTTTTCGATGTTGCAAGAAAGGCGATATGGATTTAATGGTGGTACCTACAATGGACGACAATTACGTGCAGAGCTACGCCGTGCAACGTTTCTTCAAGAAATCATTTTACAAGAAGGTTATACTATTTTAAAGGATGCTCTATTTGATAAAGATAGTACATTATTCAGTAATAAGCCGTTTCATGAACAAGCATTAGTTTATTTTACTTGGGTCGCTCCATTTGCTGATTCTAATAATGATAATGCTTCTTTTGCATCACAATTAAGTGATAAAGTTCGAGGCGGTGAACGTAATTTTTTATCTCGTTTACGATTTCAACAACTTTTAGCCAGCGAAACACCCGAAGAGTTTTGTCGTCGCTTAATTCGAGCGATAAAAATACGGGGTAAAAATGGTGTCAATCTCTTTTCATTGGCTGATGGCATCTTTTTATGGGTACAAGAATGGCATGAACGTCAACAAAATCTACCTTCCAATTCTGATCCATTTAAACGTCTTTCTGTTCGTTGGGCAATGGATTACAACTCAACTAAAAAAACATCAAAGGAATAATTAATATGAGTACATTTATTCAATTACATTTACTAACGGCTTATGCACCATCTAATTTAAATCGTGATGAAATGGGACGACCTAAAACCGCTGTAATGGGTAATAGCGATCGTCTACGGATTTCTTCTCAAAGTTTAAAAAGAGCATGGCGTACATCAGATTGTTTTTATCAATCTTTAAGTGATCATATTGGTGTGCGTTCGCGTCGATTTGCAAGAGATTGGATTTATAAACCGATGGTTGAACAAGGAGTGTCTGAAAAAATAGCCAAAGAAAGTGCCATTAAAATTGCAGGACAATTTGGTAAAGTTAAAAATGAAAAAGCACCAAAAGATCCACTGACTAATATCGATATTGAACAGTTAGTCCATATCAGTAATGATGAGCAATACGCAATTGCTTCGTTAGTTAAACAATTAATTAGCGAAAAAAGGCTTCCAACAGATGACGAAGTTAAACTATTACGCAAACAAAATAGCAGTGTTGATATAGCCCTATTTGGTCGAATGTTAGCGGATAGTCCTGCATTTAATGTGGATGCTGCCTGTCAGGTTTCTCATGCTCTAGGGGTTAGTTCAGTCACAATCGAAGATGATTTTTTCACTGCTGTTGATGATTTAAATAATAAAGAACAAGATGCTGGCTCTGCCCACTTAGGCGAACGTGGATTTGCCTCTGCACTGTTTTATACTTATATCTGTATTAGTCGTGATTTACTCCTTGATAACCTAAATGGTGATGAAGCATTGGTTGAAAAGACGCTAAAAGCATTAACTGAATCTGCTGCCAAAGTAGCACCATCAGGTATGCAAAATAGCTTTGCATCACGTGCTTATACCTCTTATTTATTGATTGAAAAAGGTACTCAGCAACCACGTTCACTTGCTGTCGCTTACTTCAATCCTATCCGCAGCCAAGATATGGTGAATGATGCTATTACAAGGTTAGAGCAACAGTTAGATAAGTTTGATCAAGTTTATGGTCAATGTGCAGATGATCGCTACAAACTCAATATTGAAAGTGGAGAAGGGACACTTGCTGCTGCATTAACGTTTGTTGCGCAAAAATAAGGAGCGGTCAAGATGATAAAACATCTTATTTTTCAGATTTATGCACCGCTTACATCGTGGGGTGAACCGGCTGTTGGCGAAGTTCGCCACAGCAATATTATTCCTTCCCGCTCGGCTGTATTAGGTTTTTTGGCGGCAGCATTAGGTATTCGGCGTAATGATGAGTGTATTGATGCTTTCAATCAGCATTATCATGTTGCAGTTCGCCCTTTTGTTGATAAGAGTCATTGGTTTAGTGATTTTCATACTGTTCAGATGCCAAAAGCGAATAAAAAAGACGTATTTTACACACGTTATGATGAAATACGTCGTAATCCTCAAGATCTTGAAACTCTACTTACCAAGCGTGAATATTACAACGATGTCTATTATCAAATTATTATTACCGAAACAAAAAGCGCCCCTTATTCTGTAGAGCAGATAAAGCAGGCATTATTAACGCCTGTCTTTCCACTTTATGTGGGCAGGAAAAACTCGCCATTGTCATTGCCATTAGCGCCGGTGATTTATGAAGGTGAGCTTAGTGATGCTTTTGTCTTCGCTGATGACCATTATCGTCAATATCACCAATGTGATTCAATCCTTAAAGATTTAATTGATAGTGATGCTAACGAATATTATTGGGATCATCCTGATCAAGAAGCGCATTTTGACGTAATTAAAATACAACTTCGACAAGATCAGCCCATTAATCGGAAGCGTTGGCAATTTATCAATCGTCAGCAATATACAGGACACTTAAAAAGGAGCGAATAGATGTATTTTTCGAAAGTCGAGCTAAAACTTGAGCGGCTTCCTTATGTGATGCAACAAAAATGGTGGTCTGCTGGTGAATATGCTATGCATCAATGGTTATGGCAACTGTTTCCTGATGAAAATAAACGTTCTTTTTTATTTCATAAAGATCAGAAGATTAAAAAACCTCTGTTTTATCTTTTATCTGAAGTTACACCGCTTGCCAATCATGAGTTATTTAAAGTTGATACAAAACCTTATGCACCACAATTAACAACAGGCATGAAGTTAAGTTTTTTATTACGTGCCAATCCTGTTGTCATGAAACAAGGAAAACGATGTGATGTGATGATGAACGCTAAGTATCAGGCTAAACAACAGGGATTATCATCGAATGAGATCAAAGCTCAGCAATATCAAGCGGCCATAGATTGGTTGATTAAGCAAAGTGAAAAGCGTGGATTTTCATTACAACAAAATGATCATTCAGCAGTCTGCTGTAATGTTATCAGTTACAACCAACATCTGCTTAATAAAAAGTCAGAACTTAAACCGATTAGTTATAGTAGTGTTGATTTTGAGGGGGTTTTAACTGTTACTGATCCTAAACTATTTTTAGCTACACTTTATCAAGGTATTGGTAAAAGCAAAGGATTTGGCTGTGGGCTATTTTTAATCAAACACTGTCAATAGGATATTTAATATGGTGTATGTTCCACTGAATCCTATTCCTTTAAAAAATAGAACATCAATGATCTTCCTACAATATGGACAAATTGATGTTTTAGATGGTGCTTTTGTATTAATAGATAAAACAGGCGTTAGAACCCACATTCCCGTTGGATCTATTGCTTGTATCATGCTTGAGCCCGGAACACGAGTATCACATGCAGCGGTTAGATTAGCCGCAACTGTGGGGACACTGTTAGTCTGGGTAGGTGAGGCTGGCGTCAGAATGTATTCGACAGGTCAGCCTGGGGGAGCCCGTTCAGACAAATTACTTTATCAAGCAAAATTAGCTTTGGATGATGAGCTTCGTCTAAAAGTTGTCAAAAAAATGTTTGAACTGCGATTTGGCGAACCGGCTCCTAGCCGACGTTCTATTGAACAATTACGAGGTGTTGAAGGTGCTCGTGTACGTGCAACTTATGCATTACTAGCCAAAAAGTATCGTGTTAAGTGGCATGGACGTAAATATGATCCCAAAGATTGGCAAAAAGGCGATACGGTCAATCAATGTATCAGTGCTGCTACTTCTTGTCTTTATGGTATTACCGAAGCAGCGGTTTTGGCAGCTGGTTATGCCCCAGCTATCGGTTTTGTGCATAGCGGAAAACCGCTCTCGTTTGTTTAT
Source organism: Gilliamella sp. B3817 (assembly GCF_026536705.1). Taxonomy (NCBI): domain Bacteria; kingdom Pseudomonadati; phylum Pseudomonadota; class Gammaproteobacteria; order Orbales; family Orbaceae; genus Gilliamella; species Gilliamella sp. B3817. Next base: position 538,613 of record NZ_JAFNNV010000001.1, on the reverse strand, counting down.
GATATTGCCGATATTATAAAATTTGATACAGTGGTACCCAAAGCGTTTGAAATTGCTGCTAAAAATAGAGCTGACCCTGATCGTGAAGTGCGCATTGCTTGTCGCGATATTTTTAGAAGTCAAAAAACATTGACGACATTAATTCCACTGATTGAAGAGGTATTATCCGCTGGAGGTATTGAACCTCCACCGCCTCCTGATGATGTCCCCCCGCCTGCAATACCAGAACCTCAATCACTTGCCGATAGTGGCTTTAGGAGCCATTAATCATGAGTATGTGTGTTGTGGTGACTGAAAATGTCCCACCTAGATTAAGAGGACGCTTAGCTATTTGGTTATTAGAAATCAGAGCTGGTGTTTACATAGGTGATATTTCCAGACCGGTAAGGGAGATGATTTGGCAACAAATCATCGAGCTTGCTGAAGAAGGTAATGTTGTACTTGCTTGGGCAACCAATACTGAATCTGGATTTGACTTCCAAACTTATGGTACTAACAGAAGAGTGCCGGTAGAACTCGATGGACTCAGGTTGGTATCTTTTTTACCTATTGAAAATCAATAAGTTAAAGTTCTTTAAAAATTAAAAAAATCTGGTAGAATTTTATGGTCTCTATAAGTTTAAATAAAACAAATAGCTACGTTTAGAGTGTTCCCTGTACACACAGGGATAAACCGCGAATTAGAGGTACCTCGACTGCGAACACTAAAGTGTTCCCTGTACACACAGGGATAAACCGAATAATAACTGGGAGATGATCATGACGACTGAGTGTTCCCTGTACACACAGGGATAAACCGCCCGTCAGGGCTTTATTGGTTTTGTTCTATCTGTGTTCCCTGTACACACAGGGATAAACCGCTTCTGATTAATACGACAGAGGAGGATTTGCAGTGTTCCCTGTACACACAGGGATAAACCGGCCATTCATTTTTAAAAACTATTCAGTCAGAGGTGTTCCCTGTACACACAGGGATAAACCGTATTGCCCTTGTAGCGCGCCCGCCACAACGAAGTGTTCCCTGTACACACAGGGATAAACCGATGAACCCTGCGTGCGAGCCGTTTTTATAATAGTGTTCCCTGTACACACAGGGATAAACCGTCACTAAGTGAACTACTTGGGACTACTGTCAGCGTGTTCCCTGTACACACAGGGATAAACCGCTAGAGGTGGTTAATGGATGAGTTTCCGTGGCGTGTTCCCTGTACACACAGGGATAAACCGATTTTGTCCAATCCGGAGGCGAGAGCCGCCTAGTGTTCCCTGTACACACAGGGATAAACCGATTTAATCCGTGATTCAGTGAACAACGATCAGGTGTTCCCTGTACACACAGGGATAAACCGAGATAAACCCAAAATATGCAGCTTTAATTAATGTGTTCCCTGTACACACAGGGATAAACCGAAGTAAAATGGGAAAATGAAGTATATTTGATAGTGTTCCCTGTACACACAGGGATAAACCGTCCTCCGGACAATTATTCCTCATCCACAGCCACGTGTTCCCTGTACACACAGGGATAAACCGGATTTTTTTGTTTTTTTTTGTGTGTTGCTCATGTGTTCCCTGTACACACAGGGATAAACCGTAAACAAAATGTTCTACTCTGTCGGTCTATTAAAAAGTTTTCATATTTGATAAGTATTAACATGGTATTTACGATACGAACTAAAATAATCGGTAAAAATAGCGTACAATAGCGCAATGTTTACTTGTACATCAGCTTAATTAATTTAGGAAATAAGTATGACCGGCAAATTTATTGTCATTGAAGGACTTGAAGGTGCAGGAAAAACCACAGCAATTAATACTGTTGCGCGTATTTTAAAGCAATCTAATATTGAAGATTTACAATTTACTCGTGAGCCGGGTGGAACACCGATTGCTGAAACGTTACGTAATATTATTAAAAATGGTTTAGAACATGAGCCATTAACGGATAAAGCTGAATTATTGATGTTATATGCGGCTCGAATTCAGCTTATTGATAATGTTATAAAACCCGCTCTTAAAATAGGAAAATGGGTAATAGGTGATCGTCATGATTTATCCACGCAGGCATATCAAGGTGGGGGACGCCAACTTGATAGCGTATTGATTAAAACGTTACAAAAGCAAGTGTTAGGTGATTTTAAACCCGATTTAACTTTGTATTTGGATGTTGATCCAAAAATAGGATTAATGCGAGCAAAATCTCGTGGTCAGCTAGATAGGATTGAGCAGCAATCTATCCTATTTTTTGAACGTACTCGTCAACGCTATTTAGAGCTTGCTATGCAAGATGATACTATTGTGACTATTGATGCCAGTCAATCAATGGATGTGGTAACACAGCAAATTGAAGACGTGTTAACTGCATGGTTATCATTAATACAGGTTAATAATGCATGATCAAAAATAGATATAGTTGGCTCACGCAGCCATATCAGCAATTAGCGACAAGTATTTTACATGATCGAGCCCATCATGCTTTATTAATTAATTATATTCAAGGTAGTGGTGAAAATGAGCTAATTGAGCAATTAGCAAATCGTTTATTATGCCAAGCATCAAGCGATCTAGCCCCTTGTTTAAAATGTCATAGCTGCCAGTTATTTTTGTCTCATCATCATCCTGATTATTATCAGATAACTAACGAACAGGGTAAGCAATCGATCGGTATCGATCAGATTCGAAGTATTACCGCTAAAATTTACGAAAAATCACAGCAAGGCGGTAATAAAGTGATTTGGATTAAACATGCTGCCTTAATGACCGAAGCCGCCGCAAATGCATTATTGAAAACGTTAGAAGAGCCACCTGCAAATACTTATTTTATTTTAAGTGACGATCATAATAGTCATTTATTACCAACTATTTATAGTCGTTGTTTTTCTTATTTTTTACCGATACCTAAGCTTGAACAGTCTATGGATTGGTTGAAAAATATACAGGGTTTACATTATAGTGATAATGAACTTGCGTCAGCTTTGTTATTAAGCGAAAATGCGCCATTAACAGCAAAAACTTTGTTGGATCCTACAAAATGGCAACAACGTAAAGTATTTTGTGAAAATTTATTGAGTGTTATTCCTAATAATGATTTTTGGACGCTTGGCGTAACATTTGAGCATGACCATTTTATTGATCGCATTAGTTGGTTTTGTGCTTTATTAAGTGATGCTTTAAAAGCAAAACAAAAAGCTGGACGGTATATTATTAATCGTGATCAAGTGCCATTGGTAAGATTATTGGCAACATTAAGTTATGAAAAAATTACTGCTCTTTATGAACTATGGTTGAATGCCAGACGTCAGTTATTGTCAATAACTGGGTTGAATAAAGAATTATTGGTTTATTATGTTCTTTCTCAATCAGAGTTGATTTGCGATTAAATATTTTCATGGAAGTGTTGAGGGATATTATTTTATATGTAAATGTTTTAACGAAGGATTATAGTGAGTTATTTATCTATTGAATTTGGTCTGTTGTTTATCGTTTTTTTTGCTATATATTGGGCATTTAACTTATTACCTAAATTCCAAAATGCCTTGTTACTCGTTTCAAATTATTTAATTGTAAGCAGTTATAGTTGGCAATTTGCGTTAATTCTTGGTGTTTATACCAGTGTAACTTATCTTATTTCCATTATGATATCGGTTTCAAAAGATCATGCTAAAAGTTGGTTGATTTTTGGCTTAATAATATCGATTAGTAATTTAGCATTATTCAAATATTTTGATTTTTTTCGACAAGAACTACAAGCTTTACTTAACGTCTTTCATATTCCTATTTTATTACCATTATTTTCTGTGCTAATCCCTATTGGGATTTCCTTTTATACTTTCCATTCTGTCAGTTATTTAGTTTCAGTTAAAAGAAAAGAGATTGAAGTAGCTAAATTTTGGGATTTTGCACTTTTTTTATCTTTTTTCCCCAGTATTGTCGCAGGGCCGATCAATCGAGCTAAAGATTTTTTGCCGCAAATTTCAGTTTGCCAACCCCGCCAAATTTTAGAGCCATATCGAGCTTTTATATTAATCATGATGTCAATCATTAAAGTTTATTGTTTAGGTGGTTGGATAAATGATGCATGGGTTAACCCCATTTTTGCCAATCCATTAGAATTTAGTGTGATTGATTTATTAGTGGGTGTATATGCTTATGCAATTCAAATTTATCTCAATTTTTCAGGCTATACGGATTTGGTGACAGGTATTGCTTTATTGTTAGGGTTTCGTCTACCAATTAATTTTAACCAACCTTATTTATCTTTAAATTTAAGGCATTTTTGGGCGCGTTGGCACATAAGTTTATCTCAATGGATTCGGGATTATATTTATATTCCGCTTGGCGGTAATCGTAAGGGATTTACCCGAACACAAATCAATGTTTTGTTGGCAATGTTTTTATCGGGATTATGGCATGGTGCAGGTATCAATTTTATTATTTGGGGTATTTGCCATGGTATTGGTATTGTGGCTCTGAATATTGGTGATCGCTTTTTTGGTCGTGATGTGATTAGTCAACGCTCACCTTTTATTGCGCGTTTATTAACTTGGCATTATGTCTGTTTTACTTGGTTGTTTTTTTATTGTGAAAATTTATCCGATGCTTTGGATTATTTAATGGCATTAACGCATAATGTGATGATAAAACCACAATATTGGCAGGCTTTTTTGATTATCATGGTTGCTTATTTAGTTTATCCAATGTGTAAAAATCTTCCAAATTTGGCAACGGTACTGTTATCTAAAGTTAATAAATTATGTTTACCTGTGATAATGATATTAATTTTGTGGTGTGTCATTTATTTTGCGCCGTCAGGTATGCCCGATTTTATTTATGCCAGTTTTTAATTGTGTTTTAAAATTTTTTAAGATCAGTTTTGACAAGGAACAGTAATTTGAAGGATTTTATGAAGTTAAGTAATATGCTAACAATGCCAACTAACAAAACCTTATCCGCATTTTATATTGTTATAGTGTTAGTTGTTACAGCTATTGCTTTAATGGTTTTGTTTCATAAATCAATATTGGTTTATTGCCAGCAATCTTACCATTTTGAGTTTTTTGATATGGCATTAATGGTGGATGATGCTAATGTCACTGAGGATGATCAGACAAAATGGACTAATGAATCGTATGAATCAGAGGAGTTAGAAAACACGAATATTGAAAAGGATAATCAAAAACATCCTAATGTCGTGACTGCAAACGCAATTGCAGATAAACAGTTACAACAAAATAACCGGCAAAACAAAACAATAAAATCCAATCACACAACTGAAAATAATAAACAAAAATTACCGTTAATTAAGGGTGATAGCCTGCAAGCTACTAATAAACGTCAAACTCATTCTGATAGTCAACTAAACAGTACTCGGACTAATACAGCGTTAGGTAATACGGTAACATTGGATGAATCAAGTAACCCTAGACTTAGCAATGATACCGATTTTACTGAACTTTCACCGATTGTTTTAACTAAAAATGACAAAGTCCTTTTTGCGGGGGATTCATTAATGCAAGGGGTTGCACCATATGTTAAAAAAATGTTATTTAAACAATATAAGATAGAAAGCATTAACTTGAGTAAACAAAGTACTGGGCTTGCTTATCCAAAAGCTTTTGATTGGCCAAAAACAATTAATGATGCAATCAGTGCTGATGCCTCCATTAAATTAATCGTCATTTTTTTAGGCCCTAATGATCCGTGGGATTTTCCTGTTAAGGGATATGCTAAATATGCTAAGTTTAAATCGCAATTGTGGGAAGAACAGTACCGTTTACGTGTTGCATCAATATTAGATATCGCAAATCAACATAATGTAAAAGTACTTTGGCTTTCACCACCTTGTATGCGTAAACCAAAGTTGAATGACGGAATGAATTATTTAAGCCATTTATATGAATCCGAAGTTGAAAAAGCGCATCAACATTTTATGGAAACCAATACATTATTAGGTTGTTCTTACGATCAATTTAACAGCTATATTGAGACTAATAAGCAAAAAATTAAAGTGAGAATAGACGATGGTATTCATTTTACAATAACTGGACAAAAGCTTTTAGCTCAAGCAATTTTGAACCAAATCACATCCACTTTATCAGAGGATTCCCACATTGAATCAATGCATTAAAACTATGGTTGCTGTTTTTTTGGTGGTGTTTACTGTCAGTTTTAGTACTATGGCTGAAAGTATTCCAACGTCTAAGTCTGTGATTGTTGATTTTGGCGATCCAAATGCTAAACAATTTGTTTTACGCTTAAATTCATTAGTCAATAATCAAGACCACACCCATAAAGTTGTCAATATCACCCAATTTGGTGATTCTCATACCGCTGCAGATTTTTTTACAGGCGAATTTAGAGCGTTGATGCAAGATAAATATGGTGATGCAGGTATAGGTTGGGTTCCTCCTGTTTGGGTTAAAGGGCAAAACCATACTCGAGTTAGTTTGAAAGATTCTAATTGGGAATTGTTAAGTAGTCGAGTATTAAGTAATCTCGATTTTCCTATGGGCGGTTTTATCGCTAAACCTATTAATTCTCAAGCTTCTATTGAGTTGGCACTTAAAGCAGACGATAGAGATATATGGAAAGTTAGCCTTATTTTTAAAACTAAGAAAATAACTAAAAATCCATTAGGTATCTATAATAAAGATAAAATTACCTTTAGTTTCAAGAATAAATTTGGCGGTTGGCAAACGACAACGTTTACTTCAACGCTTCCTATTACCATTAAAAGTAAAGATAGCACTGAAATTGGTGGATTTTGGTTAACTCGAGCCAACAAGTCGGGTGTTATTGTATCTGCGATTGGTTCGAATGGGGCTAAGCAAACAATTTGGCAAAAATGGCGTCCTCAATGGTTTCAGGAATTATTATTATCCAAAAGCGATTTGGTTATTTTGGAGTATGGAACAAACGAGAGTTTCGATGAGACTTTAGATGCAGATGAATATCGGAAAAATTTAGTCTACAACATTCGTAAAATTCGAAAATTATTGCCGAATGCTGCAATTTTATTGATTTCACCTCCTGATACAATGATTAATCAAACTGAAATTCCAAAGTCTTATAATTTAGTAAAAAGGATTCAAAAACAAGTGGCTAAATCAGAAAAAACACTGTTTTGGGATTGGCAGGCCGCTATGGGGGGAAGTCATTCGGTTAAGCTTTGGTCTAAGTATGGATTGGCTCGGTCAGATTTAGTACATCAAACCTTGCAAGGCTATAAAGAAAGTGCCAAAATCTTTTATAATGATTTAAATGAATTTGTTAAAAAAAATAGCGATTAGTTATTAATAAAAGGAATAAATCTGTTATGTCTTCACCTATTATCGTTGCTGTTGATTTTGCTGATGTTAAATCAGCTTGGAATTTTATTGATCGTGTTGAGCCAAACGATTGTCGTTTGAAAATTGGCAAAGAGCTTTTTACGCATGCTGGCCCCGATTTTATTAAGCAGATTATGAATAAAGGCTTTGATGTTTTTTTGGATCTTAAATTTCATGATATTCCAAATACGGTTGCTAAAGCTATCGTAGCTGCTGCTGATTTAGGTGTTTGGATGACAAATGTTCATGCTAGTGGTGGGTCTCGGATGATGCAGGCGGCGAAAGACGCACTCTATCCATATGGTAAAGATGCGCCTCTTTTAATTGCGGTAACTGTTTTAACAAGCATGGAGTCGGTTGATCTTCAAGAAATCGGTATCCCTGTTTCGCCTTTGGAACAAGCCACTAAATTAGCTTTGTTAGCCAAAAATTGTGGGCTTGATGGCGTAGTATGCTCCGCTAAAGAAGTGCAAAGTTTTAGAACTCGCTTAGGGAGTGATTTCAAGTTAGTGACGCCAGGTATCAGACCCGCCGGTTCAAATGCTGATGATCAGCGTCGAATTATGACGCCACAACGTGCGCAAGCCGCAGGATCGGATTATCTGGTTATTGGTCGTCCGATTACGCAAGCAGAAGATCCTTCTTTAGCATTGCAAACTATTTTATCAACCCTTGATTTGAGCAAGAGTTAATTTCATGATGTCTGATAATCCACTTGTTTATTCTACCGATCAAGGTCGTATTAAATCGGTTGAAGTAAAAGAATCTCGACCAAAAGGGGATGGGGTTATTCGAATTCAACGCCAAACATCCGGACGTAAAGGCAAAGGTGTGTGCGTCATTTCAGGATTTGATTTTGATGATGCCCAACTTCAAAAAATAGCTGCGGAACTCAAAAAACGTTGTGGTTGTGGTGGAGCAGTTAAAAATGGTAGCATTGAAATTCAAGGCGATAAACGTGATTTACTCAAATCCTTGCTGGAAGAAAAAGGCTTTAAAGTAAAGTTAGCCGGTGGTTGAGTTGTGGTAATTGTCTTTACTCCCATTATTGAATGGGAGTAAATCTGCTATATGTTAGTGAGAACGATAGCTACGCATTTTGTTGCTGATTTCACGGCGTTCTTTTGAAATTTCAGCATTTTTGATAATATAATCATCAACACGATCATCATAATCACTTTTCATGTTAGCAATAATCGCTTGAAGTTCGTCATAAGTCATATCTGGTTTTATATAATCACTCAAATTTTCAAGTAATAATACTCGTTTTTGGTTATCTCGGATTTTTTTCTCATTATCGGATATTTCACGTTTTAATTTGTTTAAACGACGTGATAAACGAATATATTCTAATACATCTTGAAATGATGGTGCGGCGTTTTTTTCCTTGTCCATCTATAACCCCTTATTTCTAAAATTGGAAAAAATAAATTATGACTAATTATATACTAATAAATTTATAGATGATAATTAAATCTGTTTTGAGTGTTTATCAATTTTAAGTTATATTCAATGCAAAATCATTGATATTACAATAAGTTACTACCGTTCAATGTGAGCTTGCTTATGATTTTAACGGCTATTTATTTATTCCTATTTGTCATCAACGATAAATATCGATGCTATTGACCCAATGTAGAGTGTTTAATTGAACTTATCATGTCAGTTTACTCTAAGCCAAGTTTATCCCAAATTTCATCGATATAAGCCACAACTTTTGGATCTTTTTTGATGATTTTTCCCCATTCTCGCTGAGTTTCGCCTTGCCATTTATTGGTCGCATCTAATCCCATTTTTGAGCCTAACCCAGAAATAGGCGAAGCAAAATCTAAATAATCAATCGGCGTATTGTCAATAAATGTGGTATCACGATGAGGATCCATGCGCGTTGAAATAGCCCACATGACATCTTTCCAATCTCGGGCATTGATATCATCATCACATACAATAACAAATTTGGTATACATAAATTGGCGTAAGTAAGACCAAACGCCCATCATGACACGTTTAGCATGGCCTGGATACTGTTTTTTGATGGTCACAATTGCAATCCGGTAGGAACATCCTTCGGGTGGTAAATAAAAATCGACAATTTCAGGAAATTGTTTTTGTAAAATAGGGATAAATACCTCATTTAAAGCGAGTCCCATTACGGCTGGTTCATCGGGTGGACGACCCGTATAGGTAGAGTGATAAATCGCATCTTTTCGACGAGTTAAATGCGTTACCGTAAAAACAGCAAATTTTTCAACTTCGTTGTAGTAACCAGTATGATCACCATATGGGCCTTCAGGCGCTAATTCATTCGGATCAATATAGCCTTCTAAGATAATTTCGGCGGTAGCGGGGACATCTAAATCATTGGACAGCGATTTTACTACTTCAGTTCGACTATTGCGTAACAGACCTGCAAAGGCGTATTCTGGTAAGGTATCTGGTACGGGAGTGACTGCACTTAATATGGTTGCTGGATCTGCACCAATGGCAACGCTAACAGGAAACTTTTCATTAGGATGGGCTTGTTGCCATTCTGCAAAATCGAGCGCTCCTCCTCGATGAGATAGCCAGCGCATAATTAACTTATTTTTACCCAATAATTGTAAGCGATAAACGCCGACATTTTGCCTTTCTTTATAAGGTCCTTTCGTTATCGTTAGTCCCCAAGTTAAAAGTGGTGCTACATCATCGGGCCAACAATGCATGATTGGCAGACGAGTTAAATCAACTTCTTCATTTTTAAAAATCAATTCCTGACAAGGCGCAGACGATCGTCGCTTAACAGGCATATTTAATATTTGCTTATATTTGGGTAACACATTAAAAAATTGTTTAATGCCTTTTGGTGGTTCAGGCTCACGTAAAAAAGCTAATAATTCACCAATTTCACGTAATTGCGATGTATCTTCTAACCCCATTCCCATCGCAACACGTTTGGGTGTTCCAAATAGGTTACAAAGTACGGCCATGTCATAACCAATAGGATTTTCGAATAATAAGGCTGGGCCTTTAGAACGTAAAACACGATCTGCAATTTCGGTCATTTCCAAATAAGGATTAACAGGATAGGGAATTCGTTTTAATTCACCTTGTTCTTCAAGATAATTTAAAAAATCACGAAAATTGGTCAAGTTCATAAAAATAATTACTCCCTATTAATCTGCCTTTGTTTACACTAATTTAAGGTAGTCTAACATCCTAAATGTTAACGTTATTTTGTCATCAACTAGTCAGCGTCAAAATTTTCACTATAAATAGGCACTTGTTGATTTAGATTGCATTTCACAATTTTAGGTAATAATGTTTTAAATTGCTGTTGGTCGATATCAATAAATTTATTTTCATCTACTTGATAAAAAAGATATTGGGTCGTTTGATCTTCAAACTCAAAAGAAGCAATCCAATAGTTTCTATCATCATTGTTTTCATTAGCAAACACTTTGATGATGGTATTTTCTCGTATTTCAGGTTGATTATGTAATTTGTGTTCGATAATATTTTCAGCGATTTGCGAATCGATTTCATCGAAAATTATATAATCAGTTTTGTTGGTTTGGCATGTTTTAATGTTAATTTCAGCATAACTGTTAGGTATAAAATACAATAAGCTTGATAACACAATGGCATACTGACTTAATTTCATTTCCTACTCCTTAGTTAATCTTGTTTAATTGAATAATTTCATTAATTGCTTCTTGATTATTTGGCGATGCTGTTATTTTAGCTGCATCGCTAATTGTCAACCATTGATAGGCTAAATGTTCAGTAAGCGTTGGTGTTATTTCATTTTCGAGCGGTAAATAAAACCAATGTTCTTTATTTATTTCAACTTCAGGTGCATATCGATGCCTAAATTGTGGAAAAATCTTGAATTCAACCGTATGGTTAGTATCGATTAAATTAAGATTTTTACCCAAAATATCAATGCCTGTTTCTTCAAAAACCTCACGAATGGCAGTTTCAACCGGCAATTCGTTATCTTCCATGCTACCTGTTACTGACTGCCAAAAATTGGGATCATCTTTGCGTTGTAGCATAAGGCAACGCAAAGTTTTTTGACAGTAAATAACAACTAAAACAGATTCAGGCTTTTTGAACTTTTGCATTAAGACATCACTATTTTTTGCTAACTTCAATACCAAGCTCAGCTAATGCATTAGGATTTGCCGGGCTTGGTGCATCTGTCATTAAACAAGTTGCCGCTGTTGTTTTAGGAAATGCGATAACATCCCGGATATTATCGGTACCTGTTAATAGCATACTTAATCTATCTAAACCAAATGCAAGTCCTGCATGTGGCGGTGTACCATATTTTAGCGCATCAAGTAAAAAGCCAAATTTTTCGCGTTGATCGTGTTCATTTATACCTAAAATAGAAAACACAGCTTGTTGCATTTCACTACGGTGAATACGTACTGACCCTCCACCTACTTCATATCCATTGATAACCATGTCATAAGCGTTAGCTATCGCGTTTTCAGGATTTTGTTTAAGCTGTTCTGGCGTCAAGTCTTTTGGTGATGTAAATGGATGGTGCATCGCACTAAGACCTTCTTCCGTTTCTTCAAACATTGGGAAATCCACTACCCAAAGCACAGCCCACCTATTTTCATCAGTCAGATTTAAATCTTTACCTACTTTTAATCGTAGTGCACCTAATGCATCACTGACAACTTTATAACTATCTGCCCCAAATAATAAAATATCACCATCTTTGGCATTAGCACGATTCAACAGTGCTTCCATTTGCGTTTCATTAAAGAATTTAGCAACCGGACTTTGTACCCCTTCAAGACCTTTATTACGGTCATTGACTTTAATCCATGCCATACCTTTAGCGCCATAGACCGAAATAAATTGTGTGTAATCATCTAACTGTTTACGGGTTAACTGGGCTCCGTTTGGTACGCAAAGTAGTGCAACTCGACCTTTTGGATCATTGGCTGGGGTTGAGAATACGTTAAAATTGACATCTTTTACTAAATCGGCAACATCTATTATTTCTAACGGATTTCGTAAATCAGGTTTATCGCTACCATAACGGCGCATTGCTTCGGCAAACGTCATGATAGGGAATTGACCTAAATCCACATTTTTAACATGTAACCAAAGTTCACGGATCATTTGCTCCATAACTTCACGGACTTGTTCTGCGGTCATAAACGAAGTTTCAACATCAATTTGTGTAAATTCTGGTTGGCGATCTGCACGTAAATCTTCATCACGAAAACATTTTACAATTTGATAATAGCGGTCAAAGCCAGACATCATTAATAGTTGTTTAAATAATTGCGGTGATTGTGGCAGTGCATAAAACTCACCATTGTGAATTCGACTTGGTACAAGGTAATCACGCGCACCTTCTGGCGTTGCTTTGGTTAACATAGGGGTTTCAATATCAAGAAAACCATGCTCATTCATAAAGTTACGTACAAATGCAGTAATTTGAGCACGAGTTTTGAAGATGTTTGTCATTTCAGGACGACGTAAATCAATATAGCGATATTTTAAACGCTGTTCTTCACTGTTGTTTTGGTTAAAATCAAGTGGCAGCACATCACTGCGATTGAAAATTGTTAGCTCAGTGGCTAAGATTTCAACTTCACCCGTAGCCATGTCTTTATTTGCTTGTCCTTCTGGTCTTGCTCTTACTTTTCCTTTAATTTGAATGCAAAATTCATTACGTAGTTCACTGGCAAGTTGATAAGCTTGTTGATATTCAGGATCAAAAAACACTTGTACAATCCCTTCGCGATCACGCATATCAATAAATATCATACCGCCAAAATCTCGACGCTTATTGACCCAACCGCATAATGTGACTTCTTGATTAATATGAGATGCTGTTAAATGACCACAATAAATTGAACGCATAAAATATCCTGTTTAAATACCAATCTTATAAAAAAATATGAGGTATTATAAATCAAATAGTGTCCTTATAAAGGCATTTGTTGAGATTTATTCTTTAATTATTTTTGCGTCATTGAAATATATTGTTTGGTTATGTGTATTTAATGGTAGATGCGTGTTGACGCAAGTAATCTGGGTTATGTATATTAGCTGTGCAAAATAATAATTATTATGATAATAGCTGTCATGGATAGTTTTATTGACCGGAAATTTATGTAAAGAGGCGTGAAAGGATGGAAATTTTAAAAGACTATAGAGTGCACTTGCTTGCGCTGATAGTTGTTTTAGTATGTGAGTTTGTTGGTAGGCAGTCTATCTGGATTATCATGTTGTATCCTATGCTATTTGCCATGATTATTGGTGGTCTTATCAGTCTTCCTAAATTAAAAATCTTAAAACATAAAAATATGCTTCATGCTAGTTCAGTGATGATTGTGACGTTAATGTTACTGATTGCCAAATTAGGCGTTGCGGTAGGGCCTAAAATTGATATGATTTTGCATGATGCCAAGTTGGCTTTGATTTTCCAAGAATTAGGGCATTTTGCGGGTACTATTTTACTCGGTTTACCGTTGGCAATGATGTTAGGTATGAAGCGTGAAGCGGTCGGGGCAACCTATTCTGTTGCACGTGAACCTAATATTGCCATTGTGGCAGATAAATATGGATTGGATTCGCCCGAAGGTCGTGGTGTCATGGCAATGTATGTTTGTGGTACGCTCTATGGGGCGATTTGGATGAGTATTCTTGCTAGTGTAATGGCAAAATTAGACGTTCTTCATCCTTATGCATTAGCCATGGGGGCAGGGGTTGGTAGTGGTAGTATGATGGCGGCATCACTTGCGCCGATAAGTGACCTTTATCCGAATATGGCGAGTGACATCAAAGCTTATGCAACAACGGCTAATTTAATGTCTAGTATAGTTGGTATTTATATTTATACATTATTCTCACTACCGTTTGCTTCTTTTCTCTATAATGTTTTTGCTCGTTTCCAAAGCAGTAAAAGGAGCTCACTATCATGAAGATTTTCGAAACGGTTTTTTTATTGATTTTAGTCGCAATTATCATGGCTGCTGGCAATTCAGTCGGTTATCATGTAGATTTTATGCTGTCATTACAAGCTTTAGCTGTGCTTGTCGCAATATCGGTTGTTGGTTTTTTTATAAGCAAAGTGCCATTGTTCAATAAACTTCCTGTTATTTTGTGGGTGTCAGTTGTGGCGGCTGTGGCTTCTTCACCAATATTTCCATTTCATGAGCAAGTTGTTGCGATAACTGAACATGTCTCTTTACTTGCTGTTTGTACACCAGTGCTTGCTTACGCTGGATTAGCCATTGGTAAAGATCTTGCTTTATTCAAAAGTATCTCTTGGCGAATTATCCCCGTTTCATTAGCGGTGTTTTCCGGTACTTTCCTTTTTGCCGCTATCATTGCCCAAATTACCTTAAAGTGGGAAGGTGTGATTTAATATTAGGTAGGATTTAATGTATGACAAAAGAAGAACTAAAACGACAAGTTTGCAGTGCCATTGCTAATCGTAAAGCAGATATAAAAGCGATTGCTGAGGCAATTTGGGCTGAACCTGAACTGGGCTATAAAGAACACAAAACCGCAAAAAAAGTTGAAGAAACTTTTGAAAAACTTGGTGTACCCTATAAAAATAAATTGGCGTTAACAGGGGTCAAAGGGCGCTTAAAAGGTGGAAAAGGAAGCCATTGCAGTGTCGCAATTATTGGTGAGCTTGATGCCATTATCTGTGCTGACCATCCTGCAGCCGATGAAACCTCTGGCGCTGCCCATTGCTGTGGTCATAATGCTCAAATAGCGAATATGATGGCTGTCACCATGGGATTAATCGATTCTGGAGCGATGCAATTTTTAGCCGGTGATGTCGTTCCTTTTGCAGTACCGGCCGAAGAATACGTTGAAATTACTTATCGTAATCGTCTGATTGAAGAAGGTAAAATTAAGTATATTGGTGGTAAACCCGAACTTATTTCACGGGGTGAATTTGATGATGTGGATATGGCACTTCAAATTCATTTAACCAGTGTACCAGACGATCGCCAAGACGGATTTATTGAGATTTCAACCACAAGTAATGGATTTATCGGTAAATTAATCAAGTATAAAGGTGAAGCAGCACATGCGGCGGCGGCTCCTCATGCTGGTGTTAATGCGTTAAATGCAGCAATGATGGGGATGATGGGCGTTCATGCTATACGTGAAACGTTTCAGGAAAAAGATTATATTCGTTTTCATCCAATCATTACCCAAGGCGGTGATTTGGTAAATGTTGTACCAAGTGATGTCAGAATGGAAAGCTATGTTCGAGCGGGTAATGTTCCGGCAATGATTGATGCTAATGAACGAATTAATCAGGCATTAAAAGCTGGGGCAATGGCTGTAGGGGCAACTTGTGAAATTAAGGATTTACCGGGTTATCTCCCATTGCAAAATAATCCAACCTTAAATGCATTTTTGAAAGCAAATGCTGAAGCGTTAATTGGCGAGGAAAATGTGTCGGTTGCACCGCATATGACCGGTAGCACAGATACGGGCGATTTATCGCATATCATGCCTGTTAGTCATCCGTGGATAGGATCCGTTAGAGGTGTGTTACATGGCAAAGATTATACGGTATTTGATGAAGAGATGGCTTATATTCGTCCAGCCCAGATGATGGCATGTACCATTATCGATTTACTATATGATGATGCAAAACCAGCTCAAACATTATTATCAAACTATAAACCTCTTATGACCAAAGACGAGTATTTAAACTTCTTAGCGAGTTTTGATAAATAATGTTTATGACTTGGCACAATGCTGTGCCAAGTTTCTGCTATAATAGATTCTTTATGATTAATCACGATGATGATTCCCTATGCTAGCACTAACCGATCAAGAATTACTTCGTTATGACAGGCAAATTTCCTTACTAGGTTTTGATATCGATAAACAGCAAATGTTAAAAAATAGTGCGGTATTGATCATCGGGCTAGGCGGTTTGGGGTGCGCAGCTTCGCTTTATTTGAGCCGTGCAGGTATAGGTAAATTGACGTTAGTTGATTTTGATACTGTATCAGAATCCAATTTGAATCGTCAAATTTTATATACTAATCAAGAGATTAATCAATTTAAAGTAGATGTAGCGAAACAAACATTAATTAAAATGAATTCTGACATTAAAATCGAGACTATTAATCAGAAACTTGATGATGTTTCGTTAACTTCTCTTATAAAACAACATAATCTTGTCATTGATTGTACCGATAATTTATCCTCCAGAGAGCAGATTAACCGCTGCTGTTACCAAGTAAAAATACCGTTAGTGTCTGGTGCTGCAATTCGAATGGAAGGCATATTAACGACTTTTACGTATCAAGCAAATGAGCCTTGTTATCACTGCTTAAGTCGATTGTTTGGGCAGGATCAACTGACATGTGTTGAAGCGGGTGTAATGGCGCCTTTAGTAGGTATGTTTGGTTCCATGCAGGCATTAGAGGCAATTAAAGTTTTGACTGATTATGGTCAACCTTTGGTTGGTCGTGTACTGCTGATTGATGCAAAAAGTATGCATTTTAATCACGTATCTTTGTCGAAACAGCCAGATTGTCAGGTTTGTGGTAACAGTCATAAAATATAGGTAACACAATGAACATCGATCGTATTATTTTAGCGCCAATGGAAGGGGTACTTGATTATCATGTCCGGCAAATTTTGACTGAAATAAACGCATTGGATTACTGTGTGACCGAGTTTGTGCGCATTACTCATCATAAATTATCTAATCGAACTTTTTATCGACTTTGTCCCGAGCTGCATCATGGCGGCAAAACGGCATCCGGTACTCCAGTTCGTGTGCAGATTCTTGGACAATCACCCGAGTGGATGGCAGAAAATGCCGTTAAAGCAATTGAATTAGGCTCGCATGGGGTAGATATTAATTTTGGCTGTCCTGCTAAAACCGTCGTTGGTAGTCATGGTGGCGCATATCTATTGCAATATCCAGATCAAATCTTCAATATTGTTAAGCAAGTCAGACAAGCAATAGGAACATCCGAAATATTATCCGTTAAGATTCGTTTAGGTTGGGCAGATAAATCTTATTGTTATGAAATTGCTGACGCCATTGCACTTGCTGGTGCAAATGAGTTGGTTATTCATGGTCGAACAAAAGCGGATGGTTATCAAGCCGATAAAATTGATTGGCAAACAATTGGAAATATAAAGCAACGGGTCGATATTCCGATCATAGCCAATGGCGAGATTTTTTCTATACAACATGCGCAAGATTGTGTAAGGCAAAGCCAAACAAGCGATATTATGCTAGGACGCGGAATATTAACGATACCAAATTTAGCGAATATGCTACGTTTTAATGAAGCGCCTTTAAGCTGGCAAAACGTATTAAATATATTAATGCGTTACGCAACCACAACGATAGAAGATGTAAAACCGTTATATCACTCAGCACGCATTAAACAGTGGCTTGCTTATTTTCGGCAATACTATGCACCTGCATCAGACTTACTTAGTCAGATTAGGACACTAAAAACCCAAAAAGAGATTTCAGAACATTTAAAGCGAATCACAGATCAATCACAGCATTTTTGACGGTGAAGTTGTTCCATTGGTCATTGATATTGTTTACGATGACGTACTTGGTCATCATGTTTGTTAGAGTATAATTAGAATTAAATCAATATACTTTTTGCCTAATTGAATTCTTTATAAATATTTAATTGTTATATAAATTAGATTCACGAATTCATTTTTCATCGTTATCTTCCAGAAATTGTGTAAAAATCAAACTTAAATATTTAGTCCTGATATTATAGCTATAATAAGTGATATAACAACGATTTATCTAGAATAAAAAACGGATTATCTTAATTGTGAGTATATAATTTATTATGTAATTTTGTTATAGTGTATAAGTTGTAAATTGTAAAATAGTATAGAGAGGACTGAATGATTATCGGTAAGCAACAATCGGATACAACGTTGGAATGGTTTTTGTCTCATTGCCATATTCATAAATATCCAGCTAAAAGTACCCTGATTCACCAAGGAGAAAAAGCCGAAACTCTCTATTACATCGTTAAAGGTTCTGTTGCAGTTTTAATCAAGGATGATGAAGGCAATGAAATGATTTTGTCTTACTTAAATCAAGGTCAGTTTTTGGGCGAATTAGGACTTTTTGAAGAAGGCACAGAACGAAGTGCTTGGGTTAAAGCGAAAACAAGTTGCGAAGTGGCTGAAATATCGTACAAAAAATTTAAACAACTTGTACAAGTTAATCCTGATATTTTGATGCGATTGGCAAGCCAAATGGCAAGTCGTTTACAAGTGACTTCAGAAAAAGTCAGTAATTTAGCTTTTCTTGATGTTGCCGGTCGTATTGCACAAACTTTGTTAAATTTAGCAAAACAGCCCGATGCGATGACGCATCCGGATGGCATGCAAATCAAAATTACTCGTCAAGAAATAGGTCAGATAGTTGGTTGTTCACGAGAAACAGTAGGGCGAATTTTAAAAATGCTTGAAGATCAGCATCTCATCTCTGCACACGGTAAAACGATTGTCGTTTATGGTACACGATAATTGAAAAATATTACGAAATTTAGTCATAACATGATTGATATAACGCGAGATATTACATGACACAAGAAAGATGTATTCCAAGTCATGTGGCTATAATTATGGATGGAAATGGTCGCTGGGCAAAAAAACAAAATCAATTACGAGCATTTGGTCATCGTGCCGGTTTGAAAGCTGTGCGTAAAATTGTGAGTTATGCTGCAACCATTGGTATCAAAGTACTAACTTTATATGCGTTTAGTAGTGAAAATTGGAAACGCTCATCCAATGAAGTGTCATCTTTACTTTCGCTATTTATTTATGCATTAAACCGAGAAACAAAAAGTTTACATAAAAATAATATACGTTTGAATATCATTGGGGATATTTCGCGTTTTAATGAGCAACTTCAAACTATGATAGTTAATGCAGAGGCATTAACTAAAAATAATTCAGGACTGGTGTTAAATATTGCCGCTAACTATGGCGGACGCTGGGATATATTACAATCAGCCCGCAATATAGCAATACAAGTAAAACATGGTGAGTTGATGATAGATGATATTACTGAGGAACGTTTAGGGTTAGAAATGTCAATGGGTGATTTTCCGGATGTTGATTTAGTTATTCGTACTGGTGGTGAATACAGAATAAGTAATTTTTTATTATGGCAAATTGCTTATGCTGAACTTTATTTTACTGATACCTTATGGCCGGATTTCGATCAGGCGTTATTTGATCAAGCAATCAGTGATTTTAATACCCGGGATCGTCGTTTTGGCGGTATTCTAGTGGAGGAGCAATCATGTTAATTCACCGTATTTTAGCTGCTATTATTCTAATACCTGTTGTTATACTAACGCTTTTTTTAGCGCCATTATCACTCTTCACCTATATTATGATTTTTGTTTGTGGTCTTGCAGCGTTTGAGTGGTCGCAGTTTTTAGCAATAACCCAAAAACAGCAAAGAGTTATATTTGCTTTAGTCGTTATTATTTTATTAAGTTTACTCTGTCTATTACCCATTCCGGTTGTGGTAAAATTGAAGTTGTATTCAGGGTTATTGTTACTTTCGTTATGTTGGTGGTTGATTGCACTATTTTTAGTTCTTACCTATCCAAATACGGCTAAATATTGGCGTGGTTCTATCACTGCTAAATTAATATTTGCTTTTTTTACTCTCGTTCCTTTTTTTATCGGGATGATCGAACTTAGAATGATTAATTATAGTGCGAATACTTATACCGGCGCTTATTGTCTGTTATATGTCTTTATTTTAGTCTGGGCAACAGATACTGGCGCTTATTTTGTTGGGCGCAGTATGGGGAAACGTAAATTAGCACCAAAAGTTTCACCCGGTAAAACTTTAGAGGGATTTATTGGCGGTGTGATTGTTGCCGTTGTTATTAGTTTTATTGCCTACTTTACCGGATTTATTTCAATTAATTTGACCAGTTTTATTATGAGTTCTTTATTCGCTATTTTTGCATCAGCATTAGGTGATTTAACTGAAAGCATGTTCAAACGTGAAGCAGGCATCAAAGATAGTGGAAATTTAATCCCTGGACATGGCGGTATTTTAGATCGTATTGATAGTTTGACTGCTGCAGTGCCGATTTTTGCAGCATTATCTTTCAATTTATTTTAAATAAGGTAATTAACTTTGCTTTGGTCTCTGTTGTTATTTATTATTACCATTAGTATATTAGTTACAGTACACGAATTTGGGCATTTTTTCGTGGCAAGGCTATGTGGCGTTCGGGTTGAGTGTTTTTCCATAGGATTTGGGAAAAAAATATGGTCACATAAGTTTTCAGGTGGAACAGAATTTGTCATTGCTATGATTCCACTAGGTGGTTATGTTAGAATGCTGGACGGAAATGCGAAAAACTTATCAACCGACGAAGAAAAACAGGTTTTTGATAAAAAAAAGATATGGCAACGAGCAGCAATTATATTTGCAGGTCCATTTGCTAACTTTATTTTAGCTTTCATTCTTTATTGGATAATTTTTATGCTTGGTGTTGTTACCTATCCGGTTAAAATAGGCAGTACAATACCCGATACACCTGTTGCTGCTGTGAATATTCCTTCAGGGGCAGAGTTAAAAAAGATTAATAATATACAGATTGAAAGTTGGAATGATGTAAATTTTGCATTAATGTCTATTTTAGGACAAGATGATGTGACGATTACCTATGTGATTAATGCTGGTAATAACCATCAAAAAGAAGTTAGTCAACGTGTTGATATTCGTCATTGGCATTTTGATATTGAAAAAGAATCAGCAATAAAGACCTTTGGGTTGGTACCTAAAACATTGGAAATTTATCCAATTGTGAGTAAAATTATACCAAATTCAGCTGCCGAAAAAGCGGGTTTACAAATTGGTGATAAGATTCTAAGTTATGATGAACACCCTTATGTAGATTGGAATGATTTTTCAGCTATAATAAAGAAAGGTAATCAAATAAGATTAAAAATTGAGCGTGAAAATAAAAATCTTTACCTTGATTTAACGCCGTCAATACAGGCAAATGGTGAAGGTATTGCGGGGCTATATCCTACCTCGGAAGCAGTCATTAAGCAGTATGGATGTTTAGAAGGGTTTGGCAAAGGATTAGAACAAACAGTGTTAACTACTCAGTTAACAATTCGTTCTTTTTATCAGTTAGTAACAGGTGTTATTGGACTTAATCATTTATCAGGACCAATAACAATAGCAAAAAGCGCAGGGCAAACAGCAAGTTATGGTTTCACACCTTACTTATATTTTCTGGCATTTATTAGTATAAGTTTGGGGGTAATCAATCTTGTTCCATTACCAATGCTAGATGGTGGGCACCTAATTTTTTTATTATTTGAAAAAATAAAAGGTAAAAGCTTATCAATTAAAGCAAAAGAACGTTTTTATCGTTTCGGATTTGCTTTTTTACTGGTAATAATGGGGATTGCACTATTTAATGATGTTTTACGATTGTGATGGAATGAGGTTATAAACATTTACAATGAAAAAAATAAATAAATTACTTATAGCATCTTTGCTGTTTAGCACAACAGCAGTATATAGTTCCAATGCATTTTGTGTTGATGATTTTGTAGTAAAAGAAATCAAATTTGAAGGATTACAACGGGTAACTCAAGGGGCAGCATTGCTTGATATGCCAATCCAAGTTGGTGATTATGTTAGTGAGTCTGATTTGGGGCATATTGTTAAATCACTTTACTCGAGTGGAAACTTCGATAATATTACTATTTCTAGAGATGGTAATAGCTTAATCATTCATGTTGAAGAGCGTCCAACCATTGCGAGTATTACTTTTTCTGGTAATAAATCAATTAAAGATGATATGCTGAAAAAGAATTTAGATAGCTCAGGTATTCGGGAAGGCGACGCACTTGATAGAACCATGCTTTCTGCCATGGAAAAAGGGCTAGAAGATTTTTATTATAGCGTCGGTAAATATAATGCTCGAATTAAAGCTGTTGTCACACCATTATCTCGTAATCGCGTTGATTTAAAATTAGTTGTAGCGGAAGGTAAATCAGCGTTAATCGATCAAATCAACATTGTTGGGGCTAAGGCATTTTCGTCCGAAGAGCTAATTTCACGCTTTTCACTGCGTGATGAAGTGCCGTGGTGGAACATGCTTGGCGATCGCAAATATCAAAAACAAAAATTAGCTTCTGATTTAGATGAATTACAAAGCTTCTACTTAAATCGAGGTTATGCACGTTTTAATATTGAATCCACGCAAGTCAGTTTAACGCCAGATAAGAAAGGTATTTATGTCACTATCAATATTCATGAAGGTGAACAATATAAATTATCTGATTTTGACTTCAAAGGGGATTTTGCCGGACATAAGGATGCGATTACTAAAATAGCAAAAGAGCGTGTTTCAACGGGTGATTTGTATAATGGTAAAAAAATTACTGATATTGAAGATAATGTAAAACAGCTACTTGCAAATTTTGGTTATGCTTATCCAAAAGTCAGTATTCAACCTGAAATGGATGATTCAACGCATACCGTAAAATTAATTATGTTTGTTGATGTAGGGCCGCGTTATTATGTTCGTAATATCAACATAGAAGGTAATACCATAACAAGTGAAGGTGTTATCCGCCGTGAACTTCGTCAAATGGAAGGTTCTTGGCTGAGTAATGGACTTGTAGAATTAGGTAAAGATCGCTTAAGTCGACTAGGATTTTTTGAATCAGTAGATGTTGAAACTGAGCGTGTTCCGGGGGCCGAAGATCAAGTTGATATTACTTACAAAGTCGCGGAGCGTAACACAGGTAGCATCAAACTTGGTGTCGGTATTGGTTCTGATAGTGGTATTAGTTTTAATGCTGGTATTTCGCAAGATAACTGGTTAGGTACGGGTAATAGTGTTTCATTCGATGTAAATACGACAAATACCGATAAAACTGCATCGATATCAGTTGTAAACCCTTACTTTACTATTGATGGGGTGAGCTTAGGTGGAAGCATTTATTACAATACTTATAAAGCAGATGATGATGATGATGAATCTGTTTATTCAAGTAAGTTGTGGGGTGCATCAGCTAATTTAGGTTTCCCAATTAGTGAAAATAATTTTATCCGTTTTGGTAGCGAGTATGCTAATCGGAAATTATCCGATATGAAACCACAATATGGTATGTGGCGTTACTTCCATTCAATGGGTGAAAACACTAAAAATAAACACTCCATGACCTATGATACTAATGATTTATTATTAAATGCGAATTGGACATATAATTCATTAAATCGTGGTTATTTCCCGACAGAAGGTTTAAAAGTATCGGCTAACGCAAAAATTACGGCTCCAATATTTGATAACCGCTTCTATAAAGTGGTTGCAGATGCATCTTATTATTATCCTCTTGATAGCGATCATAATTGGGTATTCTTAACGCGTGGTCGATTAGGTTATGGAAATGGTTTTGGTGGAAAACAGCTACCATTTTATGAAAACTTTTATGCAGGTGGTTCGACCGTGCTTCGAGGATTTAAATCCAATACTGTTGGGCCTAAAGCAGTCTATTTTAATAGAGCAAACTGTAGTAATTTAAATAATACTTCAGGATGTGTAGAGTCTAAAGATGCGGTAGGTGGTAATGCATTAGCGTTTGCAAGTGCTGAATTAATTGTTCCAACGCCTTTTATTAGTGAAAAGTATTCCGATAGTATTCGAACATCATTCTTTGTTGATGCAGGTACGGTTTGGGATACCGAATGGAACTTAAAAGGTAATCATTTGCATGATTACAGTTCTCCTTCAAATATACGAGTTTCGCTAGGTGTTGCAGTACAGTGGATGTCACCACTTGGACCATTAGTATTTTCTTACGCAATACCGCTTAAGAAATATGACGGCGATTCGTCTCAACAATTCCAGTTTAACATAGGTTCAACATGGTAAAACCATGTTGTAATTAAATGAAATACACATAGGTGAAAAAAGTGAAAAAAATTATATCTATTATTAGTCTTAGTGCAGCGCTTCTTTATACAGGTATAGCTAATGCAGAAATAAAAATTGGTGTTATAGATGTGATGTCTGTATTACAACAAATGCCTCAACGGGAAGCCGTTGGTAAAGCATTAGATAAGGAATTTGAATCACAAATCAAATCGTTACAAGATCAAGAAGAAAAAGCGAAGAATGCAAGTGCTCGTTTGAAAAAAGATGGTCCAACACTATCTGCATCGGAAAAAAGCAAATTAAATAAAACAATTGCTGATTTTGAAAGTAAAGCAAAAGATTTTTCAATAAAATATCGTAAACGTGAAAATGAAGAAGCAGAAAAATTATTGAAACAAATTCAAAGTGCAGTTAAAGAGATTGTTGCTACTGAAAAATATGATCTTATTTTGAAAGCCGAAGCAGCACTTTCTGCCTCTGATGCCGTTGATATCACTGAAAAAGTATTGGAAAAGGTCAAAAAATAATGTTGGCTTGTCGTTTAGAGCAACTAGCAAACTATCTTGACGCACAATTACACGGTAATGCAGATATACTCATTACCGGTATAGCTTCAATGAAAAGCGCTGTATCTGGGCAAATCACTTTTTTGGCGGATCAAAAATTGCAAAGCAAATTAGCAGAATGTAAAGCTTCTGCTATTGTGATGACTGAAGATAGCCTTAAGTATTGGCACGGTGCTGCATTGATTGTTAAAAATCCTTATCTTGCCTATGCAAAATTAGCACAATATCTTGATACAACCCCCGAGCCTGCCAAAGATATCGCGCCTTCTGCTGTGATCGACCCTACCGCTCAATTAGGCGCTAATGTTTCGGTCGGTGCTAATGCCGTTATCGAAAGCGGTGTACATTTAGGGGATGGCTGTATTATCGGAGCGGGTTGTTTTGTAGGAAAAAATACGACTATTGGTGCCGACACTAAATTGTGGGCTAATGTAACTGTTTATCATAATTGTGTTATTGGTAAAAACTGCCTGATTCAATCTGGAACCGTTATTGGCTCTGATGGATTTGGTTATGCGAACGACAAAGGTAAATGGATTAAAATCCCTCAACTTGGACGTGTTATTATCGGTGATAATGTCGAAATTGGGGCATCAACTACGATAGATCGTGGTGCACTTGATGATACCGTGATTGGTAATGGGGTGATTATTGATAATCAATGCCAAATTGCCCATAATGATATTATAGGTGACCATACTGCCGTTGCTGGTGGTGTAATAATGGCAGGAAGTCTGACTATAGGACGTCATTGTTTAATTGGTGGCGCAAGTGTAATCAATGGACATATGGAAATTTGTGATCAAGTCACAGTGACTGGAATGGGCATGGTTATGCGCCCGATCACTAAGCCAGGCGTTTATTCATCAGGTATTCCATTGCAAGAGAATAAAATATGGCGAAAAACCGCTTCATTAGTTTTACATATTGATGAAATGAATAAACGCTTGAAATCACTTGAGAAGAAACTATTAAATAGCTCGACGTAGCCAGTTTCGGTCGGTATAATGCCAACCTATTTTATAATTTTTTTAAGCCCAAATATCATTGATGATTTATTTATGGGCTGAATATATTCAATAATTCCGAGGTATAAAGATGCAAGTTTCGGTAGAAACAACACAAGGTTTAGGTCGACGTTTGTCAATTACTATTAAAGCTGAAAATATTAAAAAAGCTATTGATAAAGAATTAGTTAATACGGCTAAAAAAGTTCGTATTGATGGTTTCCGTAAAGGAAAAGTGCCTTTAAAACTTGTTGAACAGCGTTATGGTGCTTCAATTTTACAAGAAGCATTAAGTGATTTAATGCAAAAAAGTTTTATTGATGCGATTATTCAAGAAAAATTAAATCCAGCTGGTGCTCCAACTTATACTCCTAAAGAATATAAAAATGGAGAAGATTACACATTTAACGTTGAATTCGAAGTGTGTCCTGACGTTAAAGTTAAAGATTTAGATAAAATTGAAGTTGAAAAACCTGTTGCAGAAGTTGTCGATGCAGATGTTGAAACTATGATTGAAACACTACGTAAACAACAAGGTACTTGGAAAGTAACAGAACAAGCTGCAGGCGAACAAAATCGAGTGACTTTAGATTTTGTGGGTAAAGTAGATGGAGAAGAGTTTGAAGGTGGAAAAGCTAATGATTTTGCATTAGTTTTAGGACAAGGTCGAATGATCCCAGGTTTTGAAGATGCGATTATTGGGCATAAAGCAGGTGATTCGTTTGATATTAATGTAACCTTCCCGGAAGATTATCACGCTGAAAACTTGAAAGGTAAACCAGCTGTATTTGCTGCAACATTGACAAAAGTTGAAGAGCTTGAACTTCCTGAGCTGACTGAAGATGTTATTAAACGTTTTGGTATTGCTGATGGAACAATCGAAAGTTTACGCGCTGAAGTTCGTAAAAATATGACACGTGAACTTAATGCGACAATTCGTAACAAAATCAAATCACAAGTTATCGATGGATTGGTTAAAAATAATGAAATTGACGTTCCAACTGCGTTAATCGATCGTGAAGTTGATGTATTACGTCAACAGGCTTTATCACGTTTTGGTGGCAACATGAAACAACCAATGGAACTACCAAAAGAGTTATTTGAAGCTGAAGCAAAACGACGTGTCAGTATTGGATTATTATTCAGTGAAATCATTGAAAGTAATAAACTCAAAGCTGATGAGGCTCGTGTGCAAACATTGATTGATGAAATAGCAACGGCTTATGAAGATCCTAAAGAAGTGATAGAATATTACCGCAAAGATAAAAAAGCGATGGACAATATCCGTTCTGTAGCGCTAGAAGATCAAGTTGTTGATCTGTTATTAGCTAGTGCAAAAGTAACTGATAAAAATTCTTCATTTTCTGAATTAATGAATCAGCAAATGGCTTAATTAGCAGTTTTATTCAGTTTAAAAAAATTACTTTAAAGCCCAAATAAGGATTATCTGTTTGGGCTATTTTGTTTAATTAGGAGATAAAAATGCCGTTAGAACCATTTATGAGTGTTATACCAATGGTGGTTGAGCAAAGTTCTCGTGGAGAGAGGGCTTATGATATATATTCACGTTTATTGAAAGAGCGGATTATATTTTTAACAGGTCAAGTTGAAGATAACATGGCTAATTTAATTATTGCTCAAATGCTATTTTTAGAAGCCGAAAATCCTGAAAAAGATATTCATCTCTATATCAATTCACCTGGTGGTGTAGTAACAGCAGGAATGGCAATCTATGATACGATGCAATTTATCAAACCTGATGTTAGCACTATTTGTTTAGGCCAAGCTTGTTCAATGGGGTCTTTACTTCTAACTGCCGGTACAAAAGGAAAACGTTACTGCTTGCCTAATGCTCGAGTGATGATCCATCAACCATTAGGCGGTTTTCAAGGTCAAGCTTCTGATATACAAATTCATGCTCAAGAAATTTTACAGGTTAAAAGTCGATTAAATAAAATTATGGCGATGCATACAGGTCAAGATATTAGCGTGATTGAAAGAGATACAGATCGTGATAACTTTATGTCTGCTGAAAAAGCGGTTGAATATGGTTTAGTGGATGCCATATACAGTAAACGATCTTAATAACAGACTAGGTAGGTGGTTAAAGTGAATAAAACAAATTCCGAAAAATTACTTTATTGTACTTTTTGTGGTAAGAGTCAGCATGAAGTTCGTAAACTCATTGCAGGGCCATCATCTATTTATATTTGCAACGAATGTATTGGTTTGTGTAATGATATCTTGAAAGAGGAAACTAAAAACTTTCTTTCCCATGAAGAGTTTATCAGTAAACCTTTACCAACCCCTCATGAAATTCGTGCACATCTTGATGAGTACGTTATTGGTCAAGATCGCGCCAAAAAAGTATTATCTGTAGCGGTTTACAATCATTATAAAAGGTTACGCAACTATTCTAATCCGAGAGATGTTGAATTAGGTAAAAGTAATATTTTATTAATTGGACCAACAGGTAGTGGAAAGACATTATTAGCTGAAACATTGGCTCGATATCTGGATGTTCCTTTTGCAATGACCGATGCCACAACGCTAACGGAAGCGGGTTATGTGGGCGAAGATGTTGAGAATATTATTCAAAAATTACTACAAAATTGCGATTACGACGTTGAAAAAGCGCAACGTGGTATTATTTATGTAGATGAAATTGATAAAATTTCACGAAAATCAGATAATCCATCAATCACACGGGATGTGTCGGGCGAAGGTGTTCAACAAGCATTGTTAAAAATTATTGAAGGTACGGTTGCATCCGTTCCACCTAAAGGGGGACGTAAGCATCCTCAACAAGAATTTTTACAAGTTGATACATCAAAAATCCTATTTATTTGTGGTGGCGCATTTAGTGGCTTGGATAAAGTCATTGAAAATCGTGTTTCAACTAATACAGGAATCGGTTTTGGCGCTGATGTTAAAAGTACCAAGCAAAAAGCTTCTGAATCTGAACTGTTAGCCCAAATCGAAGCTGAAGATTTAGTGAAATTTGGCTTAATTCCAGAATTTATTGGACGGTTACCTGTGATTGGTACACTATCTGAACTGGATAAAGATGCGCTAATCAGTATATTGACTGAACCTAAAAATGCATTAACTAAACAATATCAAGCATTGTTTGATTTAGATGGTGTAGATCTTGAGTTTTCTAAAGAAGCTTTAGACGCCATAGCCGTCAAAGCGATGCAACGTAAAACAGGGGCGCGTGGTTTACGCTCGATTGTTGAAAATATTTTATTAGATACGATGTATGATTTACCATCAGAAAAAAATATTAAACAAGTGATTGTTGAACAAGACACGGTTGAAAAATCTCAACCACCTAAGCTAGTGTATCGAGATAACACGAAACTTTTAGCTTAATGATAGAAATAAACTGCCATGAAAGTGGCAGTATACTGATGAAAAAATTGTATAAGTAAAACTAAACATTATGAGTGATTGAATTCGTCAAGGCTTTTAAGGAATAATATGTTTTAAACAATAATAAAATAGGCTTGAATATCTCAAAACAATCCCAATATCTACCTAATAAGTTTGTATTACCAGAGAGAACAATATGAAAACAAAACAAACTAAATCAATGATTATGCCTATTTTACCATTACGTGATGTTGTTGTGTTCCCACACATGGTGATCCCTCTCTTTGTAGGACGAAATAAATCTATACGTTGCCTTGAAAGTGCAATGGAAATGGATAAGCAAGTTTTTCTTGTTACCCAAAAAAATCCATCGCAAGATGATCCAGATATTGAAGATTTATATGAAATTGGCACGATAGCAAATATTCTACAATTACTCCAATTGCCAGATGGCACAGTGAAAGTTTTAGTCGAAGGCGTAGAGCGAGCTAAAATAGTTGATATTGTTGATCAAAATGATGATGACTTTTTAATTGCTAATATTAAACCACTTAGTGAGAAAAAACGCGCTCAAGATCTCAATGAAGCGCTTGTCCGCGTTGTATTATCTAATTTTGAAGAATATTCAAAACTCAACAAAAAAATCACACAAGAAGTGGTTGATTCAATTCGTTTAATAAAAGAACCTTCACAATTATCAGATTCTATTGCGGCAACGCTATTTTTGAAAGTGGATCAGAAACAACAAATTCTAGTCACAGCTGATTTAGAAAAACGTTTCGAATTGCTTATTGCAATGATGGAAGCTGAAATCGATTTGTTGCAAGTTGAAAAAAATATTCGTCAGCGTGTTAAACAACAAATGGAAAAAGCGCAGAAAGAATATTACTTAAATGAACAAATCAAAGCTATTCATAAAGAATTAGGTGATATTGATAATAAACCTGATGAGTTTGAAGAGTTAAAAACCAAAATCACTAAAGCAAAAATGCCAAAAGAAGCCACAGAAAAAGCTATGGCTGAACTTAATAAACTTAAGATGATGCCAGCAATGTCAGCGGAGGCGACCGTGGTACGTGGTTATATTGATTGGATGTTACAAGTTCCTTGGCATAAACGAAGTAAAGTGAAAAAAGATATTGAAGCCGCTCAAAAGATTCTAGATAAGGATCATTATGGACTTGAGAGAGTCAAAGACCGAATTTTAGAGTATTTAGCTGTGCAAGGACGAGTCAATAAAGTAAAAGGTCCTATTTTATGTTTAGTTGGACCACCAGGTGTTGGTAAAACTTCGCTTGGTCAGTCAATAGCTAAAGCAACAGGGCGAGAGTATGTCCGAATGGCTTTAGGTGGTGTACGTGATGAAGCAGAAATACGTGGACATCGACGTACTTATATCGGTTCTATGCCGGGTAAATTAATTCAACGTATGGTTAAAGTTGGGGTGAAAAATCCATTATTCTTATTAGATGAGATTGATAAAATGGCATCTGATATGCGTGGAGATCCTGCTTCTGCCTTATTAGAAGTTCTTGACCCAGAGCAAAATAATGCATTTAGTGATCACTATTTGGAAGTTGACTATGATTTATCCGATGTGATGTTTGTTGCAACGGCAAATTCAATGAATATTCCTGCTCCATTACTTGATAGAATGGAAGTGATTCGACTTTCTGGTTACACAGAAGACGAAAAATTGAATATTGCTAAACAACATCTAATTGCTAAACAGATTGAAAATAATGGCTTAAAATCAAAAGAAATTGACATTGAAGATTCTGCCATTATCGGTATTATTCGTTATTATACTCGTGAAGCAGGTGTGCGAAGTTTAGAGCGTGAAATAGCCAAAATTTGTCGCAAAGTTGTTAAACAATTAGCGCTAGATAGTAAATTGAAAAAAGTGAAAGTCACGCAAGCTAATTTAGCAGAGTTCTTAGGCGTGCAACGTTTCGATTATGGAAAAACGGATAATGAAAACCGAATAGGACAAGTTATTGGACTTGCCTGGACAGAGGTCGGTGGTGATTTGTTAACTATTGAATCTGTCAGTGTTCCAGGTAAAGGAAAACTTACCTATACTGGATCATTAGGTGATGTTATGCAAGAGTCCATTCAAACTGCATTAACAGTTGTTCGTTCTCGAGCGGAGAAATTGGGTATCAATAGTGATTTTTATGAAAAACGTGATATTCATGTGCACGTGCCAGATGGTGCGACACCAAAAGATGGTCCAAGTGCAGGCATTGCTATGTGTACTTCATTAATATCAACATTAACGGGTAATCCTGTTCGTTCTGATGTTGCAATGACAGGCGAGATCACATTGCGTGGAGAAGTGTTACCAATTGGTGGTTTGAAAGAAAAGCTTCTTGCAGCACATCGTGGTGGCATTAAAACTGTGTTAATTCCAATGGATAATGTCAAAGATCTGGAAGACATCCCAGACAATGTTAAATCTGAAGTTGAAATTATACCTGTAAAATGGATTGATGATGTTATAACCGTAGCACTTCAAAATAACCCATTTGGAATGGAACCTGTTACCAATAAAGTTACTTTAAAACAACCGACTAAAAAGGCGATTAAAAAAGTAAAAGGGAATGTTGAAGTGCCAGCTCGATTAAATTAATTATCAAAATTTCAAAAAGATCAACGCATGTTGATCTTTTTTTTGCTTAACATTCTGACAATAGCCTATTTTAGTAAATATGCTATACTTGCCAAATTAATTATTGTTTTATGGAGAATCTTTAGAAATGATGGAAACAATCCGAGCAGCTGCAAACCATGTAGCTGTTAAAATTATATTCGCTATAATTATTATAAGTTTTATTTTTACCGGCGTGTTCAGTGGCGGTAATAGTGCACGTGATGAACAAATATATATAGCGAAAGTGGATGGTGAAGGGATTAGTCGAGCGCAATTTGAGGCTCAGGCTAGTGCAGAATCATCAAGAGCGATGGGTGATAGCACTTTTATTAAACAAATTCGTCGAGATGTTCTTGCTGATCAAATTAATAACTATCTCGCTTATCAATTATCTAAAGAGCTCAACCTTAATATTAGTGACGATCGTTTAAAAGAAATGATTAGCAAGCAAAAGGAATTTTTTGAAAACGGAAAGTTTAGTAATCAAAAATATTTAAATCTTCTTGCGGCAAATAACTTTACACCAGAGGCTTATGCGGAGTCTATTAGAGCAGCTGCACAGCGACAACAGCTTATCAGTTCATTAATCTATAGTGATTTTGTTGTACCAAATGATTCTGATTTTTCACAATTACTTGATCAAACAAGAACTATTTATGCCGCGCCAATCAGTTCTTCTATTGTCAAAATGGATGATGTCAATATTACGACTGAAGATGAGCAAAAATACTATGATGAGCATAAAAATTCTTTTTTTAGAAAGGAAAGAGTTAAATTTAAATACATAGCAAATTCTAAGCAAGATTATCTAAACACTATCAGTATTGATGATAAAGACATTAAAAAAGAATTTAATGATAACCTAAAGGAATATACCTATCCTGCCAAAAAATCGTTTAGTGTGATTTTTGTAAAAGACTATAATCAAGCTGAAGATATAGTCAAAGACCTATCATCGGGAACCGAATTTTCAACAGTATTGAAGAATATTAATCAGAATGAAGATGTTTCTCCTTATGGCAAAAATGGTTCACTAGGTTGGTTTGCTGATAATGATGACTTACCACAACCTTTTAAAGAGGCAAATTTACACAATATTGGTGAAGTTTCTAAACCAATACAAGTCGAAGGTGGTTATGTCATTGTCAAACTAGATGATTTACAAAAAGCTAAATCTATGGATTATGATTATGCAAAATACCAAATTAAGACCAAGCTTCAAGAAAATAAAATTCAACAACATTTTGAAAATGCTGAAGATAAAATGAAGTCAGCGCTAGTTAACCATTCTAACGATTTCGATGCGATAGCTAAAGAGGCTGGTTTAGACGTTAAAGAAACAGATTGGACTTATTATAATGATGCAAGTTCAATTGCTCGTTATCCAGAAGTACGAGATGTCATATTTAGTAGCGACATGATTGCTGATGATAAAGTGACGGGTAAAATTTCAGAAATAATACCTGTAGGACGAGATTTAGACATGTCAGATTTTATCATTCAAGTTGTCGATTATAAACCTGAAGGAATTGCTTCATTTGAAGAGGTAAAAAACGAAATACATCAAAAACTTTATGATGATATTGTTGATAGTCGTTTTAAATCAACAGTGGATGATATTGTGAAAGAGTTAAATGAAAAAGGCACATCAAAACAAGTACAATTTTCTACCAATTATACCTTGAAAAGAGATTCTAATGAACCTGATAGGAAAGTGGTTGATATGGTGTTTAATTTAGTTCCTTCTGCAACCGATAAACGTGTCTATGGGGTTGAATACATCAATAAACATGATGCTTATATCACGGTATTAACACAAGTTAAAGATGGTGAGTGGCAAGATGTTTCATCTTATTTACTGCGTTATTATTTGCAAAATACCTATAATTCTTTAGCTACGGATATGCGTTCTAAAGCAAAAATTGAAATTATGCCAAACTCAAATTTGTGATATACATCGAAAATTTGATATAGACACTGTTAAAACTAAAAGCCACTTGTGTGGCTTTTCTCATTTTTATAACAAGTTAAATCGTTTCATTAAATTAAATGAGATAGTGCTAACGCAAATTTAATTGCGTAACTATTTTAGAGGTTAATTATATGAAACGAATTTCATTATTTGGTATTTTACTATCGTCTTTTATCTTTTCATCAATCAGTTTAGCGGAACCAACGCCAATATCACCCGTTAAGCAAGAACAAAAGCAGACCATTCAAGTTAATATTAATACTGCGTCAGCGCAAGAACTGACAAAAATATTAACAGGAATTGGATTAAGTAAAGCTCAAAAAATTGTTGAATATCGTGAAAAATTTGGACCATTTGTATCGGTTGAACAACTTAAAGAAGTCTCTGGTATCGGGCAAGCCACTCTTGATAAAAACATCGGGAAAATAGCATTGTGATATTATTTTCCACCAATTCATATTGGTGGAAAATGCCTAACCCTAATAATCTACCGGATCGACATCTATATTCCAACGTACTCGTGAACTTTCTCCCCACTTTTCAATGTTGAGGATAAGTTTATCCAATATTTCTTGTAACAATTTGCGATTAGTATGTTGTAAAAGTAATTGCGACCGATGGTAGTCTGCCTTTTTGGCTTGATTTGCTGGCATCGGGCCAAGTTGCCATAAACCTAAATCACAGTTTGCTCTTAACCAGTCATGAATTTTTTGTAAAAAAATGGGAGCATAATGATTATTACGATCTGCTGCACGGATCAATACTTGATAGCTAAAAGGGGGTAACTGTGTTAATTGACGTTCGTGTAGTGTTACGCTTGCAAATTTTTGATATCCCTCATTTAATAAAATATTAAGAAGTGGGTGATCTGGATGATAGGTTTGCAAAATAACTTCGCCAGCTTTAGTTGCCCGACCTGCCCGACCAGAAACTTGAGTATAAATTTGTGCAAATCGTTCTGTTGCTCTAAAATCACTTGAAAATAGCGCTCCGTCTACATCGATAATTCCAACTAAAGTAACATCTGGAAAATGATGGCCTTTCGCTAAAATTTGAGTGCCAACTAAGATATGAGCTCCGCCTTGTTGAATATCATGTAAATAATTATTCAATGCGCCTTTTTTACTGACTGTATCGCGATCAATGCGACTAATTTTAATATCGGGGAATAAAACTTCGAGTCTTTTTTCAAGCTGTTCAGTTCCAAATCCAATTGGCACGAGGTGAGTCGATCCACATTTAGGGCATTGTTGAGGAACAGCTCGTGGTGTATCACAATGGTGACAACTCAATTTGTGCTGTTTGTGATGATAAGTATAGGGTCTGTCACAACGAGGACATTCTGCAATCCAACCACAGTCATGGCAGATCAGTAATGGTGAAAAACCCCGTCGGTTTAAAAAGAGCATGACTTGATTATTATCAGATAAGTGTTTCTGGATTTGCTCAATTAATGGCTGTGATAATCCTGCATCGAGGGTTAAACCTCGAATATCTAAAATAGACTGTTTAGCCAGCGTTGCATTACCCGCTCTTTCAGTAAGCTGGAGCAACTGATATTTATGATAGATAGCATTTTTGAGTGTTTCAAGTGAAGGCGTTGCAGAACCCAACAAAATCGGAACATTTTCAATTTTGGCTCGGATTATTGCTAAATCTCGAGCATGATAGCGCCAACCTTCTTGTTGTTTATAAGAGCTATCATGTTCTTCATCGATAATAATGATACCTAACTCTTTAAATGGTGTAAAAAGTGAAGAGCGTGTTCCAACGACAATAGCTGTTTCGCCATTACGACTTCTTAACCATACCCCCAGTCTTTCTTTGACCGTTAATCCTGAGTGTAAAATGTCAATCGGTGCATTAAAACGTTGTTTAAATCGGGTAATGGTTTGTGGTGTAAGACTGATTTCAGGTACTAATACCAATGCTTGTTTTCCCATTGATAACACGTGAGATAAAATATTTAAATAGACTTCAGTTTTGCCTGAACCGGTCACTCCCTCTAAAAGAAACACATTAAAATTATCAATCTGTTTATTGACGCTTTGTATGGCATTTGATTGCTGTGCATTGAGCTCAATTGACGTTGTATTTGTTGTATAGCAAGTTTGCCATTCATTACTTTCTGGTAAACAACGGACTTGTTCTATTAACTGTTTTTTCTGTAATGCAAGATAGACAGCTGAATTGAAGTCGGTTTCTTGTAGCGTATTATTTTTTAAGGCTAATAATAGTTGTTTTTGTTTGGTTGCACGAGGCATTGAGTCAATATTGAACTCATTACCAAGCTCAGTTAATTGCCATCTCTTAATTTCATCTTTACTTGCTGCTCGCCCTTGTCTTAATAAAATGGGTAAAGCATGGAATAACACCTCACCTATTGGGTAATGATAATAACTTGCAGCCCAATTTAATAATTGCCATATTGAATCATTAAATACGGGTGTTTCATCAACAATTGATTTTATGGATTTCAAATGATTAATATCAACATCGGTATGTTTATCGATACTAACAATAATACCAATAGCATCACGATACCCAAAAGGAACCTTGACCCGCATACCAATTTGAGCAGGCATAGTTAATTGATAATCATAAAGCTGGTGTAATGGTACAGGTAAAGCTACATGAGCGATAAGCATGAAAAATCACATCAATGGTTAAATTAAATTCGTATTGTACGTAAAATTGAATAAACTCGCAAAAGCTACGCCATGAAATCTAATTTTGATATATAAAGAATATTTATCAAAATTGAAAAGTGGTTTCAAGTTGTAAAATTTGTTATCTTGATCTTATCGGATTTTTTATGACTATAAAAGGAATAAAATATGTCAGAGATATTTTCACATATTAATCAGCGTGGTGATGCGCACATGGTTGATGTCTCAGCAAAAAAAATAACAACGCGAGAAGCAAAAGCAGAGTCAATAATTTTAATGAATGAAAAAACATTAAATATGATCTTTCAAGGAAAACATCATAAAGGTGATGTTTTCGCAACAGCCCGAATTGCCGGGATTCAAGCTGCAAAAAAGACTTGGGAACTCATTCCTTTATGTCATCCATTATTATTAACTAAAATTGAGATCAATATTCAAGCAGATATCGATAATAGTTGTATAAGAATTGAATCTTTTTGCCGATTAAATGGGCAAACCGGCGTTGAAATGGAAGCGTTAGTTGCTGCCTCGGTTGCCGCATTAACCATTTATGATATGTGTAAAGCTGTACAGAAAGATATGGTAATAACACAAGTAAGGTTGCTATCAAAAACCGGTGGAAAATCCGATGATTTTGTTGCAGAAACATAGAAATAGAAAATCATGAATAAAATTATTTTTTTTGCTCAAACCAGAGAGTTAGTTGGAACAGATACTATTGAAGTAAATGCCGAACAATGGTCTATTTCCGAACTTATTGAACAACTAAGTCAACGAGGGGATAAGTGGGCATTGGCTTTAAAAGAAAAAACAGTATTATGTGCAGTGAATCAAACATTCGCTGATGTTAACTATATTATTCAATCAGGCGATGAAATTGCATTTTTCCCGCCCGTAACGGGAGGATAAAATGGATATAATTAAAATTGACGATGAATCGATTAATACTAATGACATTATTAGCTGGCTTTCTGAATTACCACAAGATGGTGCGGTGGTAACATTTATTGGTAAAGTTCGTTGTACAGAAAAAAAAACCATTGGACTTTATTTGGAGCATTATGCGGGAATGACAGAAAAGGTATTGAGCAATATTATTGTACAAGCTCGACAACGTTGGCAATTGAGTCGAATCGCTGTCATTCATCGAGTGGGTAATATTAAAACCAATGAAAAAATTGTATTTGTGGGCGTGAGTAGTGCACATCGTTCAGATGCATTTGCGGCAGCTGAGTTTATTATGGATATATTAAAAAATGAAGCGCCATTTTGGAAAAAAGAAAATACTATTGATGGTAATAATTGGGTTGAAGCAAAAAAATCTGATGTTGATGCATTGAAAAAATGGTATTAATTACTATTTACTATATAATAGCTATGTTATGTCAATTTATTTTTAATGAGAGGTAAGGAATGGCAGGATATACTCCTAATGGTTCAATTATTGAACAATCCGGTAGCCGTGTGCAAACATATATGAGTCATGTTTATGGTTGGATGACGGTAGGTTTGCTTTTAACGGCAATGATCGCGTGGTTTGCATCAACGAATGTGCAACTTATGCGAGTATTATATAACATAATGTGGGTTCTATTGATTGCTGAGCTTGGATTAGTATTTGTTATCTCTGGTTTAATTAACCGATTATCAGGTGCAGCGGCGACAACATTATTTATGTTATATTCAGTCTTAAATGGTTGTACTTTTTCTATTTATTTCCTTGTTTATACCTCATCTTCAATAGCAAGCGTCTTCTTTATCACTGCGGGTATGTTTGGTGCACTTGCATTTTATGGGTATACGACAAAACGTGATTTATCCGGTTTTGGGCGTTTCCTATTTATGGGATTAGTTGGTATTATTATCGCTTCGATCGTAAATATATTTTTACAAAGTGAACCATTAATGTGGGCAGTAACCTATATTGGTGTTTTTGTTTTTGCAGGGTTAACAGCGTATGACACTCAAAAATTAAAAGAATTAGGCGAAAACATATCACAAGATGACCCAAATATGTTTAGACGTTATGTTATTCTTGGAGCATTAACGCTTTATCTTGATTTTATCAACTTGTTTATTTTGTTGTTAAGAATTTTTGCTGATCGTCGATAGTTTCAAATTTATTCATATAGTAAGGGCTCTTTTGAGCCCTTATTGCTCTCGTTGTAATCCAACTTTTAAGCATCAACTTTTCTGTAAATGGAATTTTAATTATATCTTACTGTATTATCTAATTGATATATGGCTGAATATTTTTAAAAGTAATCAATTATTATGAAAAAATTATATACATTTATTTTAATCAATACCTTTATCTCATCCATAATTGCAATCAGATACTTTTTGATACCAGGAATCACGTTTTCATGGCAAAGTGGTTTTTTTTCATTTTTTGCCGTGCTAGGGCATTTTTTTTCATTATATCTTCTGATTTTTTTGATTCTCGTTTCTTTAATTTGGTTAAAAAAATGTTATTTTAATACTATTGCTGCTTTGTTGGTTAGTTTAACGCAGATAGTATTATTTTGTGATACGATTGTTTTTCAACAATATCGCTTTCATATTAATCAATCAGTTCTTTCATTAGTCTTTTCTGGACAAGTGGTAGACTTTTCAACTATTACTTATATTGTAATGTTAGCACTTGCCACTTTAGTATTTTGTATCGAATTACTTATTCTGTGTTTTTTAGATAAAAAGATGACTAAATCAAAAGATCATCGAAAGAAGACACGAATGATTGTTATAGCCACAATTATGTTATTGGGTGCTGCGTTAATTAGTCATGTAATCCATATGGTGGCTTTTTATTATGCTTATTCACCCATTATGGTAGTTAAAGAGTATCTTCCTCTTTATCGTCCCTTTACTTCAAAAAAAATCATGGGTTTTTTTGATAAAGCAGGGGAGCGTAAAGTGATTAATCAGTACACCAAATCAAGTGCAAATATCTATTATCCTAAAAATAGTTTAGTGATTGATCCTGAAAATAAAGAAAAAATGAATATTATGTTTATTGTCTTAGATTCATGGCGTTACGATACTTTCAATGAAGATAATTCACCCAATACCTATCGATTTGTTAAACAAAATAATGGTGTCATTTTTGATAATCATTATTCAACAGGTAATGCAACCCGTACTGGAATTTTCGGATTATTTTATGGTATCCCTGGTACTTATTGGGATGCATTTTTGCGTAATAGTATTCCTTCACTTTTTATTACTACTTTACAGCAACAAAATTATAATATTGGTATTTTTACCTCTGCTAAAGTTTCGTCTCCTGAATTTGACCGCACAGCATTTGTAACCATTAAAAATTTGAGAATTAGCAGTCCAAATGGTACGCCTTCATATCGTGATAAACAGATGACCAATGATTGGCTAGCTTGGTATCAAAATCGGGATACCTCTAAACCGACTTTTTCGTTTTTATTTTATGATGCTCCTCATGGTTATGATTTTCCGAATGACTTTGAAGTAAAGTATAAACCCGTAGGCGATATAAATTATATCACCTTGAATAATAATACTAACCCACTGCCAATTCTTAATCGTTATAAACAGAGTGTCTATTATGATGATTATTTGATGCAAAATATTTATGATGAACTAAAAAAATCGGGAACACTCAATAATACGTTAATAATTATTACGGGTGATCATTCTCAAGAAATCAATGATAATGGACTAGGGTTCTGGGGGCATAATGGGAATTATACCGATGCACAAACTAAGGTGCCTTTTATTATCATTGGAGCGAAAGATCTAAAAATTCTTCAGGAAAATAGTCAACGTTTGACAAGTCATGAAGATGTTGTACCTTCGTTAATGAAACATTATTTACATGTTCAAAATGACATATCTGATTATTCAACCGGGTATGATTTATTTAGTCCAATCACAGATAGAAATTGGTTGTTAATGTCAAATTACAGTTCTTATGCGGTACGAACGTTGGATAATATCTATTTTGTTAATCGAATGGGTATTAGCCATTATATGGATTCACGAAATCATGAAGTTGATCAAACGCCAAACTATCAATACATTCAAGATGCGATGAATAACATGCGATACTTTTATCAGGAAGGTAATAAATAAAATTATGCCACCAAAATTTTGGTGGCATAAGACGATGTTATTTAACATCAGCACAATTCAGACAATAAATATAGCGATTTTGTTTATCGGTAAATTTATCCCATAAAGAGACTTGTTCACGAATTTGTTTTACTTCAGGAAGTTTTTCAAATAAAACTTCCGCCGTTGATTTTGGTAACATAGCAATCATATCTGAATAAAAGGCGCTAAACCAGTTGACTTCCGGTTTTTGCCAATCAATTCGATAGTCAGTTAAATTAGCTAACGTTGCGGCGATTTCAATGGCATCATCAAAATCACCTAGTTTATCTACTAACCCATTTTTAAAGGCTTCTTCACCTAGCCAAACTTGGCCTTGACCAATTTTATCCACTGCTTCTGTGGTCATTTTACGTGATTTTGCCACCAAAGAAATGAATGTACTATAACCATTATCAATATTCATCTGTATGAGTTGATTCATCTCTTCAGGCAAGTTTTTAGCAAAGTTATTATTTGCCAATGGAGAAGTTGACACGCCATCACTATAAACCCCTATATGAGAAAGCGAGTTTTCGAAAGTTGGAATCATTCCAAAAATACCAATAGATCCAGTTATCGTATTAGGGCTAGCAACAATATAATCCGATGCCGTTGAAATCCAGTATCCTCCTGACGCAGCCATACCACCCATTGAAACCACAATAGGAATTTGATATTCATGTAATGCTTCAAGTTCGCTACGAATGGCTTCTGATGCTTCTACACCGCCACCAGGACTATTGACTCTTAACACAACAGCTTGAATGTTATTGTCGGTTAAATTTTCACGAATTGTTCTGAGTTGATCAACAATTTCTTGACTGCCGGCGATATTGCTATCATTTTCACCATCTGAAATCGTACCATTTACAAAAACTATAGAAATAAGCGGTTTAGAAACTGAATTAGTATCCTGTTTTTTATCATCTTTTAATTTGTAGTCATAAATACTGACTTCAGGTAAATCTTTACCTTTTAGAACAAATTCATAAAAATCTTGTTCAAAAAGGTAATCCGATTTTACGAAATCCACTAAACCATTTGATAACGCATACTGACTCATGCTGCCATTAGCCTCGTGCAATCTAGATAGCATGATTTCCGGACTAGGAACCAGTTGTGATGGTGCTTGTTTTCGTTGGGAAGCAATATCATTTAAATAATTATTCCACATCAATGTTAACCATCTTGTGGTATTCGCTTTTGCTTCAGCAGACATATCATTACGGATAAAAGGCTCGATAGCTGATTTGTAAGTACCAACACGGAAAACATGCGTGTTCACTTTTAAATTATCCAGTAAAGTCTTGTAGTATAGGTTATTAGCAGCAAGCCCATAGACATTAATGGCACCTTGCGGGGTAAGAGAAATTTTATCAGCATAACTTGCTAAATAATATTGGCTTTGATTAAAGTTTGTGCCTGAGGCATAAATGGGTTTATTCGCCTTTTTAAATTTAGTGAGATATTTACCTATATATTGTAGTGAACTCAAATCTGCCCCAACAAAATTATCTAATCTTAATACCATATTTTCTATATTTGGATCTGCGGCAGCTTGATCTATCTTTTGTGTTAATTCAAATAAACTGTTTTCTCGAGCAAGATTTACTCGTTTTCCATATATCTTGTTTTGTAAATGATAAATATCATCATTATAAAGTGTGCTATCAACAATAACACCTTCAAGATCTAAAACTAATGTGCCATTTTGTGGAACGTCGTCTAAACTTTGTGATTCTTTAAATAATGCAATAAAACTTGAAATGAGTAATATGGCAATCAAGAATATAATGTTAAAAAAAAGCTCTCTTAGGAAATTGATAACTTTCCATATGGATTTAATGACGGATAAAACAGACATAGTAAATGACCCTTTCATAATGATTTATCTAATTTTTTAGCTTCAATATTTCTTTTCTTAAAATACTTCTTATCTTCAAATCTTAAACAAGTTAATTTTCCACCCCAACAACATCCCGTATCAAGTGCAAAAATATTTTCCGGCGTACCTTTACCATTCAGTGCCGCCCAATGTCCAAAAACGATACTATATTCAGGCGGTATTTGGCTAGGAATTAAAAACCAGGGTTTAAGTTTGGTTGGCGCTTGCTCAGGTGGTTTTTTATAATAAAAATCAAGTCGACCATCATCATAACAAAATCGCATACGTGTTAACGCATTGGTAGCATAACGTAGACGATCAAAACCTTGTAATTCAGATGACCATTCATCCGGAAAGTTTCCATACATTTTGTCAAGAAAGAGGGGATAAGAATCACTAGATAATATTTTATTGAGATCATCAGCACATTTTTTTAATGTTTCCATATCCCACTGCGGTGAGACACCTGCATGGGTCATAATGATTTTTAACTTTTCATCAATTTGAACTAAAGGCTGTTTACGTAACCAATTCATCAATTCATCATAGTCTGGTGCATTGATCACCTCTTCAAGATTATCTTTCTTTTTAGGCGGCGTAACATTAGCATAAACTGATAACAAATGAAGATCATGATTACCTAATACCAGCCGAATTTGGCTGGTATTCGTTTTGACAAATCTTAAAACTTCTAATGATTTAGGGCCTCTTGCTACAAGATCACCTGTTAGCCATAACGTATCGGTTGAGGAAAATCCAGCTTTTTCAAGCAATCGCATAAACTCATCATAACAACCATGAATATCACCGATAAGTAAGTTTGCCATCACATCATTTCCATGCG
Source organism: Gilliamella sp. B3817 (assembly GCF_026536705.1). Lineage (NCBI taxonomy): Bacteria > Pseudomonadati > Pseudomonadota > Gammaproteobacteria > Orbales > Orbaceae > Gilliamella > Gilliamella sp. B3817. The sequence goes on along the minus strand of NZ_JAFNNV010000001.1, from coordinate 495,252 downwards.
TTGGCAAGCTGGCAATATTGCTGCACAGTTAAATTTTCAGCTCGTAGCGTTGGATCAATATCTAATTCAATGAGTTGTTCTACAGAGAACATATTGGATAAGCTATTACGAATCGTTTTACGCCTTTGATTAAAGGCTTCAGTAGTTAATCGGGAAAGTATCTTAACATCATTAACTAAGTAAGGTTTTTGCTTATAAGGGATTAATTTAACTACCGCCGAATCAACTTTAGGCGCAGGTTTAAAAGCACTCGGAGGAACTTCTAAAACGGGAATGATTTGGCAATAGTATTGTGCCATAACACTCAATCTACCATAATCTTTGCTATTCGGCGCTGCGACCAAGCGTGTAACCACCTCTTTTTGTAGCATAAAATGCATATCAGTGATGATATTTGCAAATTCAAAAAGGTGAAACATTAAAGGTGTGGAAATATTATAAGGTAAATTACCAAACACGCGTAATGGTTTACCTAATTCAGTTGCAAGTATATTAAAGTCATAATTAAGTGCATCTTGTTCGATTACGGTCAACTTGTCAGTTAATAAAGGATTTTGTTTTAGTCTTTCCGCCAAATCACGGTCAATTTCTATGACAGTAAGGTGATCGACAAGTTTACTCACGGGTATAGTTAGTGCTGCAAGACCAGGCCCAATTTCAACAAGTGCCTGATCTTTATTAGGTTGAATTGCGGCAACAATACTTTCAATAATATAATCATCATGTAAAAAGTTTTGCCCAAAACGTTTACGGGCAAAATGTCCTTGGTGAACTCGATTATTCATTATCATCTACACCTTTGATTTTGATATATGCGTCACCTTTTAACTCTTGAATCCAGATTTGAGATTCTTCAGCAAATTTACGATTAAATATAAGTCGATAAGCATGATCTTGTTTTGCTGATTCGGTTTTGTCTGCCTTTCTGGTATCTAGTAGCTGAATTAAATGCCAACCATAAGCAGATTGAACAGGCTGACTGATTTCACCTTTTTTAAGTTTAAGTAATCCATTTTTAAAGCCGGTATCATAACGTTCTGGCATACTCCAACCTAAATTACCGCCGTTATCGGCTGAACCGGGATCTTCAGAATACGCTTTCGCTGCTGCTTCAAAAGTGGTAGCACCACTCACGATTGCTTTTCGAATGTCTGTTAATTTCTGTTTAGCTATTTGGTCTGTAACAAGGACATTTGTTTTAATCAAAATATGACGAGCATCCACTTCTTGAACAGTAATTGCTTTTGGTTTTTCAGTGCGAGTATCATCAACTTTTAAAATATGTAATCCTACCCCAGAACGAATTGGTCCTATGATGCTGTCCTTAGGTGCACGAATTAAACGTTCTTCAAATATCGTTGGTAGCTCGTTGAGTTTACGCCACCCCATGTTACCGCCTTTTAAGGCAAGATCATCGTTTGAATATGAGGCAGCCAGTTTAGCAAAATTTTCGCCTTTTTTAGCTCGATTGATTACATCCCGTGCTTTTTCGGTTGCAACATCAACTTGTTGTTTAGACGCTTTCTCAGGAATAGCAATTAAAATGTGACTAATCTTTACGCTTAAATTATTCGTGAGTTGTTTGGTCAAACTTTTTGATAGATTTTCCACTTCTTTGTCAGAAATATTGATACGATGTCTAACTTCATTCATACGGGTTTGATCAATTAGCATATCGTTATGAATACGTTCACGATAAGCTGAATAACTAATTCCCATCGTTGATAACTTACTGCGTAATTGATTGACGGTCATGCCATTTTCACTTGCAATTTGAGCTATTGCTTTGGTTACTTCATCATCACTAACTGTAATTTTAGCTTTAGCTGCTTTTTGTAATATTAAGTTTTCAACAATTAAACGATCAATGATTTGTTGACGAAGTATTTTGTCATTCGGTAAATTGTTAGGATTTGTGCTTGCTTTAATGGTTTTAAGCATTTCTTGAACATCACTTTCTAAAATGACGTTATTATTTACAACAGCAGCAACCTGCTCAATAACGCGTGGCGCAGCATTTGCTGCTAAAGGATTAAGCAAACCAATACTTAAACTTAAATTTAACGCAATAATTAGTTTTAATAATTTCATATTTTTAACTCATTTTTTTGCTATAGTGTCATTGCTATAGTAATAAATTAATTGATTATGTTTTTTTGAACAATTTATTCAAACGCTGAGACATAAGGAAGTTTGCCGTAATTTAACATTTTTGCTTTTGCGTCACTTCGGCGTCCAAATCCTTGTAATTCAAAGTTTAAAGACAATTTATTTTCATATTTACTTTTATGCGTATCGATATTCCAATCAGTTAGTTTTCGTCCATATTGCACTGTCATCCCCCAACAACAGTCGCTGTAATGTAATCCAACGAACCCATCGACCATTTGTCCTTTTTTGACATCATGATAATACGATCCAACTGCTGAAACTGTTTCAGATAGTGGCCAAGTAGTCATAATACCAGTTTGAGAAATATTTTGCTTATAGTTATTATAAATCGAGTTTAAATCAACCGTATCGATGTATTTATGATTTGCATAACGGTATGATAATTGAATTAATTTATTATTCGAAGGACGATATTCAAAAATACTGTTGGCTAATGATATTGCATCAAGGCGAGTATCATATTGCACCCCACCTCTAAATACAATTTCATCTGAAATTTGCCAAAAGTTGTCTGCTGCCCAAGTTATACTACCCGTATCAGAATTTCTATCCAATTTGGTATTGTTTTCACTGGTTCTTGATTTAGTAAAATACGTGGTTTGCCCAATCGAAAAATTGAATCGTTCAACTTTATTTATATCATAGAAACGTGTTGTTATACCGGTTGAAATTTTATTAGTAGATGGAATTCGGTCTAGACCACTATAAGGTTGATCCCTAAATAATCCGATATAGTCTGATTGGAGTAAGGTCGAATCATAATTTAATATATTCGATTGTTTCTTATAAGGTATATAAATGTATTTTACACGTGGCTCTAATGTTTGGGTATAGCCTTCAATGAGGGTTGTATCTCGTTCAAAAATAATTTTACCATCAACCGATATTTTGGGTATAAATCGACTGACATTTTTATCAAGATTTTTGAAACGGTTACTATTACTTGGTAAATCTTGATTGTAATAAGTGGCCATAAAACCAGCTTCAGTTGATATCGAAGACCAAGAATTAGTTAACGTATAGTTTAATGTTGGTTCGATGTGAGTACGCCAAGTTTTAGGTTCATTTTTTCCTTTACTTACAAAATGACTGATTTGCGCATAGTTTTTAAATTTAAATGGCCCGAAATCATAATTGTAATAGGTAATATCTAACTGAGGTTGAGTTTGATAAAGATTATCTTTTAAATTAGTACGGAAAGTCTGAAAGTTTAATTGGCTTAATGTAATGTCCCAATTTTCGTCGTTATAACCCAACTGATAAAGCTGAGAAAGGTAACCCGCCGTTGATGAAACATAATCGGAATCTAAATCCGAAAGATATTGGTTATCACTGACACGTGTAGCATTAATTTTTAGTCGCCAATTGTAATTAATCAGTTCATCGTTTTTCCAATAGAATAACCAGCGTTGACGATTATCATCATAATTAATACCATTGGCTTTATTATCACGGTCTTTATTATATTGACTATCATGTTGTAGCCAATCAAAGGCAAGCGTACCAGCACCAAGTTCGTTAAGATAACGGAACTCAGTTTTTAATTGAAATCCTCTTTTTACTAGGATTCTTGGTTGAAAAGTTGCATCATAGTTAGGTGCAATATTCCAATAAATAGGTAGCGAAAAATCAACGCCATCTTTGTTATTAAAGCTAAGATTCGGCATTAATAACCCTGAACGTCGTTTATTTCCGGTAGGTAATTGTAAATAAGGTGAATATAAAACAGGTACTTTTCCCACTCGAAAAACCGCATTCCAAACTTCAAGCAATTCTTCTTTGTTGTCATGAATTACGGTTGTACCCTTGATACTCCAAGTATTGTTATCAACAGGACAAGACGTAAAACTACCATTTTTCAAGATCACATAACGATTATTCTCAAGTTTGATTTCATCGGCTTGACCACGACCAAGGCGATTTACCAAATGGTATTTACTTGATGTTATTGCAGTATCGTTATTATTAAGATTCATCGATGCATGATCGCCTTTCATTTGAATTAAATTATCTTGATAATTGATACTGCCATCGAGGGTGACGGTTTGGGTATTATTTTGTGAGTTTATTGTCACTTTATCGGCTTTTATAACCCGATTGCCTTGTTCAATTGATACATTACCCTTGTAAGTGGCTGTATTTGGATAGTTAGCTTCAAATTCGTTTGATTCAGCATTAACCGGTAATGTATTGATATTACCATTGACTAATGGTCGATCAAATCTAGGCACATTATTTAGACATTGAGCGTTATTGCTATCAGATTTTGGCAAAGCAATAGCATAACAAACATTGTTATATAAGGAAAAAACTATGGTTAATGTGATTAGTGATGGCGTTAATTTTTTCATCAATGATTAAAATTAATTATGTTTTTTATAATTAACACATTATAACGGTTATTTATAAAAGTGCGAATGAAAAATTAACGTTTTCCTTTGCGTTTAAATGTTTTATTGAGTTGTTTGACCATGATTACTCGTTTTTCAGGCGATGTAAATTGAAATTCATCCCACCATTTAGCCAGTTCAAGTAATTCGCCTTTTTCAATTGATGCTCGCATTTCAAGAAGATCATAAGCAGCACGAAACTTAGGATTTTCTAAAATTGCAAATGCTCGTTTGCCTTCTCTTTTCTTCATGCGTAGCTGTAAACGCCATATATCGCCCATAATAGAGGTTAACCGTCGAGGGATGGCAAGCACTTTACATTGTTCAGCAAGAACATCGTTGATAGCAACAGAAAAAGCGTCGTGAAATTGCAAACCACCTTCAATACAAGTTAATTGTGTTTGCTCAATAATTGGGTACCAAAAAAATGCAGCAAACAAAAATGCCGGATTAACCCTTTTATTATTAGCAATGCGATAATCGGTATTTTTAAGAACTTGCTCAATGATTTTTTCTAAAAAGCTATTTTGATTATTTGTGAACAATCGGTTAATAGCTGGAAAAAGTTGTTCAAAAAGATGATATTCTTTTAATAATTTATAAGTTGCGTAACCATTTCCCGTTTGTAAAAGTTTGAGCGACTCATCAAAAAGTCGAGCAGCTGGAATATTTTTCAATAATGGTGCTAGGTGCTTAATGGGTTTTGCTGTTTGTGCTTCAATTTCCATATCCAATTTAGCGGCAAAGCGTACCGTTCTTAACATCCTGACCGGATCTTCTCGGTAGCGTACTTGAGGATCGCCGATTAAGCGAATTAGACCTTTTTGTAAATCTGTAATACCGCCACAATAATCACGTAAGCTAAAGTCTTTTAAACTGTAATACAGTGCATTTATGGTGAAATCCCGACGGATAGCATCTTGCTCTATGGTTCCGTACACATTATCGCGTAATAACATTCCGGATTGCGAACGTCTAGACATATTGGTTTGATCCAATTGATTATCATGTTCACCACGGAAAGTTGCCACTTCAATAATTTCTTTACCAAACATAATATGGGCAAGTCTAAAACGTCTTCCAACTAAACGGCAATTACGGAAAATCTTTTGTATTTGTTCTGGTGTCGCATTGGTTGTAATATCGAAGTCTTTTGGCTTTTTGCCTAAAAGAAGATCCCGAATACACCCTCCAACTAAATAAGCCTCATACCCTTGTTTATTTAATCGATGAAGTACTTTAAGCGCATTTTCACTTATCTCTTTGCGAGAGATATTATGTTCATTACGAGGAATGGACACATAATGTGATTCAGGGTGTTTATCATGGCAAAACATTTTACGATAAAAGCGGGAAACTTGTTTAAAAATAGCGCACCTCAAAATTTGTTATAAATTGTAAACCAAATATAATGCCGAATTATAGCCTAATTGAATTTAACTTTCCACGGCTCAAACCAATAACTATTAAGTAATCATTAAACTCCTTGAATAAGTCGTCGTAAAACAGTCAATGATTTTTCTATCTGATTTTTTTAAATACAATTATCAAAAATAACATTTATTTATATAGTACAATATAGTAATATCGTTCAATCAAAACGACTTATTTAATTTCGTTTGTATCTATGTAATATCATGGAACTGATTATAATTATTTAAACTTATACTTGAATTTTTTTGAGTTAATTGTAGGGAAACAATAATTTCCAGCAACAGACACAACGTTAAAACATGATTACAAGACATTTTTACCGTTAATTTTTATACTGCAATTAAGTTCCCAAAATCACTTGAGTATATACTATTAACTGATAACTTATCGGGGGCATTATGAATATTCGTGATTTAGAATATTTTGTTTCTTTAGCTGAATTCCGGCATTTTCGTAAAGCAGCTGATGCTTGTAATGTAAGTCAACCAACCTTAAGTGGACAGATCAGAAAATTGGAAGATGAACTTGGCGTAATGTTGTTAGAACGCACTAGTCGCAAGGTTTTATTTACTCAAACTGGCATGATGCTTGTAGAACAAGCCAAAGAGATATTACGTAATATCCAAATTTTGAAAGAGATGGCAAGCCGCCAAGGTGAAGAGATGTCAGGGCCAATGCATATTGGATTAATTCCCACCATTGCACCTTATTTATTGCCTCATGTCATCACGGTTTTACATGAATCTTTCCCTCAATTAGAACTTTATTTGCACGAAGCTCAAACGGCCAATATTGTTGCACAACTTGAAAGTGGTAAACTTGATTGTGCGATTGTTGCTCAAGTTAAAGAGACAGCACAATTTATTGAATTACCTTTATTTGATGAACCAATGTTCTTAGCTGTACCTACAAATAGCGATTTAGCTAATCAAAAAACCATCAAGCTTTCAGATTTGAAAGGGCAAAAATTCCTCATGTTAGAAGACGGACACTGTCTACGTGAACACGCTATGGGTTATTGTTTCCAAGTTGGAATCGACGAAGACAAGCAATTTAAAGCAACAAGTCTTGAGACTTTACGCAGTATGATTTCAGCCGGTCGTGGAATTACTTTATTTCCTGAGTTAGCCGCGCCAAACGAGCGAACTCGTGATAATATTTGTTATATCCCTTGTACTGATCCTGTTCCTTCACGAAGTATTGAGCTGATTTATCGACCAGGTTCACCATTACGGTCTCGTTATGAAACCATTGCTAAAACAATTCGTGATCATATGCCAAAAGTATTTGCTGAAAAAGAAAAATTACTTAACGTGGCGAAATAATTATTTTAGAACGAATCAATTTATTTAAAGTTATTAAAAATAAAAATGAAAAATAGCAAATCAGGTGGCGTGCGTGCAAAACAAAAAGAAAAAACACGCCGTAGCTTAATCGATGCAGCATTTAATCAACTTAACGCAGAGCAAGGTTTTGCAAGTTTAAGTTTGCGTGAAGTTGCACGTGAAGCAGGTATTGCAGCGACCTCTTTTTACCGTCATTTTCGAGATATGGATGAGTTAGGTTTAGCAATGGTTGACGAAAGTGGTCTAACACTTCGTCAATTATTACGTCAAGCTCGAAAACGTATTGAGAAAGGAGGCAGTGTCTTACGCACCTCTGTTACAACCTTCATTGAGTTTATTGATAAAAATCCGAAAGTTTTTTTATTACTATTACGTGAAAAAGCCGGAACCTCATCAGCTTTTCGCTCCGCTATCGCTCGCGAAATACAACATTTTATTGTTGAACTGGTTGATTATCTTGATAATGCCAATAACATGCCCCATTACTATAATGAAGCTCAAGCAGAGGCAATGGTAACCATTGCATTTAATGCGGGTGCGGAAGCAATTGATTTTGATATCGTTCAACGTCAGGAACTCATCGAAGATCTGATATTTCAACTTCGTATGGTTTCACGTGGCGCCTATTATCTTTATCATAAAGAACAAATTAAACTCGAAAATCGCTAATTTAATTTTTTTATTTAATAAAACCTATAATTTGGTTATAAAAAAACTGCGGTTTAAACCGCAGTTAAATAAAATGATTTAATCAATAACCATTACAGATTCTGTAATACTTTTTCAACACTATCTTTCGCATCGCCAAATAACATATAGCTATTTTCTTTAAAAAATAGTGGGTTTTGTACGCCTGCATAACCCGTATTCATTGAACGTTTAGAAATAATCACCGTTTTCGCTTTCCAAACTTCAAGTACAGGCATGCCTGCGATAGGGCTATTTGGATCTTCTTCTGCCGCAGGGTTAACCGTATCATTTGCACCAATGACCCAAACAACATCTGTATCAGGAAAATCATCATTGATTTCGTCCATTTCTAGTACGATATCATAAGGGACTTTAGCTTCTGCTAATAATACATTCATGTGACCTGGTAAACGTCCTGCAACGGGGTGAATCCCGAATCTTACTTCAATTCCCATACCACGTAGTTTTTCTGTAATATTACTGACAGCGCCTTGTGCTTGCGCAACTGCCATACCATAACCCGGTACAATAATGACAGAACGCGCTTCTTTTAACGTTTGTGCAACTTCAGCAGGTTGCATTTCACGATATTCACCTTGTTCTTCATCAGTAGTGTTAGCTGAGCTACCGTCAGTACCAAAACCGCCTGCAATAACGCTAATGAAAGAGCGATTCATTGCTTTACACATAATATAAGAAAGAATGGCGCCTGAAGAACCGACTAATGCACCAGTAACAATTAATAAATCATTACTTAGCATAAATCCGGCAGCGGCGGCAGCCCAACCTGAATACGAGTTTAACATCGAAATAACCACAGGCATATCTGCACCACCAATAGATGCAACAAGGTGGAAGCCAAATACAAATGCAATAATGGTCATGGCAAGTAAGCAGAGCAGTGCGCCAGCGCCTGTTTTTAGCTCAATGAACGTAAACATTAAAATGATTGAAACAACTATCGCAGCTAAATTCCAATAATGTTTATTTGGAATAGATAATGGTTTTGAGCTAATGCGTCCATTAAGTTTGCCAAATGCGACAATAGAACCTGAGAATGTTACTGCACCAATAAAGACACCGACAAAAATCTCGACTAAATGAACGGTCATTTCACTACTATGGTATATCAGTATTGCACTATTTAAATCTAAAAAGCTATTTAAACCAACAAGTACTGCTGCCATCCCAACAAAGCTATGAAGTAATGCCACCAGTTCAGGCATTTGCGTCATTTCGACTTTTTTGGCTAGGTATAAACCAATAGCAGCGCCCAGAATCATGGCAATAATGATCCAATGCAATCCACCTTTAATACTTGCAACGGCAGCAATAAGTGCAATAGCCATGCCGATCATACCGTAAATATTGCCAGATTTAGCTGTCTCTTGATTTGAAAGTCCACGTAGACTAAATATAAAAAGTAATGCAGCAATCACATAGGCTGCTTGAATAATTCCATTACTGAACATTATTGATACTCCCCTCTATTTGCCACGTTGGAACATTTTTAGCATTCTTTGAGTAACAAAGAATCCACCAAAAATATTGATGCTAGCAATCAAAATAGCTACAAAGGCAATGGCAGTCGTTAAACCATTATCATCACCAATTTGCAATATGGCACCGACTAAAATAATGCCTGAAATCGCATTTGTTACAGACATAAGTGGTGTATGTAAAGAGTGGGTGACATTCCAAACAACGTAATAACCCACAACACAGGATAAGGCAAAAACAGTAAAATGCCCTAAAAAGCTTTCTGGAACTGAATTAGCAATCCAAAAATAGGCGATGATTAACAGAGCCAGAATTCCAAATTTTTTTTGTGGTGCCATTTGTTTCGGTTCGGGTTTTACAACAGGCGTTGTCGCTTTTTGTTGCGGTTGAGCCGACACTTGTATTGGTGGTGCAGGCCAAGTGATTTCTTTATCTTTAACCACTGTCACACCACGAATAACAACATCATTAAAGTTGATATCAATATTGCCGTCTTTCTCTTTAGCGAGCAGTTTTAGCAAATTAACAATATTCGTACCATAAAGCTGTGAGGCTTGTGCAGGCATACGATTAGCTAAATCAGTATAACCAACGATTTTAACGTTATTATTGGTTTCAAAAACTTTACCTGGTTTGGTTAATTCGCAGTTACCACCTGTTAGTGCCGCTAAATCTACAATCACACTACCTGGTTTCATTGACTCTACCATTTCTTTAGAAATCAACTTCGGCGCAGGTTTACCGGGGATAAGAGCGGTTGTGATGATGATATCCACATCTTTGGCTTGTTCAGCAAATAAAGCCATTTCAGCTTCAATAAAAGCTGCTGACATTTGTTTTGCATAGCCGTCGCCTGAACCGGCTTCTTCTTCAAAATCTAATTCTAAAAAATCAGCGCCCATACTATTAATTTGTTCGGCAACTTCAGGGCGAGTATCAAATGCCCGAACAATTGCACCTAAACTCACCGCTGCACCGATTGCAGCAAGACCGGCAACACCGGCACCAATGACTAAAACTTTTGCTGGTGGGACTTTACCTGCAGCGGTAACTTGACCGGTAAAAAAACGACCAAATTGATTTGCCGCTTCAATAACTGAACGATAACCAGCGATGTTAGACATTGAACTTAATGCATCAAGTGATTGTGCTCGTGAAATACGTGGCACACAATCCATTGCCATGACTGTTATATTTTTGGCAGCAAGTTTTTCCAATAACTCTTTATGCTGAGCAGGATAAATATAGCTAATGAGAGTTGATCCTTCTTTCATCAACGCGATTTCTTCATCAGTTGGTGCGTGAAATTTAAGAATTAAGTCATTTTGCCAAATATCTTGAGTATTTTGAATTGTGGCTCCAGCATCAATGAAAGCTTGGTCTTCGAAATGAGCAGCATGTCCAGCACCTTGTTCAACTGAAACTGTAAAACCAAGTTTTAACAGTTGTCCAACAGTTTGTGGTGTAGCAGCAACTCTTGCTTCATTGGCTAACCGTTCTTTAGGTATACCGATATGCATTGCGTTACGTCCTTATGTTAAGTGAGCTTGTAAATGTTTCTCGATTTTAGCATAAATTAGCGACGGTGCGAGTAGGGAATTTATTTTTTATTATCGAAATATTAATATTAAATTTAATAATAATTGGATTTTAAATCTGTGAATTAAAATTAAAATATTTACCCTGCAACCAATGTGATTAAATCTTTTTGATAGTGAACTAATTAAGGAAGAAATAGATGTGTTAGTTTACCTAAAATTGATCATTCCTTCTACTGATAGCTTTGCATTTATTAGAAAGAAAACAGGTTTAGTTGGCTTGTGATTCATCGTATAAAACTTGGAATTTATCAGAACATTCAATCAAAATAGTTCAATTAAAAAGATTTATGGAAAAATCGGTAAATAATGCTGGCGAGATAAAACGTTAACCTATCCCAATTGATATTAAATCGTTGGGATTTTTAGTGTCAGTCTTATAAACACAAAACAGTGTTGTTTTGATTTATACGTAACAATTAATAGCCCTGTAATTTGCTGTTGAGGTTATGGTAAAACCAAGTATTGTCCAATAATAAGTATTAACGAGGTAAAATATGGCCGAATTAAGCCAGAAAAAAAATAGTATGCTAACATTAATGTTTGCATTGCTTGCTGCTTGTGTAGCATTTCAACTCAATGCGAGTATGTTAAGCCCAGTATTAGTCACTATTGCTAAAGAATTAGGTTCTAACGACGCTCAAGTCGGATTATCCCAAACCGCTTTTTTTACCTCTGCTGCACTGTTTTCATTATTTTTACCCCGTTTAAGTGATATAAAAGGTCGTAAAAAAGTCTTAACGATTATGTTGTTTATTATGACATTAGGTACGGTGCTTGCAGCGGTTGCCCCGAATATCGTTGTATTATATATTGCGCGAATTATTCAAGGTGTATCAGGGCCAGTCGTTCCACTTTGTTTACTGATGCTCAGTCATGAAGTTAAAGATGTCAAAAAATATGGCATGTTAATGGGCATTGTGACCGCTGTAAATGGCGGTATTGCTGGCATAGATGCAATTGCCGGCGGTCTGCTTGCAACTTATTGCGGTTTTCGTTCGGTGTTTTGGGTCATTGCGATTGCCGCAGCGCTATCCACCTATTTTGTTCATCGTTATGCACCTGAGTCTAAACCTTCTGAAGGAACCAAAATGGATTGGTTAGGTGTGCTGTTCATTGTGCTTACCGTTGCTGCATTGTTACTAGCGCTAAATGAAGCAGGGAATTTAGCCCTTGCCAACTGGTTTAAAGTCATAGGATTAACTATTTTTGCTGGTATCTGTTTTATTCTATTTTGGAAAACAGAAAAAACCAGTAAACAACCATTAGTAACGATAGTACATTTAAAAACCAGAGCAACTTGGGCAATATTGTTAACCACACTATTAACTATGACAGGGATTTTTGCCGTCGTTAATGGGTTAGTGATGTCATTAGCGCAAAATACTGAAATCGGATTTGGTTTAGAAGCTGATTGGGCTTCACTTATTTTATTAACACCTTATGCCTTAATTGGGTGGTTGATAGGGCCATTTTCTGGACGTTTGGCGCCAAGTTTAGGTTACAATAAGGTACTTAAATTAGGTTTAATAGGATGTGTCATTAGTCAATTAATGATCATGTTCTACGGGATTGATTCACTACCGATATTAATTATTGGTGTTATTGCATTAGGTATTTTTTATGCAGGAATGGCGAATATCATTTTAAATGGTCTTGGTATAGTCTTATCGCCTAAAGAAAACTTAGGTTTTCTGCCAGGCATGAATGCAGGGGCTTTTAATTTAGGTGCAGGATTAAGTTTTGCTTTATTGCCTGCTGTACAAATGATAAGTGGTTATACCGTTAAGGGTTATTTTAATGGAATGTTATTAGGATTAATCATTACAATTTTAGCCTTAGTTTGTAGTTTCTTTATTCCTCGACCTGTCGAAGCTGAAGTATAAAATCAAGATAAAAACGGGATTTTTTAATCCCGTTTTTATTGTTTAAATTAATCTTCTTCTGGCATGAGTGTAAAAACTAATGTTGTAAAAAATTTTTCTTGAGTCGCAAGTTGGCTATCTTTTAGGGGAAAACCTATTTCGACACCTACTACGTTTAAGCCTTGATTAGGAATAGTAATGGTCGCTTGACCTTTATCATCAGTTATAACCGTTTTATCTAAATTATTAACGACATCGATAATAACAGCAGTATTTGTTAATGGCTGATTATCTTTATAGACTGTTACAAGTAAATTATCACCGCGTTTTAATTGGGTTGGATCAACTGCTGGTACTATTTGTAACGGAATATCTTCAACCCGTTTAGGTGTGTTGACGGATGATAAATAATTGACACTGTATTTAATGGCATGGGTTCCTTTACTCGCTCCTTCTACTTTATTCATCGGAAGATTAACATATTTACCCTGTGCATTTTTAGTCCAATAACCATAATCAAAACTAACCGTTACAACAGCGGTATTTTCTGTCGGTTCAACGGTCACATAATTTTGATGTTTTTTTTGATTAATCGGTAAAGAAGTCCAATTACCATTATAAGCATGAATCTTTTTTACATATTCCGTTTGATAACCATTATCTAACGGGCCTTCACCTAAAACGATTTGCTTTTGATCAACCCGATTAGCGATCCAAATACCATGAGCAGAAAGCGATTGTGATATCATACAAGTAACACTTCCTGATAAGATGAGTACAAATAATTTACGCACGATAAAAATCCTTATATTTTATGAAAATGATAATCATTATCATATCGATATAAAAAAAGTCAATGCTATTTGTGTAATTATTGATCATCAAAAAATGTTTAATATGATAATTAAATATAAAATATGTTTTGTTCGTTTTTGATCGCTTTAGTAATAAAATAATTGCATTACAATTCTTGAATATAAATAACCAAATTGTGTTTTTATTTTTTTGATATATAAAAACATATTATGAATAACAAATCTTAAACTTGCTATTTTTAACTATTACAATTTGTTATATAATCAAAAGTATTTTGTCCTTAACGCAATATATTGTCTTACTCATTTATATTTAGGGCGCATTCAACAATTGAGCATCTATTATTAAGGAACCACTATGATGGATTTTTCCCAATCAGTGCCAGAACTGGTCTCTTGGGCAAAAAAAAATGATTTTTCAATTAATTTGCCAGTTGAACGGCTTGCTTTTTTATTGGCGATAGCCGTCTTAAATAGCGAACGCTTTGATGGTGAAATGACTGAATCTGAATTAATTGATGCTTTCAGGCATGTATCACAAATTTTTGAACAGAGTGAAGATACCATTGCTGTTCGAGCAAATAATGCCATTAATGATTTAGTACGCCAGCGATTAATTACGCGTTTTGCTAGCGAAATGACTGATGGTTATTCAATTTATCGTTTGACGCCTTTGGGAATTGGCATTTCGGATTACTATATTCGTCAACGAGAATTTTCTACGTTACGTTTATCAATTCAGCTTTCTATTGTTGCTCAAGAGCTAAAACGTGCGGCTGATGCAGCACTAGAAGGTGGTGATGATCTTCACTGGCATCGTAACGTTTTTGCACCCTTGAAATACTCCGTTGCAGAGATTTTTGATAGTATTGATATTACCCAACGGGTAATGGATGAGCAACAAGCGGATGTAAAACAAAATATTTCGGCATTATTAAGCCAAGATTGGCAAGCAGCAATTAGTAGTTGTGAAGGTCTACTCACTGAAACGTCACAAACATTAAGAGAATTGCAAGATACACTCGCCGCTGCAGGCGATAAACTCCAAGCAAGTCTGCTCTTGATTCAAGATGCAACCTTGGATAATCCTGATCTCGATAAAATCAATAATGTGGTTATGGATTTACAAGGCAAACTTGATCGCATTATTGGCTGGGGACAAAAGGCGATTGATCTTTGGATTGGTTATGATCGCCATGTTCATAAATTTATCCGTACCGCTATTGATTTAGATAAAAATAGAGTCTTTTCACAGCGATTACGTAAATCAATACAAGGCTATTTCGATTTACCTTGGTCACTTATTTTTGCCAATGCTGATCGCCTACTTGATATGCGTGATGAAGAACTTGCACTACACGAAGCAGAAGTAACGGGTGAATTACCGTCAGAACTTGAATTTGAGATGATTGAAGAGATTCAAGAACACATTATTGCCCATATCGAACAAAATTTATTGGTCTTCAAACAAGAAAATAAACCACTGGATATGAGTATTGCTATTCATAGTTATCTAGCACAGTTCCCACGGGAACAACATTTTGATATTGCAAGATTATTTATCGATCAGGCTATTCGTTTAGGGATTGCCGAAAATGATTTACTCGGTATCCCAGCCGAATGGAAACCTATTAACGATTATGGAGCTAAGGTACAAGCACATGTCATCAACAGATACTAAAGATTTAGAATTAGAACAAACAGCTCATCATCTTGATGAAGTTATGGGTCGCATTGCGGCAAGTTCCCAAGCATCTATCGATAAATATATGCCCGTTAAATTAGCACAGGCAATTGCCAATCCCCTTTTTCCTGAGCTTGATAGTTTATTGCGTTCCGGACGCCATATCGGTATAGATGAACTGGATAATCATGCCTTTTTAATGGATTTTCAACTTGAACTGGAACAATTCTATCAACGTTATAACGTCGAATTAATTCGTGCACCAGAAGGCTTTTTCTACCTTCGTCCTCGTTCAACAACATTAATCCCCCGTTCGGTGTTATCTGAACTTGATATGTTAGTCGGGAAAGTCCTTTGTTATTTATATTTAAGTCCTGAACGGCTAGCGCATGAAGGTATTTTTACCTTACAAGAACTTTTTGATGAACTTGTTTCGTTAGCGGATGAAAGTAAATTACTTAAATTAGTTAATCAACGGTCGACTGGATCAGATTTGGATCGGCAAAAGCTATTTGATAAAGTCAAAACGGCACTTAATCGATTACGTCGTTTAGGCATGATATTTTTTATTGTGGGTAATGACAGTAGCCGTTTTCGTATCAACGAATCTATCTTCCGTTTTGGGGCCGATGTGCGCAGTAGTGATGATGCACAAGAAGCACAATTACGTTTAATTCGAGACGGTGAAGCAATCAAAATCGAGTCATCGCTTATCCTAGACGATGATAATAACGAAGAACAAGAAGAAGATGTTAATGAGGAGATTGAATAATTATGATTGGACACGGTAAGTTTCACTCATTAACCCTAATAAACTGGAATGGTTTTTTTGCCAGAACATTTGAATTAGATCAACTTGTCACCACGCTTTCAGGCGGGAATGGGGCAGGTAAATCCACAACCATGGCGGCATTTGTGACCGCATTAATTCCTGATTTAACATTATTACACTTTCGAAATACTACTGAAGCTGGTGCGACATCAGGATCACGTGATAAAGGTTTACATGGTAAATTAAAACCTGGCGTTTGTTATTCCATGCTTGATGTCATTAATTCACGTAATCAGCGAATTATATGCGGTGTTCGATTACAGCAAGTGGCTGGGCGTGATAAAAAAGTCGACATCAAACCTTTTCTATTACAAGGTTTACCTGTTGGCATTAGCCCAACTGAACTGGTAACCGAACGTTTAAATGATAAACAAGCAAGAATTTTATCCTTGCCTGAATTAAAAGATAAAGTCGACACAATAGAAGGCGTTATCTTTAAGCAATTTAATTCAATTACCGATTATCATTCGGTTATGTTTGACTTTGGTGTATTACCTAAGCGCTTACGTTCCTCATCCGATCGTAGTAAATATTACCGATTGATTGAAGCGTCACTATATGGTGGTATTTCAAGTGCGATTACTCGCTCACTTCGTGATTACTTACTTCCTGAAAATAGTGGTGTACGTAAAGCGTTTCAGGATATGGAAGCGGCACTTCGTGAAAACCGAATGACACTAGAAGCTATTCGGGTGACTCAATCTGACCGAGACCTATTTAAACATCTTATCACTGAATCAACCGATTACGTGGCTGCGGATTATATGCGTCATGCTAACGAGCGTCGTGTACATATTGAATCGGTGCTGGGTTTGCGTCGTGATATGTTCAAAACACAAGATTTGCTCATCAGTAACCAGTTCCGCCAAGTTGAAATGGCAAAAGAACTTAAAGAGTTTCAAGATGCACAAAGTGACTTAGAAACCGACTTACAAGCAGCCAATGATCACCTTAATTTAGCGCAAACAGCGCTACGCCAACAAGAAAAAATTGACCGTTATCAAGCCGATTTAGATGATCTCAATTTAAAACTTGAAGAGCAAAATGAAGTTGTACTTGAAGCAAATGAACAGTATCAAACTTATCGAGATCAAGTGGAACACACCGAACACGAAGTGGATGAAATCAAAACGCAATTAGCAGATTATCAACAAGCGCTTGATGTACAACAAACCCGTGCCATTCAATATCAACAAGCTTTGCAAGCACTAAAAAATGCTCAATCTTTATGTCAATTACCCAAATTAGGCATAAGCAATATCGAAAATCATTTTGAGATTTTTGAAGAAAAACAAAAAGAAATAACTGATCAAGTGCTTGAAATGGAGCAAAGACTCAGTGTTTCTGATGCGGCGATAAATCAATTTGATCGGGCATATCAATTAGTGGTGAAATTAGTTGGCGATGTTGTTCGTAGTGATGCTTGGCGTGCAGCGAAAGAAGCATTAAGACAATGGCCGTCACAATGTTATCAAGCTGAACAAGCTGAACATTTACAACTCCAACTTGATGAATTAGAACAACGCTTTTTTGAACAAAAAGAAGCCGAATCACTATTAACCCAATTCTGTAAACGTATTGGTCGCCAAATTGAATATGATCAACTTGACGAGTTAAAACAAGAACTTGAAATACAACTTGATGAAAACGCAATATTGGCCAATGAATCAAGTGAAAAACGAATCGAATTCAGACAAGAACTTGAACAAATTCAATCCAAAATAGCGGATTATCGACAAAAAGCACCAATGTGGATAAAAGCACAAGATGCCTTAATTGCCCTACAAGAGCAAACTGGACAAAGCTTTACCCACAGTCAAGCTGTCACGCAACATATGCAACAGCTACTTGAACAAGAACGTGCATTAGTTACAGAACGCGATCAGATAACGTTCAAACGAAATCAATTAGATATTCAAATTGAACAACTTAATCAACCAAGTGGGGTTGATGATGGTCGTTTATCGGCATTAGCTGAGCGATTTAATGGTGTATTACTTTCTGAAATTTACGAAGATGTCACCATTGATGATGCACCTTACTTCTCAGCGTTATATGGCCCATCACGTCAAGCAATTGTGGTGCCGGATTTGTCGCAAGTTAAAGCGCAACTTGAAAATCTGACCACCAGTGAAGAAGATTATCCAGAAGATATCTATTTTATTGAAGGTGATCCATCCTCATTTGATGATAGTGTTTTTGATTGTGAAGAGATGAATAAGGCTGTATTGGTTAAAACAGGTGAACGCCAATGGCGCTTCTCCAGTTTTCCAAAAGTTCCATTATTTGGGCGAGCAGCACGTGAAATTCATCTTGAAAAACTATCATTAGAGCGAGATGAGCTGCATGAACGTTATGCTAACCTTTCATTTGATTTACAAAAATTACAACGTATTGAGCAAAATGTTGGTCAATTTATTGGTGAATATTTATCGGTTGCCTTTGATATCGATCCCGAAGCTGAAGCGCAAAAATTAGCGACAAGACGCAATGAAATTGAACGTCAATTAACATCACAAGAATCGATTGATAAACAAAATCAACAGCAAGTTGCCAATTGTAAAGAGCAATTAGTGACAGTAAACCGATTAGTTGCTCAAATGCATTTACTGGCTGATGATGATTTAGCGGATAGAGTAGATGAATTGCGTGAACAGGTTGCTGAAGCACAAGATGCGGCGCAATACGTCAGCCGTCATCGCCATACCGTTTCTGAGCTTGAACCGTTAGTTGCTGTATTACAAAGTGATCCTGAACAAAACGAAGCATTACGTGAACAATACAACATCGTTAAAGCACAGCAACACACTATTCGCCAGCAAGTATTTGCACTAACGGAAGTAATGCAACGCCGGGCTCACTTTAGTTATGAAGATTCAGCTGGAATGTTGAATGAAAATACTGATTTAAACGAAAAATTGCGAGCTCGATTAGAAATTGTTGAAGCACAAAGAACTGAAGCACGCAGTCAAATGCAGCAATATCAAGATAAGTATAATCAATATAATCAAACGTTAGCTTCACTAAAAAGCGCCTTTGAAACTAAACGAGATATGCTTAATGAACTGCATAAAGAAATAGATCAAATTGGTGTGAAAGCGGATGCGATCACTGAAGAGCGTGCTCGAGCTCGTCGTGATGAAATTCATCAAAAACTGAATAGTAATCGTCAACATTGTACGTCGCTTGAAAAGCAGCTCATTATGTGTGAAAGCGAAATGACCCAAATGCAAAAACGACTAGCTCAAACACTGCGGGATTATAAACAGCTTAGAGAACAAGTTGTTGAAGCCAAAGCAGGGTGGTGCTTAGTATTACGTTTAGTTAAAGAAAACAGTGTTGAACGACGATTACATCGACGTGAGCTGGCTTATTTAAGTGCAGATGAACTACGTTCAATGTCGGATAAAGCGTTAGGTTCATTACGTTTAGCGGTCAATGACAACGAGCACTTACGTGATGTATTAAGACTATCCGAAGATCCAAAACGACCAGAACGCAAAATTCAATTTTATATTGCCGTTTATAAACATCTTCGCGAGCGAATTCGCCAAGATATCGTCAAAACGGATGACCCAATTGAAGCCATTGAACAAATGGAAATTGAATTATCACGTTTGACCGAAGAATTAACTTCACGTGAGCAACAGTTAGCGATCAGCTCAAAAAGTGTAGCAAATATTATCCGTAAAACTATTCAGCGTGAACAAAACCGTATTCGTATGCTTAACCAAGGTTTACAAGCGGTGGCATTTGGACAGGTGAATGGCGTACGATTAAATGTCACGATTCGTGAAGCTCACTCATCACTGTTAGCGGCATTAGCAGATGACCAGAACGAGCATCAAGATCTCTTCAGCAATAACCGCATAACCTTCTCTGAAGCGTTAGCAAAACTTTATCAACGTTTAAATCCTCATATCGATATGGGACAACGAACCGCACAAAATATTGGTGAAGAATTACTTGATTACCGCAATTATCTAGAAATGGACGTTGAAGTTAATCGGGGTGCAGATGGTTGGTTACGTGCTGAAAGTGGTGCATTATCAACCGGTGAAGCAATCGGTACCGGTATGTCAATACTATTAATGGTTATACAAAGTTGGGAAGAAGAATCCAAACGCTTACGTAATAAAGACATCTCACCATGTCGTTTATTATTCTTGGACGAAGCCGCTCGACTTGATGCCAAGTCTATTGCTACACTCTTTGAACTTTGTGAACGGTTAGAAATGCAGCTTATTATTGCTGCACCTGAAAACATTAGTCCAGAAAAAGGTACAACTTACAAACTGGTACGTAAAGTAATCAACAATCAAGAACATGTTCATGTGGTTGGATTAAAAGGCTTTGCATAACGGAATACTGGATAGATTTATACCACCTCTTTATTGATGAAAGTCGATAAAGAGGTTATTGTCTGATATTAAATTCCTCAATTAGCTTTTAATAAAAAGAATATCGAAATTGACTAGGTACGGGTTAACAATATCCAGAAGAGTGCTTTACCTTCATTTTTGAAACCTATGACTATAGAATGCTGAAAATTTAATTAATTGTGATGAAAAACAAAAAATTATTATAAATGAAGATTACCTTGTTATTCTGATAAAACAACAAGGCTGTCGGTGTAAAAATAGGATTAACTAATTTTGTTGATTGGACTGATTATCTTCTGAGTTATTATTTGTTTTTTCTTTAATTTTTTTTACCCTTCCTGAAGCTACTGAGGCCATTCTACCAATTGTGTCTCTTAATATTTTACCATCGTCGGTTTTAAACGATGCTTGTTGTTCAGTACCATTTTGATCCATTTCAAAATAGGCTGCTTCACCAAATCCTAGTTTACTAGCATAGAATAGATGAGGAACACTACCGCGAGTGGAATTATATACTTGTACTGCGGCATTATAAGCTTCTCTTCGTATCAGAACGGAGTTTTCAATTTCATCTAATTGAACCATTAATTGTTGGTAAGTTGTATTGGCTTTTAAATCAGGATATCGATTAGCTAACATTTGAACATTACCTAAGATCTGAGAAGTCTGTGATGTGCGGGTAGCTGCGTTGCTAATGCTGTCACTTTCAGTAATGGTAAAGTGTGTAAGCTTTTCGTGATTCCCATAGCTCGAAGCAATATCAGAAAGTCGTTGTGCTATATCTTGTCTCTTTTTGACCGTAGCATAAATATTAGCCTGTGTCTGCTTAACATTTTCGGCTAAACCACGTAGTTTATTATAGGCAAAGAATAACCAACCGGTGATAAAAATTAGAATAATAATAATAGTTGATAACATACATATCCTTATTAAATATCCAATAACTCTTATGTCTAACTATAAGATTGTTAAATTGATAATGCAAATTAACATAAAAATACAATTTTAACAACTAGTTGTTAATTATAAAATTTTTTAAACTGCTTAAGTTTTAAGGAAAATTTAGATATTCATATAGGATATTTCTTATTTTTGTTATCGCCATTATTATTGATTTGAAAAGATAATTTTAGAAATGCTTTTTTAGTAAATTAACGTGAGTTTTCAATACAAATTGAGTTAGAAGAATAAAATTCTAATTTGTGGTGACCGATTAAATTTCATTTTTAAAGAAAAATATAAGTTAATATAATTAAAAAGCAAATTATCGATTTGCTAATCCTTATTATATTAACTTATTTGCTGACATTATTTTGAACTAATAATTGCTCAAGTCTGATTGCCAAAGGATATACGGATCATAATCATCATCCCCATCAGGTAATGCTCCTGTTTTTGGCGCCTGTGTAAAATCGGTTTCAGCTAATTGACCATTATCGAGATACTCTATTTTCCATATCAATAAATTCTTTCTGCTTTCGGGTTTATCAAGGTTGTAACTAATATGAGAAAGTGAATTATGATAAATAATTTGTCGCCAGCAAGCATCAGAATTTTTAATACAGTATTTGATACTAATTGGCTGATATTTGTTTCCATCTTTCAATAACACGGGTATGGCTTTTTGTTCTTGGCTATCAACAAAAAATGACAAAGAAAGATTATCGGCTAAATGAGCTTTATATTCAGTATAATCGGTATTTGTTTGTGACTGAGGTTGTTTTTGGAAACTATTTTGACTTTCATCTGCATAACTATTACTACCATACAAACTACATAAGAATAATATAGGAATGAATTTTTTCATGATATATTCCATTGTTTGGTTTAGTAAATTGGATTAAGTAATATAGCCAAATGATTAAAGGCTAATAGAAAAGCTATAACAAAAAAATTAGTTATAGCGTACTTAATAGAATAGCTTAAAAAGAAAATAATATGTAGTCATTTCTTGTTAGTGTAGTGATAAAATAAGAAAAATTAACCAGTATTAACAAATATTAATCGCAATTAAAAAAAAGAGAATAATTTAAGTGATTAAGCCTTATATCAACCTATACCTTAACCTTATTCAAAAGCAAAAGAATAAAAATAATCAAACCAAATTAAACTCAAAACTAAATTGTTGCTGTCTGATAACGAATAATCTTTATCTTATAATTTAATTGTTTTGATTTGAGTAACTGTTAATAGGACAGTTATACAAGCCATCGTTATACGATTTTTAGTTTTATGAGATACGTATACCTAAATAATGTGGTTCTAAATATATCTTATGGACGCTTGAAGAATAGCAAACTAGGCTTTAAGGCTTATTTATGCTGATTTTGATGTGTTTTTAAAGGATTTTGAAGAATGTTGCTGATTATTGAATTGGTGCCGTGGGCGGGACTTGAAAATACCTTGTTAAAGTATTTTTGAAAAAGGATTTTGTTTTTTTCTTACTGGATAAATAGTCCCAAGCATAGTCCCAAAAGAAAAAGTAACCCCCAAAATTAGATATTTTTATCTTGCCAAGTTGAAAGATTAAAAAATTGATTTTGAAATTTTGACGGTGTAAAAATTTGACTGATGAGCGGTGTCCATTCGAAAAGTCGCAGACTTTTACCTTACCCCCATAAAAATAAAATTTTATAAAAAAGCGTTCATACTATTCATTACATCTAAATTATCTGCCAAATACTGAATTACAGTATGGTGACTTAATTTATATTACATATTAACTTTACATTCAAACTTTGCATAACATATCGAATATATTATAGATTTATTTATAAACATATTATTGAAAATTTTTTGAAAAAAATGTAATGTTACGTATAATTTTGTTTATTTTTTGATAATTTTTATCGATTTTTGAAAATGTGGGAGTTTTGAATAATGCAGAATAAATTAACCTCACTGATTAATCAATTTGGTGAAGGTTTACTGAATGAATTAACGGGCGAGGTAAGCCACAACCGCTACACCTTAACGGTTGATAATCTGATTTCGCCGATTTCTGTTTTACACGTACAAGGTGATGAACAGCTCAACCAGCCATGGCATTACACCATTGACTTTACCAGCCCTGATAAAACCTTATCGCCCGATGATATACTCAATCAAAAAGCGTCATTTTCCTTTAATCCTGCGGTTAAAAATGTGCTGGCAACGGCGATTCGTTCCTTAAGTGACCTGCCTGTTGAGAGTGACTTACGCAAAATATATGGCGTTATCACCCGTTTTAGTTTGTTATCGGTCAGTAAAGAGCAGGCACATTATCAGATAGTGTTATCGCCTCGTTTAGCAAGATTAGCCTTGAATCGCAATAATGCGATATACCAAAACCAAAGCGTGATTAGTGTGGTTGAAGAAGTGCTACGCAGTCATGGTTTTACCGGCATCGATTACCGTCTGGAACTAAACAACAGCTACCCTGTGCGTGAATTTATCACCCAATGGCAGGAAAGTGACTTAAGCTTTATCCAGCGTCTGCTGGCAGATATCGGTGTCTGGTTTCGATTTGAAACGCATGCTGAGCACAATTGCGATGTCATGGTGATAAGCGATTATGAACAAGGTTATGAGCAGGTCAGCGATATTGATTACCGGTTACCCAGTGGGACGCTGGATGGCGGAGCGGAAAGTATCTGGGATATTCGGATTCATAGTCGGGTGGTGGAATCATCGGTTAAAGTGCAGGATTACAACTACCGTGATGCGAAAGCAAATTTACACGGTGACGTTAGCAGCCAGCCGAAAGACGACACCACCTACGGAACGGATTACCGTTATGGCGAGCACTATAAAGGGTTGACCAGTAACGGACAAGCAGATAAAAATAACGACGAACCAAGCGACCCGAATACTATCACAGAAAGCGGACAATGGTATGCCCGAATACGGCACGAACAGGCAATCAGTGAAAAAATCGTGATTAGTGGCAAAAGCAACCGCTATCACCTGACACCGGGGCAACGTATACAGATTAAAGGCAGTCCGTTAGTTGATATTGCTGACGGGGTGATAATATTAAGTGTGGAAGGGCAAGGCAACCGCACGGATGCTTACGAGCTGCATTTTACTGCTATCCCGTATCTAGTATTAAAGCCATACCGACCAAAACCGATAGCATGGTCAAAAATCGGGGGCACCTTACCGGCACGGGTGACCAGTCCGGACAATGACACCTACGGCTATATTGATACTCAAGGTCGATATCGGGTGAAATTTAACTATGACCTGAAAACGTGGAAAGCAGGCAGTGAAAGTTTATGGGTGAGGCTGGCAAAACCGTATGCAGGGAACGCTTATGGCTTTCATTTTCCACTGATTGACGGCACAGAAGTTGCTATTGCCTTTGTGGACGGCAATCCTGACCGCCCGTATATTGCCCATGCTATGCACGACAGTGCCCACCCTGACCATGTCACGACAATAAACAAACACCGTAATGTAATTCGCACGCCCACCAATAACAAATTGCGCATGGATGACAAGCGGGGACAAGAGCATATCAAGCTGGCGACCGAATACGGCAAAACACAACTTAATCTGGGTCACTTAGTCAACCAAAAAAAAGAATTACGGGGCGAAGGGTTTGAACTTCGTACCGATGAATGGGGGGCGATTGCAGCAAATCGAGGGTTATATTTAACCAGCCAGACCGAGCCGAAAGCGCAGGGCAAACAACTGGATATGCAAGATGCGATTGCGCAACTAGAAAATGCCTTATCGATAGCCAAATCACTACAAAATGCTGCCAATCAAGCCGAAGCCCACGGCGCAGACACTGACAGCCAAGACCAGCTCAAGGCAAACTTAACCGAACTGGCGCAAAGTGGCATATTAGCTTATGCGCAAGAAGGCATAGCGTTAACCAGTCCTGAAAACATCCAGTTATCAACCGGTAACAGCGTGAGTGTCACCGCTGAAAACCAGACTGACATCACGGCATTAAAAAACATCACACTGACATCGGGCGAAGCGATAGGGTTATTTGCTCACCAATTGGGGATGAAGGTCTTTGCAAATCAAGGGGATATTGACATACAAGCCCAAAATGCCAACCTCAATATGGCAGCCAAGCAAAATATCAACATTGACAGTGTAGACGGCAAAATGACATTAACCGCCAGCAAAAAAATCACCTTAATTTGTGGTGGCTCATACATTGAAATTAGCGAAAAAGGCATTGTACTGGGTACACCGAATAATGTGTACATGAAGTGTAATGTCCTACAAAAAATGGGGGCGTCTAGCATTACAAAACGAATTAATTTGAATTCTAGCGAATTTTCAAACAAACGCTGTGGAGAAAAAAATGATTGCTGAATTAAATAAAATAGCTAGTTTCAATAAATATCGTTATTTACTGGTTGATAATATGATCTCATTAAATCCGTTTCATTCATTATCAAAAGAGCAATTTTTTGCTAATTATGGTGAAAATAAGGATTTTGGCGAAAAAAAACTTACACCAGTTTTACGCACTGATTTGGATTATGATCCAAGTATTTGCCCAACGTTGGTAATGCTCGCAGAACCGTATCAATTTTTAGAACAGGCAATAATTGATAAAATCACGACACAATCCTCTACTGAATGTTTTTGGTCAAAACGTTATATTTGTGCCTATATTGTCACTGAATTAAAACCGTCGTTACTGGCTAAAAAACTTGTTGATATTGGAAATAATATCGCTAAAACTTTGCGACGAAACTATTATTACCCATTCTTTGAACCGTTTCGGATGCAATTTTTGCATGAACTGGGCTCGAATTCAGACAACGCATGGCTAAAATCGCAACTTTTAGAAATTGAAAATTATTATTATCCGTCAATTCATAATGGTGAATTTATTGCCTATTCCAGCACTGACGTATCGATAATAGAGCACGGGTGGAGTAATAAATACTGTCAACGTTTAAAAAATCTACAGGTTATTTGCACGCTAGTCAATGCATGGGGGAATAACCGCAAAAAATTTGATGATCAAAAAAATTTACCACTGTCAAACCACGTAATTATCGACGCAACTAATTATGTTGAACAGGCGTATCAATTAGGGTTAACCGATGTTACTGATATCGTATTTTGGGGACTAAATGGGCTACGTTATCAGCAGCTATTTACTACGCATCCCCAAGTGCTCAAACAAATTCCTAAGGCACAACAGGCACCTAGTACATTTTCAAACCATATCATTAACGCAAATATTGATTTTGACAGCCAAGTCCATTCATTAACTAAATAAAAAAATAAACAATTAAAGAGTTTAAAACATGAAAAGAACACAAAACATTGCCATAGAAAATAAAAATGCAGCCAGTGGTAACTGCCCAGCGTGTGGTCGTACAGGAATACCAGTATTTTTATTGCGTCAATCGGTGATAAAAATGAAACCGCATAAAACGGTTGAGGCGGATCCCGATTATCTAGATTTGGTAAATTATGCAAAAAAATTAAATTTTAAATCACGCATGCCAGATGAAGAATTGCAGGATTACGGGTATATTTTACGAACGTTGCGAAACGGTTATATCTATGTGATGCAACAACAAGGCGCAGATATAAACAGTAGAATACTACATAGTTATGAATGTATTGACGGGGCATTGCGACTGAAAAATTATCACGAATTGATAGGTACTACACCAAGACCGATATCAAAAGCATGTAAAAACTACTGTCACACTATTCCTGCATCCTTTATTCATCTGCAAAAAGGGTGCACCCATGCATGGGTGGCTTACTCTGCGCATACATGGAACGAAGAGACCATTAATAACTATTTACAAGAACAAGATAACCACGCATTATCCCGTTTTACTAAAATTGATGTAAAAAATTTTAAAGATTCCCCTTCTCAAGCAACGGGCAATCGAGCGGTACCGTTTAAAGATATTTTTGGTTGTAGTTTTGATAAGAATGAAAATCACGAAAGTAAAGTATTGGAATTTCGATTCAATAACCTTCCCACTGATTTTGAATCAGCACATGCATTTATCGGTTTAAAAAACGAAAAATTAAAATATGCTATGCATACCAGCAATTTATATATAGCGAGAAAACCTATATCGTGTGGTGTGGTATTAGAGGATCTTTTCGGCATTGCCGAAGAGCTTAACTCTCAACGTCAGAAAAATTTATGTATGTTTGATAACGAAGCTGAATTACCGCCGGACGAAGAGATGAAACTTGATGATGATTTCGATGCCGGTTTCGATATCGACAAACAAAACCAAATTTTTGAAAGCCGTGCTCAAAACATGCTAAAAATGATTAACCCTAAATTAAAAAATCGCTTCAAATATTATCTACCCAACATGTTTAAAAAACGCACGATTTTACAGTTAATGACGCAATACCGAAATTCAATCGTCACATCATATGATCGGGAAATCGAAAAATTAAGAGAGGCGATTGAAAAATACAATAAACCAAAAAAAACTTATGATTATTACAGCACGCCTTCAATCACCACAGAACATATGCAGTTGAGTGATTTAATTATGGATAAAAAAAACGCATTAAATGATTTTGACAGTTGTATTGATCAGGGAAAAATTGATATATTTAACAACGAATTAACAGACGCCTATCAAGAACTGGTAGATTATTGCACAGAATGGTCGCAGGACTATTTTACTTATGTTCGTTGGTTATTTGGTGATAAAGAATATCAATCAAAATACAGTAAAATCACCCCGAAAAGCGTGAATATGGTACGTTTTTGGCGGTCTGAATTTGACTTTTCTAACGAAGAAAGCATACAAAGCCAGATTAAAGACATTACTCAAATACTGATTGATGCCAGCCATTTTGAAGTCAAATTAGATGAAGATAATGCGCTATGGGATGAACTCCTTAGCAATCCGAGCAGTATTTATTACATTATTACTCACCTGAATATTAACGGTATCGATTTGGAACAAAAAGACTTTATCGATATTAATACTGACACCGAAATAAGTTGGAATGATGTCATATCAAGAAGCCTTAATATTGCGCTGATCCCAAACAAGTTACAAGAAGAACAACATAAAAATGAAACTAAGGAAAAGCAAAAAATTTTAACGCAACAGCAAAAAGAACTTGAAGAAAAAATTAAAATCAATCAGCAAGAGCTAGATAAACTAGAAAAAGAAAGAAAAACCATTCCGTTGCAAGACACCGAAAAACATAAGCAGTTACAACGAAAAAAAAGGCAACATACGCAACAAATACAAAAATTAAAAGGTCAACTAAAAAACGTCAATACACAATTATCGGCACGCAATCCAACTAATAGCCCTTACAGCAAAAAACTAGTTCTTGCTCATGGTTATTTGAATGATGTGTCATTAAATAAATATTCAAGGCTGGTGAAAAATCAGAAGCTAACGTTAATTAAACCGCAATATTCCGAAATACATTTTATGTTTCGATTGGCTCAGCTCAATGTTTATCCACTCAGACTTGATGTTAAAATCAGACCAACGCATATCGAACCATTAGTTGCGCTAATCAGTCAAATGAACCGCACATATTACAGTTCAGAAGGGCTCACTTTGCAAGAACAAAAGTTCTTAAGTCAATTTGAAACCAATGACGAAAAACAACCTGCTGGTAAAAAAGCATCATTGAAAAAACTCAGATTAATGATGTTCCTGCCAGATCTGGAAATCAAAAATACCATTGAATCATTTATCAAAAACCTAGAAAATAATGTTTTAAAACCGCAAGAACTTGCCAAAGTAATAAAACCAGCGTTAAAAGGAAAGGTTAAACTTGAACAAACCAAAACTGAATTAGAAACCAAAATTGAACAACACAAAGAACAAAAACAAACCACGATTGAAGAGATAAAACAGGATAACCGAATCGAAAAAAATCGGCAGATCCTTAATCAAGAACGGGAAAAACTTGAACAAATTTTAAACCAAAATCAGCAAGAACAAGTCGATTTAGACAAAACCACGCATCAAGCCAAAATAGAAAAACATCGCACTAGTGTCAACATCGCTAAAACAGGGTTTGCCATTAATATAGCGGTGAGTGGCATTATCGGGGTACTAACGTTAAGCAATATTTGGGACAACTTAAAACAGTGGGGAACACCACAAGCAGGTGAAGGCGAATTACAGCTTCAACAACAGTTATACACCAATTTATTATCATTAGGATTAATGGGGGTTGATTTAA
The DNA here is from genome assembly GCF_026536705.1 of Gilliamella sp. B3817. Lineage (NCBI taxonomy): Bacteria > Pseudomonadati > Pseudomonadota > Gammaproteobacteria > Orbales > Orbaceae > Gilliamella > Gilliamella sp. B3817. Next base: position 465,376 of record NZ_JAFNNV010000001.1, on the reverse strand, counting down.
CCAGTCAATACCGTGATGTTAAATTGAAGGTGCAACTATTAAAAGCTACCGAAGCCGGCACTAATATTACTAAAATTGAAAGCCGTCTTGCATTAAATAATATAATTATAAGAACAGTATCAGTTGCCTTTGCGACAATAACCGTCATAGATGCTATAGGCGAGTTTATAAGTGCTTTTGATATGATGGATATGGAAAATAAAAAATATTTCATTATGAGAGCTGCTGGTTCATTTGCTTTAGGAGTTGGTGCTATATTATTAGTAATTAGTAATCCTATTACTTTTATCGCAGGTATAGTGCTACTTATAATAGGAACTATAGCAGTGATGTTTAGTAAAAAATATGATAATTATACCCCTATTCAACATTGGTTAAATCGCTGCTGTTTTGGTGTTCAAGGAGAGCTACAATTTCTTGGTTATGATGCCTATCACGAAGAAGACTACAACACCCATTCGGGCTTTGGTAAGGCGGTTAATGACTATATGGTTATTGTTTATGGTATTAACACCTTTATCCGCCTTAAGCCACTTCACAATACGCCAGCGCAGACTTATCCGGCAAATTACAGTGCCAACAAAAATACCCCAAATTCAATGCAACGGCATATCTATTTTTATGTCAATATTGCTGAATTTGCCGAAAACAACTCTAACGAATCGCTATCCGCTCATATTCGCCTGCACTTGAAAGATAATATCTATACCGATTTCAAATACCATGTTAACGCACAGGGTATAAAATTAATTCAAATCAACGAAAGTGCAACACAAGACGATTATCTAAGTACCGATATGGAGGATTATAAAAATAAATATGATCAGCCCAAAAAAAACAGCTATCCAATTGCAAACTCGACTATTGGCAAGCCCAAGTCCAAGTCACAAGATTTTAGTTTGCAAAAATCACTGGAGCATGATTTTCAAGAACTAATGATTAATAAATGGATAGCCGGAACCCTCGGATATTATCGAATAAAAAAATATCAGATAATCATCCAATATAATCACCGTGAAGAAGTACCATTAATAATTATCAAAAACGGAAAAATTTAATCAATAAGGAGAACAGCATGCCATCAAAGTACCGCCCCCAACGCTTTGGTTGGATAGGGGATCTAGAGAAAGGGAAAAATTACTTAACTAGCCCTGAAGATCGGTTAATCTATGCCAATGATAACTATTGTTCATTAATTAGACAGAGGTTGTCAGATAAAATCTTTTATACATTTATTTACTTTATTTTATTCATTCTGTTGATTCCATCAATTATATTATGGGGAGCATTATTATTTATATACAATACTGATAATGAGATCGAAATAACATTATTAAGTACTATTGCTTTAATAACTTGTTGTATTGCCATATATGTAGTTATTCCAGGATTATATCAATCATTATTTTCTCGTCGAGGAAGCCCAATTATTTTTAACCGTAAAACGGGTAAAGTGTATGTGAATGAAAGTTACTTTTTTAGCTTTCGATTTTGGTATAACCCCTTAGTATTTTTACACCCCAATAAACGACGAATAAAAGAGTATGATTGGGCAGATTTACACGGGGTTGCCATTCATAACTATTCGCCTTACTCACTAGTTAGCGATATTTTAATGGTCTGCAAACCCGGCACTAACCAAACCATTGACCATATCATGTTCGATCCAGCCAGAATTGGAGTTGGTAGTCATTTAATCTGGGGTTGGGTCAATAATTATATGATATTTGATAAATTAGCCGACACCAGCCGAAGCATCTATCCAACCGACCAAGAAGACAAATTCAAACAAAAAATTATCAACGGTCAAGGTTGGTCAAAATGGATGATCGAAGCTTTTAATGCCACAACATTAGACGAGCTAGCCGACATTAAACAAAAATATCATGTTGAATAATAAAAAACTCAGCACGAAATAATAAATTTTCGTGCTAAATATATTTGGAAAAATATTATGCCTGTAAATTTAGATTTATTACCTAAACCGTTGACTATGAAAAACGGGTTGTCTCGTTTATTTTGGTGCATTACCTTAATCGTATTTATAGTCATTAGCGTGATTTTAATTTGCTTAAATCAGCCAAATTATAAAATCGGAATTGAGCATATTATCATTGCGGTTATTTTTGCGTTTATAGGCTGGATAATACTATTATTAATATCGTTGTTATTTCGTGGCTACAAGGAGTTCTATGTTGACGGTTGGAATAAATTACGTGAAGATCGAAAACAAGAATTGATTGAATTTGGTCAAAAACCGGTTTACGTCATTTTCAATCAATTACATTCTGAATTCGGTAATCAAAATCATGCACAAGCCTTGATAAGTGGTTTGCTATCCATTGAATCAAAAACAACTTTATCATCCAGTGATGATAATAATCCTATTATCCATTCAAGATTCAAATTTAACAATCTGAAAAATAATGATTTTAGTCCAAAAATAGATGAACTATTTAATGAATTACAAGAAGTTATTTCTATTTTAAATAGTAAAGTGTTCCAAAAAAAACAGAAGCATATTAGAATTTTTATCGATGTGCCTATCTCCTCTGAATTAATCAAACTAAGTTGGGAAAAAAAAGTAGGTTTAACCTCTTTTTTTGACTCTTGGAGCGTTATTGATGCAAAAGAAAGCTCCATATTCTTGGATAGTTGGTTAGATAATTCTCAGAATAACGATCATATATTATGTTGTATCAGTTTACATATGTATGATTTACCCCATTCATATAGTTCTGAGGCGATGACAAGCATGATTTGCCTAGGAAAAAATATTATCCAAACTGATAGTGCTATCCAATATATACAGGAAAATAAATTAACTGTTGTTGCTTTGCATCGTACACAAGAAAGCGATAATCTCGATTATACTCTTGAACATGCAGAACTATGGGGTGATTTTAATATTGAAGAAGGTAATCAACATCCAATTGGTGCCATATGGTTAAACAAATTAACATCTGATATTAATTTGCGTGTTTTATCTCGATATGTTGATAAGGCTTGCTCTATTGATAACATTTATCATATTAATACAACATTTGGGATTTCTGGTGAATGTGATTACTGGGTTGGTCTGGCATTTGCAATTGAATATGCTAATTATATTGATGAAAAACAGATAGTTATTGGTGAAAAACAAAATAGATTTAACGCAACTGTTATTGAATACATTAATTTCGATAGAGAATTCAAACAATGATAATAGTGTCACGATTGTTAAATATTATTTTCCACCAGTTTATCCCCATGAAAATGGGGGACTTTATTTAAAAACCGTGACTACTACATCCTATATTAAATAAAATTATTATTTTATAATATTAATTAATAATCACTAGTTAATCTACGGTAGACAACCAATCACTACTAGCTGCTGTATTAATTTTCAGATTAGTTATAATTCCAGAGGTATAACGTTTTTTTATGTATTTACTCCCGTTTTCGGTTATTGCGTAATTTAGCGATAGCCCAAACTGGGTCAGTGATAACGGGTTATTTAATCCGTTATTTCGAACATATTCTATATATGCGTGATATAAGTATTTTTGGGGATTGAATGGGGAAATACCTAAATTACCTATCGGCATTCCGTTTGGGCTCTCTAACACATCCAGATAACTACAAAAATTTACTAGATGATCAGATTCACGTTTAATCAATTTTGCCTCGTCGGATTTCTGTTGGTGGTGCAATCTGTCTCTGGCGTCTAATGGATTATTAAACTCTTTTAACAATAATCTCACTATAGACGGTAGTTCCTGTTTTATTTTGGTAACTAGGTGAGTATCTCGCTCCTTCACTGGTATCACCTCTCCAAAATGAAGTATGACCCGTCGTCGAGATATACCGCCGTTACGTTCGTTAAATCGCATTGGCTCGTTATTCACTATTAATACCACAGCGGGGATTTTACACGAATACGGATGTTTGTGTTTTGGGTCAATAGCTACCTCATCACCGCCAGTAATGGCTTTTAAACCTGCACCACTGCCAATATAGCGAGGCTGGTCTGGTAATACAATCAATGAATAACCCACGATTAGCGCTCTGTCCCTCGCTGTCTCCAGTGCGTCCATTGTGCCTACTACCGTATTGTTTTCACCTGCTAACATTGTGGCGATCTCAGAAAATACAGTTTTACCGCTACCGCCTGCCCCTGTAATTTCTATGAATAATTGCCAGTCATAGCGATTAGCTAAAATCATATATAGCGCAGCTAAAATATTAGTTTTTTTATCCTGATTATTATTAGACGCTCGTTCTAACCATTTAGTAAAATTAGGGGCATGAATTTCAAGCGTTTCGTTTTCTGTAGCTGGATAGTAATTAATATTATTATTGACTAATAACCAGTCCATAGAATTGTGAGGTCTAAAACTTTGATTTTTAAGTTCATACACTCCATTTTTAAAACAAATTAAATCAGTTTTAGGTTGTCCCATTATAGGTAATGAAAATTTGAGCGATTCAACTGCTGAGCTGATTCGTATGGGATTAAATGGCTCACCTGATTGATTGAACAAATCGACTAACGTCCGCATCAATATTTTATCGCTGATATGTTGCCAAACATTATTGTTATAATAATAAATTTTATCAGTTTTTAAATCAATTGCCAGATTGTTATCATAATACTGATTTAGTAGTTTTGCTCGTTGGCTGGGCGCCATTTGTGATATGTTCATATTTGCTAAATCTGCTAGTTTAAATTTACCGTTTGATACAATCGCCTGTTCCGATAAAATATTGTTGTCATTCATTTTTTTCTCCTAATACGTTCAATATTCCCATTTAGTTAAATTTAGTTGTGAAAATAGCTAAATTCACCAGTTTTATAAACGATTAACTAAATAGTTTTGTTTTTGAGTGGGTGGCTATGAGACAATTTAGTTTTGATTTTAGATTTCGTCATTTTATAAATTATAAGAACTAAACTTTCTCCACTTTACGAGATTCGAGCCAAGCATTAATTTCATCGGCTCGATAGCCAACTCGGCGCAATCCTATTTTTATTTTTTTTGGAAAAGTTTTATCATTTTTTTCTAATGTATAAAGGCTGGTGTTAGATTTGAAATGCAACAGTTCTAATACCTGTTTTCTGTTCATAATAATCGTCATGATATGTTTGCTCCTGTATTTAAAATGTAATAACAGAATAACACTGTATAAATAAACATGCATTACATTAAATAATAAAACATTAGCATTAAATAAAATGAAAAATTTATTAATAAATTATATTAACTTTAATAAAAAATTGTTAATTATGCCTTTTGTAATATTTGTATATAGTCGTTTTACATTTAATAAAATTTGTATTAGTTATTCAGAAAAATATTTCCATTTGTCGGGAATAATTAATTCAAAATCATTTGTTTTTGTTTCTATAGTTCTAGGCGCTAGTTTAATTTCATATAACCAATTTGAGATAGTTCTTTCATTTGGAGGGTTGCGGGATTTAAAATTATTGACAATTACAAATCTGATTTTTCTAGATAATGCAGAAACTCTACTAAATGGGAATTTTTCCCGTGTTAATAGCGCCGTTTGAATAGCAAACGATTTATAAAAATTTTGTGGTTTCCCAATTTTATTAATTTGGGGGGTGAAATTTTCTTCATTGGTAATATTTGCCCATGAAATAAATTGATTGAAATGCCCCTCGTCACTGAATAAATCGGGTAAAAAATTATTGTTTGCTGTTTGTAATAAATTAATATCCTTTGTCGAAATTAGCAATTCATCAATGTTAAACTCATAACTATTTTTATCAGTTAACGTTAAATAGCATCTAAAAATTTCATTAAAATGATCAATGTTGAACACTGGATGCATTGTGTTTAATATTGCTGTATTGCTGCCGAAAGGTGCGTAATTACTATATGTGTATTTATTTTTATTTAGCTCTAACCAATGCGTTAATCGTCCGATCCTCCAAATCCCAGACGCCTCACCGTAGTAAATCGCACAAAAAAAATGAGAACCCGCTCTATTTCTGTTAGGCATTTCAATTGTATACTGATATTGGTATGGTGGGATAGGCTTACCTAAGATATTTGTTTTAAAATGTCCTAGTAACCCGATATTTTTCTCAATCTGCTGAACGTTTTCAAATACTCCGACATAATCTTGGCATTGATCGCTAAAAATTTTTTTTTTGCCTGAAATGATAATGTACAACTCTGATTGTGAACGTAGGCGTATAACGGGATCATGCCTTCACTATTCCAAAACAGGAAGTCATCAACGGCACAATCCAATAATTTAGCTGCCCTTTCTAATGTGATAAATGGGATAGGGGGAAGTTTTGTATTCAATCTAGTGTACCTCTAATAGTGTTAAGCGTCATATAAAAATAATACAAAAATATATTTTCAATACAGTCAATAAAACGATTTTTAAATTTATATTTAATCAATTATATAAAAATAAAATTTATATTTATTGAAATTATCAATTAAATGATAGATAAAAAATCAAAACAAAAACCCTATGGGAGGGGGGGGTAAAATCTCTGGAACCTAACGCCTATAAACCACTCACCCCCATTTATTCGCAGAATCGCGAAATGAAATATTTTTTTTGGAGTTACAGGCAATCACAAATTTTTATTATTGAGCATCAGAAAGCAATTTAAAGAAGTTAAGACCAATGAATACTAATGAAGACCGAAAAATAAATATAATATATTGATATAATTTGATTTATGTATAGTATGTATAGTTTTATTGAATTATTTATAACAATAGTATCGTTGGATGTGATATATACCCCAAAATAGGGGTATAGTTTGGTTATTACATATTGATTACGCTTAAATTACGGTAGCCTGAAAGTGAAACGTTCGCTTGGCTGGACTTTTCGACAAAATTGCCCCACCAATCAAGCATAACTCGCTTTTGAGGTATGTATTCTGCTCTGTTGTAGGCTCGCCGTACTGCGTTTTTATCTAAATGCGATAATGCACTTTCAACGACATCATCATCAAAGCCCTGCTCGTTTAAAGTGGTACTAGCTAGAGATCTTAATCCATGTGCTACTAACTTATCTTTGAACCCCATGCGTTTTATTGCCGTGTTAGGGGTTTGGCTATTCATTGGTCTGTTATAAGGTGGTCTTGCTGTTGGAAAAACAAACTCGCTGTTAGGTTTGATAGATTTCATTATCTCTAGTATTTTTATTGCCTGCGGTGATAAAGGTATGTTGTGTGGTCGATCCATTTTCATTTGCTCGGCTGGAATACTCCATAATTTTTTATCAAGATCGATTTCATCCCACCTAGCCGATACGGCTTCACTTGGTCGTGTTAATGTTAATAATTGCCATTCAATTACGCACCTTGTTTGCAAATTAATATTAGCCATTGATAAAGCTTGCATGAACTGCGGTAACTCAGCAGTGGGAATGGTTGGGTGATTTTTTGCTTTCGGGCTATTAAATACGTTGGTAATTTTAGCAACGGGATTATTATCGATAATTCCCATATTGACAGCGTAATACATTATTTCATTGATACGCCCGCAAATTCTTTTTACTGTCTCGTATTTATTATTGTTATGTAATGGTTGTAACGCATTGATAGTCTTAATGGCGGTTACTTGGTTTATTGGAATATCTTTTATATAAGGGAAAACATGATTTTCTAATGAACGCCAAGCCTTTTTGAGTGTTTTTTCTTCTAAACCTTGTTCAGATTTGAATTTGAACCATTTCTCAGCCATAGTGTAAAAGGTATTATTACAAGATTCTTGCTTGCGTTGTTCTTGTTCCGCTTTGTGATGTTGTGGATCTATCCCTTGTTTAATTAATTCGCGTGCTTCATCTCGTTGTTTTCGTGCCTGCTGTAGCGAAACTTCTGGATAACTTCCGAAACTTACAGTAGTCCTATTATTCGTTATAGGACGATAATATCGGAATTGCCATATTTTTACCCCTGTTGACTTAATAAGTAAAAGTAAACCATTTCCATCATAAATAGGATAATCCTTACTTTGTGCTTTGGCATTCTTTATTTGTGTGTCCGTTATTGGGGTTACTTTTTTAGGCATACTTTTCTCTTATGGGACTATGAAATTATTTTAATATGTTTGCATAGTCCTTATTATAGTCCTAAAAATTTTGGTTGTAAATGTGTCTTACTGATACTTACGAAATAGTAAAACAGGCTTTAAGCCTTATTTATACTGGCTTGGATGTGGTTTAAAGGATTTTAAAGAATGTTACTGATTATTGATTTGGTGCCGTGGGCGGGACTTGAACCCGCATGCCCTTAGAGCACTACCCCCTCAAGATAGCGTGTCTACCAATTTCACCACCACGGCGCCGTAATTAATTTGGAATATCCGATGTCGGATTATCATTTGTTGTTTGTTGTGTTGCTTGTTCGCTTGTATTTTGTTGTGTTGTCACAGGCGTACTATCATTCACATCAATGTGACTGAATTTACTGGTACCGACCATGTTAGATAACACAATGCTTGATGCAAAGAATAGCACACCTAAAACGGTAGTTGTACGTGTTAAAAAGTTACCACTGCCTGATGAACCAAATAAGGTTGCAGATGCACCTGCCCCAAATGAAGAGCCCATTTCAGCACCTTTACCACGCTGTATTAATACTAGTACAATTATTGCCAAAGCAATAACCAAATAACCTGCTATTAAAATTCCGTACATTTTAACCTGTCACTTTTTAAGTGTTATACAACAAAAATTTATAGATGCGAAATATTAGCGAAAGTGTGACAAACAAGCAAGTATATTTTCTTATTTTCTGTATTTATCGTAATCAATTGTATGTTTCCGGGGTAAAAATCAGTATAATGTCGCCATTTTTATTATAGTATCGTTGTTTTATGAAATTTATTGTTAAGCTGTTTCCTGAAATTACCATTAAAAGTGAATCTGTTCGTTTACGTTTTATAAAAATATTGACCAGTAATATTCGTAACATTTTGAAACGTCATATCGAAGACGTTGCGGTTATTCGTCATTGGGATTTTATTGAAGTCCGTCCAAAAGTTGCCAACAGTGAAGCGCAAATTCTTGATTTATTAATCCGGATTCCCGGTATTCATCATATTTTAGCGGTCGATGAGATGCCTTATGTGGATATTCATGACATATTCGAAAAAGCATTGAATTACTATGCGCCGTTAATCGAAAACAAATCATTTTGTGTAAGGGTTAAACGTCGAGGAAAACATGATTTTACCTCGATTGATGTTGAGCGTTATGTCGGTGGGGGGCTTAATCAATATGTTGCTTCATCTAGAGTGAAATTAACTCGCCCTGACATTACCGTTAATTTAGAAATTGATAAAGATAAGTTGTTGCTTGTTAAATGTCGATATGATGGTATTGGTGGGTTTCCAACAGGCACACAAGAAGATGTGATTTCGTTAATTTCAGGCGGTTTTGATTCTGGTGTGTCAAGCTATATGCTCATTAGACGTGGCTGTCGTGTTCATTATTGCTTTTTTAATCTTGGCGGTAAGACACATGAAATTGGTGTTAAACAGATGGCGCATTATTTATGGGAGCGTTTTGGGAGTTCGCATAAAGTCCGTTTTATTGCTATCGATTTTGCCGACGTGGTAGGTGAGATTCTTGAAAAGGTAGATGACGGTCAAATGGGCGTTATTCTTAAACGAATGATGATTCGAGCTGCCTCAAAAATTGCTCAGCGCTATAAGGTCGAAGCGTTAGTGACTGGTGAGGCTTTAGGGCAAGTCTCAAGTCAAACTTTAACCAATTTACGCTTAATCGATAATGTCAGTGATACTTTAGTGTTACGTCCTCTTATTACGCATGATAAAGAAACTATTATTAATCTTGCTCGTCAGATTGGAACGGAAGATATTGCTAAAACGATGCCAGAATTTTGTGGTGTGATTTCGAAAAGTCCAACCGTGAAGGCAGTAAAAGAAAAAATTGAAGCCGAAGAGTTGAATTTTGATTTTTCTATTTTAGATAAGGCGGTTGACGAAGCTGAAAATATCGATATCCGCGAAATTGCTAAACAAGCCGATACAACTATCACGCAAGTAGAAACTGTTAGTAAACTAAATGATGAACATGTGGTTATTGATATTCGTTCCCCAGATGAACAAGAAGATCAGCCTCTTGAATTAAGCGATGTTGAAGTTAAGCTTATTCCATTTTATAAGTTGGCCACTCAATTCGGCGATTTAGATCAATCTAAGCAATATTTACTTTATTGTGCACGAGGTGTAATGAGTAAATTACAGGCTTTATACCTTATTGAACAGGGTTTTTGTAACGTTAAAATATTTAAAGAATAAAATTGCTAAGAATTTTGTATATTGTTAGCACTTTTTGCATATATAATAACGGTAAGGAAAAAATAAAAGCTATATCAATAATAGGATTAATTTTAATTAAAATATAAATATTATGAATCAATAGGATTAAGAGGGTTGTAATGAACAAATTACTTGTAGTTGATGATGATCCAGAGATAGCCTCGTTGTTGTGTGAATTATTAGAATTAGAAGGATTTGAAGTTGTAACAGCTAATAATGGAGTACAGGCTTTAGATAAGTTTGATAATACCATTGATCTTATATTACTTGATATTATGATGCCTGAAATGAATGGATTAAGTGTTTTATCTCAACTTAGAAATAAATACACGGTTCCAGTTATTTTTTTAACAGCTAAAGACAACGAGTTTGACAAAATTATTGGACTTGAACTTGGTGCAGATGATTATATCTTGAAACCATTTAATGATAGGGAGTTAGTTGCGCGGATTAACGCACTATTACGTCGTAAACGTTGGGATAATTTAGTTGGTGGCTTTGGTGAGAAGTCTCTTCAATATACGATTGATAAATTAACCGTTAATCGAAAGCAACAATCTGTTTCTTTTGATGACAAATATATTGAATTAACAGGCACCGAATTTCAAATATTATTAAAACTTCTTGAAAATGCAGGAAAAATAATTTCTCGTGATACCTTGAGTGAAACAGTGCTTGGTAAAGAGTTTATTCCTCTTGCGCGTTCAATTGATGTTCATGTTTCTAATTTACGTAAGAAGCTTCCACCCCGTAGTGATGGCTTACCGTGGATTAAAACATTGCGATCTAAGGGCTATCTATTTGTCGTAGATCAGAATGATGATCTGTTACAAAGTTAGATGTTGTTTATTAAAAAGGTAAGAAGATATGTGGATTTTTGATCGTCTGACTATCCGAATATTCACTATATTCTTACTGACAATAGCTTTTTTTTTGATGCTGATTATCGTTTTGCCGACTCTGGATTCCCGAAATTTAACTTATTTGGCGAATAAAGAAAAAGAAACTGGCAATATACTCGCTAATCAGCTCGAAAAAGAGCTAATCAATGTTCCTAAAAATAGTTTTCGTTGGTGGATGCGTTTTATTGTTGTTATGGATAATCATCAAAAATCCGAACAATTCTTATTTATCTTAACACCCAATGAGCAAATCATAACCGCAGATACTAAAAACATAGATTTAGTAAAAAACTTTAGTGAAAAATCTCATAATGTTGATGATCCTGCTAAAAAGATTTATGGTTCGCAAGAAATCATCGGCCCATTTCTGGTTAATTACGCTAAAGAGCAATATAAATTGTATGTTTTACAACCAGCATCGGATATTCAATCGCAGTTTGTTAGCCTTATCTTCGATCATCCCTTTTTGTTGTTAGCATTAACGATGTTAATTAGCTCGCCATTTTTACTTTGGTTATCTTGGAGTATCGCAAAACCAGCAAGACGTTTAAAAAGTGCAGCTGATCAGGTTGCTAAAGGTAATTTACAAGAGTGGCCAGATCTCGAAACAATTGGTTCTTCTGAGTATAAAGCAACAGGTGCAAGTTTTAACCATATGTTACGGGAACTGAAACGAATGCAAGAATCTCAGCAACGTTTGTTTTCCGATATCTCTCATGAATTACGAACACCATTAACACGTTTACAGCTTGCCGCATCATTATTGCGTCGTAAGCAAGGCGAAGGCACAGAAGTCACTCGTATTAATAATGAAGCCTTAAAACTCGATGCCATGATTGGAGATTTATTATCATTAGCCAGACATCAATATGATAATAATGAGATTCGGGAATTAAATAGTATTAATGTGTTATTTAAGCAAGTGCTTGATAATGCCACATTTGAAGCAGAACAAATTGGAAAAGATTTCTTAATTATGAATCCACCCAGCAATCAGACTATTTTGTGTTATCCTGCGGCGTTATGTAGTGCGCTTGAAAATGTAATACGCAATGCTTTTCGTTATTCAAATCATAAAATTGTGGTGGATTTTGTCGCTCATCATAAACACCTAACTATTACTATTGACGATGATGGGTTAGGGGTGGCAGATAATGAATTAGAACAGATCTTTAGACCCTTTTATCGTACCAGCGAAGCACGAGATCGTGAATCAGGTGGGACAGGTTTAGGTTTAGCTATTGTTTCTAATGCGATTACACGAGACCACGGAACTGTTAAAGCAGAGAAAAGTCCGTTAGGGGGACTAAGAGTTGTGATAGTATTGCCTATCCAAAATAAAAAATAGAAGAGAATTGTTGTGTCTAAAGCGCCATTAAATATTGTTTTGTTCGAACCCGAAATTCCTGCTAATACTGGTAATATTATCCGTCTTTGTGCAAATACGGGCTTTAATTTACATATTATTGAACCAATGGGATTCTTTTGGGATGATAAAAAACTTAGGCGTGCAGGATTGGATTATCAAGAGTTTGTCGATGTAAAACGTTATAAAAATATTCATCATTTTTTAGAATCAAACCAACTTGATTTAGCCACCCAAGTTTATGCATTAACCACAAAAGGGCAAAAGTCACATAGTGAAGTCAGTTATAAACACAATGACTTTTTGATGTTTGGCCCAGAAACACGGGGATTACCAGCTTCTATACTTGATGTGCTTCCACAAGATCATAAAATTCGCATTCCTATGTTAGCCAATAGCCGTAGCATGAATTTATCTAACTCCGTTGCGGTGGTAGTTTATGAATCATGGCGACAATTAGGTTATATCGGTGCTAAATAACTATTTAGTCGTTGTTTGAAAAACTGGAAATGAAGGATAAAAAAGAGTTTAGTTATTTTATCAATGTTGACAAGTAACTTTGTGAGCGTTGTTTGGAATATAGCTAGACTATTTAAGCCTCGCTATATTCTTTCAATCGTTAAGATACTTAACCGATTTTATTTAACACGTGAAACGTATTCGCCTGAACGTGTATCAACTTTAAGTACTTCACCAATTTGTACAAACAGTGGTACACGGACAACAGCACCAGTTGATAATGTTGCCGGTTTACCGCCAGTTCCTGCTGTATCACCTTTTAAACCTGGATCTGTTTCGATAACTTCAAGTTCAACAAAGTTAGGTGGGGTAACGGCGATAGGTTGTCCGTTCCATAATGTTAAGATACATTCTGCTTGATCAACTAACCATTTAGCGTTGTCTCCAACCGCTTTCGCATCAGCAGATAATTGTTCAAATGTGTCGTTATTCATGAAGTGCCAAAATTCACCGTCGGTATATAAATAAGTTAGATTCATATCGACAACATCGGCAGCTTCAACTGATTCACCTGATTTGAACGTTTTATCAACGGTTTTACCAGAAAGTAATTTTTTAATTTTAACGCGGTTAATTGCTTGCCCTTTTCCGGGTTTATAAAATTCGTTTTCAACAATTACGCACGGCTCACCATCTTGCATTATTTTAAGACCGGCTTTAAACTCATTAGTACTATAAGATGCCATAAAAGCTCCAACTATCATTCTGAATTACAAAAATGAGCCATATTATACAGCAAAAAGTTGAACTACCAAATAAAGATGACTGGATTTTTGATCTTGCTAATGTTGTGACCGATATCAAGCAACTTTATTGTTATTTAGATTTGGATCCAGATACGATTTCTATATCAATGAAACAAGCGAAAAAACAGTTTCCGCTTCGAGTTCCTATGGCTTTTATTCATCGAATGAAGAAGGGTGACTATACGGATCCGCTATTGTTACAAGTGCTTTGTAATGATAATGAAATGATTGAAGTTAGTGGTTTTAGTGCCGATCCGTTGCTAGAACAAGATAACGCCATTCCGGGATTATTGCATAAATATCACAATCGAGCCTTGTTGATGACTAAAACGGCGTGTGCAATTAATTGTCGTTACTGTTTTAGGCGACATTTTCCGTATCATGAAAATCAGGGTAATAAAAAAAATCTTACTGTTGCATTAGATTATATTGCGAATCATCCAGAACTTGATGAAATCATATTATCTGGTGGTGATCCATTAATGGCTAAAGATCATGAGTTGGATTATTTAATCAGTGAATTAGAAAAAATTAAGCATGTTAAGCGGCTACGCATTCATACCCGTTTAGCGGTAGTGATTCCTTCTCGTATTACCGCTACACTTTGTCGACTTTTTGCTAAAAGTCGTTTACAAATTGTTGTTGTCACGCATATTAATCACCCTAATGAAATTGATGATGATGTGTCACAAGCGGTTAATCAATTAAAGCAACATAATGTGACCGTTCTTAATCAAAGTGTGTTATTGAAAAATATTAATGATAATGTGACGACGTTAGCACAATTGAGTAATAAGCTGTTTGATAATGGTATTTTGCCTTATTACATACATTTATTAGATAAAGTACAAGGTGCCGCTCATTTTTTAGTAGAAGACAAGCACGCTAAACAATTAATGAAGCAGTTATCTGAACAGGTATCGGGTTATTTAGTTCCTAAATTAGCACGTGAAGTCGGCGGTGAAAAAAGTAAGCGAGTCCTAACTTTTAATGATTAATTTATTCGAAATTAAAGGGTGACATGATATCTGATACTTACGGCAGTGATGACTATTTTAGGTTATTTTTATATCATTTATCTTTTAAAATCTCATTGACGAAAAATAAAATAGCCTCTATAATTCCGACCTCTTTAATTAATGCTGTGGAGTTTTTACTCTACAACTTGTTGATAAATTAGATTTGGATATAAATCGTCATGAAACGCACATTTCAACCATCAGTATTAAAACGCAACAGAACTCACGGTTTCCGTGCACGTATGGCTACTAAAAACGGTCGTCAAGTTCTTGCTCGCCGTCGTGCTAAAGGCCGTGCTCGTTTAACTGTTTCTAGCTAATTTAAAGTTGAGTGACTAAACTCACTTTTCCTCGGGAGTTGCGCTTGTTAACTCCCTTTGATTTCAATTATGTTTTTCAAGAATCCACACGAGCGGGATCGCCTTTCCTTACGCTAATTACTCGTAAAAACCAGTTATCGCATCCACGTTTGGGATTTGCTATAGCTAAAAAGCAGGTTAAGCGAGCACATGAGCGTAATCGGATCAAACGACTTGCTAAAGAGTATTTCCGTCATCATCAACATCAATTACCTAACATTGATTTTATTTTAATGGCGAAGCAACCTGTTATAGAATTAGATAATCAACAACTTTTCGCTACATTAGATAAACTATGCCAAAAAATTGTCGGCAAACACCAGATGTGAACAAAATTTTATTGATTATCAAACAGCATGTAATGGCTTGTAAATTATTGATAATAAATATTTTTGTTTTAATAATTCGTGTTTATCAAAAAGTCATTAGCCCTTTATTTGGTCCAAAATGTCGCTTTACCCCAACGTGTTCTCAGTATGCAATAATTGCGCTAAGACGCTTTGGATTATTAAAAGGAGGTTGGCTAACAGTGAAACGTGTATTAAAATGTCACCCTTTACATGAGGGAGGAGAAGATCTTGTTCCTCCTAATATTAAAAACAATAGAGAAAAACACTAATGGGATCTCAACGTAATATTTTAGTTATTGCTTTACTTTTTGTATCGTTTTTTATTTGGAAGGCTTGGGAAGAGGATCATGCCCCTAAACCACCTATTACCAATCAAATGACACAACATGTTAGTGATAATGATTCGAATGATGCTTCACTGCTTGGTAAGAGCATTATTGTCAAATCTGATGTTCTTTCACTTACCATTAATACTTATGGCGGTGATGTGCAAGCGGCTCAATTATTAAAATATGAGCAGACTCTCCATTCAGGTACACCTTTTCAATTGTTAACCTCACGTCCTGATTATGTTTATATTGCCGAAAGTGGTTTAACCGGTAAAGATGGCCCTGATAATGCGACGCAAAACTCTCAACGTCCTGTTTATCAAACAGCGCAGACCGAATATACGTTAGCTGACGGGCAAGATGAACTGCGCGTACCGCTCAGTTATCAAATCAATGGCGTGAAATACACTAAATATTATGTGTTACATCGTGGTAGTTATGCAATTGATGTTGAGTACGCAATTGATAACCAAAGTTCAACGTCTGTTGAAGTTGCGATGTATGGGCAGTTAAAACAGACTATTGAGTTACCTCATGATGCCGTGACTGAAGGTGGTGGTGGATTAGGGCTAAGTGCTTTCCGTGGTACGGCTTACTCTAGCGCTGATACAAATTATAGCAAATACAGTTTTGATGATATTAAAAATAAAGCGTTATCTATCGAAACAACAACAGGCTGGGTTGCGATGTTGCAACACTATTTTGCATCGGCTTGGGTTCCAACACAGGATCAGAAGAATTTATTCTATTCTCGAGCTGCAGCGAAGAATTCGCAAGCGACCATTGGTTTTAAAGGTGAATCCACGACAGTGCAAGCAGGCAGTACGCAAACGATTAGTGCAAAATTGTGGTTAGGGCCTGAAATTCAAAGCGAATTAAAGCAAACAGCAAAACATCTTGATTTAATTGTGGATTATGGTTGGTTATGGTTCTTATCTCAACCTCTATTTTATTTATTGAAATTTATCCAAAGTTTTGTTGGTAATTGGGGAATTGCAATCATTGCTATCACGTTTATCGTTCGTGGTATTTTATTCCCATTAACACGTGCGCAATATCGCTCAATGGCTAGAATGAAGTTATTACAACCTCGTTTACAAGCGTTAAAAGAGCGTTATGGTGATGACCGACAAAAAATGGGCATGGAAACCATGGCGCTTTATAAGCAAGAAAAAGTGAATCCGTTAGGGGGGTGTTTACCACTGTTGATTCAAATGCCAATTTTCTTGTCATTATTCTATATGTTAGGTAATAGTGTCGAACTCCGTCATGCGCCATTTGCCCTTTGGATTCATGACTTATCAGCACAAGATCCATATTATATTTTACCGTTATTAATGGGTGGGACAATGTTCTTAATTCAGAAGATGTCACCAACACCTGTCACAGACCCATTACAACAAAAATTGATGACCTATATGCCATTAATCTTTACGGTATTCTTCTTATGGTTCCCATCTGGCTTAGTTTTATACTATATTGTCAGTAATTTATTTACGATTGCGCAGCAACGTATTATCTATTGGGAATTAGAGAAAAAAGGTCTTCACGAAAAGAAAAAGAAATAATGAGAATTTGAAGGAGGAGTAAAATCCTCCTTTTTCGTATCTGTTTTTGAGTATTAATTGATTATGAATATACAGCAACAATTACATTTAACCGGAGATGAAAAGGGATATTGGTTTGTTAGTCAAAATGGGCGTCTATGGTTACCGAATGGTAAAGTGCCGTTTGGACAAGCAAACGAACTGGGTTTTACTCAAGAGCTTGCACAACCAATCGGTGAATGGAATGGACAAATGGCTTGGCTTATTTGCAAGCAAATGAAAAACTCTATGAGTTCTATTCGATCTTTGCTTACCTATGAAGCCGATCAATCATTATTCCATATGGCAGGGCGAGCAGTTCAATTATCTGAATTTTATCGTTCTCACAAGTATTGTGGCTATTGTGGAAGCAAGATGTATATCAGTAAGACGGAATGGTGTTGTATGTGTGATAACTGTAAAGAGCGTTATTATCCACAAATCTCACCTTCTATCATTGTTGCTATTCGAGACAAAAATAAAATTTTACTTGCAAAGCATGTTCGTCATAATCAGGATGATTTATATACTGTCTTGGCGGGATTTACTGAAATTGGTGAAACAATGGAAATGGCCGTTAAGCGGGAAGTTTTCGAAGAATCCAAGATACAAATAAAAAATATCCGTTATGTGGCATCACAACCGTGGCCATTCCCTAATTCGCTAATGATGGCGTATTTAGCTGATTATGACGGCGGAGAGATACAAATAGATAAAAACGAATTAGTTGATGCTGGTTGGTATCATTATTCCAATCTGCCTAAAATCCCAGAATATGGCACAATAGCAAGACGGTTAATCGAAGATACGATTGCGCTATGTCGTGATTATGATAAATTTGGTGAAGATTAAAGGTGTTTTATCGGTTTAATGAATATTTTTAAGTTTAAACGTTTTCATTTTGTTTTCTTAAAAATATTCATATTTTAGTGACGGCTACACCATACCGCTAATGCATTACAATCCCAGTTTTTCATCATGTCACACCATGCAGAACGCCAACGTCTGACAGTGTTACTGCTAAAATTCATCTTTTTTTCGATTTGTAAATTATTTTCACCTGACACCAGTAAATCGATAAATTGTAACCATAAGTCCGCTCTAGGTAATTTATTTAATTGGGTATCACCTAAAATATTAAAACTTTGTCGGCAACGTTTACATCGATAGCATGTTCGTGTTCCGACTTTGGTTGTTTCTGATGATCCACAATGGAGACAAGTAGGCGTTTTTTCATTGAGTAATGCCATTATTTTGGAGTTCATGACTTGATGTTGTTCTTCTAAGGTTGTGGTGATTTTGGCTTGTTTATTATCGGTATACCACCTGTATAAACAAGTATAATTTATTTTTAAATATTGAATGATTGCATGATCGCGTCGTATAACTTTTTCAAGTGAACATGCTAATTTTTTGGCAATATATTGATAGCTTTTATTTTTTATACGGTAAGTGAATATTATTTCTAACCAATTAAATGGTGTCAAACGATTGAAAGGAGTATTCGTCGCCGCGGTAGAATACTTATTGCATGCTTTACAACGATAAGTGTTGGTCGGGTTTGTCCGAATCAAATAAAAATCGCTTTTACCGCAAAATGGACATGCTTCAAAACGTTGCAGAGTTATTCTTCTTAAGTTATGAAGAAAATTATTAAGATCATTGTGTAATTCAGATGGAACTAATTCATAAATCATTTATTACTCCCTAATCACTTGCTATCACAAATATTATCAGATATTTAGCTTAACAAGTAGGTGAGCTAACACTTTTTTACATTATTCTGATTTGTAAATTTTGAAGTTTTTTTAAGAAATTTTTTCGCGATATTGAAATTTTAAGAAAACTAAATTAATGGACGATTAACAATTAAGATGATTTGAAAATATAGATATTTTATAATAGGTTAACTAATTTTATGTTCACCAAAATCTTAAATAAAGAGGCGGGTAAAAATCGACATGCAAATCTATGCATGTCAATTTTATAAATGGTTAAAATTAATTTTGTTAAGTGTTATTTAACCATTCGGCAACTTGTTTAGAGAAATAGCTTAATATGCCATCTGCACCAGCGCGTTTAAAGCAGAGTAATGATTCCATAATTGCTGATTTTTCATCTAACCAATTATTTTCAATTGCTGCTTTTAACATCGCATATTCCCCAGATACTTGATAGGCAAAAGTCGGAACGGCAAAGGTGTCTTTCACTCGGCGAATAATATCAAGATAAGGCATGCCGGGTTTTACCATGACCATATCAGCACCTTCATTTAAATCTTGATAAATTTCTTGCAAGGCTTCATTGCTATTCGATGGGTCAAGTTGATAAGTTTTTTTATTTCCACCTTTTATATTTTTAGCTGAGCCGACTGCATCTCGGAAAGGGCCATAAAAACTCGATGCATATTTGGCGGAATAAGCCATTATTTGCGTATTATGAAAACCTTGGGCTTCGAGTTCGTCACGAATTGCGCCAATGCGTCCATCCATCATATCGCTTGGTGCGATAACATCAACACCAGCATGAGCTTGCATCAAGGCTTGTTTAACAAGTGTTTCGACAGAAACATCATTTAGAACATAACCATGTTCATTAATAATACCGTCTTGTCCATGAGTAGTATAAGGATCAAGTGCTACATCGGTTAATATGCCAAGGTCAGGAAATTCTTTTTTTAATGCACGTACGGCTTTTGGGACTAAACCATTTTCATTGTAGGCTTCTTGTGCCAGAAGCGATTTTTTTTCAGGTTCAATAGCAGGAAATAAAGATAAAACCGGAATGCCTAATCGAACAATTTGTTCGGCTTCTTTCAATAACACATCAATGCTCATTCTGTTTACACCTGGCATAGATGCAACTGGTTGAGTAATCTGATTTCCTTCAACAATAAAAACCGGATAAATCAGGTCATTAACACTTAAATTATTTTCGGCAATTAGACGTCGGCTAAAATCTTGTGCCCTATTACGTCTGAGTCGGCGCTTAGGATATTGACCTGTAATAAATGGTGACATAAAAGCTCCTGCTTATTTTTCTTATTAAAATTAGGGTAATTATCTGATGCCAAAAGCTGTTTAGCAAATTAATTTGCTGTATTAGAATAAATCAAATTTTTACTTTACAACATACGTTGATTAGAGGTAAAATTGCGCACTAATTTTTAGTCCTTTGTGATATTAACCAATTTTGAGGTGAGAGGCACATGCCAGTAATTAAAGTACGTGAAAATGAACCTTTCGATGTAGCATTACGTCGTTTTAAACGTTCTTGCGAAAAAGCAGGAGTTTTAGCTGAAGTTCGTAACCGTGAATTTTACGAAAAACCAACGACAATTCGTAAACGCGCTAAAGCAGCGGCTGTTAAACGTCATGCTAAGAAATTAGAAAGAGAAAACGCTCGTCGCACTCGTTTATATTAATATTTTTGCGATTATTTATACTTAAAATTTAAATTGATATAAAAATCAATTTGTTATATTTTTAATATAAAGAATTCTTACAAGCCGTACACAAGGTACGGCTTGTTGTCTTTCTAAAATGCCAATATTGGTTGAACGTTCATTATGAAAGGTCAAATTCCTCGCGATTTTATTTTAGAACTGATAGCTCGATCTAGCATTCTAGATGTGATCAGTAAACGTGTTAAAATGAAAAAACAGGGAAATAACTATTTTGGTTGTTGTCCTTTTCATGATGAAAAAACGGCTTCTTTTTCGCTTAACGAAAAAAAACAGATCTATTATTGCTTTGGCTGTGGCGCGACGGGTTCTGTCGTCACTTTCTTGATGCAATATGAACGTTTATCATTTCCAGAAGCTATTGAAGAGCTAGCCAATATGCAAGGGATTCGTGTCCCTTATGTCGATAGTGAAAACAAGCAAATCGACCAATCCAAACATATTGAATCTCGAAATATTCGCCGAGATTTATATACGTTAATGGCTAAAATTACCCATTTTTATCAGCAACAATTAGCCCAACCAACATCAACAGATGCCAATCAATACCTTGAACAACGCGGATTGAATGCCGAAATTATCAATCGGTATAAAATTGGTTTTGCGCCAAATGAGTGGCGATTAACCTTACAAAACGTGGTTAAAAGCAAAGCAGAAGCCGAGCTTTATAATCAAGCTGGTATGTTAGTCACGAATGATAATGGTAACCAATATGACCGCTTTCGTGGTCGAATTATGTTCCCGATTCGTGACAGACAAGGTAATGTGATTGCCTTTGGTGGGCGAACGATTATCAATGATAATGCGAAATATATCAATTCACCCGAAACGCCTATTTTTCATAAGGGGTTTCAGTTGTATGGTCTTTATGAAGCACAAGAAGTGAATCGTAATCCTAAACAACTGATGGTGGTTGAAGGATATATGGATGTTGTCTCGCTTGCCCAATTTGGGATAGATTATGCTGTTGCGGCACTTGGTACAGCGACATCTGAAGAGCATATCAAGCTGTTATTTAGAGCAACAGATTCAGTCCTATTTTGTTACGACGGCGATAATGCCGGGCGTAGTGCAGCTTGGCGAGCACTCAATGTTTTATTACCTTGCTTAATTGACGGTAAAGAGATAACTTTTGCTTTTTTACCACAAGATGAAGATCCGGATAGTTTGGTTCGAAAAATAGGTAAAGATGGATTTGAGTCCTATTTACAAACGGCACCAAATTTATCTAAGTTTTTATTTGATGAACTTTTGAAACAAGTTGATTTAAAAACGCCTGAAGGAAAATCTAAATTAAGTTCACTCGCTTTACCTTTAATTGATCAAGTAAAAGCAAAAGCATTCCGTTTAAACTTGTTGCAACAATTAGGTAAATATTTGGGTTTACTTGATGTGTCTCAGCTTGAGCAATTATTGCGTGCAAGTCGCACTAAAAACGATACAAACACGGTGGTTAATACGCCTGTGTCTCAGGTAAAACTTACTACTATGCGTATTTTAATCGGCTTATTAATTCAGTACCCTTATCTTGCTAAGCTAGTCACCGATATTAAAGCTATCAGTCAAGTGAAAATGGCGGGGATTGAAATTTTTATTGAACTACTTGAATTATGCCAACATTACCCAAATATAACTACTGCACAGATCTTAACTGAATATATTGATAAACCGTTTTATAAGCAACTAAATCGGTTAGCAATATGGGAGCACCATTATCAAGACAATCAAATAGAGTCAATTTTTTCGCATACGTTAAAAGAGTTATATGATAATATACTCGCCCAACGGCAAGATGAACTGATCGCAAAAGAGAGAGTCTCCGGCTTAAGTACCGCAGAGAAAAAAGAATTAGCGACACTTATACTTGTTTTATCGAAAAAAGACTAAATATTGGGTATATGTAGAACCAAATTTTACCGCGTTTTACATATATAATATACATGACCGAACAACTTTAATGTGGATACCTTTATGGAGCAAAATTCTCAATCACAGCTTAAACTCCTAATCATTCGAGGTAAGGAGTTAGGATATTTAACCTATGCTGATGTCAACGATCACTTGCCTGAAGAGATTATTGATTCAGATCAGATTGAAGATATAATCCAAATGATTAATGACATGGGGATTCAAGTGCTTGAAGAAGCCCCAGATTCTGATGACTTATTACTTTCAGACAATGTCCCTGATGAAGAAGCCGTTGAAGCAGCAACGGCATTGGTATTATCAAATGTTGAGTCAGAAATTGGTAGAACAACCGATCCCGTCCGTATGTATATGCGTGAAATGGGGGCAGTGGAACTACTAACTCGTGAAGGCGAAATTGATATAGCCAAACGTATTGAAGATGGGATTAACCAAGTTCAAACGTCGGTATCAGAATATCCAGAAGCAATTACATATCTTTTAGAACAATATAATTTAACCGAAAGTGGTGAGGTACGATTATCCGACCTAATCACTGGTTTTGTTGATCCTAATGCTGAAGGATCAGGTGATGCACTTCCTGAAGATTTGGAAGATAGTGAAGCTGACATCGAACTTGATGACAGTGATGATGAAAGCGAAGATGAAGATAGCGATTCTTCGGCAGACGATGATGTCTCTATCGATCCTGAAGTTGCACGTGCTAAATTTGCTGAATTAAAAGAGCAACACGATAAAACATCAGAAGCGATCAAAAAATACGGACGAGCTCACAAAAAAGCACAAAAAGAGATCGAAAATTTATCTGAAATATTTAAGCAATTTCGTTTAGTTGGTAAACAGTTCGACATTCTAGTCAACAATATGCGAAGCATGATGGATCGTGTAAGAGCACATGAACGTGTCATTATGAAGATTTGTGTCGAACAAAGTAAAATGCCGAAAAAACAGTTTATGACCTATTTTACGGGTAATGAAAATAACATGAACTGGTTTACTAAAGCATCAAGCTCAAAAGGGGCTTTTGCCGCTAATTTAAAAGAGTTTGAAGAGCAAGTTGCTGCACAAATTGAATCGCTTCAAAAAATTGAAACGGAAACTAATCTTTCTATCGAACAGATTAAAGATATTAATCGTCGTATGTCTATTGGTGAGGCAAAAGCTCGTCGTGCCAAGAAAGAAATGGTTGAAGCAAACTTACGTTTAGTGATTTCTATTGCTAAAAAATATACAAACCGTGGTTTACAGTTCTTAGATCTTATCCAAGAAGGTAATATTGGTTTGATGAAAGCAGTTGATAAGTTTGAATATCGTCGTGGTTATAAATTTTCAACCTATGCAACTTGGTGGATCAGACAAGCGATTACTCGTTCGATTGCGGATCAGGCAAGAACTATCCGTATTCCAGTACATATGATTGAAACGATTAATAAATTGAATCGTATTTCACGTCAAATGTTACAAGAAATCGGTCGTGAACCTACGCCAGAAGAGTTGTCAGAGCGCATGCAAATGCCTGAAGACAAAATACGTAAAGTACTTAAGATTGCCAAAGAACCAATCTCAATGGAAACCCCAGTCGGTGATGATGAAGATTCACATTTAGGGGACTTTATCGAGGATACGGCTCTTGAGCAACCATTAGATGCGGCAACATCTGAAAGTTTACGTAGCGCAACACGTGATATTCTTTCTGGATTAACCCCACGTGAAGCAAAAGTATTACGTATGCGGTTTGGTATTGATATGAATACCGATCATACGCTTGAAGAAGTTGGTAAACAGTTTGATGTAACACGTGAACGTATTCGTCAAATTGAAGCCAAAGCACTGCGTAAATTGCGTCATCCTAGCCGTTCAGACGTGTTACGTAGCTTTTTAGAATAGTATTTTTTTATTTGTAACTATATCGCCACAATTGTGGCGATTTTTTTAACGTGTAAACTGTTAATTATGAATATATTACAACGTTTTAAGATAGATCCATTTTTATTAATTCTGATTTGCGTTGTGCTGACTGCTAGCTTGTTTCCTTGTAAAGGTGAAACCAAAACTGCATTCGAACATTTGACCACCTTCGCCATTGGTTTACTGTTTTTTATGCATGGTGCAAAGCTTTCTTTTCAAGCAATCGTTGTTGGCATTAAAAATTGGCGATTACATTTGCTGATTTTTATTACGACTTTTGTGGTTTTTCCTGTTTTTGGCATCATGATGCAACTGTTGGTGCCAACTTTCCTCTCTGAAAATCTTTATTTAGGATTTGTCTACCTTTGCGTTCTACCTGCGACTGTTCAATCCGCTATAGCTTTTACATCAATTGCAAAAGGTAATGTCGCTGCGGCCATTTGTAGTGCTTCAGCATCCACTTTATTAGGTGTCTTTATCACGCCTGTATTAGTTGGTTTATTGATGCATACACAGGCTGTTGCATCCATGAATATCATGGATGCCATTAGCTCAATTATGCTCAAATTAATGTTACCCTTTATTATTGGTCATTTATCCAGACGCTATATTGGCAAATGGGTCGACAAATATAAAAATATCATTTCTAAAACGGATCGTTTATCTATTCTTTTAGTGGTTTATGTGGCATTTAGTGATGCGGTTGTAAATGGAATTTGGTCTCAAGTTGGCGTGTTATCGCTATTTAGCGTCATCTTTTTTTCTATTTTATTATTAATTCTTGTATTATTGTTCACTACTTATAGCGCAAGATTATTGGGCTTTAATAAAGAAGATGAAATCACCATTGTATTTTGTGGGTCAAAAAAGAGTCTTGCTAGTGGTATTCCCATGGCAAGTGTTATTTTTCCTATCTCGATTATGGGAATAATGATTTTACCTTTAATGATTTTTCACCAAATTCAATTGATGATTTGTGCCTTTTTAGCCGCTCGTTATGCGAAGCGAAAAATATAAAAATTATTTTGCTCATTGCCTTATTCTCAAGGATAATAGAGCCGCCATTAACTACAGAAAGATATATTATGTTTCATCTATTTGCTGATTTAGAATTTTCAACAATTATATTATTAGTCTTTGCATTGCTTTTTGTTCTTTTTTACGAAGCAATTAATGGATTTCATGACACAGCTAATGCTGTGGCAACTGTTATTTATACAAGAGCATTGAAAGAACAACTCGCTGTTTTTATGGCTGGCGTGTTTAATTTTTTTGGTGTACTTTTGGGTGGGTTAAGTGTTGCTTACGCAATCGTTCACCTTTTACCAACCGATTTATTACTCAATGTTAGTTCAGCGCATGGACTGGCAATGGTTTTTTCAATTTTATTTGCTGCCATTATTTGGAATTTAGGGACATGGTATGTCGGTATTCCTGCATCAAGTTCGCACACCTTAATTGGTTCAATTATTGGGGTTGCGCTTGCTAACGCATTTATCATGGATACTTCAATTATTGAAGCGCTTAATATTCCTAAAATGATTCAAATTTTCCTGTCATTAATTGTTTCCCCTCTGGTTGGGTTAATCATTGCGGGTTTAATGATATTTTTATTGCGTAAATATTGGACTCGTAAAGGTCAAAGTAAAAAAAGCAGTAAAAAAAGAGAACGTATTTTTATGACGCCAGAACAGCGTGAAAAGCTCTATGGTAAGAAGAAACCTCCTTTTTGGATCCGTATCATGTTAATTATATCAGCAGCAGGTGTTAGCTTTTCACATGGTGCGAATGATGGGCAAAAAGGGATTGGTTTGTTAATGTTAGTTTTAATGGGAATTGCACCAGCAGGCTTTATTGTGAATATGAGTGCATCTACTTATGACATCACTAATACGCGTAATGCAATTCACAATATTGAAGAGTATTTTGTTTCACATCAAAAAGATTTAACCAGCGTAATTGGTCATCAACCAGCTATCGATTCAACAATTCCAACAACCGATATTAATCAATATCACTGCGACTACTCTCGTTCATTTATGACGATCGGTATTGCTAATTCATTATTTAATAAACTTAATGATTATGAAGCATTAACGGTCGATCAACGTTCACAAGCAAGACGTATTTTACTTTGTTTATCCGATACCGTATCGCATGTTGCAAAACAACCTAATGTTTCCACCGAAGATAAACAATATTTAAAATCTTTAAATAATGATTTACTCAAAACCGTTGAGTATGCACCTGTTTGGATTATTATTGCTGTTGCCTCAGCACTGGCATTAGGCACTATGATTGGTTGGCGACGTGTTGCAATCACCATTGGTGAAAAGATTGGTAAAAAAGGGATGACTTATGCACAAGGTGTGTCAGCGCAAATTACAACCGCATTATCAATTGGTATCGCCAGTTATACAGGAATGCCTGTATCAACAACACAGGTTCTTTCTTCATCGGTTGCCGGTACCATGATTGTTGATGGTGGTGGGGTACAAAGCAAAACGATAAAAAATATTGCATTAACTTGGGTTTTAACATTGCCAATTTCAATTTTGCTATCTGGATCACTTTTTTGGCTTGCTCAAAAATTAATTTAGTAGTAAAAAAGAAGATATTAATTTTACTTTTAATCTGAGCGCCAAAAAAGAAAGGAGTAAAGAACAATGGCTTATAAACATATATTAGTCGCAGTGGATTTATCACCTGAAAGTGAAGTGCTTGTTGAAAAAGCGGTATCGATGGCAAGACCTTATAATGCTCAAGTCTCATTGATTCATGTTGGTATTAATTATTCTGATCTTTACACAGGTTTAGTTGATATTAATATGAATGATATGAAGGATAAAATTACCGAGGATGCCCATATTGCTTTAAATAAATTAGCTGATGATGCCGGTTATCCTATTGCTCATACATTATCAGGTAATGGGGAGTTTGGTCAGGTATTGATTGAAGCTATTCATGAATTCAACGTCGATCTTGTTGTATGTGGTCATCATCAAGATTTCTGGAGTAAATTAATGTCTTCCGCTCGTCAACTTATCAATAATACGCATATTGATACTTTGATTGTTCCATTAAAAGATGAAGAACCCGCTGAACAAACCGCCAAAGGAAAAGTTAATGATCAACCCGCTTAAATAGCGGGTTTTTTTATTCTTTACACGTTACTGTAAAGAATACTTCCGATTCTTATTTCTTAAGTTAGATGAGTATAACATGACTACTTTGCCATTTTTTGATAAGGCATGTTGACGTTTTCAGGGCTATACTCAAAGGTATAAATTAATCAATAAGGAGATTTACGATGAATATTGCATTAGTGACAGGGGCATCTTCAGGTTTTGGTCAAGCAACGTGTCGTAAGTTGATTGCTGATGGTTACAAAGTTATCGGAACTGCTAGGCGAGAAGATAAATTAAAAAGTCTTGCCAGCGAACTGGGGTGCAATTTTTTACCATTGGTTTTAGATGTGACCAAAAATGATGCGGTAGAATCCCTATTGTTACAACTTCCTAAAGAATTTCAACCCATTGATATCCTCATTAATAATGCTGGCTTGGCGTTAGGGATGGAACCTGCCTATCAAGCTAATTATGACGATTGGGAAACCATGATTGAAACAAATATTATTGGGTTAGTGCATTTAACTCATCAAATCTTACCGGGAATGGTTGAACGTAATTTTGGTTATATCATTAATCTTGGATCGGTTGCGGGGAGTTATGCCTATAAAGGTGGTAATGTGTACGGTGCATCTAAAGCTTTTGTAAAACAATTTAGTGCCAATTTACGAACAGATCTACTGGGTAAAAAAATTAGAGTGACCAATATTGAACCGGGATTATGTGGCGGAACTGAATTTTCTAATGTGCGATTTCATGGTAATAATGAACAAGCCGCTGCTGTTTATAAAGGTGTGGATTATATTACACCTGACGATATTGCCAATACCATTTCATGGTTAGTCAATACACCACCACATTTTAATGTGACTTCGATTGAAATTATGCCTGTGGCTCAAGCTCAAGCAGGATTATCAGTATTTAAAGAGTAAAAACAAAATAAATTAATTGTTTTTAGAATAGTAAAAAATTAAGTTTAGTAAACAAAATAGACTTGCACTTAAGCTAATGGATTGCTATTCTTTTATCCTATAATTTTGATTAAGGTTTATGGCAATGACTTTCTCTGAAGTAACAAAAACATTTGCGACAAGTTTGCCGGGCACAGATAGTTATGTCAAACTGCGTAAAGCTATGCGCTCATTAATTCAAGACGATCCAAAAAATGCTGCCGTGTATTTTTTGATTTTTGGGTTTGCGCGAACTTATGTCATGTTGTATGAAGATCAGGAAGTATCACCCCAGTTTGCCGAAGATAATCAAAAATTGATGTTATCGTATTTAAATATCCTTGATGAAGCATTGAAAAAACAAGATGCACAAAGCATATATCAAGCATTGAACAAAGTGGTTAATGAATACGAAAATAGCAAAAAAGTATTTTGATATAGCAGCCCGACATGAAAATGTCGGGCTGTTTTATTTTGTATAGCAATAAAAACAGAGTAGGGAATATCATGAACATAATAATGACAATCACAGGCATTATTATCACCTTAGGCACCATTATGCGATCTAGGGCGGGTTGATATTTTTCTAAAAAATATAAGAAAACCCGCCAAAAAAGGCGGGTTTTTATTTTGTATTGAAGATATGAGGTTCAAAATTTCTTATAAAATGAAACGACTTCAGGCAAGATAAGAAAAAAATCTTATTTAACTGCAATGAGTTTTTATCAGACGTTTTGGCTCAATGGTATTTTGGATGGTCAATGACATAACTTAGGATAGTAAGGGTGGGTGTGATATGAAAGTATTAAAATTTGGAGGAACATCTGTCGCTAATGCAGAACGTTTTTTGCGAGTAGCAGAAATTATTGAGAATAATGCTAAACAAGAGCAAACAGCGACAGTATTATCGGCGCCGGCAAAAATCACTAACCATTTAGTAGCGATGGTTGAGAAAACGGTTGATGGGCAAGATATTAGAAATAACCTTTATGAAGCGGAAAAAATCTTTGCGGATTTGTTAGAAGGTCTTTCAAAAGCACAACCAAATTTTGCTTACGAAGCCATGAAACATTTTGCATTAAATGAGTTAAATCATGTCAAACAGCTACTTGAAGGTATTCGTTTATTAGGACAATGCCCCGATAGCATCAATGCTTCTATCATTTGTCGAGGTGAAAAACTCTCTATTGCCATTATGCAAGCACTGCTTAAAGCAAAAGGGCATTTAGTCACGGTTATTGATCCAGTGGCAATGTTAATTGCAGAAGGTGACTACTTGGAATCAACGGTTGATATTGCTCAATCCACACATCGAATTAGTGATATGCACATCCCTGAAGACCATATAATATTGATGCCTGGTTTTACCGCCGGAAATGATAAAGGGGAACTCGTTGTGCTTGGGCGTAATGGCTCTGACTATTCCGCTTCCGTATTAGCGGCTTGTTTGCAAGCTAATTGTTGCGAGATTTGGACGGATGTCGATGGTGTTTATACTTGTGATCCTCGTATTGTACCGGATGCTAAATTACTCAAGACTATGTCTTATCAAGAAGCCATGGAACTATCTTATTTTGGTGCCAAAGTGCTTCATCCTAGAACTATTTTACCTATTGCTCAGTTCCAAATACCTTGTCTTATCAAAAATACCAATAATCCTGATGCGCCGGGAACATTGATCGGTGCCAATGTCGTTGACTCAACAACACCAGTAAAAGGCATAACTAATCTCAATAACATGGCTATGATTAATGTATCTGGCCCTGGTTTGAAAGGAATGGTCGGTATGTCGGCACGGGTCTTTGCTGCCATGTCTTATGCCGGTATTTCGGTAGTACTCATTACGCAATCTTCATCAGAATATAGTATTAGCTTTTGTATTCCTCAAACAGAATTATATCGAGCTCAAGAAGCATTAAATGATGAATTTTATTTAGAATTAAAAGATGGATTACTGGAGCCGATTGAAGTAATTGATAAGCTTGCTATTATCTCGGTGGTTGGTGATGGTATGCGCACGCTACGAGGTCTATCAGCTAATTTCTTTACTGCTTTGGCGCGAGCCAATATTAATATTGTGGCTATTGCTCAAGGTTCATCTGAACGCTCAATTTCGGTTGTTGTGGATAATGATGTCGCCGTAATGGGGGTGCGTGTTACTCATCAAATGCTATTTGGCACCGACAAAATGTTAGATGTCTTTGTCGTTGGTGTAGGTGGTGTAGGGGGAGCACTGGTTGATCAGATAGGACGCCAACAAAAATGGCTTAAAAATAAACAGATTGATCTGCGGGTCTGCGGTCTGTTTAATTCTAAACACAGTTTATTAAATCGTGATGGCATTGATCTAAAAAATTGGCGAGAACAGATTAAACAATCTGACATTCCTTATACCTTAGAAAGCATAATTGAATTTGCTAAAAATAATCGTCTTCTCAATCCAATTTTGGTTGATTGTACTTCTAGTAGTGAAGTGGCTGATAAATATGCAGACTTTTTAGCCAATGGTTTCCATGTGGTTACCCCTAATAAGAAAGCGAATACTAGTTCAATGGCTTATTATTTACGTTTACGACAAGAAGCCGAAAAAAGTAAACGTAAGTTCCAATATGATACCAATGTGGGTGCAGGGTTACCCGTTATTGAAAATCTACAAAATTTACTCAATGCTGGTGATGAACTCATTAAATTTTCGGGTATTTTGTCGGGTTCGCTTTCTTTTATTTTCGGTAAACTCGATGAAGGCATGTCGTTATCAGAGGCGACAAAACTAGCAAAAGAGAAAGGCTTTACTGAACCTGATCCAAGAGATGATTTGTCAGGGACAGATGTTGCTCGCAAACTATTAATCTTAGCCCGTGAAGCAGGATTACAACTTGAGTTAGATCAGATCAAAGTGGAATCGGTCTTACCTAAAGAATATGCGCAAGGAAGTATCGAAGAGTTTATGACAAAATTACCGCAATTGGATGCTGAATTTAAAGCAAAATCTGAAAAAGCGATACAAGAGGGGAAAGTATTGCGTTATGTAGGCAGCATTGAGGGCGGACAATGTAGTGTTAAAATTGAAGCCGTCGATAGTGAAGACCCACTTTATAAAGTTAAAAATGGTGAAAATGCATTAGCATTTTATACTCGCTACTATCAGCCAATCCCATTAGTCTTGCGAGGTTATGGAGCAGGTAATGATGTCACTGCAGCGGGTGTGTTTGCCGATATTTTGCGTACAACTTCAGGAAAAATCGGAGGTTAAATGACACATCAATCCATAACAGTTTATGCTCCTGCATCAATGGCGAATATCAGCGTGGGATTTGATATTTTAGGTGCAGCAATTAGCCCAATAAGTGGAACGATGCTGGGTGATTGTATCACTGTTGAATCATCAACTGAGTTTAAACTGGTTAGTAAAGGGCAGTTTGTTAAAAAATTGCCACGAGATCCTAAATACAACATTGTTTATCAATGTTGGCAGCGTTTTTGTAAAGCAATGGGTAAAACGTTACCGGTTAGTATCACACTTGAAAAAAATATGCCTATTGGTTCTGGTTTAGGTTCAAGTGCGTGTTCAGTCGTGGGGGCGTTTGTCGCCTTAAATGAGTATTTTGGTCAACCTTTTAATCAAATTGAAATGCTTAAAATGATGGGTGAACTGGAAGGACGAATTTCGGGTAGTGTGCATTATGATAACGTTGCGCCTTGCTATTTAGGTGGCATGCAATTGATTCTGGATGAAATGGGCATAATCAGTGAATCTATTCCTCATTTTGAAGATTGGTATTGGGTTATGGCTTATCCGGGAATCAAAGTCTCAACGGCTGAAGCACGGGCTATTTTACCTGCACAATATCAAAAATCAGATTGTGTCGCTCATGGTCGTTATGTAGGCGGCTTTGTGCATGCCTGTTATACCAAGCAATCTAAATTAGCCGCTGCCATGCTGATCGATAATATTGCTGAACCTTATCGCAAACAGTTGTTACCAAACTTTGATGAAACACAGCAACGTGTAAAACAACTTGGTGCGTTAGCTTCAGGCATTTCAGGTTCTGGACCAACCATGTTTGTTATTGCGGATAAATTAGAGACTGCGCAGCAAATCGAACTACTTCTTAAAAGTCGCTATGTACAAAATAGTGATGGGTTTACGCATATTTGTAAAATTGATCAACAAGGGGCAAGAGTAATTTAAGTTTATCCATTTTTGAAACGTGAGTTAAACTTAAACCTATTCTAATTTATGACTGACTAACCGCTAAAAAGGTTGTCAAAAAGTGTAACCAATTAAAGCATAAAGATTATCGGAAAATATCATGAAATTGTATAATTTAAAAGATCACGCTCAGCAAGTTAGCTTTGCTCAGGCCGTTAAGCAAGGATTAGGACGAAACCAAGGGCTTTTTTTTCCAGAAATATTGCCAAAATTTTCTGCAAACGAAATTGAATCATTATTAAAACTCGATTTTGTAACGCGAAGTGCCAAAATCTTATCCGCATTTATTGGCGATGAAATCAGTCATCAAGATATGCAACGTTTAGTTAATAATGCCTTTCAATTTCCTGCGCCAGTCACAGCAGTTGAAAATGATATTGGTACTTTAGAGTTATATCACGGACCAACACTTGCCTTTAAAGATTTTGGTGGGCGCTTTATGGCGCAAGCATTAGTTCAAGTTGCTGCCGATGATAAAATCACTATTTTAACGGCAACGTCGGGTGATACTGGTGCTGCCGTTGCCCATGCTTTCTATCATCTACCTAATATTCGGGTGGTAATTTTATATCCACAAGGAAAAATCAGCCCTCTACAAGAAAAACTCTTTTGTACATTGGGCGATAATATTCATACTATTGCTATTCAAAGTGATTTTGATGCCTGCCAAGCTCTGGTTAAAAAAGCCTTTGATGATGAAGAATTAAAGACAGCAATTGGTTTAAATTCAGCAAATTCAATTAATATTAGCCGGTTACTCGCCCAAATTTGTTACTATTTTGAAGCCTATGCCCAGCTCACGCCAAAGCAACGAGAACAGTTGGTCATTTCGGTGCCAAGTGGTAATTTTGGTGACTTAACTGCCGGATTATTAGCCAAGACGATGGGGTTACCGATCAAACGCTTTATAGCCGCGACTAATGCTAATGATACCGTTCCTCGTTATTTAGAGACGGGCAAATGGGAACCTCATCCTACTATTGCCACGCTATCTAATGCAATGGATGTGAGCCAACCTAATAACTGGCCACGTATAGAAGAAATTTATCACCGTGAAGGTTGGGTTTTAAAAACACTTGGACATGCCGCTATTTCCGATGAAGTTTCTAAACAAGCCGTTCGTGAACTGGATAAAAAAGGTTATTTATCTGAACCGCATGGCGCTATTGCTTATCGTGCGCTTCGTGACCAACTGCAAACCGGTGAATATGGATTATTTTTAGGTACTGCACACCCTGCAAAATTCAAAGAAGTGGTTGAAGATATTTTGGGGCGAACCATTCCATTACCTAAAGCATTAGCTGAGCGTGCAGATATGCCGTTACTTTCGCATAATATGCCTGATGATTTTGTCAAATTACGTGATTTTTTGATTCAGTTAGATTGGTAATTCGCTTTCCGTCGCTTAATTGGCGACGGTCTGTTTGGCTGGATATTTAAGTGTTCAGGCTAATTTTCAAAAACAAATTGACTTTATTAAGGTAAACCTTGTTTAAATTAACATTTTCAGATATTGTAATGTATATTATGTCATTATAGAGATGTTTTATGTACTGTCCGTTTTGTAATGCTGAAGATACTAAAGTCATTGATTCTCGTTTGGTTGGAGAAGGCTACCAAGTCCGTCGCCGTCGTCAATGTGTGGAATGTAATGAACGTTTCACCACATTTGAAGTTGCTGAATTAATCATGCCTAATGTCATCAAAAGCAATAAAGTTCGTGAACCATTTAACGAAGAAAAGCTCCGTAATGGCATTAAGCGTGCACTTGAAAAGCGTCCTGTTAGTTTTGATGCTATTGAAGATGCCATTACACGTATTAAGTCTAAACTGAGAGCAACGGGTGAGCGAGAAGTTCCTGCAAAATTAATTGGTGACTATGTCATAGAGGAGCTTAAAAATTTAGACAAAATTGCTTATATTCGTTTTGCTTCTGTCTATTTTAGTTTTGATGATATTGAACAATTTAGTAATGAAATTGCTAAATTACAACAAAAATAATTAATAATATGACAACAATTTCTGATCAAGATCACGTTTACATGCATCAAGCGATTGAGCTTGCAAAACTGGGTCGTTTCACGACAACGCCTAATCCTAATGTCGGGTGTGTCATCGTTAAAGATAATCAAGTTATTGGGACTGGTTATCATCAAAAAGCGGGTCAACCCCATGCAGAAGTTTATGCCTTACAAATGGCGGGACAACAAGCAAAAGGTGCAACCGCTTATGTTACCTTAGAGCCTTGTAGTCATTTTGGTCGAACGCCACCTTGTGCCGATGCATTAATTCAATCAGGGGTTAAACGTGTCGTTATCGCAATGCAAGATCCCAACCCTAATGTTGCAGGTAAGGGTATTAAACGTTTACAAGATGCTGGTATTGAGGTAACCCAAGGGGTTTTAGCTGACCAAGCGGAAGCGATTAATAAAGGTTTTTTAAAACGCATGCGCACAGGCTTGCCTTTTGTCCAACTTAAACTGGCGGCTTCGTTAGACGGAAAAATCGCCATGGCATCGGGTGAAAGCAAGTGGATAACCTCAAACAAGGCAAGAGAAGATGTACAACAGTTTCGTGCTCAAGCCAGTTGTATTTTAAGTACTCGGGCGACGGTACAAGCAGATAATGCAAGTTTAACGGTTAGATATAATGAATTGCCGGATGACATACAAAAAATATATTCATTAGAAGATGTCAGACAACCAATTCGAGTCATTATCGACAGTCAAGATGAGTTAACAGGAACTGAAAATATTTTTAATCAATCTGGTGAAACATGGGTGATACGAAAAAACGATACTCCCATAGAAAAGCCAAATACCAAAATAATTATTGAACCAACGCATTGCAAGCAAATAGATTTATCTAAATTATTTTCGCTATTGGCTGAAAAACAGATGAATACGGTTTGGGTTGAAGCTGGCGCTCATCTGGCAGGTGCATTAATTGAACAAGATTTAGTGGATGAACTTGTTATCTATTATGCCCCTAAATTATTGGGACATAATGCGTTAAATATGTGTATATTACCCAATCTGCAAAAACTTGCATTCGCACCACAATTTCACTTTGAGTCAGTTGAAATGATTGACGAAGATTTGAGAGTTATTCTTAAACGAAAATAGTCTTCATTTCCAATATTCGTTTAAATGTGTTTAACAAAGATGCAAGTTATAATGACTATTTGCAAGTCTGATAAATGCAAATTTATGGAACTCAATAGTTATCACAATTCCACTTGATTGTGATTATCTCCTATGAGCTAAGGTGATCCACACTCATAGGAGGATAAATATTAATTACCCTTGTAAAATAGCCAATAACTCTTCGGGAGTTTGAACGGCATGTATGCGTGCTAAGGTATTTTCAGCAATCACCGCTCGAGTAAGTTGACGCAGTATATTTAGATGCTCATTAGCTTTTGCTGCAATGCCTACGACAACATAAGCAATATTATCATCTTCATCCCAGTGAATGCCTTTCGGAAAATAGATAATCTTCAAACCTGTTTTTAATACGCTATCACGTTTATCGGTGGTACCATGAGGAATGGCAATACCATTACCTAAAAAAGTCGATATTTGCGCATCTCTATCATACATCGCTTGAGTATAGTCATTGGTGACTAAATTGGATGCTATCATACTTTCAGCGACTAACTTAATGGCTTCTTGTTTGGAATAGTTACCATTTAAAATCGAGATATCATTGATTGATAAGGTTAAATTATTCATATGGTGTTCCTGTTTAAAATTTATCCTGAATAATTGTTTAATGTCTAACTAATTGTTAATTAATTAACGCATTGTTATCGATTTTGATTTTCTTTTCTCATGCATACGCAGTAAACCCAGTAACACAGCGCCAACCAGCGCACCAATAAAAATGCAAGCTACCCATAAAAATGGTTTATTTACCAGTGGCAGTACTAAAAAGCCGCCATGTGGAGCAGGCACTTGAATCTGGCATAGAAATGTCAATACGGATGCAATGGCAGACGATAACATCATGATTGGAATGACGCGCAAAGGATCTTTTGCCGCAAATGGAATTGCGCCTTCGGTAATATGTGTGGAACCGAGAACATAATTGACAATACCCGCAGCACGTTCTTCTTCTGTAAAGGCTTTTTGACGGAAAATGGTCGTCGAAAAGGCGATAACAAAAGGTGGTGCAATGCAAGCAGCTGAAACCCCAGCCATAAAATAGTAATTTCCTTCACCCAATAACATAGTACCTGTTACATAAGCTGCTTTATTAATAGGACCACCAAAATCAAAGGAACACATAGCACCAATAACAATACCGAGTAAAATTGGATTAGTATGTTGTAATGAACCAAGCCATACAGCCATTGTGTTATTCGCTATGGCGATGGGTTTACCCAGATAATACATCCCTGCACCAATAACAAATACACCGATTAATGGCATAATAAAAATTGATTTCAGTCCTTCGAAAAAGCGAGGTAGATGATCTAACCATTTTTTGAGATACAGCATCAGATAACCAGCAGCAAATCCAGCGAGAATACCGCCTAAAAAACCTGCTCCAGTAGCCGTAGCCATTAATCCACCTACAAAACCAGCAACCATCCCTTGCTTACCTGCAATGGAATTGGCTATAAAAGCGGTGAAAATAGGCACCATAATGTCAAATGCTTTTCCACCGATTTGTTTAAGCATTGCTGCAAATTCATTATATTGTTCATTATTAGGATCTGCGGAATAAATACCCCATAAAAATGATAAAGCTATGAGTACACCACCAGCGACAACGAAAGGCAGCATGTTTGACACACCACTCATTAAGTGTTTATAGAGCTGGCGTCCAATCGATTCTTTGACTTCCACTTGCTTTAAGATCGCATTATTAACACTATTCTGTACGCCTTTACGAATAGGAACTGTCCCTGAAGTAATCTGCTCTATTAATGCTACAGCTTTGTGTATACCCTCTTTAACGGGAACTTCAATAACAGGTAAACCATTAAAGCGATCAGGATTAACATCTTTATCTGCCGCAATAATCACCCCAATGGCATTTGCCATATCAGCTTCGGTAATTGCATTATCAACACCACTTGCACCATTGGTTTCTACTTTAATTTCAATTCCTGCTTTTTGCGCAGCTGATTTTAGCGCTTCTTCTGCCATATAGGTATGTGCGATACCGGTTGGGCAGCCTGTTACAGCAAGTATCTTCTTCATAATGCCCCCTTTATTTAATTTGGGTAACTACAAGTTTCTCCATATAGGTACTGATTTTATCGAGTAGACCTAATCCATCTGATTCTGCAACATTAGCCCCTGTTGCAGAGGCTTTTTTCATTGCTTTTTCAACGTGTTCTTGTGTTGGTAGCCATTCACTAAGAAATGCAGCAAGTGACGCATCGCCTGCACAAGCAGAACTGATCAAATTGATTGGTACGGCATTACAAAACCAAACATGCTGACCATCTGAAAAGTAAAGACCTTTTTCCCCCATAGTTAATAAAATATTTTGAGCACCAAGTGAATGTACCGTTGATAACGATGCAATGACTTGTTCCGTTGTTTGGGTTTCTAATCCAAAAATGTCTTTCAGTTCATCATTATTGGGTTTGATTAATAGCGGTTTATAAGTAAGTAATTGAGCGAGTTTAGGATGACTAATATCTAAAATAACTTGAATATTTTTGGTTTGGCATATATCTAAAACAGATTGATAATATTCAGGCTCGATGTTTTTAGGTAGGCTACCACTGATGACTAAATAGCTATTGTGATCAAGAGAATCAATGATGTTTAGCATTTCAGCTTTCTTTTTATCTGGCACAAAAGGCCCTTTCCCCACTAACTTATATTCATTTTGTCCATCATTAATAAAAACGTTAATGCGAGTGATATCATCGATAAAACAAGGTTTGATTTCAATCTGCATTTTGGTGAGTTCATCAATAATATATTTTCCTGAAAATCCACCAAAAAAGCCCAATGCACATGTCGATTTATTAAATTTTTTCAAAACAATTGAAACGTTAACAGCTTTACCATTGGGACTATATTCTGTATGTGAAGTACGATTCACTGCATTGGGATTAAGACCTTGGCAACGGATATTCATATCAATTGCCGTATTAAGTGTTAAAGTATAGATCATAGGATTGACCTCTTAGAGTTTACCGGCACATCCACATGTTGTAATGATTTTTTTAACCACTTCTTTCATTGCTGCTTTTGCTGGTTTCATGTAATGTCGAGGATCATTGGCATTTGGATTTTCGATAAAATAGTGTTTTAGTGCATCAGAAAAGGCGATTTTGAGTTCCGTTGCAACATTGACTTTGCAAATACCACGTTGAATGCATTCACGAACATCTTTGTCTGGAACACCTGAAGCGCCATGTAATACCAGTGGGATATCAACCATAGAACGAATTTCAGAAAGTCGATCAAAATCTAATTTAGGTTCGGATTTATACAGACCGTGAGCAGTCCCAATTGCAATGGCAAGTGAATCAATTCCTGTTCGTTCAATAAATTCAACTGCTTGTTTAGGATTGGTATATAAAGCATCTTTAGCATCCACCACAAGATCATCTTCAACGCCACCAAGCCTACCTAATTCAGCTTCAACACTCACATCATAGCGGTGAGCATAATCAACAACGCGTTTTACTAACGCAATATTTTCTTCAAAAGAGAAATGAGAGCCATCAATCATGACTGAGCGTATCCCTGAATTAATTTTTTCAACGATATCATCATATTCTTCATGATGATCGAGATGGATGGCTAACGGTACTTTGTGTTTTTTAGATAGCGCTTCGGCAATGGCAATAATATTTTCTCTACCGGCATAACAGTATGTACCAGGCGTACCGGCTAATATTACAGGGGACTGTAATTCGGCAACCGTTTCAACAATAACTTGCATGGTTTCTAAATTATGTATGTTAAAAGCTGGAACGGCATAATGTTCATGCTGTGCTTTTTTTAACATATTATGACTTGAAATGATCGACATATGACAACCCCTTAAATTGATTTGCAACCAGAACTAAATTTTAAAATGAAAGTATTTTTATTAAATTATGATTGCAAAACGAAAGTTATGCCAGTGTCATTACCGTGAGTTGGATCACAAAACCGAACATTTATTCAACAGTAAAAGTAATTTAAATTGATAAAGATAAATTTAAATGGTTAACATGTAACCCTGTGATTTTGATAATGTTAAGATGTGGTATCTTCGATAAAACATAACTTATTAATTATTGTTGACCACTTGTATGATAAATTCTATTATCATTAAACTTAATTCGTTTTATGTAATACAGGACATTAAAATTGGCTAAAGTGTCTTCAGCCCTTTTGAAACGTAGATTGGATATTGCGGAAATAGTAAGAAAAAAAGGTGAAATTAAAGTTGAAGAGTTATCATACATGCTTCAAGTTTCAACGGTTACTATTCGTCAAGATTTAACCTATTTAGAACAACAAGGATATTTAAAGCGTTCTTTTGGTGGGGCAATTTATTTGTCACCAGAAGGTACAAATAATAAAACGCATATTGTAGCGGCGAATAATTCATTACCTGTTGATGATATTTATGATATTGATTTAGTGAAGAATTGCTTAAATTATATTAATGATGGCGATACCATTTTTTTAAGTCATGGCAGACTTACAAGAAAGCTTATTCCCTATTTGCATGTTAAAAAATCATTAAAATTAATCATGAATGATATTAATAATGCACAATTAGCGAAAGAGTTCACCGATGCTAATGTTGTGCTTACTGGTGGTGTATTATTAAAAAATAATATTTTGCATAATGATATCTGCGATTCAATTTTAGATGATTATTCGATTTCACATTTTATTGTTGAATTAACCGCCATTAATCATGATAACCAAATAATAATTGAAGATACTGAGCAAATCAGTATATATCAGCAATTAATCAAAAAAGCTCATCACATCATTGGTATTTTACCTCAGCGTGTTGTTTATAATGATGATCATAGCATTGGAAAGCTAAAAAATATGGATGTGATGATCTTATCCCGACCGGCTGTAACCGAATATCATCAGCAATTATTAGATTCTAGTTTCAAACAATTTGCCGCAAATAAATTTAGTGTCATTTACCAAAATGAATTAGGAGCATAATGTGAATTTTAAGATTTGTTCTATCGGGGAGCTACTAGTTGAATTTTTAGCAAAGGAACAAAATCAGCGTTTTGATCAAACGGGCGAATTTATAGGCCCTTTTCCGAGTGGTGCGCCAGCTATATTTGCTGACCAAGTGGCAAAGTTAGGGTTTCCGGTCGTGTTTTTTAGCTGTGTTGGTAAAGATACCTTTGGCAAAATGTGTGTTAATCGGCTTAAACAAGATGGTGTCATGACGGATGGCATCACTTTTCATAATAAAGCTAATACGGGTAGCGCCTTCGTATCATACCGCAATTCTAATGAAAGAGATTTTATTTTCAATATTCCTAATAGTGCCTGCGGTCTTCTTTCATTCAACCATATCAACGAAAACTTGTTGAAAGATTGTACTCATTTACATGTTATGGGCTCATCGTTGTATTCGTTTCGAGCAATTGATGCAGTGCGCAAAGCATTAGATATCATCAAACGAAAAGGAGGGACTATTTCTTTCGACCCAAATTTACGCAAAGAAATGTTTAATATTCAAGAGATGGAGCAATCTTTTGGTTATATCATGGAATATACTGATATCTTTTTACCTAGTGAAAGTGAAGTGAATTATTTTGCCGACCATAATAATGAAAACGAACAAGAAACCATAATAAAATTGCTTCAAAAAGGGATCAAACATATTGTTGTGAAATGTGGAGCGAAGGGGTCAACTTATTATGGTTATGATGAACAAAATACGATTAAAAAGATTCATGTCGATAGTTTTACAACGCAATCAATCGATCCAACAGGCGCAGGAGATTGTTTTGCAGCAACATTTGTCAGTTTAATGCTTGCGGG
Source organism: Gilliamella sp. B3817 (assembly GCF_026536705.1). Lineage (NCBI taxonomy): Bacteria > Pseudomonadati > Pseudomonadota > Gammaproteobacteria > Orbales > Orbaceae > Gilliamella > Gilliamella sp. B3817. Next base: position 423,288 of record NZ_JAFNNV010000001.1, on the reverse strand, counting down.
ATTTAGTGTTGAAAAAGCTTTGCAATATGCAAATGCAAGTGGTGCATTAGCCGTTTCACAAAAAGGTCCAATGGAAGGCACCTCTACCTTAACAGAATTAGAAAGATTTATTTTTAATTCCAAAGTTAATTAAATATCGTAAACTTTTTTAATGTGGGTGGCAGATAAAAAAAGTCCCAATAACTAGGTTATTGGGAAAACATAAGGAATAGGAAAACAATGAAATAAATACATTGTCGGATATATTATGCACTATTTTTTAGTAAATGTATGTAACTCGATGTAAATTTTTTTCTAAAATGTTTGTATTTATAATGTTAAATTTGCGTAAAATTAAAAATAATTATTATAAATCAAATAAATAGTTATAAAAAAATCTCAAGTAAAGAATTTAAAAATAATTTTCCTTGTTCAGTTATTTTCCAATATTCTTTATCCTCAGTAAGGTAATTTTTTTCAATTGCTAAATTAATTTGCCTGTCAATTGTTTGTAAAGGTAAAAAAGTCCGTTGCTCAAATTCAATTTTAGGTGTTGCTTCAAATAATCTAAAACGATTCATAAAAAATTCGAATGCAAGATCTTCCTTTGGTACGGTATAAGATTTTTCGATATAACGCCCTTCAAGATACCCTTTGGGATGACGTGTTTTTACGGTACGAATAATGTCCCCATTAGGTTGGGTTATTTTACCATGTGCACCACATCCAATCCCTAAATAGTCACCAAATCGCCAATAATTTAAATTATGCTGGCATTTCAATTCCGGTTTTGCATAAGCCGACGTTTCATATTGCTGATAACCATGTTGAGTTAACAATTGGTGTCCAATTTGATAAATTTCCCAAAGTTTATCATCATCAGGAAGGACAGGTGGTTTAGATCCAAAAAGTGTATTAGGCTCAATGGTTAATTGATACCAAGATAAATGGGGAGGATTAATGGCTATGGCTTGTTTAAGATCAAACAAGGCATCATCTAAACTTTGATTGGGAAGTCCATGCATTAGATCTAAATTAAAACTGTCCAATTTTAGTTTATGTGCTAATTTCCCAGCATTGATTGCTTCTTGGGGATTGTGAACGCGTCCTAATCTGATGAGTTTATCAGTTTGAAAACTTTGAACTCCAATTGAAATACGATTTATTCCTGCTTGTTGATAGCCTGTAAATCTTTCTGCATCAACAGAATTTGGATTAGCTTCGATGGTGATTTCGGCCTGTTTTTCAATTGGAATTAGTTCATTAATTTTTGTTAACAGATGATCAATCAATTCGGCTGAAAATAAACTTGGCGTACCACCACCGATAAAAATCGAATGGATCGAGCGTTCAGGACAAAGTGCTATATCTTGCTGTAAATCTTTAATCAAATGATCAATATAAGCACGATAATCAGGTGTTTTTTTGATGGTATGAGAATTGAAATCACAATAAGGACATTTTTGTACACACCAAGGCATATGTATATATAAGCTAAGTGGAATTTTATATGAAAACATCTGCCTATCCTGAAACTTAATAGCGGTTTATGAATGGTTATATAAATGTTGCACTATTTTACTTCAATTCATGAAAAAAAGCTTTTTTTACTATTTTGGTATTTTTAAATTTCGTGTAAAGAGCGTACAATCACGATTAATTTTCGATATTAATTATCGATTAGACTATTTTTTGTAGGAGAAAGTATGAGTATTGTTAACGATATTTTGGATAATGGTTTGTCAGCAGCGTCAATAAGCCCTTCAGTAAAACAATCGCATTTTGGTGAATTACCCATTTTAACGGTTAACCATAAAACATGCACGGCAGCGATATCACTACAAGGTGCGCATTTATTATTTTGGCAACCTTCAACCGAAACGTCCCCAGTTATTTGGTTAAGTGAAAAAACCTTTTTTAAAAAAGGAACGGCTATTCGTGGCGGTGTACCCATTTGTTGGCCTTGGTTTGGGCAATTAGGTAATCCTTCACACGGTTTTGCTCGTATTGTTGAATGGACGTTAGACTCATGCAAGGAAGATGCTAATGGTGTCGATATCATCTTGTCATTAACGAATAATCCCCAAACTGAATCCTATTTTGCCAAACCTTTTAAAATTTGGTTAACGATTCATGTCGGCAAGAGCTGTGAAGTTACATTAAGTTGTCAAGGTGATTTTGAGGCAACAAGTGCATTACATACTTATTTTGGTATTAGTGATATCGATGATGTGACTGTTAAAGGGTTAGGTAATACTTATCAAGATCGTTTGTCTGTTGAAAATAAACCAACAATTAATGGACAATTAACCTTTAATCAAGAAGTCGATCGTATTTATACCCATGCTGAAAACACCCTAACCATAAATGATACTAGTCGAACAATTAAGCTCACAAACATTAATGCTAGTGATGTTGTTACATGGAATCCATGGACAGATAAAGCTAAAGCGATGGCTGATTTTGATGACCAAGAATATAAAAAGATGGTGTGTGTTGAAAGTGCGTGTATTAATCAAACACTTAAATTATCACCAACACAAAAAACGTCATATGGCTTTAAAATTAAATTGGTCTAATATTGCATAGCGAGTTATGTTTAAACGCAATCAATTCTATTGACCAGTTGATTAATTGTTTGCGTTTACAAGCATAACGCTTTATAATCCTCAAGCTTTTTAAAGCGCCAATTTCATAACCAACTACTGGGTCGCCTGTAATTGGTTTTTTATTTAAATAACATAGAGAAATAAACATGTTTACATTAAAAGCAGAAGTTAGAAAAGAGCATGGTAAGGGTGCGAGCCGCCGCCTGCGTCACGCTGGTCAATTCCCAGCTATTATTTATGGTGGAACTGAACCTGCAATATCTGTTGTGCTTGATCACAACCATATTTTCAATATGCAAGAAAAACCAGAATTTTATTCTGAAGTGCTCACTATTGAAGTTGACGGTAAAGCGGTTAAAGCAAAAGTACAAGCTGTACAACGTCATCCATTCAAGCCTAAATTAGTTCATATGGACTTTGTGCGCGTTTAGATTCACGCATTGGTGTATCATCCAATAATGCTTCTAACAAAAGGTCACCCAGACGGTGACCTTTTTGTTTTTGTGTTAGATTAAATTAGGCAAATGCCTATTGTTATGATTTATAGCATTAACTGGGTGACACTGACAACTCAACATAATAGAATAAAACATATTGATATCATTTTAGTTAGGAGAAAACCATGTCTGATGTCCCAGTTTGCAATTTAGTCATTTTTGGCGCTAAAGGGGATTTGACAAGGCGTAAATTATTACCATCTTTATATCAATTAGAAAAGTATGGAAAACTGCCTGAAGAAACCAAAATATTAGGGGTTGGTCGTGCAGATTGGGATAAATCTGCTTACAGTGAAGTGGCTAAAGAAGCACTTACAACATTTATGTCAGAACCATTAGATGAAGATATTTGGCAACGATTTAGCCAACGTCTTAATTTTCATAAGTTAGATGTTAATGATATCGCTGGTTTCAACGATTTAAAAAATAAACTCGAGCAGAATCGTACAGCAATTTTTTATTTTGCAATGCATCCGGGGACTTTCGGTACAATTTGTAAAGGTTTAGCGCACGCTGGATTAAACCAAAAACACAATCGAATTGTAATGGAAAAACCCCTTGGTACGGATTTGCAATCATCTCGTGATATTAATGATTCTGTTGCACAATTTTTCGATGAATCGCAGGTTTATCGTATCGACCATTATTTAGGAAAAGAATCGGTTTTAAACCTTTTAGCTTTACGTTTTGCTAATCCGGTTTTTGCCTCTTTATGGAACCGTAATTCTATCGATCATGTCGAAATTACCGTTGCTGAACAAGTTGGCATTGAAGGTCGATGGGGTTACTTTGATAAAGCTGGTCAAATGCGTGATATGGTTCAAAATCATTTGTTACAAATTTTGACAATGATTGCGATGTCTCCACCGGCTAATTTGAAAGATGAAAGTTTGCGTAATGAAAAAATAGCGGTGCTCAATGCGCTAAGACCTATTGATAAGACAAACCTTCATGATAAAGTTGTTCGTGGTCAATATACATCAGGATTTGTTAATGGAATAAACGTACCGGGTTATCTAGAAGAAGATGGCGCTAATAAAGAAAGCAGCACAGAAACATTCGTTGCTATTCGAGTTGATATTGACAATTGGCGTTGGGCTGGTGTGCCTTTCTATTTACGTACAGGTAAACGCTTAGCGAGCAAATGTGCGGAAGTCGTGGTTTATTTTAAATCATTGCCTTTGAATATATTTAGTGAATCCTATCCTGCATTACCACAAAATAAATTAACCATTCGCTTGCAACCTGATGAAGGCTTGGACATTGAAATTCTGAACAAAGTACCGGGTTTAGATAGCACACATAATTTACAAACGACTAAACTTGATTTAAGCTTTAATGAGGCTTTTCAACAGCATAGTGCCGATGCTTATGAACGACTATTGCTTGAAGTAATGCGAGGTCGCCAAGCATTGTTTGTTCATCGTGATGAAGTAGAAGCGGCTTGGAAATGGGTAGACTCTATTATTAGTGCTTGGAATTCGGAAAAAGAGCCGCCGAAAACTTACCAAGCTGGTACTTGGGGACCGGTTGCTTCTGTTGCTTTAATTACAAAAGATGGGCATTCTTGGCACGAATTTGAATAAAGGAACATCAATATGTTTACACTTAATAGATATGCAAATAGTCAGGTTTTAAATGAAGAACTTACTGCTCGTATAGTGAATGATCTTAAGCAGGCTATTGAACAAAAAGGTCATGCATCTATTGCGGTTTCGGGTGGTAAAACGCCTATTCCTTTATTTACTTTGCTTAGTCAACAAGACTTAGCATGGAATCGCGTTTATATCACTTTGGTTGATGATAGATGGGTCGATGATACGGATGATGCCAGTAATGAAAAATTAGTCATGACTTATTTATTACAAAATAAAGCAAAACTTGCAAATTTTGTTGGTTTAAAAAATAGTTGTGATAATCCGTTTGATGGTGCTGAAGTTACAGAACAGCTTTTAGATAAAGTACCGATGCCTTTTGATGTTTTGATCTTGGGAATGGGTGAAGATGGTCATACTGCTTCGCTGTTTCCGGGAGCTGATAATTTAAAATTGGGCTTGGATATGCACTCAAATCGAAAAGTGATTGGTATGACTCCTTTAACGGCACCACTTGACCGTATCACTCTAACACTGCCTATCATATTAAGTAGTAAAAATATTTACTTACATTTAGTCGGTGAAAGTAAAATTAATGTGTTAGAACAAGCTGAACAAGGTACCGATTTTAACCAGATGCCAATAAGGGCAGTTATACAGCAAGACAACGTTAATGTGATAGGATTTTGGGCTCCTCGCTAATTAATTTTTGTTTGCCAACCAACAGGTTGGCAAATATCTATCTTTAATATTACTTTGATTTTAATGAAATTAATACACAACTAGTTGCTGTGAATTTAATTTTTTAATCAAAGTTGTTATCTGTTTATTGTCATCAATACTGTTTTACCTTTCTTAATATCTGCAATGTTTACATTTTATACATGTTAATAATCTTGGTTAGCAAAGATAAGTTTAGTTGAACATTCAAATAATCTTAAATTTTACAGAGTGATGACCTTTTTTTAATTAACTTAATATAAAACCGATAGTTAATTCGCAACACGCTAATGAAAAAATCCAACTGCAATTATTAAAAAATTAATTAATTAAATATCTATTATTTTGTAAATTTTTGTGGTAAAAAGTGGGATAAAGTGGTAATAAAGTACAAATTATTTAATATTTTGATTTATAACAAATAAAAATTAGCAAAATTTTCATGAATAAGGGCGCTTGAATGTTTAGTGGTGCAATTTCAGTCAATATCGATAGTAAAGGGCGAATGGCTATCCCCACTCGCTATCGGGAATTATTGTCTGAAGGCATGGTATGCACAATTGGTTTATATCATCCTTGTCTTGCCCTTTATTCGATGACTGAGTGGAAAATGATTGAACAACAACTTTCGACTTTATCCTCTATTGTCGAAGCGGAACGAAGGATCAAACGCCTATTATTAGGTTATGCAACCGAGTGTTCAATGGATAATTCCGGTCGAATATTATTACCACAAACGTTACGTACCTACGCTAAGCTAGAAAAACTGACAATGTTTGTTGGACAATCCAATAAATTTGAAATCTGGGATGAAGGAATATGGTATCAACAAATTGGTGAGGACATTGCCGCTTTGCCAACCGATATGGAAAACTTATCCAGTAATTTGAAAAGTTTAACAATTTAATATGAGTAAAAATTGATGGATTATCAACATACTACAGTTTTATTGAACGAAGCGATAGACGCACTAAATATTAAAAAAGATGGCATCTATGTTGATGGAACCTTTGGACGAGGTGGACATTCACGTCTCATACTTGAACAACTTGGCGAACAAGGTAGATTAATCGCTATTGACCGTGATGAACGAGCTGAATTAGCAGCAAAAAAAATTGTTGACCCTAGATTTACTTTTATTCGAGGAGAATTTTCCAATGTATATCAATACATTGATAATTTAGGTCTATTAGGTCAGATAGATGGTTTTTTATTAGATTTGGGGGTATCTTCGCCACAACTGGATGACCCTGAACGGGGTTTTTCTTTTATGCGTGATGGCCCTCTCGATATGCGTATGAATATTCATCAGGGTTTGACCGCAAGTGAATGGTTACTTAAAAGTGATGAAGATGATATAGCTTGGGTGTTAAAAACTTTTGGCGAAGAAAAATTTGCGAAACGAATCGCAAAAGCAATTGTTGAACAGAATAAAGTTTCGCCTATAACCCGAACATTGGAATTGGCGAATATCATTGAAAAAGCGACACCAAGAAAAGATAAAAATAAACATCCTGCAACACGTAGCTTTCAGGCAATTCGTATCTATATTAATAGCGAATTAGAAGAAGTAGAACATGCGTTAAATAATAGTCTGTCAATTCTTGCGAATGAAGGAAGACTTGCTGTGATTAGCTTTCATTCTTTAGAAGATAGAATTGTGAAACAGTTTATAAATAAACAAAGTAAAGGTCCTGTTTTACCAGCGGGATTGCCACTAACAGAGCAACAAATAAAACAATATGGCAGCGCTAAATTAAAGTCACTTGGAAAAGTTAAACCAAGTCCTAATGAAATTGATCATAATCCACGTGCTCGAAGCGCAATACTGAGGATAGCAGAAAAGAAAAATGAACACTAACCCAAACAGTGAAAGTTATCAAGACAATATCTACGTTGAAGTAGATAGTCAAAGAAAACCGAATAAAAGCTTGTTTGGCTTAATTATTGGTGATTTATTTGGTCATCAAAAAATGTCCTTATTTCTATTGTTACTGATTGTCGTATCAGCTGGTGCAGTACTAATTACAACGCAACAAGTTCGCAAGCAGTTATTTGAACGTGAGCAACTTTTGTTAGAGCAAGATGTATTAGAAAGTGAATGGCGTAATTTAGTTATCGAAGAAAATGTACTTGCCGATCCAAAACGCGTAGAAGCTAAAGCTAAAAATCAACTAGGGATGTCTTACGTGACTCCTGAAAATGAAACCGTGATAGTGATAAAGAGTAAATAATGAAAATTCTCACTAAAAACAAGAAAGCGGTTAAAACTAATAAATTGAATAGTAAAAAGCAGTTTTTTGCACCCGGGCGATTTTATGTTGTCTACAGTTTAATTATTGCTGCCATTATTGCGCTTATTATTCAAATGGCAATTTTACAAATCATTCATCCTGATAAACTGATTGCTGAAGGTAATAAACGTTCTTTACGTCGTCAGGATATGGATGCACCAAGGGCTATGATAACTGATCGTAACGGGCGAGCATTGGCCGTGAGTGTACCGATGTATGATGTTTGGGCTGATCCAAAATTAGTTATTCAAAAAGGTGGCGTGAATACGAATGATGCAAGATGGCAAGGATTAGCAAAAGCATTAAATATACCAATAGCCATACTGGAGCAAAAATTAAGTAATCCATCGATGCGATTTGTTTATTTATCCAGACAAGTTACGCCAACAATATCGGATTATTTGAAAAAGTTAAAGTTACCGGGAGTTGCATTTGCTAAGACCTCGAAGCGTTTTTACCCGGCAGCTGAAAGTATTGCCCAATTAATCGGTTTAACGGATACCGATGAAAACCGTAATGAGAAAGGCTCAGAAGGGATTGAAAAAAGTTATAACAAATGGTTAACCGGTGAATCGGGTCAACGAATAATAAGACGAGATAGATTTGGACGCGTCATTGAGGAATTAGAGCGCACTGAGAGTGAAAAGGCATCGGATTTAGTATTGAGTATTGATGAACGCTTACAGTCTTTGGTTTACAGCGAGCTTAGTCAGGCTGTTGAGTTTAACAAAGCTGATAGTGGTACTGCGGTCTTAGTTGATGTTCATACAGGGGAGATTTTAGCGATGGCAACAAGCCCATCGTATAACCCAAATAATCGATCATCAATTAATTATAATTCATTGCGAAATCGTGCGGTTACTGATGCATTTGAACCGGGTTCGACCGTAAAACCGCTGGTTGTAATGGCCGCTTTAGAAAAAAAGATTGCAGATCTTAATACGATAGTTGATACCAGACCTTTTTATGTCAATCGCTATGAAATCAAAGATGTGTCATATCAAAAATCCCTGAATTTGGCAGGAATTTTAGAAAAATCAAGTAATGTTGGTGTCAGTAAACTCGCATTACAAATGCAACCCGCCGAACTAGTTGAATATTATAGTCGTTTCGGGTTGGGACAACCCACATCACTGGGTTTAGGCGGTGAAGTCAGTGGTTCAATTGCAGCAGATAGAGTACGAAAATGGGCGGATATTGAACGAGCTACCTTTTCTTTTGGTTATGGTTTAAGTGTCACGCCATTACAATTAGCAAGAGCGTATGCAACTATCGGGAATTATGGGATTTATCGACCTGTTTCGATATTAAAAGTCACTGAACCAGTGCAAGGTGAACGAGTTGTACCCGAAAAAATTGCTAAAACGGTTGTCCAATTAATGGAAGCTGTTGCTGTCACTGGTGGTGGTACAAAAGCTTCTGTACCAGGCTATAGTGTTGCTGTTAAAACTGGTACAGCAAAAAAATTATCTGGTGGGCGCTATGTTAATCAATATTTAGCCTATACAGCAGGCATTGCGCCAGCAACAGCACCAAAATATTCTCTGGTTGTTGTGATTGATAATCCTAAAGCGGGTCAGTATTACGGTGGCTCTGTATCAGCACCTGTTTTCAGCCGAATTATGGGGGGAGTTTTAAGAACTATGAATGTCAAACCAGATCGCCAAGTTGATGGCCAAATGATTATTTATTGATAGGTGGTATTAATGGCTACATGCACATTTAAAACTTTATTTAGTTTATTAGGTGGAAACAAAGATCAAGCGATCAAAGATTTTTCGCTCAATCATATATGTATTGATAGCCGTATGGTAAATAAAAATGATGTGTTTGTCGCTATCAAGGGAAATGTCGTTGATGGTAAATCATTCATTCCTCAAGCTTTAGAAGCTGGTGCGGTGACTATATTAATTGAAACAAATAGAAAATCTGATGATTTACGTATCAATTATATCAAGCATGGAAAAAGAAATATTCCTCAGGTTAAAGTTTTTCAACTATCTAAAAAACTTTCTAGCATTGCCGATCATTTTTACCATTCACCTTCTAAAAAATTATCTGTTATTGGTGTGACAGGTACTAATGGTAAAACGACAGTCACTCAGCTTATTGCCCAATGCGTTAATCTGTTAAATCAGAAAGTTGCACTTTTAGGAACGATTGGAAATGGGATCTATAATCATCTTCAACCGTCAAACAATACAACGGCTTCATCCGTTGAAATTCAAACATATTTAGCCGATTTTGTTAAAAAACATGTCAAAGTGGTTTCCATGGAAATTTCTTCGCATGGTTTAGTGATGAATCGTGTCAAAGGTGTTACGTTTGCTGCAACAGTTTTTACTAATTTAAGTCGAGATCATCTTGATTATCACAAAACAATGGGTAAATACGCTAAGTCAAAATGGTCGTTATTTACGCCTAATAATAAAGAAAGACAAGTCGAAAGTGCAGGCAAAGCAATTATTAATTATGATGATAATTATGGGAAACGTTGGATTGAAAAGCTTTCTCAGGTAACAGCCGTATCGTGTCAACCCAAATCGTTAAGTAAATTAAAAAACTTAAATATACCTTATGTTGGTGTGTCGATGATTGAATATCATGATAAGGGTGCCAAAATTCATATGCATTCTAGTTGGGGCGATACCATTATACACAGTCGTTTACTGGGTGAGTTTAATGTCTCAAATTTATTATTATGTGTAGCGACGCTATTAACGCTTGATTTCCCATTTTTCGCTGTTGTGAATATGGCTTCATTTCTCAAACCTATTTGTGGGCGAATGGAGGTTTTACATGCCAATAATAGCCCGACATTTATTGTGGATTATGCTCACACGCCAGATGCTTTACAAAAAGCACTCCAAGCAAGTCGTATTCACTGTAAGGGTGCATTATGGGTTATTTTTGGTTGCGGTGGTGATAGAGATGTAGGCAAAAGACCTTTAATGGGAGAAATCGCTGCGCAATATGCTGACAAAATTATTTTGACGAATGATAACCCACGAACAGAAGATGAAACAAAAATTATTGATGATATTCAGCAAGGTATCATCAATAATTCAAATGTTCAGATTATTACTGACAGAGTACAAGCAATCAAAAAAGCACTTGCAGAAGCAAAAGCAAATGATGTGATATTAATTGCGGGTAAAGGTCATGAAGATTACCAAATCGTGGGTCACACGAAACATCACTATTCAGACCAAGAAACAGTGAAACAGCTTTTAGGGGTAGAGAATCAATCATGATTCCATTAAATATTAAGCAAATCAGAACAATTGTAGACGGTGAATTATTAAATATTCATGACGGTAATTTTACGATTGATGTTATTAGTACTGATACACGTAAAATTACAAAACAATCGCTTTTTATTGCACTTGTTGGTGAGAATTTTGATGGTCATCATTTTGCCGAACAAGCAATTAAAGATGGTGCCGTTGCCGTAATCGTAAATCACCCAATTGAGGATAATTCTATTCCACAAATAGTGGTTAAAGACACACGTCAAGCGTTGGGGCAAATTGCCGGTTTTATTCGGCAACAAAGTTCCGCTAAAATTGTTGCCTTGACCGGCTCATCGGGTAAAACGTCAGTTAAAGAAATGACGGCAGCCATTCTACAAAATTGTGGAACAACGCTTTATACTCAAGGTAATTACAATAATGACATTGGCGTACCATTAACACTATTGAGATTAACAAAAGATGATCAATTTGCTGTGATAGAACTAGGTGCTAATCATATTGGTGAAATTGCTTATACAACTCAGTTAGTTCATCCACAAACAGCATTAATTAATAATATTGCAGAAGCGCATATTGAAGGTTTTGGTTCACTTGAAGGTGTCGCTACCGCAAAAGGTGAAATTTTTGAAGGGTTGACTAAAGATGGTATTGCTATCATCAATTTAGATAGCTGTTCAGATAAATGGTTTGAGCAATTAACAGATAAAACTGTTTGGACTTTTTCATTAGAGAATCCATTAGCCAATTTCTATGCAAGTCATATTAAAATGGCAGATGTGACCACATTTAAATTACATACACCGTTTGGTGAATGCGAAATCCAATTACCATTAATAGGGTTACACAATGTTTCAAATGCAATTGCAGCTTCAGCTTTAGCGATTTCTGTCGGAGCAAGCTTAGATTGCATTCAACAAGGATTATCAACATTAAAACCAGTTAAAGGAAGGCTTTTCCCGATTAAATTAAACCAAAATCAATTAATTTGGGATGACACTTATAACGCCAATGTGGGTTCAATGTCTGCTGCAATTAATGTTCTGGCAAAACAATCGGGCTATAAAGTTTTCGTCGTTGGCGATATGGGTGAATTAGGGCAAGACGCTCAAAAATATCATCAACAAATTGGCACATTAGCTAAACAACAAAAACTTGATTGTGTTGTCAGTGTCGGTAAATTGAGCCAATTCATTAGCCAAGCAAGTGAAGTCGGTCATCATTTTTATAATAAACAAGATGCAGCAGATTACCTTATAACGTTATTGCGTCAGTATCCAACCTTAACCATGCTAGTTAAAGGTTCTCGCAGTGCTAAAATGGAAGACGTTATAGAACTAATTAAACAACAAAAAATAAATTAGGATTAAAATTATGTTGGTTTGGATATCAGAATATTTAGTGAAATATTTTACCTTTTTTAATGTATTTTCTTATTTAACCGTAAGAGCTATTTTGGGTCTATTAACCTCGTTAACGATATCGTTAATAATGGGGCAAAAAGTCATTGATTGGTTACAAAAATTACAAATTGGACAAGTAATACGTAATGATGGACCGGAATCCCATTTAAGCAAAAAGGGAACGCCAACAATGGGCGGGACGCTAATCGTTGCGTCGATTTCGTTATCAGTATTTCTTTGGGCAGATTTACGTAATCCTTATGTTTGGGTGGCGTTATTTGTCCTGATTGGTTATGCCATTATTGGCTTTACTGATGACTACTTAAAAGTTATTCGAAAAAACACGGCAGGTCTTATCGCTAGATGGAAATATTTTTGGCAATCTGTTATTGCATTAATTGTTGCCTTTGGCCTTTATGTATATGGAAAAGATAGCTCAGTAACCGTGTTGGTTGTCCCTTTTTTTAAAGATGTCATGCCTCAGTTGGGATTAGTATTTATTTTACTCACTTATGTTGTGATTGTTGGGTCAGGTAATGCTGTTAATTTAACGGATGGACTTGATGGACTTGCAATTATGCCAACGGTATTTGTGGCAGCGGGCTTAGCGCTGGTATCGTGGGCGACAGGGAATACAATTATTGCAGAATATTTGCATATACCTTATATCAAATTTAGTGGTGAATTAATGATTGTCTGTACTGCTATCATTGGTGCAGGGCTTGGCTTTTTATGGTTTAACACTTATCCCGCAATGGTATTTATGGGTGATGTCGGTTCATTGGCTTTAGGTGGAGTACTTGGAATTATCGCCGTACTTTTACGCCAAGAATTTTTATTACTCATTATGGGGGGAATATTTGTTATTGAAACCCTATCTGTCATTTTACAAGTAGGTTCATTTAAATTGCGTGGCAAACGAATTTTTAGAATGGCTCCAATTCATCATCATTATGAATTAAAAGGGTGGCCAGAGCCTCGAGTTATTGTACGTTTTTGGATTATTTCGTTAATGCTCGTCTTAATTGGTTTATTAACCTTGAAATTACGTTAATTAAATTAAATCAGGATTGAATCATGATTCGCTATCAGGGTAAAAATGTTGTTATCATTGGGTTAGGTGTCACAGGGCTTTCTTGTGTTGACTATTTTCTTGCGCAAAATGTTATTCCTAAAGTAATTGATACTCGTTTATTACCTTCAGGATTAGAACAACTGGATCAACGAGTTGCCTATCATTTAGGCGATTTAAATGTCGATTGGCTATTCGATGCTGATTTAATAATTGTTAGCCCTGGTATCGCTTTATCAACCCCTGAACTCAAACAAGCTGCCGATAAAGGTATCGAAATCATTGGCGATATAGAGCTTTTTTGTCGTGAAGTTAATCAACTACCTAATAAAAAGATTGTGGCAATCACAGGCGCTAATGGCAAAACGACGGTGACGACATTAGTTGGTGAAATTGTTAAGTCTACAGGTATCAAAGTGGGTGTCGGTGGCAATATAGGTCAACCTGCACTATCTTTACTGGCTCAAGATTGCGATGTGTACGTACTTGAGCTGTCTAGCTTTCAGCTTGAAACCACGCACAGTTTGCATGCAACGGTTGCAACGATTTTGAATATCTCAGAAGATCATATGGATAGGTATCCTTTAGGACTCAAACAATATGTAGAGGCTAAACAACGAATTTATGTGAATGCAAAATACTGTGTAGTAAATCATGATGATAAACTAACTTTTCCAAAAGAAAAAGATAGTCATAATGTGTTATTTGGATTACATGCAGGCGATTATCATCTGGATAATGATTATGCACATTTGATTGCGCAGGAAAAGCCCGTTTTATCGACTAAAACAATGAAACTAACGGGAAGCCACAATTATCTCAATACGTTAGCAGCATTAGCTATTGCAGATAAATTATCAATATCACGACAATCTAGTTTAGCAACAATAGCCAACTTTCATGGTTTACCTCATCGTTTTGAATTAGTTTTGGAACAAAATGGGGTCAAATGGATTAATGATTCTAAAGCAACCAATGTAGGTAGTACGGAAGCTGCTTTAAAAAGTGTCGTATGTCATGGAAAATTATTTTTATTGCTTGGTGGTGATGGAAAATCAGCTGATTTTTCTCCATTAATTCCATATCTAAAAAATAGTCATCTTGAAATTTTTTGTTTTGGTCGGGATCGTGAGTTATTAGCAAAATTAGCACCCAAAATCACAACAATGACTGCGACATTAGCTGAGGCTATGCAAATAATCGCTCAAAAAGTAGAGGCTAACGATATTGTTTTACTCTCACCAGCTTGTGCAAGTTTAGACCAATTTAAAAACTATATAGAGCGAGGAAATCAATTTGCACTTCTGGCTAAACAATATGCGCAAAGGAGTGAAAAATGATTTCGTTGGCTATAAAAAAGCAAGTTAATCCTCACGTCCCTTTTGATAATCAATTGCTTTGGACGGTATTTGGATTGATGATATTCGGATTAGTTATGGTGACATCAGCGTCAATGTCATCGAATGATAATAATCCTTTTTTCTATACTCAGCGTGAACTCATACAGCTGGGTATTTCACTTGTTTTAATGTGTATAACCTTATCGATCCCAATGAAACGTTGGCAGCAATTTGGAACAGTATTACTCATTATGACAATTATCATGCTTGTTGCGGTTTTAGGCGTGGGGTCTTCCATTAATGGCGCTGCAAGATGGATTCCGCTAGGCGTTTTTAACTTTCAACCGGCAGAGCTTGCTAAATTGGCTTTATTTGTCTTTTTAGCAAGTTATTTGACTCGAAAGTCAGATGAAGTACAAAATGGATTTTGGGGCTTTTTTAAGCCAATGGTCGTTATGGCTGTGCTTTCCATTTTGCTATTACTTCAACCCGATCTAGGCACAGTGATTGTATTATTTATTGTTACTATCGGAATTCTATTTATCGCTGGTGCAAAGTTGTGGCAATTTATCGCTATTTTATCGACAGGTGTTGCAGCGGTTGTCAGTTTAATATTATTTGAATCATACCGTTTAAAACGGTTATTAACATTTCTTAATCCTTGGGAAGATGCTAATGGTGTAGGTTACCAGTTAGTGAATTCATTAATAGCAATTGGTAATGGAGGATTTGCTGGGCAAGGAATGGGTAACTCGATTCTGAAATTAGGTTATTTACCTGAACGCCATACCGATTTTATTTTCGCTATTATTTCGGAAGAATTTGGTTATCTTGGCGTCATTTTCCTGCTGACATTACTTTTTTCTCTGGCTTTTAAGGGATTAGCGATTGGGTATCGAGCATTAAATGAAGGATTACAATTTTCTGGCTATTTAGCTTGCCAAATCGGTATTTGGTTTGGTTTTCAAACCTTTGTTAATGTGGGGGTAACATCTGGAATGTTACCTACTAAGGGATTAACGTTACCTTTCATTAGCTATGGTGGATCGAGTTTAATTGTAATGAGTGTGGCTGTGGCGATCCTACTTAGAATCGATTTCGAATTTAGACAACAACAAGCCCAAGCAAGAATAAGGTCAATAAAGTAATGAAAAAATTATTAGTTATGGCAGGTGGTACAGGTGGACATGTTTTTCCAGGTATTGCCGTTGCGCATTATTTAATGAAACAAGGCTGGCAAGTCAGATGGCTTGGCACAGCAGATCGAATGGAAGCGCATTTAGTCCCTGAAAATGGCATCGAGATTGATTTTATAGAAATATCAGGTCTACGCGGTAAAGGAATTGCTGCAATGCTAAAAGCACCTTATAAAATCTTAAAAGCGGTTCTACAAGCCAGAAAAATCTTAAAAACTTATCAACCGGATGTTGTACTTGGTATGGGAGGGTATGTGTCTGGGCCGGGTGGCATTGCAGCGAAGACATTAGGAATTCCTGTCGTATTACATGAGCAAAATGGTGTAGCAGGGTTAACTAATAAGTGGCTTGCAAAAATTGCAACTAAAGTTTTACAAGCATTTCCGACAGCTTTTCCAAAAGCTGAAGTAGTAGGAAATCCTGTTCGTGACGATTTATTAACTATTGCTGAACCTAACGAACGTTTTGAAAATCGTCAAGAACCAATTAGAGTTTTAGTAATGGGCGGAAGTCAAGGGGCAAAAGTACTCAATGATGTTGTTCCTCAGGTAATGACAAAATTATCCGATAAATTTGTTGTTTGGCATCAAACAGGAAAAGGCATGCTAGAACCTGTTATGCGAGCCTATCAAGATTGTGATATGACAAAAAATAAAGTGACTGAATTTATTACTGATGTAGCAGAAGCCTATCGTTGGGCGGATATTGTGATTTGTCGCAGTGGGGCATTAACGGTAAGTGAAATCGAAGTTGTCGGCATTGGTGCGATTTTTGTCCCTTTTATGCATAAAGATCGCCAACAATTTTGGAATGCTAAATCGCTTTCAGATATTGATGCTGCAAAGATTATTGAACAACCTGACTTTAATAGCGAATCATTGATGAGTGTGTTAAGAAATTTAAATAGAGATAAATTAATCGAAATGGCGGTTAAGGCGAAAAGTCTATCTATTACAAATTCTACCGAAAGAGTGGCGGATACGATAAAATCAGTGATAAAATAATTAGTTTTTGATATAACTTTATGTAATAATCGTGTCAAGATGTTGCAGGTTAGATCAATGTTTAGATAATAATAGCTTTAAATGCATAATTAGAATTTTACAAAATTAAAAAAGCTCAATAAAAAATAAACAAAATACTCAACTACAGAATATTTAGGAGTTAGATTGTGAATACAAAGGAATTAGCAGAATTAAGAGCAATTATTCCTCAAATGAAACGTGTCAAACATATCCATTTTGTGGGTATTGGTGGCGCAGGTATGGGAGGAATTGCTGAAGTTCTTGCTAATGAAGGTTACGAAATTAGTGGCTCAGATATTGCAGAAAATGCTGTTACTGAGCATCTAAAAAAATTAGGTGCGAAAATTGTGATTGGTCATGCAGCTGAAAATGTGATTAATTCAAGCGTTGTCGTAATCTCTTCCGCAATTTCACAAGATAATATTGAAGTTGTAGCAGCGCGGGAAGCTCGTATTCCTGTTATTCAGCGGGCTGAAATGTTAGCCGAGCTTATGCGTTTCCGATATGGTATCGCTATTGCGGGTACACATGGTAAAACAACGACAACCGCCATGGTCACCGCTATTTATGCCGAAGCGAAACTTGATCCAACGTTTGTTAATGGCGGTTTAGTTAAAGCGGCAGGCACGCATGCTAAATTAGGTAGTAGCCGTTATTTTATTGCTGAAGCAGATGAAAGTGATGCTTCATTTTTACACTTACAACCTATGGTTTCTATTGTTACCAATATTGAACCAGATCATATGGACACCTATCAAGGTAGTGTGGAAAATCTTAAACAAACATTCATCTCTTTTTTGCGTAATTTACCTTTTTATGGTCTAGCGGTGATGTGTTATGACGATCCAATTAATCGTGAATTATTACCGATTGTTGGACGTAAAATTATTACTTACGGTTTTAGTGAAGAAGCGGATGTGGTAATTAAAAATTATCGCCAAGAACGAGGCGTCAGTTACTACACTGTGTGTCGTCCAGATCGTAATGATTTAGAAATCGAATTAAATGCACCCGGTAAACATAATGCTTTAAATTCAGCGGCCGCAATTATTGCAGCGACTGAAGATGGCATAGATGATCAATCGATCATTAATGCATTGGCAAAATTTGCTGGTACAAGTCGGCGTTTTGATTTACTAGGCGTTTTTCCGCATGCTAATGGTAAAGACATTATGATGGTTGATGACTATGGTCATCATCCAAGTGAAGTTAATGCAACGATACAAGCGGCTAAAAATGGTTGGCCGGATCGTCGTTTAGTTATGCTATTCCAACCTCATCGATATACACGTACTCGTGATTTATTTGATGATTTTGCTCAAGTGCTATCTCAGGTTGATGCGCTTGTAATGTTAGACGTTTATTCTGCTGGTGAGCAACCGATTGCCGGAGCAGATAGTCGTTCTTTGTGCCGTTCAATTCGTAATCGGGGCAAAGTGGATCCGATTTATGTTTCAGATTTAGATCTCTTACCTGAAATGATGAAAGAAATTTTAAAAGGTGGAGATCTGTTATTAACTCAAGGCGCGGGTAGTGTAGGTCGTATTGCACGTCAGTTAGCCGATGCTCAAATTTTTTCAGGAGAAGGTCTATAATGATTGATAAAGTTGCGGTATTGTATGGTGGAACATCTGCAGAGCGGGAAGTATCGCTTAAATCAGGTCAAGCTGTACTAGCAGGATTATTGGCTAGTGGAGTTGATGCCCATCTTATAGATACTAAAGATCAACCAATTACCAACTTAAAAGAAGATGGCTTTACTAAAGCATTTGTCATTCTTCATGGTCGTGGTGGTGAAGATGGTATTGTTCAAGCAATTTTGACTTATCAAAATATTCCTTATACCGGTAGTGATGTTTTATCGTCTGCACTAACTATGGACAAGTTAAAAACTAAATTAGTTTGGAAAGCGCTAGGTTTACCAGTTGCTGATTATGTTATGGTAGAAAAGAGCTGCTCAATTGATACTGATGCCATTGTGCAAAAGCTTGGGCTTCCTCTATTTGTAAAACCAAGTCATGAAGGTTCAAGTGTAGGAATGACGCGAGTTAATCATGCTAATGAGCTTAAGACAGCTCTCGAACATGCTTTTAAATATGATAATTCTGTTATGGTTGAATCATTTTTATCTGGCCCAGAATTTACCGTTGCTATTGTTGGAGAAGACGTTTTACCGTCAATTCATATCAAACCGGCGACAAAGTTTTATGATTACGATGCAAAATATTTGTCAGATTCTACGCAGTATTTTTGCCCAAGTGGATTATCTGATGAAAAAGAGCAAGAGATCCGTAAGTTAGCACTTGATGCTTATAAAGCGGTTGGCTGCCGAGGTTGGGGACGAGTTGATATTATGTTTGATGCTAATCAAATCCCTTATTTGTTAGAAGTTAATACCGCACCAGGAATGACAGATCATAGTTTAGTTCCCATGGCTGCAAAACAATATGGCTGGTCATTTAAAGAGCTTGTTAGTCGAATCTTGAATTCAGCAACAATATAACTGGCCTTATTTTATGAAACAAATTCGGCAAGCCGCTCATAGAAGGGAAAACCTAAAAACTAGGCGCTTGCTTATTTTTAGTAGCAAAGAGCAGTTGATTGGCTTTTTGTTTCTACTAACAATTATTGTTATTAGCGTTTGGGTCATTCAAAGTGTTAAAAATTGGATGGATGATCCAGAGCAGATGGTATTGTCACAATTAAATTTTAGTGGCGAATACACTTATACGACCGAAGATGACCTTAGACAAGCGATTCTGGGATTAGGGTTACCTAATACTTATATTGGTCAAGATGTAAATGATATACAACAAGAAATATTAAGATTTCCATGGGTAAAGCAGGTTAGTGTACGTAAGCAATGGCCAGATAAATTAATTGTTTATGTCGAAGAGTACAAACCGGTCTTTTATTGGAATGATTTATTTTTACTAGATAAAAATGGAAATGTATTTAGTGTGCCGCTAGATCGTATTGGCGAGTTAAAATTACCCAGACTTTATGGTCCGGAAGGTAAAGCAAAACCAGTATTAGAAACGTATTATAAATTAGATGATCTTTCAAAAAAATTAGCTAGTAATCAATTAGCTTTGCATATTCAATCTGCGATAGCTGATGAGCGAAATGCTTGGCAGCTAATGGTGAAACAGTGTATAGCCGATTTTTGTGAAGAAAATCATGAAATAAAATTGATGTTAGGTAACGAACATATCGAACAACGTTATCAACGATTTATCAAATTATTTCCTGAAATTCAATCAAGAATACCAGCTGATGAAAGAATAACGGTCGCTGATTTACGTTATGAGAATGGCATTTCAGTACAAAGAGAAAAAATGGCTCAGTAGGGAATAATTTAAGGCTGAAATATGAAAGCAACAGAAAAAAAATTGGTGGTTGGACTAGAAGTAGGTACATCAAAAGTACTCGCTCTTGTTGGCGAAGTTCTTCCCGATGGTATTGTCAATATCATCGGCGTTGGACATTGCCCATCAAAGGGGGTTGATAAAGGTGGTGTAAACGATCTTGAGTCTGTAGTTAAATCAATCCAACGTGCAATTGATCAAGCTGAATTGATGGCTGATTGCCAGATTTCCTCTGTTTATTTAAGTCTTTCTGGCAAACACATACGTTGTCAAAATGAGATAGGCATGGTGCCAATTGCCGATGAAGAAGTGACTGCCGAAGATGTTGAGAATGTTGTTCATACTGCCAAATCAGTAAGAATACTAGATGAACACAGAATATTACATGTAATTGCGCAAGAATATTCCATTGACTTGCAAGAAGGAATTAAAAATCCAATAGGATTATCTGGCGTTCGGATGAAGGCGAAAGTGCATTTAGTCACTTGTCATAATGATATGGCAAGGAATATAGTAAAAGCAGTTGAACGTTGTGGATTGAAAGTTGATCAGCTTATTTTTTCGGGGTTAGCATCAAGCTATGCAGTATTAACTGATGATGAAAAAGAGTTAGGGGTTTGTGTCATTGATATCGGTGGTGGAACGATGGATGTGACAGTTTACACAGGCGGAGCATTACGCCATTCAGTTGTCATCCCTTATGCAGGAAATGTCGTGACGAGTGATATCGCTTATGCATTTGGTGCTCCTCCAATGGATGCAGAAAATATCAAAATTCGTTATGGATGTGCTGTTGGTTCATTAATCGGTAAAGATGAAGTTATTGATGTGCCAAGTGTCGGTGGTCGACCGTCTCGTTCTTTACAACGTCAAACACTGGCTGACGTAATTGAACCTCGCTATTCAGAATTATTATCGTTAGTACAAAAAGAATTATTATCATTACAAGATGAATTGAAAAAACAAAATGTAAAATATCAATTAGCTGCAGGTATAGTATTAACTGGTGGTGCAGCACAAATAAAAGGAATGGTGGAGTGTGCTGAAAAAGTTTTTCAAAATCAAGTTCGTGTAGGACAGCCGTTAAATATTTCAGGATTAACTGATTATGTACAAAAGCCTTATTGTTCAACGACAGTAGGATTATTACATTACGGGAAACAAAGTTTATTAAGTGATGATGGCAAAGATAATCATAAGTCATCATTAAAAGGGATAGCTAAACGATTGACCGGTTGGTTTAAAAAAGAATTTTAGCTAATATATTTCAAGAACTTCGTGGACATTGTTGGCGGTTATATGTACAATGTCCTTAGATCGTATATTTGGAGATAAGTTATGTTTGAGCCTATGGTTGCAGATGATGAACCAGCAGCAGTCATTAAAGTTATTGGTGTCGGTGGTGGCGGTGGTAATGCTGTCGAACATATGATTGCTGAGCATATTGAAGGTGTTGAATTTTTTGCGGCAAATACTGATGCGCAAGCATTGAAAAGAATTAAGGTAGGTCAAACTATCCAAATCGGCACGAATGTGACTAAAGGTCTTGGTGCAGGTGCTAATCCGGAAGTGGGTAGAAACTCTGCCGAGGAAGATCGTGAGGTCATCCGCAGTGCAATTGAAGGTGCTGATATGGTGTTTATTGCCGCTGGTATGGGCGGTGGCACAGGTACGGGCGCTGCTCCAGTTGTTGCCGAAATTGCTAAAGAATTGGGTATTTTGACGGTTGCTGTTGTGACTAAACCATTTGGATTTGAAGGTAAAAAGCGTATGGCTTTTGCTGAACAAGGCATCGCTGAGTTAGCAAAACACGTCGATTCACTTATTACTATACCAAACGATAAATTGTTAAAAGTTTTAGGTCGTGGTGTTAAACTATTAGATGCATTTGCCGCAGCAAATGGCGTATTAAAAGGTGCTGTGCAAGGTATCGCAGAATTAATCACCAAACCAGGACATATCAATGTTGACTTTGCTGACGTTAGAACAGTGATGTCAGAGATGGGATATGCTATGATGGGTTCTGGACGTGCAAGTGGCGATAATCGAGCTGAAGAGGCGGCTGAAATGGCTATTTCAAGTCCACTACTTGAAGACATCGACTTATCTGGTGCGCGTGGTGTATTAGTTAATGTAACCGCTGGTTTAGATCTTGGTTTGGAAGAGTTTGAAACAGTGGGTAGCACGGTAAGAGCTTTTGCTTCTGATAATGCAACAGTAGTTGTTGGTACAACTTTCGATCCAGATATGTCAGATGAAATTCGTGTTACTGTGGTTGCAACGGGTATTGGTATGGATAAACGTCCTGAAGCGAAAATAACCAAACCAATTCAACAAAACTCATTGTTTAGCCAAAATAACAATTTGGGTCAACAAGAAGAGAAATTAGCTAAAGTAGTGAATGAACAAGCAATTTCTCCGCTTGAAGAAAATAAGATTTTAGATATTCCTGCTTTTATTCGTAAACAAGCGAATTAAAAGTGAACTTATTTGATTTTTTATTGTCATAGTTCAATAGAAACAAATAAAAAAACAGTAGGTGCTAATGAAACAAAGAACATTAAAAAAGACAATTCAAGCAACTGGTGTCGGTTTACATACTGGCAAAAAAGTTACTTTGACGTTGCGTCCTGCTCCTGAAAATACGGGTGTTATATATCGTCGAACTGATTTGAATCCTTATGTTGATTTTCCTGTGGATGCTAAATCGGTTCGCGATACAATGCTTTGTACCTGTCTGGTTAATGAAGATAATGTGCGTATTTCGACGGTTGAGCACATCAATTCAGCATTAGCAGGACTGGGTATTGATAATATTATTATTGAGGTTAATGCACCAGAAATTCCTATTATGGATGGTAGCGCAAGCCCGTTTGTCTATTTGCTGCTTGATGCTGGCATTGTTGAACAAAATGCGCTTAAAAAGTTTTTACGCATCAAAGAGACGGTACGTGTTGAAAATGGGGATAAATGGGCTGAAGTGAGACCATATAGTGGATTCAGATTGGATTTTACAATCGATTTCCATCACCCAGCAATTGATAATAGTTCTCAACGTTATCAGTTGGATTTTTCATCTGAATCTTTCATTCGTCAGATTAGCCGTGCAAGAACGTTTGGTTTTATGCGAGATATCGAAGCATTACAATCTAAAGGTTTGTGCTTAGGTGGTAGTTTAGATTGTGCCATTGTGGTGGATGATTATAAAGTTCTCAATGAAGATGGTTTACGATTTGAGGATGAGTTTGTTCGCCATAAAATGCTAGATACTATCGGCGATCTGTATATGAGTGGTCACAACATGATAGGTGAAGTGATTTGTTACAAATCAGGACACGCATTAAATAATCAATTATTACAAGCGTTGTTAGCTAAGCAAAGTGCATGGGAATATGTTACATTTGCTGATGATCAAACTGTTCCGCTCGCATTGGGTACAAAACAGCTTGTTTTAGCTTAACAATTTGTTTTAAAAATGAATTTAAACGCTTCCATTTTTTAATGGAAGCGTTTTTGTTTTTATAACTCATGAGATGATGATATGAATAAAAGCCATTTTTTTGCTCATCTTTCACGATTAAAATTAATTAATCGTTGGCCGTTAATGCGCAATGTCAGAACAGAAAATGTATCTGAGCATAGTCTTCAAGTTGCTTTTGTTGCACATGCGTTAGCAATCATCAAAAACAAACATTTTGATGGAAAAGTTAATCCTGAAAGAATCGCTTTATTAGCTATGTATCATGATGTATCTGAAGTGATTACTGGAGACCTTCCTACACCGACTAAATACTATAATCCTCAAATTACAACAGAATACAAAAAGATTGAAAAAATTGCCCAAAACAAGCTAATTAATATGTTACCGCAAGAGTTACAAGATGATTTTAGAACGCTCATTGATGATGACTTTTATGATGAAAGAGAAAAAAACATTGTCAAACAGGCTGATGCGTTATGTGCTTATCTTAAGACGATTGAAGAGCTTAGTGCTGGTAATAATGAGTTTAGATTGGCTGAGCAGCGTTTGAAAAAGACATTGTCTGAACGTGGAAGTCCTGAAATGAATTATTTTTTAGAAATATTTGTGCCAAGTTTTAGTTTATCGTTGGATGAAATCACGTTAGATAAATAATAAATGTTAAAGCCTAATTGTGGTTAACTACAATTAGGTAACTTATATGTTATTTAATTTCATTTTCATGAGACATATTTATGAATTATCAGGTCATTACAATTATGATACTTCTCGATAAAGGACTGCTAATGGCAGTGATATTTTAAAGCATGTTCCTTTTTTCTTACCAAGATTGAATAACTGAATATTACCGCCAAGTTCATTAACACAAGATAAAACCAAATATAATCCCATACCACGATTATCTCCTTTGGTTGAATAGCCTTTTTGGAAGATATGCTGTACCTCTTTTTCAGAAATACCTATCCCGTTATCAATGATTTCGATGTAAAAATAGCCGTTTTGGACAGTAAAATTTATCTCTATTTTTTTATCAGCTAAACTATGAACGGCATCTAAACTATTATCGATTAGATTGCCAAGAATAGTGATTAAACTATGAATGACTAAGTGATTAGAAATAGGGGCGAGCATTCCATTAATGTTAAAAGTTAACGATACCCCTAATTCTTTTATTCGACTCAATTTACTATTGAGAAAGCCAGCAATAATGGGGTCTTTAATGTACTGACTAATCTCATCTAATTCTGGTTGTTTATTGCCTATAATACCTTCTAGATAATTGACTAATTCCTTTTTATTATTTTGATATGCTAGCCCATAAATTACATGCAATTTATTACTAAATTCATGTGATTGAGAACGTAATGTGTCGGCATCACGATTAATGCCTTTTAATTTCTCTGCTAACTGGCGTATTTCAGTTATATCACGAAAAGAAGCAATGGCTCCAACTAATTTATTTTTTACATATAATGGAATACGATTAATCAAAATTACCACACCATCAATATTTTGCTCACAATCATATTCAGCAATCCCCTTGTTCATAACTTTATTTAAACGTATATTAGGAATCAGGGTGCTAATAGATTTGCCAATAATGTTTTCCTTACTCTTATCCATATGTAATATTCTAATGGCTTCATCATTAATTTGTGAAATTAATCCATTTCGGTTAATCACCACTATGCCTTCTTTGACGGTTCTAATAATGGCATTATGTTCTTCAAAAAGTTGAGCCATTTGGGTAGGTTTAAATCCATACAATCGTTTCGAAATATGACGCGATAACAAACAAGCTAAAATAACAGCTAACGTAAAGGATACAAATAATGATAACCCGATTGGTTGGCTTGACTTTGAAGCCAGATAATTAATTTTTTGTCGTGTTTGTCCAACTAAAACCATACCAATTTGTTGACGTTTATCATTGAATATCGGACTCATTGCGCTAATTGAATCGTCAAATGTTCTTGTTGATGAGGATTGATGGGGCGCTTCTTGTAACGTTTTTTGTTCATTGCCACCTACTCTAGGTTCTCTTATTTTATTTATATCGGGATGCGAATACCGTACACCTTGCATATTAAAAATGACAATAAAATCGACTAAAGAAAGTTGGCGAACTTGTTCGGTATAATGTTGGATTGCTTGTAAATTATCTGACGTGGGATTACTGACTTGATCAATGAGATTATGATTAGTTGATACTAATTCGGCAATATCTTTAAATCGTTGAGAAGACAGATAAAAATACTCTTTGTTTATCACATAGATAATATAAATATATTGAACAACAACTGAAAATATAAATACAGCGCAAATCAAACTGATAAGCTTAGTTTTAAGCGTTAATTGATTAATCATAGATTTCATATTTTATTCTTCAGCAATAAAGTTGATGGTTCAAGAATATGAATGCAGATGAGATAAAAATTATTAATTAAATACGCTATTTACAGATTTCATACTCTATCGATTTAACTAATGATTTTTTGGCTATGGATTGTATTGTTGACTTATTCATCAATACGTTAGCAAACTTGGATTCAAATGCATTCGGTAAAATAGATTCAGAAGCAAGGTTATCATCAGTATTGGATCTTAAATAAAACCTTATCCGTGGCTAAAGTGGTATATTGAGGCTGATTATCTAAAGCATGATGAAATTTAAACTGCAGTTTTGTACTTAATGCTAATGCTTTTTCTTCAAAGATTGTCATAACGCATTCCTTATGTTTGATAATAGTGTTAAGTGCTAAAATCAGAAGAGTAAATAAGTAAATAGCTAATTTTTATTAAAGACATCAGTGATAAATGTACGTTTTTATCATTAAAAGGCAGTTTACGAATGATACTGAATATCAAGAACGATTGAAAGATATTATTTAATATAAAACTAAGGTGATACATTTTACCACCATAGTTTTATGTTGCGAACTTTAATACAATCAAGTTTGAAATTTTAGAAATCTATCTTAGCACTTGCTGTAAAATAATGACTATTCTTTTTACTTTGACCAAAGTATTGATAATCAAGATTTAAATTTATCAACTGATATTGATAAACGATTCCAGCTCCTAAATTATATTGATTTTTCGTTCTGTTTGATGAATAGCTACGCATTTTAGATAATCCATTAATGCCATTAAGGGTAATATCACTATCAAATTTATTGCGACTAAAATTAAAAGTATAGCCGGTTTGACCCGTTAAAGTTAATTGACTATCCTTATTTTTGAAGAAAGAATAAGTTGCAGTCAAATCAAGCGGCATCAATAGAGCAGAATTTGTCGCTTGACCATATTTGACTAAGTTGATCTTATCATAGCTAACATTGTGAGCACTGTTTTCGGTATAAATATAAGTTAAGCCAATACTTGGAATCATTGCAAATTCTTCGGTATTTTGCCAATGATAGCCAATAGCACCACCAAAACTCCATGTTTTGTTATTGAATTTTTCCTTGATAGTATTAAAACTATCGTGAGTTTTTAAATCATTTTTTCCGAAAGAATAGCCTGCGAACGTAGACCCAAGCATATTATTAGGAAATTTATAACTGCTGTATAACTGAATTTGATATTGATGGATATCAGAATCATTTGATGAAGCCGCTTTATCCTTATATTTTCCAGTGGAATAACCAATGGCACTACCCACTAAAAGATTATCGATAACTTCTTTATCAAACCCGAGCATAAAGCCATTAGAGGTGTATTTATATCCAGAAATGCCCTGATTATTATCGGTATTTTCATAATGGTGAGTCAGGTTAACCCATAAATTATTTTCTTCACCTTGGTTTAGATGAAATTGGTGACCTCGTTTATCTAAAATGGCTTTGGTATCATTCAGTGAATTCATTGCGATTTCAGTTAAGTGTAAACCATGATTATTATTATAAAGCCCAGCGATATTTTGATTAAAAAATAGTGTCGTTCCTTTTGATTCAATGGCTAAATTACCATGTGCCATATTGCTGAGTATTTGCCAATTTAATTCCCCAGCTTTGGTATTAGTTTTACTTATCATTTCATTATTGTTTGTGTTATACATTGATTCATAAGCGACTTTCACTAAATTATCAGTAAAGCGTTTAGCGACATTTTTTGATGAAGTACCTGATTGTTGATAATAACGTGAGATTTGGCGTTTAGCTGCATTTTGTGCATTTTTTACATCATCGAAATTGGTGACATTGCTCGCATTGACAAATACAAGTTCATTTCCCGATTGCTTAAAGTTCAAGTCCCCATAAATATTTTGAACAAGTGGTTTTAGTTGACCGTCTTGAATAGAGTGTATAGTTAATTTATTATTTGCGGCTAAAACTGTCGCATTTACATCGGTTGTCGTATATTTCAATCCATTTTTGATAAAGTCATCTGTTGCTGAAAATTTGGCATTAGATGAAAGATTGATGTTATCACCGCGTATTACATTGACCTGTTTGGTATCAGAAATACCAAAGCTAACGATACCATCAATATTGAGTTGAGATGTTTTATTGGTTTGATCGCTAATTGACAGTGAACCCTTAGAGGATTCGATTGTCGCATTTTTACCAACATTTACTTGTCCATTTGGTGCGAGTTTTATAAAACCATTACCTCGGCTTGCACTCAAGATTCCTTGATCTACAACATCGAAATTACCACCACGGCTGACATCAACCGTTCCCTCTCGCATGACAATCATTTTGCCTGTTTTACCTATTAAAACAGAAGAACGATTAAAATCCTTGTTTGTCGTTTCTAATACTGTTTTTGCACCAATGATTTCAATGTCTCCGCCCGTTAAATTAAAGGTACGGGTGGTCAGTCTTGCAGGGGCAGAGGCAGTGCCAGCTAGATGATTATCGCCACTACGAATATTCGTATCACCGTCAACAATAACCGTTGTTTTTCCTGTAGAATTTGGGCCGGTGCGCATTACGTTACCGGCTAAAATCATCAAACCACCTCGTTGTTTATCTGCACCTAACTCAACATTAATATCACCCGAAACATGAACGTTAATATCGTGCTCTATAGGATCAAAAGGAAAATCACTGTGTAATCCTAAATATTGGGTAAAGAATTTGGTATCAAATTTACCAATCCACGTGTCATTATAGATTTGAAAATTGCCTTTGATGAACATGTTAATGTCACCTTGTGCATTTGAGGCGGATTCGGTAGCTGTTTTGCCACTAAAACCCAAATGGAAAGATGCATCATCTTTAATCGTTAAACCATTTTCTGCAATAATATTCACTGGTGTAGTGCTGCTATTTGTTAAAAAATAACGTTCATCGATTTGGTTGAAAGGTAAAATGATGTCTGTAGTCACATCATGATTGTAAGCTTGTACACAATTGGCGCTAAAAGCACTGATTAGTAATAAAGATATTGATTTCAATTTCATTGTTTTTTTAAGTTAATTTAATACTTTGGGGGGTGAAATAATATATTATTAGTAATGATAATCAATATTATTTTAAATTTTTTTTGATCAATATCATTTTTTGCTAGTAATGAGATAAAAACCAGGTTATTGCAATAAGATCAGCAGAACCACCAGGGCTTAAATTGCGTTCAATCAACTTATCATCAAGTTGAGTTAATAGCTGAATGCCATCTGGGTGTGTAATGCCACCTTGCAAAATAATCTGCTTAGCCTGTTGTTTGACAAAGTTTAAACCCTCAAGACCACCTCTTGATACCAAATTGGTATCCTGATTATAGGCAAGCAAGTATAGCAATGCTTGTAATAAGGAATCTTCTTCATTATAACCATTATGTTGCATCTGTTTGTAAATAGGGAGCGAGATATTTATTGCTGTAGCATAACCTGATTCTGCTTCTCCTCGTGCGCCAGATAGGTTGTGTAGTTTAAATAGCTTTTCACCCACGGATTTTATTTGATGATTTTGTTTAAGCTCATGATCAACAATGCCTTGGCAAATTGTCGACACTTCGTGGCTGATACTTTGAATATTGATTTGTCGTTGTTGTTTCGTTAATCTACCGATAGCGCCAAGTAGCAAACCAAAAGCAAAAATCCCACCTTTATGAGTATTAATTTGATGTGTAGCATGGTACATCGCTTGTTCACACTGTATCCCAATAGGTCTTATATCAGTTAAAAAAAGATGAGGATCTTTATTAGCTGAATCTATTCCATACTGATAGAAGGGTTCAAACCAACACGATATTGCCTCAATACTGGCAATAAAAGTTTGAAAATTCATATCACGGTGAGCACCGTTATTATTCATATCAACCAGCCCAGGTTTGGGTGATAAGCATATCTCTCTGATTAAAGCTTTAATGGCAAATTGTACTGGTAAAGATTGCTGATCTTTAATCAGTTTTGATTCTATGAATGCCACTTGCTTTGAATAATCGTTCATTATTGATTAATACCTATATGAAATGTCAAACTTGCTTGTCTTTTTGAAATTGTTAGAAAAGGTAACTGAATGAATTAAACCGGTACATTACCAATCTATTTAAAAATAGATTGGTAATTAAAGAACTAGTAATCATTATGCGATGATGTAGCAAGTACTTCACGATTTCCATTGTGGCTTGGCGCACTGATAATGCCTTCGACTTCCATTTGCTCCACAATTCTTGCTGCTCGGTTGTAACCAATTCTAAATTTTCGCTGAACGCTTGAAATTGAAGCTCGGCGAGTTTCAACAACAAATTCTACAACCTGATCGAATAGGGGATCCAGTTCTTCGTCAAGACTATCTGAACTACCGCTTTCGCCGTCATCGGTGGCTACGGTGACATTTTCAATGTATTTTGGCGTACCACGCGCTTTCCAATCTTGAACGACCGCATGGACTTCTTCATCACGGACAAATGCACCATGAACACGTATCGGAATTGAACTATTAGGCGCAAGATATAGCATATCTCCCATACCAAGTAACGATTCTGCCCCCATTTGATCCAAAATAGTGCGTGAGTCTATTTTACTCGAAACTGTAAAAGCAATACGCGTAGGGATGTTGGCTTTGATTAAACCTGTAATTACATCTACGGATGGACGCTGCGTGGCTAATACAAGGTGAATACCCGCAGCCCGTGCTTTTTGAGCAAGCCTTGCAATTAATTCTTCGACTTTTTTACCTACTGCCATGATAAGATCGGCAAATTCATCAACCATGACAACAATATAAGGTAATTTTTCCAATGTCGGCATATTGAGATCCATACTGTCGGTTGGTTTCCAAAGTGGATCGGGAATCGGTCTACCCATTTCTTCTGCTTGTTTAATTTTTTCATTATAACCAGCAATATTGCGTACACCTAAAACTGACATAAGTCGGTAACGCTTTTCCATCTCATTAACACACCAATTAAGGGCGTTAGCGGCGTCTTTCATATCGGTCACGACTTGTGTTAATAGATGCGGGATCCCTTCGTAAATTGACAGTTCAAGCATTTTAGGGTCAATCATAATAAACCGGACATCTTCTGGCGATGATTTATATAAAATGCTTAAAATCATGGCATTGACACCAACGGATTTACCTGACCCCGTGGTACCGGCAACCAATAAATGTGGCATCTTTGCTAAATCGGCAACTACAGATTGCCCTGAGATATCTTTACCTAACACAACCGTAAGTGGCGATTGGGCATTTCTAAATTGTGGGCTGTCTAAGACTTCTCTAAAATAGACTGTTTGTCGATTTTTATTCGGTAACTCTATGCCAACATAAGGTTTGCCTGGAATGACTTCTACCACACGTACAGATGGCATTGAAAGCGAACGAGCCAAATCCCTATCTAGCGTAGAAATACGAGCAGCTTTGATACCCGGTGCAAGCTCAATTTCAAAGCGAGTAATAACTGGGCCAGGCATGTAATCGACAACTTTCGCTTTGACTCGATAGTCAGAAAGGCTTTTTTCAATCAATTCTGACATCGCATTTAAGGCTGCATGATCCACTTTAATGCGTGTTGTTGGTGGTGCAGTAAGCAAGTTTAATGACGGCAGTGGTGTGGTTGGTTTTGGTAATGGTTTATCATCACGTCTTAATAATGGGTGAATCAAACTTTCACCCTCATCATTCTCTTCCTCTTCGCTGTCATTTTCACGTAAAGCAAAAGTTTGCACTTGAGTCTCCTCAAGCCTTACCTCTTCTGGATATATATCATCGATGATTGGGTTTTCTTGTTTAAGTACATCAATGTCGACATCTTCGGGTTGTGGTGTTATTTGGTTTTCAACTTCAAATTGATTCTGATTTTCAACTTTTGTGGTAAAAGGTGTAACTACTTCTTTAAAAGATGATATTTCTCTGGTTGCTTCATCGTGGGGTACAATAATTTGACTATCGGGTTTTGTTTCGTTCGCATTATGCGTTAAGGTAAATAACGGTTTGCTCGGCGCATCGGTGATAGTGTATTTATCTTCTTCAAAAGGCTCTGTTATTTCAAGCTTTTTAGCTTGAAAGTCTTGACCATCAGTTTGAATTATCTGGTCTTGATTTTGTTGTTCATTGATGTTTTTCAAAATCAACTCCATACGAGCTAAGATATCACTTTGATTAAGTTCAGTGTTATTCTTTTTGCTCGATGTTTTTTTGGATGATTGCGTTTGTTTTGATGTTTCTAATGTTTGTAGTAGCTCTGCTGCTGTTTTTATGAGTTGTTCATTCTCGTTAGCCGCTAAAGAGGTTGTTGAACTATCAGATGTTTTATTAATGCTTGTTTCTAATGACGTCTCACTATTTTCACTGCTTATATTTGTTTGAAAATCATCCATAGTATCTAATTGACTACTATTTGAATTGATTGACAGTGTTATTTGAGGTTCTTGGTCTTGAGATAATTTTTGATTTTTGGGTTCAGTATCGATTTGATTAACGTGATTGACACGACGGGATAGCAATAACCATTTTACTGGTGTAAGCAAAACCATAACAAAAGCACCAAGTTTTTCAATTATGTAAAGCCAAGATAGCCCCGTTAATAAAGTTACACAAGCAAAACAAACAGCAAGAAGAATCAAAGAAAGAACAAAGTTATTCATCATAGGTAAAAGATTTTCTATGACGATTGAACCAAGATAACCACCAGCTTCAAATTCGCTTGGATCACTAATATTTAATGCAAAAAAACCCGTACTACTAAAAACAAAGGCTAAAATACCAATTATCCGAAAAGAGACACTGAAATAATTAATCGGTTCGTTAGCATGTCGATAAAAATAACCAACTAACTGTACACAAATTAATGCAATAATGACAGGTAAACTAAATGCAATATAGCCTAGAAATTGGAACAAAATATCGGAAGCATAGGCACCAATTAAACCACCAAAATTACTGACAGGATAATGCCAAGCCGTACGTGACCAACCCGGATCCGATGAGTTATAAGTCGATAGTGATAAAAACAAGCAAACGGATAATCCTATTAACGCTAATAGAATAAGTTCAATTATTATCTGTTTTCCTGTGATTTTTTGCTTTTTCAAACATGTACCTTAAAAATATCGCAGTAAATGGTTGGTATTTTACCATAAATTGCAATCTCTCACAGAGTGAATATGTTTAAATCACAATTTATTGGGCTACGATTAATCGACAAGATTGAGCGTTTTATTGAATCTTTCGCCATTTTGAACATAATGTTGTGCATTTTCAATATTGGCTGCGATTTCTGCTTGCGTTAATTTACGTACGATTTTAGCTGGGGAGCCAAGAATTAAGCAACCTTCTTCAAAGGGTAAGCTATGCGTAACAAGGGAATTGGCACCGACTAAACAGTTTTTGGCAATTTTAGCACCATTTAATATGGTACTGCCCATGCCAATTAAAACGTTATTGTCAATGGTACAGCTATGAAGAATAACATTATGGCCAACGGTGACATTTTCACCTACGATACACGGAATATTCGTTTCAATATGTATCGTTGAATTATCTTGTATATTGCTATTTTTGCCAATGTGAATAGGTGCGATATCACCTCGTAAAACGGCATTAAACCAAATTGAAACACCTTCTTCTAAAACTACATTACCAATGATATCCGCCGAATTAGCTATAAAACAGCGTTGATGAATTTGTGGTTTTAAATCACCCAATTGATAGATCATTGTTCATTCCTTCTGAAAGATTTTATACGCAAAAATAAACTGACCGCAATAAAGTTACAGATTACCATTGAACCAACCATGAGCCATTCGCTCATGTTATGATTAACGGTTGTCTGGGGATGAGCAGCGACTAACGTAGAAAGTATTACACCAATAGCCCCCGCTACCGCAAATCGAAGCGTGCCTGCCAGCGAAGATGCCGTGCCTGCAATATGAGAATAGAAATCCAACACCACCGCCATGCTATTTCCGCCAATGGTTGATATACAACCAATATAACCCGCTACACAGATAACTAAATAGATAAACCCTAAATTGGTTATAGTTACCACTGTAAGTGCGATAGCCATGATAAATTGAATTAAAAGCCCAAATTGCATCATTTTGATTGAACCGACACGGCGAACAAAACGGCTATTAATCGTATTCATTATAATCATTACGGTAATATTGAGTGCAAAATAATAACCAAAATGGATTGATTCGACACCATGCAAGTTCATATAGACAAATGGCCCTAAACTAAGAAATGAGAATAATCCAGCCCCTGAAAATGCCCCGATCATCATATAAGACAATACTTGTCTATGCCGAAATAACGTTATGAAATTACTGAGAATGCGCGTTAAACTAAATTTATCTCGTTTAGATTGACTTAATGTTTCTGGAATAGCCGTAAAAACGAATACCAAACACAACAATGCAATTAATCCAAGGGCAAAAAAATTGGCTTGCCAATTAAACCAATATAATACAAATCCGCCAATAATCGGTGCAAGTAGCGGAGCGACATTTGAGATTAACATAACAAAAGACATCATTTTAGAAAACTCATCACGATCACGATAAATGTCTTTCATTAATGCGTTCACAACGATAGCTGTTGCAGCAGCTGCTATACCATGAAAAAATCGAGCCGTAATCAATTGATGAATGTTGGCCGCAATTCCACAACTTATAGAAGCTAATATGAAAATAATTAACCCAAAAATTAAGACATAACGGCGCCCATAGCTATCAGTTAAAGGACCAAAAATGAGTTGACCAAATGAAAATCCCAATAAATAACAACTAATGGTGAGTTGTACTGTTGCATCAGAAACATGAAAATTTTCGGCGATGGTTGGCATACTTGGTAAGTACATATCTATGGATAGTGGCATTAACATAGATAATAATCCAAGAATAAAAATAAGTGCTTTTTTCGAGATGTTAATCTCTATTGATTTGTCATAGGGCTGCACGTAGCGATTCCTTCATGGATTGTTGGCTTTCATTAATTATTAACTTTTCATTTTTTGATAATAATGGCTCGATTAAATTAGTTTGATCATTAAATTCACTTATTAATGACGGCTTTATATTGGCTATTTACAAAATGATTTAATCTCATCTTCCGTAAGCGGACGATATTCGCCTTCAGGAACATCGAGAATAATATTGCCAATTTGTTTGCGATGCAATGCAATAACATGATTGTTTACCGCTGCAAACATCCGTTTAACTTGATGATAACGTCCTTCGCTAATAGTTAATTCCGCATGATATTCATCGATGATTGTGAGTTTAGCGGGTTTTGTCAGTGTTTTTTCACTTTTTAACTGAATGCCATTGTGAAATATTTCAATTAAATTATCGGTTAATGGGTGTTCAACCGTCACTTGATAAACTTTTTCGCAATGGTGTTTAGGTGACGTAATGCGATGTGACCACTGACCGTCATCGGTTAATAACACAAGTCCAGTCGTATTAAGATCCAATCGTCCCGCTGCATGAAGTTTTTCAGACATGGGTTCATCAATAAAATAGAGAATTGTTGGATGATCAGGATCATCCGTCGAGCAGACATAGCCTTGAGGTTTATTCAACATAAAGTAGCGGTTTTGTGTGATGGGTATGATTTCATAACCATCGTATTCGACAAGTTGTTCTGGACTAAGTTGATAAGCTCCTGATTTTATGATTTCACCATCCACGGTAACTTTTTTCGCTTTTAATTCCTTATTGACGATTGTACGGCTAATGCCTAAATGGTGAGCGAGAAATTTATCTAATCGCATAATATTTATCATTCCTATAGTGCACTGACAGGGGTATATATATCAAATCGGTGATTTTTGGTTTTAATTTCTGCGGTTGGTTTTTCATTGGCGAGAAAAGGTGCAGAATCCGGTCTTTTTACGACAACCCGTTTTTTAGCTAAGCGCCTTGCCGGTTCAAGTAGACTATCAGCATCACTATCACTCCCCACCAATTGTTGAAAAATACGCATTTCTTTTTTGACTAGCGCACTTTTTTGACGATGTGGAAACATCGGGTCAAGATAGACAACATCTGGCTTATCTGGATAGGAATCAAGTCCAGTAATACTCGAATGATAGATAAGATGTAAATGCTGCTGAAGCCAACTACCA
Source organism: Gilliamella sp. B3817 (assembly GCF_026536705.1). Classification (NCBI taxonomy): domain Bacteria; kingdom Pseudomonadati; phylum Pseudomonadota; class Gammaproteobacteria; order Orbales; family Orbaceae; genus Gilliamella; species Gilliamella sp. B3817. The sequence goes on along the minus strand of NZ_JAFNNV010000001.1, from coordinate 386,933 downwards.
ATATTGGGATCTTGATAGGCACGTTGTAGACCATCGTCTAACAAAGCCGCAACGACAGGATGTCTTTCAAACATGGTGACATGACAACCTACAGCCGCTAATACGAATGCATCACGTCCAAGCCCAGCCGTTGCATCCACGACGGTAGGTAAGTAATCACCTTTTACCCCAACAGCTTTTGCTATCGCTTCACCGCGTCCTCCACCAAATTGACGGCGATGCGCCATGACGCCAGAAGTAAAATCAACAGCGATGGCACCTAATTTAGGTTCGTCTGTTTTTTGTAGCGCTAGCTGATCATTTTGATTAAGTAGGACAAACGGAAGATCTTTATGTGTGGACAACCACTGCTCAGCTAATTGGCTTAGCTGAGCGCAATGAGAACTAGTGGATACCATAATGACGTAGTAAAGCCTCTAGTTGGGGTTCGCGACCTCGGAAGTTTTTGAACAGTGTCATAGGTTCATCGCTTCCACCTTGCGATAAAATATTGTCGAGGAAAGCATTTCCCGTTTTTGTATTAAAAATGCCTTCTTCTTCAAAGCGAGAAAAGGCGTCTGCTGATAATACTTCAGCCCAGAGATAGCTGTAATAACCTGCGGCATAGCCCCCTGCAAAAATATGGCTAAAGGCGTGAGGGAATCGTCCCCATTCAACAGTTGGAACCACAGCGACTAATTCTCGAACTTGCTTTAATGTTTCTAAAATATCAGGATCTTTTTGACTGTGAAGTTTAAAATCAAACAGTCCAAACTCTAACTGACGTAAAATAAATAGCGCTGCTTGATAATTTTTAGCATCTAACATTTTTTCAAGCATTTCAGCAGGTAAAGGTTCACCTGTTTCATAATGTCCAGAAATAAACGCTAATGCTTCGGGTTCCCAGCACCAGTTTTCTAGAAATTGGCTTGGTAATTCAACTGCATCCCATGGCACACCATTGATTCCTGCAACTGAAGAGACATCAATTTCAGTCAGCATATGATGAAGTCCATGTCCAAACTCATGAAATAGCGTTGTGACTTCATTATGTGTAAATAGTGCAGGTTTATCGCCAATAGGGCGGTTAAAATTGCAGGTTAAATAAGCAACTGGTTTTTGCACGTGACCATCAGCAAAACGCATACGACCAATACAATCATCCATCCATGCGCCTCCTCGTTTATGTTCACGAGCATATAAATCAAGGTAAAAGCTACCTTTTAATTCACCATCTGTATTATAAAGGTCATAAAATTTAACTTCAGGATCCCAAACTTCGACGCCTTGTCGTTGTTTTGCCGTAATGCCAAATACACGATGAACAACTTCAAATAGACCATTTATAACAGTTTGCTCTGGGAAATAAGGGCGCAACTCTTCATCATTGATGGTATAAAGATATTGTTTTTGTTTTTCACTGTAATAAGCTATGTCCCAAGGTTTAATATCACTAGCGCCAAAAAATTCGTAAGCATAACGTTTTAAATCGGCTAGTTCTTTTTCGCCTTGCGGTTTTGCCTTACTTGCTAAATCAGTTAAAAATTCGATGACTTGCTGTGTAGATTCAGCCATTTTAGTTGCCAAGGATTTATCGGCATAAGTCTCAAAGCCTAATAAATGTGCTAGCTCATCACGCAATGATAAAATTTGTTTTATTATTTCAGTATTATCCCATTTACCCGCGTTGGGTCCTTGGTCTGATGCTCTTGTATTATAAGCTTGATAAAGCTCAAAACGCAGATCACGATTATCACAGTAAGTCATAACAGGTAAATAACTTGGGATATCAAGGGTGAGTAACCAGCCTTCTTGACCTTTGGCTTTGGCTTGCTCTTTAGCTGCTGCTAATGCACTTTCTGGCATGCCTGTAAGGTCATCTAAATTTGTGATTAATTTTGTCCACCCCATGGTCGCATCTAAAACATTGTTACTATATTTAGAGGAGAGTTCCGAAAGTTTAGCAACGATTTCACCATAGCGCTTTTGTTCATCTTCAGGTAATCCGATTCCGGATAACTCAAAGTCACGTAATGCATTATCGATCACCTTTTTTTGCGCTTTAGTCAGTTTGGTATACTCTTCACTTTCTTTAATCTGTTTATAGGCTTGATAAAGCGGTTTATGCTGTCCAACCCATGTGCTGTATTCTGATAATAATGGCAAACAAGCTTCATAAGCCTCTCTAAGTTCAGGGCTATTTTTTACAGAATTAAGATGGCTCACAGGAGACCATGCTCGACTAAATTTTTCCTCCATTTCATCAATGGGTTGGATTAAATTATCCCAAGTGTATTGACTATTTTTAGTTAATACGGTTTCAATCGTATGACGACAATTTTTCAAAGCCTCTTGAATTGCAGGTAAAACATGTTCAGGCTTGATTTGAGAAAATAAAGGAAGTGGTGTAGTTTTTAGTAATGGGTTTGTCATGTTGCGATACCTTTGTACAATGATATTGTTGTTTTATAGAACATCAGGTTATGGAAATAGCCATTCATTTAGTTTTGATGAAGAGGGCACTATAATCCCATTAATTTCCGCTCACGTTGCCATTCTGTTGGAGTATAAGTTTTAATTGATAAGGCATGAATACGGTTATCATTAATAAATTCTGCGAGAGGAGCATAAATAGCTTGTTGCTTTTTTACTCTGCTTAGATCTGCAAATAATTCACCAATAGCAATGACCTGAAAATGACTACCATCATTAGTCATGACATGCACTTCCTCAAGATCAAGTGAACTTTTTAATTTATCTATTATTTGCTGTTTGTCCATTATTAAAACTCATTATTTTTTGTGATTTTATGTTGAATATTATTCATATTATCTTAATTTGTCTTTTGATTAAAGATGAGCGTAACTTATTTTAGTATCACTGGTTGTAAATCATAAAGTGCAATTAAAGTAAGTAACTGAGGATTCACACTGTCTAAAGTAACATTATATTTATTACAAAAATAGACAAGTGTGGCAAGTCCCGAAGAGTCAACACGAATCAGCTGTGCCACATCAATTTTTTTCACCTCTTTTAATAGTGTATTTTGTATTGACCATATATCACTTAAGGAGTGAGCATCAAGCTCACCCTTTAGATATAATATATCTTGTTGCTTTTCGGTTGTGATTCGAGACATGTTAAGTTAACCTTTAGGTTTTTGATTCGGGTCTATTTTACGATTGGAAAGGTCATTTAATTGCTTCGTTAATGCATCAATACCATTTTGTCTTAAAATAGTTGACCATTCATTTTGCTTGGTAGTAATCATACTTACCCCTTCGGCAATTAAATCGTAAGCTTTCCATTCACCCGTCACCGAGTTCTTTCGCCATTGAAAATCAATACGTAATGGTTGTTGACCTTTGTCTGGTTGATTTAATAATACTCGAATAGAAATTAATGTTTTTCCAGTTAAATCTTTCGCTTTTTCAACTTGGTAAGATTGCCCATTATACATAGATAATGCTTGCGCAAAAGCTTGAACGAGATAGTTTTCAAAAGCATTAAAATAGGCTGTACGTTGCGCATCGGTCGCATCTTTATAGGCGTTGCCTAGAATTAGCGCACCCGCATATTTGACTTGTACATAAGGCAATAGGTCAGATCTCACAATATCTTTGAGCAAATTAGGATTTGATTTGATTGCTGATTGTTGTGCTTTCATGGTACTAAAAATTTTGTCAGCGGCCACTTGCATTTCATCATAAGGATTATTTTCAGCAAAAGCTGACATACTAACTGCTAAAGCGAAAATTAAAAAAATAGTTTGCTTAAATTTGGTTAACATAATGACAACTCCTTACTGTTCATTTGTATCTTGCGTATTTTGTTTCTTTTCTTTATTTGATGAATCACCCATACTATAAAGAAACTGACCAATTAAATCTTCTAACACCATTGCTGGTTTAGTATTGCTAACAACAAATCCTTCTTGAAAATAAGGTGGTTTGTCATTTTTTTGAGCCGTTGTATTAGTGGCATCAGGGGCATCTAATGCGTCAATGGCGAATTCGGTCGATTGATCTAACCCCAAATTGATATCAATAAATTGTTCACCTAAAATTCCTGAGGTTTTGATTGATAGTGAGCTGGAGCTTGGAATTTTATTGTACTGACTATCGATATCCATTGTTACATACGGTTTATAAATATCACTTCCTGATGATGTTAAGCTAATATTGGTTATTCGACCAATTACCACCCCACCAATTTTGATTGGTGATCTAACTTTTAATCCGCCAATATTGTCAAATACGGCGTATACTCGATATGAATTATGGCTAGTAAAAGATGTAGGATCGGTAACGCGAAAACATAAAAATAGTACTGAGCAAATGACTAGTACCATGAATAATCCAACTGTAATTTCGACTTTACGACTCATGTTTAATGACCTCAATGACTAAACATTAATGCGGTTAAAATAAAATCTAACCCCAAAATAACTAATGATGAATAAACAACTGTATTGGTAGTTGCTCGACTAATTCCTTCAGATGTTGGTACGCAATCGTAACCATTAAAAAGTGCAATCCAAGTACTGGCAATTGCAAAGGCAAAACTTTTTACAAAACAGTTGCCTAAATCATGCCACCAGTCAACATTACTTTGAATGGAAGACCAAAAAAATCCTGCATCAATACCTTTCCAATCAACGCCAACTAATACACCACCTAAAATACCAACTGCGACAAAAATAGCCGTTAAAAACGGCATAGAGAAAAATCCAGCCCAGAAACGGGGTGCAATAATACGCCGTAATGGATCGACTGCCATCATTTCCATGCTTGATAGTTGTTCGGTAGCTTTCATGAGACCAATTTCAGCTGTTAACGCCGAGCCGGCACGTCCAGCAAATAATAATCCAGCAACAACAGGGCCTAGTTCACGCAATAAAGCCAGCGCAACCATCATACCTAAACTTGCCTCAGCACCAAATGTGGTTAAGATAAAATAACCTTGTAGTGCAAGCACCATACCAATAAAAAGTCCAGATACAATAATAATCGTTAAAGATTGTACACCAACAAAATAAAATTGTTTGACCAGTAATGGGAACTGTTTCGCAAATTGTGGACGTCCAATGAGTGCTCCAAAAAGCATCATCCCTGAACGCCCCATTAAAGCGATAAGATTAATTAACCATTTTCCCAATCTTTCAAGTAAATTAAACATATGTTATATACCTCGGCTTAGGTCTAATTTATAGTCATCAGCGGGATAATGAAAAGGGACTGGTCCATCAGCTAAGCCTTCAAGAAATTGTTTTACACGCAAGTCGTCATTTTCGCGTAATTGCTGTGATGTTCCGCCTGCAATAATGTGTTGTTCAGCAACGATGTAAGCATAGTCCGCAATACTAAGGACTTCATTCACATCATGACTGACAACAATACAGGTTAATCCAAGCGATTGATTGATTTCTGAGATTAATTTAACAATGACGCCCATTGAGATTGGGTCTTGACCGGCAAAAGGTTCATCAAACATAATTAAATCAGGGTCAAGGGCAATGGCTCTGGCTAGCGCGGCTCGCCTTGCCATACCTCCGGATAATTCTGACGGCATCATACGGGCGGCGCCTCGAAGACCAACAGACTGGAGTTTCATCAATACTAAATTGTGTAATACAGGCTCAGGTAAATCAAGGTGTTCACGAATCGGGTAGGCAACATTATCGAAAACAGAAAGATCGGTAAATAGTGCGCCAGATTGGAATAGCATGCTCATGCGTTTTCTAACTTCATAGAGTCGGGCGCGAGACATACTTGGAATATCTTCACCATCGAATAATATTTTTCCTGATTGAGGTTTTAATTGACCACCGATTAGACGTAGTAGCGTGGTTTTACCAATACCTGAAGGCCCCATAATCGCTGTCACTTTGCCTTTTGGGACATTCAAGCTCATATTTTTATAAATTGGTCTTGTTCCTCGATAAAATGACATATCATGAATTTCAACCAAATTTTGCTGTAATGAGTCAGTCACTATGATTCCTACACTACCTTAATTAATTAAAATTAACGTTATTTTACTTGATAATGGCAAATAAAGAAATCGATAAAACATATTGTCAATCCTTATATTATGGTAATGCTTAAGGTAAAAAGCATTTTTAATTAAAAATCACTGAATCTTGATTTGTAATAGTCAAAAAAACTAAATGAGGTTTTTAGCGTGTTAAATCATTTTTTAGTCTGGCATTAAGCTGCGTTTCTAATAGGTTCAAATAATAATCACATATTCTGATTTATTCATGCCTTGCTTTGCGAGCTAAAAAATTACCTGTGCTTTGCACCAATTGAATCACAATAACTAAAATGACCACGCAAATATAGGTAACTGTGGTATCAAAACGTTGATAACCATATGAAATGGCTAAGTCACCAATGCCGCCTGCGCCAACTGCACCTGCCATTGCTGTCGCTCCAATTAAGCCGATAGTGGCAGTGGTTAGGGTTAAAATCAATGAACTAAATGCTTCAGGTAATATAAAGTACCAAATGATCTGGATTGGTGTTGCCCCCATTGATTCAGCGGCTTCAATAATGCCACTGTTTACTTCAAGTAAAGAATTTTCAACTAAGCGAGCAATGTAAGGGGCGACATAAAATGTTAAAGGCACGATAGCTGCTGTTGTACCAATCGAACTACCCACAATAAATTTAGTAAAAGGGACAATTGCCACTAGTAAAATAATAAAAGGTAGCGAACGAACTAAATTAATAATAGGATTCATAATCCGATATATTCGATTATTTTCAAGCAATCCTCCTGGGCGAGTTGTCACTAAACAAACACCGAGTGAAATACCAATTAATGAACCCAGTATTAAAGCGAAAAACACCATATAAAATGTTTCATAACTCGCTTGGATAAATTGCTCAACTGTCACGGTGGTTGAAATATTAGCTTTGAAATATTCAAGGATATTAGTGAAAATTTGCATTTAGTTTTCCTCCCAGTGGTTTATTTCAGTAACTTGTACGCCATGTTCTCGAAGGAATTGTACGGCTTCTTGGATATTGCTATCGTTACCTTTTAACTGAATAAACATACTGCCTAAAACCGTTTTTTCAATTTCAGACATATGAGCAAATAAAATGTTAACCACAACAATTTGTTTTAAAATAAGCGAATTGATAACGGGTTCTGAGGCTGAACGTCCTAAAAATTCAAGTTTAAATAGTTTAATATTGTCTTTTTTACCTTCTACTTCTAACAAATTTTCAACGACACCCTTTGGAATTTGATTGCTAATGACTGAATTGACAAAATTTCGAGTTGTTTGGTGTTGTGGGTGTCCAAATACATCCAGCACGTTGCCTTGTTCAATAATTTTACCTTTTTCCATTACGGCTACCTTATGACAAATTTGTTCAATAACATGCATTTCGTGCGTGATTAATACTACCGTTATTTTATATTTTTCATTGATTTTTTTGATTAAATCTAAGATTGCTCGTGTAGTTTGAGGATCAAGCGCTGAAGTTGCTTCATCACAAAGTAAAATATCCGGATCGTTAGCTAACGCTCTTGCTATGCCGATTCGCTGTTTTTGTCCGCCAGACAGCTCTTTAGGATAACTATCTGCTTTGTCATTTAATCCAACAAATTCTAATAATTCATTTACTTTTTGTTTAATTGTATGTTTATCTTTTTTGATTAGAATTAAAGGAATAGCAATATTTTCATAAACGGTTTTTGATTCAAGTAAATTAAAGTGCTGAAATATCATGCCGATCTTTCGCCTAACTTGGCGTAACTCAGAACCGGATAGTTGATTCAAAATTTGATTTTGTATAATGATTTGACCTTGTGTCGGTTTTTCAAGGTAATTGATTAAACGAACTAAGGTGCTTTTGCCTGCACCACTATAACCAATGATGCCAAAAATATCCCCTTTATCAATGGTTAAGTTGATCTTGTCTAAGGCTTGAGTGGTGATGCCGTTTCGCTCATATTGCTTGGATACATTTTCAAATCTAATCATTCTTGCGTCCCTATTAACTTTGGTCTATTTGGATAAGCGCTTGTTTGGCAAGTTTAGCTAAATAGTTTGCTGCAGGTATTATCATGTCAGGATTAATTTGAAATTTAGGGTGATGAAGTGCATAAGGGCTTTGAGAACCAAGGTTAATAAATGCGCCCGGTACATGATGTAAATAATGGGCAAAATCTTCACCGCCTAATTGAGGTTGAAAATCAATGATTTCATAACCCTCTTGTCTCGCAATATTTTTTGCAAGCTCGACCCATTTTTCTACATTTATGATTGATGGAGGGCCTTCGAACCATTTTAATTCAGCTTTTGCGCCCATTGCAATAGCAATATGTTCAATAATAGACCTTAACTGTTGTTTGACTTTAGCTCTGATTTGCGGTGTAAGGGTCCTTACCGTGCCTTCCATTTCAACCTTTTCAGGTATCACATTCCAAGTATTTCCACCTTCAAATTTAGTAATGCTGACAATTACAGCATCAAGACCACTTACAGAACGACTTGAAATAGTTTGTATGGCGTTTACAATTTGTGCACCAATAACAATAGGATCAATACCCGATTCAGGTCTTGCTGCATGTGCTCCAACACCGGTTATGGTAATTTCAATGCGATCAACATTAGCTGAAAAAGGGCCAGATCGTGATGCCATTTGATTAATGGTTAAATTAGGGTTGTTGTGTAAACCGAGTATGGCATCGACCCCTTTTAATGCCCCAATTTTGATAAATTGTAGGGCTCCACTAAAGTTTTCTTCCGCAGGTTGGAATAGTAAACGAATGGTCCCTGTTAAATCTTTTTCGTGTTCTTTTAAAAGATAAGCCGCTGCCATTAAGATTGATGCATGTACATCATGCCCACAAGCGTGCATAACATTTTTATTTTGGGAACGATAATCACAATTTGTTTGTTCATGGATGGGTAACGCATCAATATCAGCTCGTAAAGCCAGAATAGGGGAGCCTGTTCCAATTTCGGCAATGACCCCCGTTTTAGCACCTAATTCTATTATTTTAATGTTTGCTTTTTCTAAATACGTTTTCAATATTTTAGTCGTTTCGAATTCTTGATTTGAAAGCTCAGGATTTTGATGTAATGTAACAAAAAGCTGATGAATAGTTTGTGCAATAGGCTGATGCATAATATATCCAAAAAATGATTATGTGATGTTTTTAACGTTAGCACAGCTTAATTTTTCAACCTAATAATCGTTTTTTATATCTTATTCCAAAAAGTTATAAGATAGAATAACTTGGAATAAATAAACCATTATTTCTGTGCTAGAGTAAAACAAATGTCGATAGCCGATAAAGGGTAACTCAAATGAAAAATGGTTTTATCAAACATAAATTTTTACAACATATTGCTATTGTGGTTTTATTTAGTTCTGCATGTTTAATGAGCGCTTGCGATAATTCCTCTCAATTAGCCAATAATCAAACCAAAAAAGAGATTAGTATGGGGGTATCACCCGGTCCATATAATGATCTTTTTAGAGATGCGGTAAAACCTATTCTTGAATCAGAAGGATATAAAGTTAAATTGGTTAATTTTCCACATTTATTAGAATCGGATGTGGCATTGAGTGAAGGAAGCATTGATTTAACCGTTGCACAACATACTGCTTATATGAATGTATTTAATGCCCAACGCAAAGCTAATTTAAAGCCAGTTGTGCATGTGCCATCCGTACCCGCGGCGATTTTCTCTAGTAAGTATCAATCATTAGATAAGGTTTTTTCAGGGGCTGAAGTGGCTATTCCTCAAGATGCTTCAAATGCTGCACGGTCTTATAATTTACTTGAAAAAGCAGGATGGATTAAATTGAAAGAAAATACGAATCCTATTTTAGCGAGTAAAAATGATATCGCTGAAAACTTAGAGGGCATCGATATTATTGAAATGGATTCGGCAAATATTCCTAGAGTTCTTAATGAGCTTGATTTTGCTGTCATTCCGGGGAGTATTGTTTATTCGGCCAACATTGATTCAAGCAAAGCATTGCTTTTGGAAACCATTGTCCCCGATTTAGAAATTATGGTTGTGGTGAATGAAGGTAATGAAAACAGTCAATGGGCGCAGGATGTCAAACGTATTTATCAATCACAACAATTTAAAGATTATATGCAAGCTCACAATCAAAATGGTTATTGGGTGATGCCACAAGAATAAAATCCAAAATGTGCCCGTTGTGAAGGCGGGCATTTAATATCTTGACATTTGCGTGTCAACGGTTAATGCCCAAGCATCAATCCCACCACTAAGATTATAAAGATAATCAGTATCAAAACCATTTTCAGCTAAATAATTGGCAACATTAAGGCTCCGAACTCCGTGGTGACAGTAAAGTACAATGTCGATTTCATCGGGTATTTTATCTAAATAAAGTGGGATAAGATTCATTGGAATATGGACGGAATTTTCAAGGCGGCATATGGCTACTTCGTTAGATTCACGTACATCAAGTAAAAATAGAGGATGTTTCTGATTTAATTTTTCTGCAACTTCTGTCGGTGTAATAGATTTTATGTTGGTCATGATTTTTAATATTGTTAAGTAATGGTAAAAAATTGGATGTTTTATTTGTGTCTGAATATAAAGCAAAAACTTATCAAGTTTCAAATGATTTTAACATCATCCTGTTCGAGGAAAACAGGATGATGTGTTGAGTGTTATGCAGCTAAAGCTTTGCTAATTTTTTCATATAAGTCTTTTGATAAATGATCCTGTTTTAATAAGGTTTCAAGTGCTTGACGCATTTGTTGCTGACGTTGTTGATCATAACGTTTCAATCTGATTAATGGATCGATCAATCTTGCCGCAACCTGCGGATTTTTTTGATTTAATTCCATTAATATTTCGACTAAAAATTGATATCCACTCCCATCAGTTGCATGGAAAGCTACAGGATTATTATTAACAAAAGCACCGATTAAAGCGCGAATCCGATTGGGATTACTGAGCGAAAAGGATCGATGAGTTAAAAGTTTTTTCACCGTTGAAAGTGCATTTTTTTCTGGACTCGATGCATTCAAAGCTAACCACTTATCCATCACTAATCCGTCTTGATGCCATTTATTATCAAAATCGGCTAAAAGTTCTTGATGACAATCAAGCTGAGCTTTAACAGCAACTGTTAATGCAGCGATGGTATCTGTCATATTGTCTGCTTGATAATATTGTTGATGAACCAGATGATTTGCTTGTGATTTCTCATCGGCATGGGCTAAAAGCATCAAACAGGCATTTTTTAATGAGCGTTTAGCAATATCTTCATGTTCAATCCGATAATTTTCGATTTTATTGTGACGGTAAACTGCGGTTAATTCATCATAAAGTGCATTACCAAAACACGTTAATAAAAACAGGCGGACTTGATAGATGGCTATTGGGTCAACGACACTAAATAAATTGGCTAGTTCATTTTCCGAAGGTAAAGTGATGATTTGGGCAATAAGAGAGGGATCTGTTGATTCGGATAATAATATTGCTCTAAATGCATCGATAACTGAATCAGGAAGGCTTAGTTGTCGATTATCTTGATAATTTTTAACATTTTCCCGAATATATTTAATTAATAGCATTTGCGCAGCATCATAACGACTAAAAGCATTGGTTGCATGTTGCATCAAAAAAATCAAATCACTATCTTGATAATCATAGGTCATTTTTACCGGTGCAGAAAAATCACGTAATAATGAAATAATCGGTTTTTCATTCACGTTATCGAAAACAAATTGTTGTTTTGCTTGTGTTAAATTTAAAACGTGATGAATTGGCAGTTGGTTATGCTCAAGTTTAATGATTTCGCCGTTATGTTGATATAATTCAATATCAACAGGTATATGCAAAGCTTTCTTTTCAGCTTGATCTAAGGTTGCAGGCGTGTTTTGTTCGATAGTTAAATAATAGTGTTTGCTTTTTTCATCATAGCTATCTGTAATGGTTAATTCTGGTGTACCTGATTGGCTGTACCATAATTTGAATTGTGTTAAATCAATGCCTGAAGCATCTTGCATAGCAGCGACAAAGTCATCGCAAGTTGCTGCACTTCCGTCATGACGTTCAAAATAGCGTTTCATGCCAGCTTGAAACTTATCTTCGCCTAACAAGGTATGCATCATTCGTATCACTTCAGCCCCTTTTTCGTACACAGTCACCGTATAGAAATTATTCATTTCTATGACTTGATCAGGACGAATAGGATGAGACATCGGACTTGCATCTTCAGCAAATTGGACACTACGTAAGATTTTAACATCATCAATTCGCTTAACGGCTCTAGAGCCCATATCCGCGCTAAACTCTTGATCACGAAAAACCGTCAAACCTTCTTTTAGGCTAAGTTGAAACCAATCACGACAAGTAACACGATTACCTGTCCAATTATGAAAGTATTCATGACCAATTACACCTTCAATACCCAAATAATCATCATCAGTAGCCGTTTCTGGTTTGGCAAGGACATATTTTGAGTTGAAAATATTCAGACCTTTATTTTCCATTGCGCCCATATTAAAAAAGTCAACGGCAACAATCATAAAAATATCTAAGTCATATTCTAATCCAAAACGAGTTTCATCCCAGCGCATAGCATTTTTTAAACTGGTCATTGCCCAATGTGAACGATCTAAATTGCCTTTATCAACATAAATCTCCAGATCAACTTTACGGTTTGAACGAGTTATAAACTGATCTTTAAGAATATCAAAATCTCCGGCAACCAATGCAAACAAGTAGGCGGGTTTAGGAAATGGATCTTGCCATTGTACCCAATGACGACCGTCTGAAAGTTCTCCTTGTGCAATGCGGTTACCATTAGAAAGCAGATATGGGTATTGTTGTTTATTGGCGGTAATACGAGTTGAAAAACGCGCTAAAACATCGGGTCTATCTAAATAGTATGTGATATGACGAAATCCTTCAGCTTCACATTGTGTACAAAGTGCTTCTCCAGAAACATACAATCCTTCTAGTGCAGTGTTATCAATTGGTTTTATTTCATTGACGATGGTTAGTGTAAATTCATCTGATGGAACATTGTGGATAATAATGCCTGAGTCGGTAATGTGATAATCCTGCCAAGGCTGTTCATCGATATTGATAGCGATTAATGTTAAGTCTTCTCCATCTAAAACTAAGTCTGAGGCTTTAGCATTTTTTTGTATAATATGACTACGAGCCGTGACTGTTGTGATTTGTGCAGATAAGTTAAAATCAAGATCGATATCCGTAATGGTAAAATCGGGTGCTTTATAGTCCAGTCGATACTTTGCAATTGGTTGTGTTTTAGTATTATTCGTTGTCATAGTTATTGTGCCTTTTATTTTTATAAATAATTAAAATTCGATAAATATTGCATGATTTTCACAACTGAACTTATCGATATTGATGATGTTTAATTAATTCTTTTGAGTATAGTTAGGTTATATTATTTAATCTGGTTTGTTATTAATATTATAGCTTAATGAAGATAGGTTATTATATATTTAATCTATATCTTCAATATTATTCTGCTATAATCTCTAGAATTTTTTTAGAGTATTAACAACAAAAAGACATGTTACCAGCTATAATTACATCAATCTTAGATACTGATGCTTATAAGTTGCATATGCAGCAAGCCGTTTTTCATCATTACCCAGATACCACTGTCGTTGCGGAGTTTCGTTGTAGAAGTGATGATTTATTAGGTCAATATGCTGATGAAATAAAACATCAAGTCAAATTAATGGAATCATTAACGCTTTCCGATGATGAATTTCATTATCTATCTGGCATCTCCTTTTTTAAATCTGATTATTTAAACTGGCTCAAGAATTGGCGTTTTAATAGTCAATTATTGACGATAACTAATCGAGAAGGAAGACTTGATATAAGAATTGAAGGAAAGTGGCTAGATGTAATTTTATGGGAAGTCCCATTACTGGCAGTTATTAGCGAAATAGCACATAGAGATCGTTCTCCTAATATTGGCGTGTCGGAAGCTATAGCCCAACTCAAAAATAAATTAACAAGATTTAACGAGCAAACTGCAAATATGGATATGTCGGGCTTTAATTTAATGGATTTTGGAACCCGAAGGCGTTACTCATTTGCCGTACAATCTGCTGTTGTCGATTACCTAAAAAACCATTTTGACAATTTTCATAGTACCAGTAACTATTTACTGGCTTATCGACTAGGGCTTACCCCTGTTGGTACTCAAGCACATGAATGGTTTCAAGCTCATCAGCGATTAACCCCAACTTTGCAAGATTGCCAAAAAACAGCGCTTAAGGTTTGGTTAGAGGAATATCCTCAAGATTTGGGGGTAGCCCTAACAGACTGTATTACCATGGACGCATTTTTGCGTGATTTTGATACTTACTTTGCTAATCACTATCAAGGATTACGCCATGATTCGGGTGATTCGATTGAATGGGGTGAAAAGGCGATTGCCCATTACCAACAATTAGGGATTGATCCTAAAACAAAAATGTTAGTATTTTCCGATAGTTTAACTTTTGACAAAGCGATAAAGATTTATCAACATTTTCATCATCGAGTAAAATTGTCTTTTGGTATAGGGGGCTTTTTGGCGTGTGATATACCGTCTACTGAAGCAAATACCAAAGCCTTAAATATCGTATTGAAATTGACGCAATGCAATAATCAGTCTGTTGCAAAATTGTCAGACAGTCCAGGTAAAACAATATCGCAAGATTTAGCTTTTATTAATGAATTAAAAAGAACGTTTAACGTTAATCATTAAACTTATTTTTATAAAAAACGTGAATCAAATTATAAATGTTTTATTTAAAAATTTAATTTAATGCCAACTGAGACTAAAGTTAGGTAACTAAGTGGCATTTAGAATATACTTGTATTATTTTTAATACTATTTAACTTAATTAATATAGAGATGGATAATTAAAATGAATTCAGTTGCTCCTATTGTTGATGTGTTACAAGGCAAAATTGCTGTTGGTAGCACTATTTCTGTTCAAGGCTGGGTAAGAACGCGCCGTGATTCGAAAGCCGGTATTTCATTTCTAGCTGTTTATGATGGCTCATGCTTTGATCCTATTCAAGCTGTTATAGAAAAAGATCTGCCAAATTATGAACAAGATATTTTACGGTTAACGGCAGGTTGTTCAGTTAAAGTAACAGGTAAAGTTGTTGAATCTCCGGGACAAGGACAAAAATACGAGCTACAAGCAACACAAGTTGAGGTTTATGGATTTGTTGATGATCCTGAAACTTACCCAATGGCTGCTAAACGTCATTCAATTGAATATTTACGAGAAGTTGCTCATTTAAGAGCAAGAACCAACATTGTTGGCGCGATTACTCGTGTACGTCATACATTAGCGCAAGCTATTCACCAATTTTTTGATGAACGAGGCTTTTTTTGGCTTTCTACGCCAATTATTACCGCATCAGATACTGAAGGTGCAGGTGAAATGTTCCGAGTCTCCACTCTTGATATGTTAAATCTACCTAAAACAGACAAGGGGAAAGTCGATTTTGATAAAGATTTTTTCGGAAAAGAAGCTTTTTTAACGGTGTCAGGGCAATTAAATGCAGAAACGTACGCTTGTGCATTGTCTAAAGTTTATACTTTTGGGCCAACTTTTAGAGCTGAAAATTCCAATACAACACGCCATTTAGCTGAATTTTGGATGATGGAACCTGAAGTTGCGTTTGCTGATTTAAATGATAATGCAAAACTTGCAGAAGATATGTTGAAGTATGTCTTTAAAACCGTGCTTGAAAAACGTGCTGATGATATGCAATTTTTTGCTCAGCATATTGATAAAGAAGCAATCAATCGTTTAGAAAACTTTATTAATGCAGATTTTGCTCAAGTTGATTACACCGACGCCATTACTATTTTACAAAACTGTGATGCCAAATTTGAAAATCCAGTGAGTTGGGGAATCGATTTAGCGTCAGAGCATGAACGTTATTTAGCTGAACAGCATTTTAAAGCGCCTGTCGTTGTTAAAAATTATCCAAAAGATATTAAAGCATTTTATATGCGTATGAATGACGATGGTAAAACGGTTGCTGCAATGGATGTGTTAGCGCCAGGCATTGGCGAAATCATTGGCGGATCGCAACGTGAAGAGCGTTTAGATATGTTAGATAAGCGCATGGACGAAATGGGGCTTAAAAAAGAAGATTATTGGTGGTACCGTGATTTACGTCGATATGGTACTGTTCCTCATTCTGGATTCGGTCTTGGATTTGAGCGCTTAATTGTTTATGTCACTGGCGTACAAAACGTAAGGGATGTGATTCCTTTCCCAAGAACGCCACGAAATGCAAATTTTTAACTGGTATAAATAAACAAACATTTTTGGATGTTTATGATAAAACGCAAATTAGTGATAATTAGCAAATATGTATAAATTATAATCAAACGGTTTCGTTTTTGGGGTTAGACATCAAAATTAACGAAAAGTTCACTTGCTTTTAAAAAATTTTTATACATAATTTACACTACTGTAAAAAGTGGAAGAAAATAATAGTAATATTATTTTTGGATGAATAATCATTGTACATAAATAGGCACTAAACTTTTTAGTTAGTGTCTTTTAATAAATAACCATGAGGGTAAGAAATGAAACGTAATCTATTAGCAATCGCTATTCCTGCACTTTTAGTTGCAGCTAGCGCAAATGCATCTATTGAAGTTTGGAACAAAGATGGTAATAAAGTAGACTTTTACGGTCGTGTAAAAGCAGCTAACCACATCACTGATCGTGGTCAAGCAGGTGAAGGCGATGATACTTCTGCTCGTTTAGGTATGTCAGGTCAAACCCAAATCACAGATTGGTTATCTGGTTATGGTCGTTGGGAATATGAAGCTAAATCTGGAAAAGATGATCAAAAACCTGGTCATAGTGAAGTTCGTTATGCATTTGCTGGATTAAATTTTGGTGACTTCGGTTCATTTGATTATGGTCGTAATGATGGCGTATTAAAAGCAATTACTGCATATACTGACGTATTACCAGAATTTGGTGGTGACGCTGCAAACAACAATTGGAACGTGCTTTCTGCTCGTACTAAAGCTGTAGCAACTTACCGTAACAATAACTTCTTTGGTTTAAATGATGATATCAGCTTTGCAGTACAATATGCTGATAATGGTGATAACTCACTTACTAAAGATAATATTCGTGGTGAATCAAGAGAAGCTTGGGGTACAAACGTTCAATGGAACATTTTTGACACAGGCTTAACTGCAGGTATTGGTTATGCTCAATCAACTTCAAGTGATCAACGTCACAATACTTGGGCTACTGGTATTAAATACGATAACTATAATTTATATTTAGCTGCTAACTATTTCCAAAGCAAGTTAAAAAATCGTTATATCGATCATAAAGGTCATATTGCAGATGAAAAAGTTAAAGGTATCGAATTAGTTGCTCAATATGGCATTGAATTAGATGTTGGTCGTTTAACTCCTTCTTTAGCTTATGTTCAACATAAACTAACAAGTGGTTATGATGGTGATAATAAAGCGCATTACCGTTCAGGATCTCATAGCTCACCTATGGCTAAATACGTATCTTTAGGTGCAACTTATGATCTTAACAAAAATTTCAGCGCTATCGTAGAATATAAATTTAATCTACTTGACCATAAAGACATTGGTGCAGCGATGAATACGACTAATAATCGTGGTCATAAGAAAGCGAATACTCCAGGTACAAAAGATGTGTTAGGTGTTGGTTTAATCTACCAATTCTAATTCTTCTTAAATTATAAAAAAGACACTTAGGTGTCTTTTTTATCGCCTTTTGAATTTATTCCCGCCCAAAAAAACATTTTATGCTTAAAAAAATTTATTGTAGGTACTAAAATAAACTAAATTTCGTAGAAATTTACTTATTTGCATTGTTTATCTGCAATGTAAGCAGAAATCTTATATCTAATACAAGATATCACAGTAATAATATAATTGCTTAATTTTGCAGTTATTTATTAACCGAGAGCAAAGTAATTTGCATCTTTAAAAATATAAATACCTATGAGGGTAACAAAATGAAACGTAATCTATTAGCAATCGCTATTCCTGCTCTTTTAATTGCAGGTACTGCAAACGCTTCTATTGAAGTGTGGAATAAAGACGGCAATAAAGTCGATTTTTATGGTCGAGTTTATGCATTAAACTATATTACTGACAGAAACAACCAAACAGGCGAAGGTGATAAAACGACTGCACGTTTAGGTATGTCAGGTCAAACTCAAGTTACTGACTGGTTATCTGGTTACGGACGTTGGGAATATGAAGCTAAAACTGGTAAAAATGCTGACAACGAAACTCGTTATGCATTTGCTGGTTTGAATTTTGGTGATTTTGGTTCATTCGATTATGGTCGTAATGACGGTGTGCTAAAAACTTTAACTTCTTATACAGACGTTTTACCAGAATTTGGTGGTGATGCTTCAAATAATGATCTTTATGCATTATCTGCACGTACTAAAGCTGTAGCAACTTATCGTAATACTGATCTATTCGGTTTAGTTGATGGTTTACGCTTTGCTGTTCAATATGCTGATAACGGTGATAACAGCTCAACTAGCCATTTCAATGCAGTGAATCGTAACAACGGTCATGATAGTGCGGAAGCATGGGGTTCTGTTATCGATTGGGATGTGCTTGATACTGGTTTATCTGTTGGTGCTGGTTACACTCAAACTAGTGGTCACAAAAATGCTAAAGCATGGTCAGCAGGTATCAAATACGACAATGACAATGTTTATTTAGCTGCGCTATATATTCAAGGCAAACAAAAATATGGTTGGGATAATGCATCATCTAACCACAATGCAGATGACTTAAAAACCAAAGGTATTGAAATTGTTGCTCAATACGGAATCGACTTTGATATTGGTCGTTTAACTCCATCTGTTGCTTATATCCAACACAAAGTTAAAGATGCTTCTAGCTATTCTAGCGATGCAGGGCTTAAAGGTAATGACCTTGTTAAATATGTTGATGTTGGTTTAACTTATGCATTCAACAAAAACTTACAAGCTATTGTAGATTATAAAATCAACTTGTTAGATAAAGATGATATCGGTGCACGTCGTGCATTATATGATAGCAGCACATTTAGCAAATCAGAAATTAAAGCGACAACAAAAGATACTGTTGCACTTGGTTTAATCTATCAATTCTAATTAATTGCAATTTGATATTTTTTAAAGGCACTTTGGTGCCTTTTTTATTGTCCCGAATTTAATCAAATAAAACTTGAATTTTAATTGATACTCTGTTAAAAACATCAGCAATAATAATAGATTAGGACAACATTATGCGTTATACCACTCGTCAGTTAGCTGCTAAAAAAAATATTGCTTTAGTCGCACATGATCACTTAAAAGAGTCATTATTAAATTGGTGTAAAAAAAATCGAGAAGAGCTTTCTCATCATCATTTATGTGGTACAGGAACTACGGGAACATTAATTAAACAAGAAACAGGTCTAAATATTACACCTATGCTTAGTGGCCCTATGGGTGGCGATCAACAAATAGGTGCATTAATTGCCGAAGGAAAAATTGATATTCTTATCTTTTTTTGGGATCCGCTCAATGCGGTACCACACGATCCTGATGTCAAAGCTTTACTTCGTTTATCAACGGTCTGGAATATTCCGGTTGCGACTAATCAAGCAACCGCTAATGCACTGATTCAATCCTCCATTTTTACGCAAGAAATAGAAATTGAAATTCCTGACTATCAAGGTTATTTAGCTGAAAGGTTAAAATAATTGCCAATATAATCCCAAATACTACATAACAGAAAGGGCAAATATTGCCACAGAAAAGAGGGTCTAACATGTCGGCTTTATTGTTAATGTCTTTTGGGATTCTGATTATTGGTATTACAAAAACATTATCGGTAGTACCACTTTTAATTGCATTGTTTAAATGAGGTATTTTTATTGCCAAGCCTGTAAGAGAATGTTGAACAACAAATCAGAGTAATTTAAAAGTAAAACTATTGCGTGGGATTGAATTAATTCGAATTGGCTATGGCGAAGTTTGTTGGCTTATACCTATCGCCGTTTATTTATATTAGTTGCTCGATATAAAAATCGGATTTTGATATGCAACTTTAATAATTTTAATACTAATCGAATTGACAGTTGTCGGCTTTCTACAGTATTAATTTAAAATGAAGTTTCAATATTGTGAGTTAAAATGAAGAAAACGGATTAATTTCCCCTTTATTAAATAAAATCGCTTCTCCAGTATTCAGCTTGTACCATGTTTCATTAGAAGTTAATGGCAACGTTGAAATGATTGTGACGATATCATTAGGCGTAGTGTGTTTTTGAAAATCAATTTCAACATCTTCGTCAAGAAGTTTTGCTTTTCCGAAAGGTGCTTTACGTGTTATCCAATGTAAGTCAGTTGAACAATAAGCAAAAACATATTGACCGTCAGAGAGTAACATATTAAATACCCCAAGTTGGCTTAGTTTGTCAGCGCATTGCTTAATATAGCTGAATACTTCCAGATCATTACTGGGTTTTTGCGGATATTTCTTGTGAAGTTGATTAATGAGATAACAAAATGCATATTCACTATCAGTCAGACCTACAGGTTCAAATATCCCCATATCAAGATCTTCATAAGCTGTTAGCTGCCCGTTATGGGCAAAAGTCCAATTTTTTCCCCATAACTCACGCGTAAAAGGATGCGTATTTTCAAGTGCTACGCCTCCTCGATTTGCTTGGCGAATGTGGGCTATGACTGCTTTTGACTTTATTGGATACTGTTGAACAAGTTTGGCAATAGGCGAATAACTGCAAGGTTCAGGATCTTTAAATGTACGGCACCCCTTATCTTCATAAAAAGTAATACCCCACCCATCTTTATGCGGGCCCTTATCACCACCACGTTTGACTAAACTGGTGAAACTAAAACAGATATCTGTTGGCACATTCGCACTCATGCCCAATAATTCGCACATTTACTTGCTCATCTCTTTTTCGATTAGCATGATTAAAATATGAATCACTTTAATATGAATTTCTTGAACACGATCAGCATAACCAAAATGAGGAACTCGAATATCCACATCAGCAAGACCATGCATTTTACCGCCATCTTTACCGGTTAACGTAATCACTTTCATCCCTTTTTGTTTTGCTGCTTCAATTGCTTTTAGCACATTAGCAGAGTTACCTGAGGTAGAAATACCTAGTAGTACATCACCTTTTTGACCTACACCCTCGATATACCGAGAAAAAATCGAATCAAACCCAAAATCATTACCTACACACGAAATATGACTAACATCAGATATCGCTATTGCAGGATAAGCAGGGCGATTGTTGCGATAACGTCCAGTTAACTCTTCTGCAAAATGCATAGCATCACAGTGAGAACCGCCATTCCCACATGATAGCACTTTACCACCATGTTTGAACGAATCAGCCAATAATATAGCGGCTTGCTGAATATGTTCTAAATTTTTATCATCTGAAATAAATTTATTTAACACATCAGCTGCTTCATTTAACTCATTTCGAATATTATCAATATACATTAATCTTACCCTCATAAAAAATTTAGCCACCATTGTAATTCTTTCAAAATAGCTTGCAAGTACTAAAAAATAAATTTAATTCTCATTCATTTTTTTATTTTTCATGACTGGTCAATTAAAACATCGTCTTGAAAATAAAAACTAAAATGAGTGATCAGTCTTAAAACATCAATTATTCTAAATTGATTATCTACAATATGAGCTTAATTAAATTATTTTTAAAAATAGTACAGTCTTATTTTTAGATATTTGATGTAAAGATCTTGCTCGTAGCGCTATTTGCTAATAGGAGAAGTCTGCAGTTTGTGATACAATTTGGCAGTTATTTTTTCACGAATAAAGATAGTGAAATTGCATTTAAAAATCAATTGATAAGGAATTAGTATGCAAACTATTGAAGCTAAAGTTATCGCACCAAAAGCAAAAGTTGCCATTATTGTGGCACGTTTTAATCATTTTATAAATGATAGTCTTGTTAATGGCGCTACCGATGCATTAAAACGTATTGGGCAAGTCGATGATAAAAACATTACAGTCATTTGGGTACCTGGTGCTTATGAGATCCCACTAGCGGCAAAAGTTGCAGCACAATCCAAAAAATATGATGCAATAGTTGCATTAGGAACCGTGATTCGAGGTAGTACGGCGCATTTTGATTTTGTTGCTGGCGAATCAAGTTCTGGTTTATTAAGTGCAAGCCTAGATTATTCGATCCCAGTTGGATTTGGTATTTTAACAACTGAATCTATAGAACAAGCTATTGAACGTGCAGGCACAAAAGCGGGTAACAAAGGTGCTGAAGCAGCATTAACTGCGCTTGAAATGCTAAACGTTATTAAAGCAATTAAGGAGTAAGTTAGTGGCATCAGTCAATCCTCGTCGTCGAGCAAGAGAGTGTGCGGTACAAGCAATATACTCTTGGCAAGTTTCCCGAAATGATCTTGCCGATGTTGAGACCAGTTTTATTGCAGAACAAGATATGAAAGGCGTTGACTCCAAGTATTTTCGAGAACTCTTAAATGGGGTGGGTAAAAATACAGCAGAGTTAGATGATAAAATGGCGCCATACCTCACTGAACGTACAGTTGAAGAGCTAGGTCTAATTGAATTAGCAATATTGCGAATTGCGCTATATGAATTAACCAAACGCCAAGATGTACCGTACAAAGTCGTGATTAATGAAGCAATCGATCTAACAAAAACGTTTGGTGCTGCTGATAGCCACAAATTTGTTAACGGTGTATTAGATAAAATAGCTCCAACCATTCGTACACGATAACTGACCAAAAGTGAGATTGAAATGAACAACAATTCTGAAAAAAATAAACCAACCATTTTTTTTGCGAAGAACAGTGAACCTCAGAAACGTTCTCGCTCAACTCAGCAGAAAATGACGGGTCGTAAAGACAATTTTAAAAAAGATTCATTTCAGTCTAAAACCAAAATTAGACAATCAGTAAATGACCGTATTGAAGTATTTAAACCTAAAACCAATAAACCCGGGACAGAAAAACTGACTCGTAATTTAGAATCAAATTTTAAGTATGGTCAATTTGTCGAGCATGATTCCCCATGGCAGAAAAAAGTTCGTGATAATGAGCAAACGCCTACTTATGGTTATGATGAATATCGTCAACGTAAAGAAGAAACCCTCGTTTATAGTGAAAACAGTTGTAAAGCTGTTTTCAAACATCGACGCTCAGCAATCGTCAAATTATTTATTACTCAAGATATGACCTATCAGTTTAAAGATTTAATTAGCTGGTTAGTCAATCAACGTTTAGGCTACGATGTCGTATCGGTTGAACAAATTGCGAAAATAACCCAAACGGAGCATCATGGTGGGATCTGTTTAATTGTTAAAAAACGTATACCACTTACATTAGTCGATTACCTCGAAAAAAATAGTGGCAAAAACCAAGATTGTGTTTTAGCAATTGATGATGTGAATAATCCCCATAACTTAGGTGGAATTATTCGAAGTGCCGCATTTTATGGTGTAAACGGGGTCATATTACGTCAGACTAATTTACTCAATAGTGGCGCAGCAATGCGTATTGCCGAAGGGGGAATCGAAGCGATTGAGTCGATAAAGAGTGATGACTTTGTTGCTTCGCTTGAACGATTAAAACAACATGATTATCAGATTGTTGCCTTATTACCATGCCCGGTTAAGTCAATTAAATCGAGTGAATTACACCAAATTAAATTCAATAAAAAAGTCGCTATCGTTATTTTTCAACAAATTAATCGAAAACTGGTAGAATGTGCAGATGTAGTTGTACATTTACACGGTAATGATAATATGGCGGCACTAAATATTTCTGTTGCTACAGGTATCTTATTATCAACATTATAATTAAAAAATATGATTACTTTATTTTTGCTCAAAACATTAATACCTATAAAGGTTAATGGGATTTGATAAAATAGAGTATATGTTAAATAGCATCAATTGGTTAGAAAATGAATATTTTTTCTGTAGATTGTTAACAAGTTTTAAATGCATTGGTAAGTGGTATGGAGTCTAAACATAAAGTTGGTTTAATTTTTGGTAAGTTTTATCCTCTACATAGTGGACATATATATTTAATTGAAAAAGCGATGAGTCAGGTCAATGAATTACATATTTTTCTTGGCTGTGAACCATCACGTGATCAACAACTGTTTGACAAAAGCCATTTATCAAAACAACCCAAAGTCAGTGATCGATTCACATGGCTGAAAGAAACCTTCAAAGACCGTCATAATATTCATATTCATGTTTTAGATGAAGCTGGAATCCAGTCTTATCCAAATGGCTGGAAAGACTGGAGTGATCGTGTCAAACTTATTTTGAATGAATATAAAATCAAACCAACGGTTATATTTACCAGTGAACCTCAAGATATAAAAAATCATGAGCTTTATTTCGGTTGCCCAGCAATTATTATTGATGCTGATCGCAACTTTATAAATATTAGTGCTACTCAAATACGCGAAAACCCCTACCAAAATTGGTCTTTTATTGCACAAGCTGCCAAGCCTTTTTTTGTCAGAAAAGTGGCGATTATAGGACAAGGAATATTTAAAGAACTTCCAATACAGCTCGCTAATATTTATAACACGCAATACGTATCAAATGGCTATATTAATTATATCGAGCGGGAATTAACAAACTCACATAATAAGCGTTATTTGAGTGAGGCTGATTACCTTAAAATTGCAATGTTACATGTTGAACGGATATCGAGTGCTGAAGTACAGGCTAATAAATTACTGTTTGCTTCAATCGATTTTGATACGTTAGCACATTATTATCAGCAAGTGTTTGATAAAGAACATCAAGTTTTAAACGCATTAAAAGAAAATTATCATTTTGATTTGGTCATCCATGAAAAAGATTTTGACCCAAATCTTTCATCATTAGAATATTTTGAAACCGTATCCAATATGGTCGAAAGGTTGTTGATTTAGTTCATCACTTTTATTCTGGCTTATGCTAAAATAGCCTAAATCTTTTTGATGGGTAAATTTTATGTCTCAATCTTCTGACAAACAAAATAACGATAATCAAGAAAAAATAGATTTTGGTTTTACGCAAGTTTTAAAACAAGATAAAGTAAAACGTGTTGCGGATGTCTTTCATTCCGTTGCCGACAAATATGATGTAATGAATGATTTAATGTCATTTGGTATTCATCGTATTTGGAAAAAAATTACCATTGAATATAGCAGTGTGCGTAAAGGTCAAAAAGTATTAGATCTTGCTGGTGGCACTGGAGATTTAACTGCAAAATTCTCACAATTAGTCGGCGATAACGGATTAGTGGTGCTCGCTGATATCAATGAATCCATGTTAAAAGTTGGACGCGAAAAGCTTCGAGACAAAGGATTATTCAAAAATATTGAATATGTGCAAGCTAACGCTGAAGAGTTACCTTTTGCGGACAATTTTTTTGACTGTATTACCATTTCTTTTGGTCTACGTAATGTGACTGACAAAAATAAAGCGTTACAATCCATGTGGCGAGTATTAAAACCTGGTGGTCGTTTATTAATTCTTGAATTTTCCAAACCGCAATACCCAATTTTAAATAAAGCTTATGATCTTTATTCATTTACTATGTTACCGTTAATGGGCAAAGTTATTGCGAATGATGCTGACAGTTACCGTTATTTAGCCGAATCAATTCGGATGCATCCTGATCAAAAAACATTGAAAAAAATGATGGAAGATGCAGGATTTGTAGATGTCAAATATCACAACATGACAGGTGGTATTGTGGCGTTACATACTGGTTTTAAATTTTAAGCGATGAAATCTAATGACATTTTTCAGACTCTATAAAATATTAACCGTTTTTCGTGCATATCAATTAAATGAATTATTGCCAACTAATCGATTTTCAAAGTGGTTACCAATTTTAATATCATGTTTATTTTGGATAAGGCCGAAAGCAAAACATGAAGAAATTGGCGAGCGATTACGTCAAGCATTGCAAGAGCTTGGGCCAGTATGGATAAAATTTGGTCAAATGATATCAACTCGTCGAGATGTGCTTTCTAAAGATATTGCAGACAGTTTAGCTAAATTACAAGACCAAGTTGATCCTTTTGACGGGAAGGTGGCAAAACAATTAATCGAAAAAGCACTAGGTCAGCCAATTGATCATTATTTTTCAGATTTTGATGAACAACCATTGGCATCGGCATCGATTGCACAAGTTCATACAGCCATATTAAAACGCAGCCAAGCTGAAATTGTCATTAAAGTATTGCGTCCTAACATTATACCAGTCATCAAAGCGGATATTGGCTTAATGTATTGGCTTGCCAAACAGTTTACTAAACGCATTAAGTTCGGTGCAAAGTTACGAGCAATTGAAATCGTACGTGATTATGAACTTACCTTAATGAAAGAGTTAGACTTAAAACAAGAAGCTTATAATACCATACGCTTACGTGACAATTTTATTAATAGCAACATATTATATATACCTTACATTTATCAAGAACTCTGTCGAGAAAACATCTTAGTTGAGGAACGCATTAAAGGTGTGCCAATTGGTGATAGCCAAACACTTAAACAACACAACATTGATATGAAGCTACTTGCTGAACGAGGTGTTCAAGCTTTTTTCACGCAGGTTTTCAAAGATAATTTTTTCCATGCTGATATGCATCCGGGCAATATTTTTGTTGACATTACCGAGCCACAAAACCCCCGTTACATTGGAATTGATTGCGCTATTATTGGAATTTTAACAGAAGATGATCAGTACTATCTTGCTGAAAATTTCCTTGCCTTTTTTAATCAAGATTATCGCAAAATAGCCGAAACCTATATTGCATCGGGTTGGGTTCCTGAATCTACTGATCCGATTGCTTTTGAAATGGCTATGCGCAACGTATGTGAACCTGCATTTGCAAAACCGTTGGCTGAAATCTCATTCTCACAAATTTTACTAAAATTATTTGATGTTGCCAGACGATTTGAAATGGAAATTCAACCACAATTAATCTTATTGCAAAAAACGCTATTTTATATTGAAGGTTTGGGGCGTCAACTATATCCAGAACTCGATTTATGGCAAACCGCTAAACCATTCTTAGAAAAATGGTATGAAGACAAATATAGTGCTAAAACAATTATTCAGCAAGCATGGGCTTCATTACCACAATGGCGAACGTTCTTGCCCGAACTGCCTGCAAAACTTAATGATTACGCACGCATGACAAAACAGATGAATCATCAAATTAGACAGATTAATCACGAACTAACGTGTCGAAAAAAACGAGAACGAATTTTATACAGTGCAATAGGAATACTCATTATATTATTTATCTCTATGCTAATTATTCATTAGATGAGTTATTTGGGAATCTGATAATTTAAGTGTATAATCAAATCACAAATGACGTCGGAGATAATTATCATGATGCCAAGTTGGCCTCAATTACTCATATTAATTGCAGTTATTGTATTACTGTTTGGAACCAAAAAATTACGCTCATTAGGTTCGGATCTTGGTGCATCAATTAAAGGCTTTAAAAAAGCAATGAATGAGGATGATGATAAAAAAACATCAACAGAACAACCAAATAAAGTTGAAACTGTAGACTCCTCTAACGATGAACAAACGACAAAAAAAGAGTAGGTTGTGTTCGATATCAGCTTTGGTCAATTATTATTAGTTTTAATTATTGGACTGGTTGTATTAGGGCCAGAGCGTTTGCCTATCGCAATTAAAACCGTTGCAGGTTGGATTAAAGTATTACGACGAATGTCGGCAACGGTTCAACTTGAACTCAACAAAGAGCTAAAACTGCAAGAGTTACAAGATAGTTTAAAAAAAGCAGAACAAAGTGGTTTAACCAACTTAACACCTGAAATTCAAGAATCAATTGATGATTTAAAACGTGTGACAGAATCGTTACAAAAAGAGATTGATTCAGCAACCCAAACCGATATTGAAAACCCAAATAAAGACAAACCATGACAGACGACGCATCTCAACCTTTAATTGGACACCTTGTTGAACTTAGAACACGACTTTTACGTTGTATTATCTGCATTTTATTGGTTTTAATTTGTCTACTTTACTTTTCTAATGATATTTATCACATCGTTGCTAATCCGTTAATTAGTCAATTACCTACAGGTAGTAGCATGATTGCAACTGATATCGCAGCTCCTTTTTTTACACCCATTAAATTAACGGCAGTGGTGGCGATATTTATTTCTATTCCCTATGTACTTTATCAAGTGTGGGGATTTGTTGCACCCGCGTTATATCAAAATGAAAAACGTTTAGTCGTGCCACTGATTATATCAAGCACAGTGTTATTTTATATAGGTATTGCTTTTGCTTATTTTGTGGTATTCCCACTTGCATTTTACTTTTTTATCCACACAGCACCGATTGATGTTGCAATCAATACCGATATCACCAAATATCTTGATTTTGTTATGACGTTATTTGTGGTATTCGGATTTGCTTTTGAAGTCCCTGTCGCCATTATACTACTCTGTTGGACTGGCGTGACCACACCAAAAAGTTTACGGAAAAAAAGACCTTACATCATTGTGGCTGTGTTCGCCGTTGCTATGTTTGTTACCCCACCTGATGTATTTTCACAAATATTATTAGCGATACCAATTTGTTTACTTTTCGAAATTGGGACTTTTTTCGCCCGTTTTTATCAACCCCGTAAACATGATGAAGACGAAAATAATGAATAACAAACACAATAAATACGGACTTTGATGCAAGCAAAGAAAGCACAAAAATACAAATATTGAGACTGGCATAAAATTACGGCAACAATGGGAACACTTGTCCCTTCTACAAACCGATCCTAAGGGTGGCATCGACCAATACCGACAAAAAACGAACGCTTTAACATAGTCCCTAAGTTTTGATATTTTTATGTATTACTAAAAAACCTATCACAATAACTGGGAAACAACGCTGTTAAAAAATCATTTAAAACCAATAAATTATTATTAAAAATTAACCCATTAAAAAAATGATTTATTAAATAAAAATCTACTAATTGTAATTATTAATCGTTAATAACTATTATTAAATTTTAAAATAAATACTTTTTTTATTTTTCACTTTATGCAAAGCTAATAGCTAATTTTAGTAATCAGCACGAAGGAAATTTAATGACTAAACATTATGATTATATTGCAATCGGTGGTGGTAGTGGTGGCATTGCATCGGTAAACCGAGCGGCTTCATATGGCAAAAAATGCGCAATCATCGAAGCAAAATCTTTAGGTGGAACTTGCGTCAACGTGGGTTGTGTGCCCAAAAAAATCATGTGGTATGGCGCTCAAATTGCTGAAGCAATCAATCATTATGGCCCTGATTATGGATTTGATACGACTATCAATCAATTTAGTTGGAATAAACTGCTGGCAAGCCGAAACGCCTACATCGACCGAATACATCAATCTTATGACCGTGTACTAACTAATAATAAAGTTGATGTCATTTATGGTTATGCCAAATTTGTTGATTCTCACACTATTGACGTTAATGGCGAACAATATACCGCCGATCACATATTAATAGCGGTTGGTGGAAAACCGAGTATACCAAATATTCCTGGTGCGGAACATGGTATTACATCGGATGGTTTTTTTGCGCTCAAAGCTTTACCTAAACGTGTAGCTGTCGTGGGGGCAGGGTATATTGCTTGTGAAATAGCCAGCGTATTACATTCATTAGGTTCTCAAACTCATCAATTTATACGCCAAGCGACACCATTACGCAGTTTTGATCCACTCATCATTGAAACCTTAATGGAAGTCATAGCCAGCGAAGGTCAACAACTCCACACGTTTGCGATACCAAAATCAGTGACTAAAAATAGTGATAACTCGTTAACATTACACCTTGAAAATGGAGAAAGTTATACTGTTGATTGTCTAATTTGGGCAATTGGTCGTGAACCCGCAACACAAAATATGAATTTAGCAGCGGCAGGTATTAAGGTTAACGATAATGGATTTATTGTTGTAGACAAGTACCAAAACACTAATGTTGCCGGTGTTTACTCGGTTGGCGATGATACAGGCGCAACAGCCCTAACCCCTGTTGCTGTGGCTGCAGGACGTCGTTTATCTGAACGGTTATTTAATAATAAACCTGATGAACATCTAGATTATAACAATATTCCAACTGTTGTCTTTACGCATCCTGCAATTGGTACTGTTGGATTAACAGAACCTGAAGCGATTTTGCAATATGGACAAGAAAACGTTAAAGTCTATAAATCAACATTTACCGCGATGTATACAGCTGTAACACAGCATCGCCAACCTTGTCGAATGAAATTAGTCTGTGTTGGTGATGAAGAAAAAATTATCGGTATTCATGGTATCGGTTATGGTATGGATGAAATATTACAAGGTTTTGCGGTAGCACTCAAAATGGGCGCAACCAAAAAAGATTTTGATAACACCATAGCCATTCATCCAACCGCTGCAGAAGAATTTGTCACCATGCGGTAATAGTCGAGCTGTCTGGATTCAAAATAGAATAAAAAAGCAGGAAACATCCTGCTTTTTTATTGATAGAATTATTTATTATTGGCTTTATTTGACCAACCTTTTTTTGCTAACGGATAGAAACCCACCGCAACTGCAATTAACGCGACAAACGAGATATAAATACCTGCACCAAGATAACTATATTGACCCAGTAAATGGTCGGGGCTTAAAAGATAAATTGTTAAAGTAGGTGTAATGGCACTAAATAAAGCGTAGGCTAAATTATAAGAAAACGATAAACCCGAATAACGAATCGCAGGTGGAAAAGTTCTTGTACCAATGATTGGTGTCATGGCGACAGCGCCAATAAATAAACCAAATATTGCCCAAGTTAAATATAATTCAGTAAGTGAAATTGTTGGTGACAAAGTACTATAAAAATAGATACTCATCACAGCCAAACCACCCCATGTTATGATCACTGTTTTTGTTGTCCCCAGTTTGTCTTCTAACCAACCAGAAATAACACAACCGATAGTTAAGGTTAATGCTGCAATACAACCACCAATTCGCCAATCCAGATTAGCAAAATGATACATCCCACCAACAATACGACCAGGCGTTATTAAGATACCCACCATAATCGCAGTGGATAATGACCAAGTTAAAAGTGCTACAATCAAACACGCCGTTTTATGATTTTTTAAAACAGAGATGACAGGAATATTTTTTTCAATTGCCTTACGGGCAGCTAATTCTTTGAAAATAGGGGTTTCGGATAAAAACCGACGCAAATAAACCGAAATGACACCAAAAATACCACCAACAATAAAAGGGATCCGCCAAGCATAATCTAAAATATTTTGTTGGCTAAAACAAAGATCAATAATAATGGTCACAATAAAACCAAGTAAAATACCCCCAGTAATACCCGAAGTTAAGGTTCCGACACCAAAGCCATAACGTTGTTTTGGCACGTGTTCAGCAATAAAAACCCAAGCGCCCGGCATTTCACCGCCAATGGCTGCTCCTTGCAACATACGCATCACTAATAATAACAACGGTGCAAAAATTCCAATGGTTTCGTAGGTGGGTAAAATACCAATAATAAATGTGGGTAAAGCCATCATTGCCACGCTAAGTGTGAACATTTTTTTGCGACCGACTTTATCGCCAAAATGAGCCATAATGATACCGCCAACAGGGCGAACCAAGTAGCCAGCAGCAAAAATTCCCCATGCAAAAAGATCTAATGTTAAAGGTGATAACGTATGAGGTAAAAAAAGAGGTTTGACAATCGTATCGATATACAGGGCATAGATGACAAAATCATAAAATTCTAACGTTCCCCCCAAAGAAGACAAAACTAATGTTTTTAAATCTTTACTGTTTAATGGCCTTGCAGCAGGCTGCCATTCTGCGTTAATTTCAGATTGACTCATGAAAAAACCTTAATTGTATGGTTAATATAAAATAGAAAATAAAGAAAATGACTCTTTTATAACTAAAACTTGTTATAAAAATAACATTCTGCCATAAAAAATTGTATTTAATTTCATCATAAAAAAATTTAATGAATGCGGTAAAACTGAACATTTGATTTATAATAATTAAAACATTTAATTATTTTATGTTGTACTATCAATAAACTATTTTAACTAAGGATGAATTTGGGGATGATGACTAAAACAATAATACGCTGTGACTGGGTTTCAAACGATCCTTTATATATAAATTATCACGATAATGAATGGGGAATTGCCCAGTATGATAGTCTTAAATTATTTGAAAAAATCTGTTTAGAAGGACAACAAGCGGGATTATCTTGGATCACGGTATTGAAAAAACGTGAAGAATATCGGCGCTGTTTTTTTGATTTTAACCCTGAAAAAATTATTACGTTAACCCAAAAAGATGTTGAACGTTTACTCGAAAACAAAGGACTGATTCGAAATCGATTAAAACTAAATAGTATTATAAAAAATGCACAAGCTTATCTAACAATGAAAAGTAATAATGAAGATTTTTCGACATTTATTTGGTCTTTTGTCGACGGTAAACCAATTATCAATCACTACAAAGACCTTAGTGAAGTGCCTGTCAGTACCGATATATCTGATAAACTATCAAAGGCATTAAAAAAACGAGGCTTTTCTTTTGTTGGGTCAACAATTTGTTACGCTTTTATGCAATCAATGGGATTAGTCAATGACCATTTTGAACATTGTTATAAAAAATAGGAGTTAAAAGAAATGATCGCCAAATTATTTAAGTATGGCTTAGCGTTAATATTGACTTATTTTGTTATCACTAACATCGTTATTTATCTTTATTCTAAACAAAAGCCAGCGCCAGATGCCGACACCTTAGTTGTATTAGGCGCACTTGTTGTAGGTAATCCTGCTGTTCCTCATTACACCTTAGCCCAACGATTAGATGTTGCCTACGATTATTTACAACGTAATCCACGAACGAAAGTTGTTGTGTGTGGGGGACAAGGTAATAATGAGTCGGCGACCGAAGCAAGTGTGATGGCACAATATCTAATTAATAAAGGTATTGATCCAAAACGGGTATACCAAGAAGATAAATCGACGCGAACAGCTCAGCAATTTGTGTATGCCAATCGTGTATTGCCGTTAGGCAAGACAGTTGTGGTAACTAATGATTTTCATATGCTGCGTTCGCTAATGCTGGCTAAACGTTCAGGCTTTAACGAAATATCAGGTTTATCGGCACCATTAGGGTGGGGAAATGAAGAAAAATATGTCGCATTAATCCGAGAACCCCTAGCATTGGCAAATTCTTGGTTATTCGATCATCCAAAGAAAGATGAATAATCAGCCGACTGATTCTATCACTCAAATAATCAATGAATAACGGCAAAACCCATAGTCACTACTGTTTTTGCCGTGCGTCCATGCTATTATTAGGCATTCAAATTTAAATCAGCTACAAACATATATGAAAACAGATACCATTGTTGCACAAGCAACGCCACCCGGTCGAGGTGGTGTGGGCATTTTGCGAATTTCGGGGCCACAGGCGCAAACCGTTGCGCAAGCGATACTCGGTAAAATACCTAAACCTCGCTATGCGGAGTATCTTCCTTTTTTATCTTCTGACGGCACAACCTTAGACGAAGGAATAGCGCTATTTTTTCCTAATCCTCACTCTTTTACGGGCGAGGATGTACTAGAGTTACAAGGGCATGGTGGGCCTGTCATTTTAGATTTGCTTTTAAAACGGGTATTAGAGATTGCTAACGTCCGTATTGCAAAGCCGGGTGAATTTTCAGAGCGTGCTTTTTTGAATGATAAATTAGATTTAGCCCAAGCCGAAGCCATAGCCGATTTAATTGATGCAAGTTCTGAGCAAGCTGCAAAATCAGCGATTTCATCTTTGCAAGGCGTGTTTTCGAAAAAAATTAATGAATTGGTTGAATCATTAATTCATTTACGCATTTTTACCGAAGCCGCAATAGACTTTCCTGAAGAAGAGATCGACTTTTTATCAGATGGCAAAATTGAAGCACAACTTAATGAAGTGATTACTCGCTTAAACGAAGTTCGCCAAGAAGCAAAACAAGGCTCACTGTTACGAGAAGGGATGAAAGTGGTGATAGCTGGTCGTCCAAATGCCGGTAAATCAAGCTTACTGAATGCGCTGGCGGGTCGTGATGCGGCGATTGTTACCGATATTGCAGGCACAACGCGTGACGTATTACGTGAACATATTCATATCGATGGTATGCCCCTACATATTATTGATACTGCGGGTTTACGTGATGCCAGTGACGAAGTTGAACGCATTGGTATTGAACGAGCTTGGCAAGAAATTGAACAAGCAGATAGGGTACTATTTATGGTCGATAGCACCACCACAACCGAAACCAATCCCGAAAAGTTATGGCCAGAATTTATAGAACGGCTACCCAAAAATATGCCTGTTACAGTCATACGCAACAAAGCAGATTTAACTGGTGAAGCATTAGGTTACAATCAAGTCAATGGTTACTCACTTATCCAACTTTCTGCACGAACAGGGGAAGGGGTAACGTTACTTCGTGATCACTTAAAACAAGCCATGGGTTTTACCAGTAGTACTGAAGGCGGCTTTTTAGCACGTCGACGACACCTGCAAGCACTCGAAAAAGCGTCAGAACACCTCAACAATGGTAAGTACCAACTTACGGCTTTCCATGCTGGTGAACTTCTTGCCGAAGAACTCAGACTTGCCCAAGAAGCGCTAAGCGAAATCACTGGTGAATTCACGTCAGATGATTTATTAGGTTGTATCTTCAGTTCGTTTTGTATTGGAAAATAAGACTTAACTAGGTTACTGCATTTAAATTTAATGAATTTTCATAGTGTTACTCTTTAAAATTAACTATTGCAAAATGTTCAAAAAAAGGGTAATTTTACGTTTAGATATTGTTAACAATTTTTAAAGAATATTTAAAATATAAAATTGTATAAATTTGAAAGCAGTAACTGAAAAACTAGAAAAATTTTTAGATTATTGATTTTTTAACTAATATTAAATCAATTAAGCTTAATTTGTGAATACAAAATAAATCATAATATCTTGCCTTAAGGTCAGATATATTAATAGGTAAAAACCTGCCACATTGTAAACTTCACACTCATCGCTTCAATTTAAATAATTATCTTAAATTTAACTCTTATCTAAACTTTCATAAAAGTTAATACATAATTTTATCCAAAGCTCTTGAAAACCCTGACAAGAATAACTGATTTGATGTCTAAATCCTACACTGATTTTCTTATCAATGATCCTCGTTAAAAAAGTGATCAAGGACCATTCGATATTGATGATATAGAAATAGTTATTAAAATTACTCCTTTCTTTTAGCTCGAATATTTGAACTCGAAATTATAATGGAACAAAATTGAATAACATCACTAACTGAGCGTAGCGAATACACAGCCCTTCCATATCGACCATCATCATTTTCATCAATAGATTCCCATGGATGTACCTGTAAGTATCCTGTGCTATTTTCTCTAATTTCAAATGCAACGGTATGCCATCCATCTAAGTATATTTGGATTTTTGTATTTTCCTCCTTAACATTATAATTTTGCTCTTTAGCAACCATCTTTATAATTTTTTTAATGTTGAATTATTAACCATCATTATCTCCTTAATTGTATAATCTTAACATTATAATTGGTTAATCTTTATTAATAAATATCAAAATTTACAAAAAATTAAATTTGTTAATAATTTCTTTTGATTTTCCAACAAAGCTATCTCTCCCTTAAAATCCATAACTTCTTTTCTTTATTTTAAATAAATTGCTCGATATGTTTGTTGCAAATTTAAACTCATCCATATATATGGATCGGTTTTTTATATCAGTACCTGATTGTCAATTTGTTTCGCACTGATCTCCTACGTCAATTATTTCCAATGCTCGATACCGAATTGAATGTTATCTTCGGGGATGACGCTACTTTTTTCGTCTACTAACGAAATGTACCATGAGGTTTTTGATAGTGCCTATGATGATAAATCTTGCATTTGCCACTGCGGCACTAAATAGCTAACGTGCTTAGGTTTGAGTAGATTCGCATTAATTTGTTAATGAACTGTAGCTGCTTGATGAATTAGCGGATCTTCCTGAATTATTTCGTTCTATTTGAGGTTGCTGTTTTCAAAACATTATACATTCTAAAGGAATCTCAATAAGTTGCTGTATTGTTTACTCCTTTTCTTGTTGTTCATTGATAGATAATAGTTTATTCAGAACTTGCTTATTAATCACTAAGTCGTTTATATCAAGATCTATCCCACCCTTTTACCTAAAATCAATACCACGAGTTTAGCTTTTCCATCTGTTAACAAAAGGTATTCATGAAGTTAAGATGAGCTTTAGATATTCACCTATGTGCAAAAGATGAACAACTGGACGACATTATCTTAAAGTATCAAAAGAATGAATTAGTAATTCTTTTTTATAGAAGCAGCTCACTATGGTTTACTTTAATATCTTTTATTTTTATATTTCTAGATTTTATTTAAGTTTTCTTAGATCAGATTTTATTTGTTCGTTTAATTGATCTTTAAACTTTATTACTACTTAACTACCTTGACCAACACGTTCAGCTAAACTACCAAGACCTTTTGCATGTTTAGTACTCCATTTATTAGCAACTGCCCAACTTACTATTTCATTACTAATCAATGCAACACTTTCTTTAAAAACTTAAAAAGCTCTTTCTCAAAGTACTTATCAGAAGGATGTAATAATCCAGTTGAAAGATTGATTCTATTTGATAGTTTTTCCAGTGCTTCGGCTAAGATTTTATCCATTATATTTTTCTTAAAATTAGAAATACCGTTTTATATTAATAAGGAACTAAATAGTTCAGATAGGCTAGCACCTATAATTCTAGAAACGGTGTTATTTTCTGATAATTTAAATAATAAATTTTTTTGCTTCAGTATGATTGCTTTTTGCAACTCTTAAATATTAATATTCGTGATCTGTGTATTTTTGTTACCAACTTGTATTTGATTATCGGAGATAGCAAAAATATTTACAACAGAACTTGATTGATTACTCTTAAGAGCATTTTCTGTCATATTTTATTCCTTGAGAGTAAGTATATTGGGATAATTGATTCCAACTATTAAAGTATCCATGGTAAAAAAGATGCATTAACAACTTCAAGAGTAGTTTGTCTTTTCCCACTCTTTGATAAATTAAATCTCTAGCTCCAACATTAGGTTCTTCTGTATAGGGAATTAAAACTTTATTTTCATTTCTATGTGCTTTGTATTCATCCTCTGCAATTGTAATTAAGTGAAGGTAAGCCAAGACATTAAAATCCATAAATAGACCCAAGTATTATTCAATCTACTGCTCTTTTCATAACAAATTTATGAAAGATTATTAAATTCCAAAATACGTTTTTTGATAAAAGATCTTAAAGTTCATTTAATGAGTTTTTTAATTTGACCATAATACTGTATGAATATATAGTATACAATATATAGTATATTTATTTGATATAATGTACAATATATGGTGTTTTTTTATATTTAAGGAGGAAATAAAATGTCAAACAATAAAAAAACTTCTTCAGGTGTAGCATCCATGGCAGCTAAGGTTCTTAGTAATCCAAATACTTCTACTATTAAAAAAAGTTTAGCGGCTTCACCACTTTCTCAAATGGGAACAAAAAACCAAACAGGGAAAGTAATGGAAACCGTTGCATCAAATGTTTTAAATAGCAATAAGTATAGTAAAGAAACAAAAACTTTTGCAGCATCTATTTTATCTCAATCAAATAAGAAACGTTAAATAGTATTATTTATAAGTCTCTTTTGGGGCTTTCATCTGCTCGGCAGAGATATGGCATAGTTTGTTTTTAAAAATCGATTTCTAACCATTTTGTTACAGCTTCTTCTGACGTCTCATTAAGGAGAGCTGTTACCAAAGCTGTAAACACGCATAATAACCTGTAAGTTACACATACTAATATCAAGCATCAGTTGCTGCAATATTTCGGGGCTTACCATAAGGAAATTTTGTTTTGTCTGTTTTACAAATGCCTGACTAATGATGGAAGTAGGATTAGCTTCTAGCAAACCGATATTAATTGAATTGATCACAATCTTATTTATACGCTGACTTAATCACCTTATGGTTTCAAGCTCATACAGGTTTAAATTGGCTCTAATACTTTTATTAAGGTGCTTGTTTTAATTTCGGTAATCGCCATGTTTTTAGCTAAGGTAAGATCTTTTTTTCGAGTGAGTGCCAGATTTATTTTGTGTAATCGTTGGTATCTTAGTTACTTTTCCTATCAATACTCCTTATATAGATCACAAAGAAATTGTTACACGAAATTTTGTAATATAGAATTGTGTCCTAAAAATGTACCAATTTGGGGCGGATTCACTTGCGTTAATCTGGATGGGTTACAAACAGCAAACCTTTAATTATTAATTTTTCAATCAATTAATTGCTTTAATAAACTGCTATGGAACAGTATGTGGTGGAGCTGGCGGGAGTTGAACCCGCGTCCGAAATTTCTACATCCTTGGTACTACATGCGTAGTTTGTCTTTAGATTTCGCCTACCTGCTGCGGACAAACACGCTACCGATAGACTAGCTTGATTAAGTTTAATGCTTCCGCCCCAAGCAAGGCTTCCACACGATCTCGTTTGGGTTTGACTCCTCTTGATCCCCGTCCTACGAGCGGAGGCTAGGGAGAGAAGGCTCTATGCAGGTTATTAAGCTGCTAGTGCGTAGTTTTCGTCGTTTGCGACTATTTTTTTGCGGTTTATTTACGAGGCCTACCGCACCTCGGCATGCACCTTGGGTTTCGCAAATCCCGTCGAATCCAGAATCAGCCCCAATTGTGATAAGTAACGTAATACAATATCGGGACATTATAGGTGAAATCAAGCATGAATACAAGTTAGCTTAGTTTTGGTTAGGCAATCAAATGTTTGTTTTATGATAGTTTTGCTCTTATTAAAAGCGTTAAATAGTTTCATTTGTAAATGTGACTTTATAACTAGCGTTAGAGGGGATGGGTTACAAAGCTGACATGATTAATTAGTGGATGTTGAAAAAGTAAAAAATTTTACTTTTTTTGAAAAAAATTTAATTAAACAAATAAAGATAAATCAAATAATTAAAAATTATTTTAATAAAATTTCAAAAATATCTGAAATTAAATTGAACTTTTTGGGTTTTTGCTTGTCTATAATAACAGATTACGTTTTTTCATTTTTTGCCCTCCACTCGAATTTCGGGTGGATTTTTTTTATCTGTCATCTTTCTTCTTTATATTTACCTATCATTATAACGACTTGAAATTGTTTGCACACAAAAGAGCATAGCGTTAGTATAAGTGCATATTCTTAAATAGCATTATTTTTAACAAAATCAAGTAAGCACTAGACATAATTTTTGTATTATTCCTAATATATTTATCAATGCCTTTAAAAAGTGAGTAAAAATTTACTCAGAAAGGGCTACATTGCTGTAAGATTGAGGTCTTTATGTTATTAACAAAAAGAACACAGGGGCATTTAATTGCATTAATGACTGTGTTTTTTTGGGGAACGACGTTTATTTCCACCAAAACATTATTAATTGAGTTTAAACCGATAGAGATTTTATTTTTTCGTTTTTTACTGGGTTATGTAACGCTCTGGATTCTATGCCCTCGTTTGTTAGTTTGGCAAGGAGTAAAACAAGAGTTCATGTTTTTATGTGCTGGATTATGTGGGATTACCTGTTATTTTTTATGTGAAAATATTGCATTAACCTATACTACTGCTTCAAATGTAGGAATTATCACAACATTAGCCCCCATATTTACTGCGCTATTAGCTATGTTTTTTCTCAAGGCTGAAACACCACCTAAGCGTTTTTACGTTGGTTGTTTATTTGCCTCGATTGGCGTTGGATTAATCTGTTTTAATGGTAAATATGTGCTTGCCATGAATCCGCTTGGTGATCTGCTCGCTATGTTAGCCTGTTTATTTTGGGCATGTTATTCGATTTTAACTAAAAAAAGTAGTCATCGAGGGTATAACACGATTTTATTAACCCGACGATTCTTTTTTTATGGTTTATTGCTCATGCTTCCAGCACTTTATTTATTCGATTTTAAACTAAATTTAGCCCGATTTAGCAATACAACCAATCTATTTAATATCCTGTTTTTAGGCGTAGGGGCATCTGCAATTTGTTTTGTATCTTGGAATTATGCGGTGAAATTAGTGGGGGCTGTAAAGATTAGCATTTATCTCTATCTGGTCCCTGTGTTAACGATTATTGGTGCGGTAATTATTTTGAATGAGCCGTTTACTTGGCTTGCTGCGTTTGGCACATTATTTACGCTCTGTGGTGTGTTATTATCCGAGCGAAAAGTTAAATTAAAAAGATAGTTTGATTTATATCATTCTATCAAATCAAAAAAGTAGAAAAAATCGCCTCTTTTTTGTTAACTAAAATTTTAGGTCATCTTAGTTTATTCGCTTATCAATGGCATCAAGCATAATTTGACCTAAATGTTAATCATATCTCAAAATAGTGTCCCGCATTAAGGAAGTGATAAATCGAATGAGTCAGGAATCAAAGAAAATGGTCGATCAACAAAAAATTATCAATAATGTTCAAACTTTTGTTAAACAAAAACTTGCTGACGATTTTTCTGGTCATGATATGGCGCATATTGAAAGAGTAGTTAAATTGGCAAAACAAATTTTAAAACATGAGCCAACAGCCAATGACTTTATCGTGATTTTAAGTGCCTATCTTCATGATGTTATCGATGAAAAAGTGGTATCAGATGTGAATCACGCCATGAGTGAGTTACACGATTTTTTAATTCAACAAACGATCAGTCAAAGCGAAATTAAACACATTTTTGACATTATTGAAAATATGTCATATCGAAAAAATCTCACTCAAAAAAAAGAATTGTCGTTAGAAGGGCAAATTGTACAAGATGCAGATCGATTAGATGCCATTGGTGCTATTGGTATCGCTCGGACGTTTTACTATGGGGGTAACAAGCAAAATATTATGTATGATCCCACTATATTACCCAGAACATCATTAAATGAAGAAAACTATAAACAACCTAATACAGTAATAAACCATTTTTATGAAAAACTCTTTTTACTCAAAGATAGGATGAATACACAAATTGCTAAAAAAATCGCATTAAAACGTCACGCTATATTGGTTGAGTTTGTGAAGCAATTCGAAAAAGAGTGGGATGGTGATGAAGAATAGATAATATTCTAAATTAATTGATAATATCGATATGATCGATATAATTGATCAATAATCTGAATAAAATAGAAGGGGTTATCATGACGATTTCGATCAACAGTAAAGTAATGCTTAGTCATCATGTAGCAATGCAGCAACTCGGTTTTGGCACTTATCAATTAACTGATTTTGATGAATTATCATGTGCAGTAAATACGGCTATTAATGCGGGGTATCGAGCGTTTGATACCGCTCAGCTTTACCAGAACGAAAAGCAACTCGGGCAAATTATTAAAGATTGCCATGTCGCACGTGATAAATTGTTTATTACCACTAAAATCAATAATAGCAATCAAGGTTATGATAAAACATTAGCGGGTTTTGATCAGTCGCTAAAAGATTTACAGCTTGATTACCTCGATCTTTTTTTAGTTCACTGGCCATTAAGTGACACTTTTTTTGATACATGGAAGGCGTTCGAAAAACTGTATGAAGAAAAGCGTGTGCGGGCAATCGGCGTTTGTAATTTTCAAATCTCACATTTAGAATTACTCTCAACCAAAGCAAATATTAAACCCATGCTTAATCAAATCGAGATTCATCCTTATTTAACTCAAATCGAATTAGTGGAATATTTACGACAACAAAAGATTGCTATTGAAGCTTGGTCACCGTTGGCTCGTAACAAAGTCATTAATGATCCGCTTCTTATTAAAATTGGTAATAAATATCAGAAATCAGCATCACAAGTGACATTACGCTGGCATATTCAAAATGGTTACATTGTGATCCCTAAATCAGCACATCCGGATCGAATTGTGCAGAATGCTAATATTTTTGATTTCGAACTCACTTTAGATGAAATAAAAGCCATTAATGGACTTAACCAAAATCTGCGCGTAGGGCCGAATCCAGATAACGTTTATCAAAAAAATGGTTTTTGATGGTGAAAGATAAGATCTCTCTTATCGAGAGATCATGAATCAGTAAGGAATGGGCGCCCCAACTAAGGATAGAACAATCGGCAGAGTAATTAAACTGATTAAAGTACTGAAAAAAGTGGCACTTGATACAAGTTCAGGGTGCGTGTCAAATTGTACCGACATTAATGTCGTGTTTGCCGCACTTGGCATTGCCGCTAGTACTATTAGCACTTGCTTATATACCGGTGCAATAGGCATGAAGTAGACCATGGCACAAGCAACAATTGGCGATAGAATCATCCGAGTGAGGAGTGCAAAAGATAATTTAGGATAATCCAGTTGGGTGATTTTTATTTTCGCTAATTGCATACCTAATATAATCATAATAACCACGATGGATGCGTCACCAATCATCCCAATGGACGTCATAATCGATTTAGATAAGGGAATGTTACAAAGTTGAAAAAGGATACCTAAAAACGCTCCATACGCCACAGGCATGCGAATAACTTTGTTAATGACATCTTTTTGCGTAACGATATCATCTCGTGCGCTACCTTTTGCCGCATAATAGATACCAACAGTACTCATGACAAATTGTTGTAGCACCATCATAATTACGCCCAGATCAAATCCTATTGTGCCAAAAAAGACAAGCAATACGGGTGTGCCATAATTACCATTGTTCATAAAGCAAGCGCTTAAAATCATTGCACAGCGTTCTTTGCTTGAGTATTTCATCAAAATAGACCAAATCGAAATAATGATGACTAAAGCAAAACAGAGACCAAAAATATAGCAAATATAGAATAAGTATTCTGTTGTTAAGGTATGTGTATAAAATGTTTTAAATGCCAAAAAGGGTGAAAGCACATACAGTGACATTTTGGACAGGTTTGCCACATCAAAATGTAATTTTTTCTGCGCAATAAATCCCACCACGAAAATACAAAAAATAGGAAATAAAATAGTAAAAAATTGCATAGTTATTATCTTTAATTTATGTGATTAATTCATTGCATCGAGCGCAACAATGATGGATTGTTTTAGTTTATGACAAGTATCATCATCAAGGGCATGGTTATGTTTGTCGGTCAAAATAAACAGATCCTCGATATGTTCGCCGATAGTGGCAATTTTGGCACTCCTTAAAGATATCTCTAAGTTAGCAAAAACTTCTCCAACACAAGCTAAAAGTCCTGGTCTGTCTAAAGCAATCAATTCCATATAGGTTTGACTTTCGTTAAAGGATGATAAAAAGTTAATTTGTGTCGGCACTGAAAAATAGCGTAATCGTTGTTTAGGCGGTTTTACCGTAACACCTTTATAAGTCGGTTGTTGTAATGTTTTTTCAAGTGCATTTATTATACCTTCATGGCGATCAGATTGAACGGTATTGCCGTTAGGTTCCAGTACAATAAAGGTATCAAGCGCAAATCCTTGTTTATTGGTGATGATAAGCGCTTCAAGTATATTTAAATTGTGCATACTTAAGTTGTTGCAGACGGTAGCAAACAAATAAGGTCGGTCTGGTGAGTAAATAACGATTTCTGTACCACCATGATACGGCGTCGAATTGATCATAACTAGTGTTTGCGTTAAGTCGTGGTTTAACAAATTTTGAGCATGCCACACAATCTGTTCGGTAGTGTAGCGCAAAAAGTAATCCACCCGATAGTTTAGCCAAAAGTTTTTGATGTGTTGCTCATCATAACTTTGAGCAATTAAGATGGATAGTGCTTCTTGCTTGTGTTGACGAGCAATACTCCGCTGTTCCGGTATTTGGTGTATTCCAATATCAAATAAGTGTTCGGCATTAAAATACAGTTGACGTATTAAGCTTTGTTTCCAACTGTTCCAAAGTGTTTCGTTCGTCGCACACACATCAGCAACGGTTAAGCAGAGTAAATATTGAAGGCGACGCCGACTTTTAACTTGTTGAACAAATTCTTGAATCACAGCAGGATCTTGTAAGTCTCGATTTTGTGCCGTGACTGACATCAGTAAATGATAGCGTACTAACCAAATAATCAGATCAGTATCTTTTGTTTCAAGCTCATGTAATTGACAAAATTTTTCAACTAATTTAGCACCAATTTCAGAATGATCACCATGTCGACCTTTACCGATATCATGAAATAAACCCGTAATAATTAACAGTTCAGGTTTGGATAATTTAGCAAAAACGTTTGAGCTATTAGGATGCTTTTGTTTCCCTTGTTCTGATTTTAAACTATCAAGCTCTATTAATAATCGTACCGTATGTTCATCAACTGTATAGGTATGAAATAGATCAAATTGCATCATACCAGCGATATGTTTCCAACCAGGTATATAGACCGCTAAAATTCCATAACGATGCATGGGTAAAATTGCTTTTGCAATGGCTTCCGGATGCTTAATGATTAACATAAATAGTGCTCTGGCTTTAGGGTGTTCACATAATAATGTGGTGAGTTTTCGCCTTGCAGAGCGTAACTGACGAATGGTATTAGAATAGAG
This sequence comes from Gilliamella sp. B3817, assembly GCF_026536705.1. Lineage (NCBI taxonomy): Bacteria > Pseudomonadati > Pseudomonadota > Gammaproteobacteria > Orbales > Orbaceae > Gilliamella > Gilliamella sp. B3817. The sequence continues at coordinate 342,199 of NZ_JAFNNV010000001.1, read as the reverse complement.
ACCGATGATTTGAGGATTGAGCAAAATGGTGTAAAACAGTTGCAGTATCATTGTCGGATCTTTTTTAAAGATACTATCATCTTTTACATCAATTAATTTTTCTCGGATTTGAAAGTGTTCATCGATAGCATAGGGTTTATTGCTTGGATTAACTTCAAGAATAGACTCATCAAATAATTGCAGTAACATCTGATTGAGTTCAGTAACGTTGTGTGCAATTCGGTAGTAATCATGCATCATTTGTTCAACAGGTGCATTTCCTTGACCTTGATAGCCTAAAAGCTTGGCGATACTTAATTGACGATCAAAAAGCAATCGGTTGTCATAGCGAGTAATGACACTGTGAAGGGCAAAACGAATACGCCATAAAAATTTACGACAAGTTCTAAATTCGTCTACCTCTTCGGGAGTGAGGTAATGAAAATCAGCAATTTTTTGCAAAAATTCATCGCCAAAGTGACGAATCGCAATCCATTGAATAATTTGCATATCCCGTAGACCGCCCGGACTATTTTTTAAATCAGGTTCAAGATTATAAGTTGTACTGTGATATTGCTGATGCCGGGCTTGTTGTTCGGCAATTTTAGCACGATAAAAAGCAGGAGAAGGCCAAATTTTATCACTAAAAATGTGTTGTCGAAGGGTTTGTAATAATGGATTATTACCCGCAACCCATCTTGATTCAATTAGATTGGTCATGATAGTAATATCGTTTTTAGCTTCTTGCAAACACGTTTTTAGCGTTCTGACACTATGACCTATATCCAAATGAAGATCCCAAAGCAGCCGTACTAACTCGCCGATTTGTTTTTCGATATCATGATTAAGCGGGTAATCACTTAATATCAAAATATCAATATCTGACAAAGGGTGCAGCTCTGCTCGCCCATACCCCCCGACAGCGATTAATGCAATACGATTATTTTTTAAAGCTGATGAAGTTTGATCGGGAATTTGAAAATAGCACCATAATCGTGCAAGTAATTTATCGATAAATTGACTGCGTAGATGCACTAATTCATCAATATCTGCATTTTGTTTAAATTGCTTCATCGACCATTGTTGAAATTGGTCAAGGTGTTGTTTGAGAAAGTTAATATTTATCTCAGCATCACTAAAATCAAGTGGTGAAATAGGATAAATTAAATGCACTTGCGTCATGGGAATAAAATTAAGACCATTCAATAATCATATCGTCACCTGATTTTCACAGACTGTCAAGCAACAGTTTAGTTTGTTGCTTGAACTTTTGTTTTAATTTTTTATACGGTCACAATTTATTTCTACATTCATTTTTCGATTTGCGTTTGGAGCATTATCGATAAGAATTTCAGTTACTTCCGTTGTTTTGAATTTGTCTGGTGATAAATAGTTCATGGTCTTTTGCGTTTTTGATGTAACACCATTATTGGATTTTATATCCATTGAATCATTATAATAAGCTTTTAAATTATATGGATAAGATGTATCTGTACCAAAATTGAAAAATAAGGTATTGTCCTTCATAAAATACCTAATCATCCCTTTATCTTGTTTGAGTGGTGCATAGTCAGAAAATTTACCATTTTCCCATTTTGCCTCTTGCCCTGAAAATGTGCAATCCCACTCACCAATAAGCATTTCTTCAGTTACTTTTTTTTCACCACAACCAACCAAAACTAAACCGACAAGACTACTCAATAAAAGTTTTTTCATATTAAAACCTATAATTAATGTAAGTAAAAATGAAGTAAGTTTTTTCAAGATCGATGAATAGTACTGTTTCAAACGTTAGTGCAACTACAATATAACACAGTTTTATTTAATTATGCTTCAAATATTGATAGTAATTAACACGAAAACATTTACTGTTATCTATTATGATTTATACCCCAAAAAAACAACATAATTTCGTCAAGCTAAATAGCAATTCGATAGTTTTTACCTTACATTTTAAATATCATAAACTAAATAAAAGCGTTGATAGGCTTTTATTTTAGTTATAGCTAATTTTTTGTATCGATTGAATCATTAGCATTTTCATAAACTAAAGCGGAACCCTTAGTTAATATTGCAGATACCGAAACATCAGATAATTTTATCGTATGCTGACCTGGTTTTAAATCATACTTAGATACAGGAATCGCATTGTTATCAAGATAGATAGCATAACCAATAATTTGTTGTGCTTGATTCAAATCATTATTGACGTTAATACTGATTGATGTATTGATTTTGCGAAATGTCGAATTTTGGTGATTACTGATCTTTTGTTCTAATTTTTTTGACATTTCAACAACCATACCACCTGACTCGTTATTGCGTATTTGGATATCACCATTACCCGTTTTTCCTCCTACCATAATCGGTATTTCAAATACTGCTTTAGAATCCATTTTTTCTCGATAACATTCAATATATTTTGCATCCGCAAAAATTTTTTGAATTTCATTTTTTGCTTTTATTAACGTGGATGATTCTTGTCGTGAATCTTTAAAGTCAGTACATGATGAAACTTCAATCAATATTTTTGACTGTACGGTTTTTGCTGTTTCACTTTGCACGTCGCTAAGGTTTACTGTCGGTGCTAATTCAACTTTACAACCTGATAGTAACGTAATAGCAATTAAACTTACCATGAATTTATTCATTTTACTTCTTACTTCCTTTTGATTTATTTAACTAATATCGGTTAAATAATACAATTAAAAAGATTATTAATCAAACATTAAGAAATGTAATATAAATTAAAAAAAGAAATTGGATTGTAATTACTTAGATTTGGTTAACCGCTAAAGACAAAACATGCACAGGCTTTAGTACTAAACCTGTGCAAGTCAGGATAGGAAGTTTTAATGACAGCGTAAATTATAAAGTAAAATCACTCAAATCATCTTCATTGATTTCAGAATCAATTTGACCGACTAGATAAGAGCTCATTTCGGCTTCTTGTGGCGCAACTTGAACATTGTCGGATACTAACCAATTATTGATCCATGGAATCGGGTTAGATTTTACCTCGTAAGGCAATTTCAATCCGACCGCTTGCATACGAATATTGGTGATGTATTCAACATATTGACATAAAATATCTTTATTTAAGCCAATCATTGAACCGCCTTCAAATAAGTATGCTGCCCACTCTTTTTCTTGATTCGCTGCTTGTAAAAACAGGTCATAGCAGTCTTGTTCACACTCTTTTGCGATTTCAGCCATTTCAGGATCATCTTCACCACTACGAAGCGTATTAATCATAAATTGAGTTCCCGTTAAGTGAAGGGCTTCATCACGGGCAATGAGTTTGATGATTTTTGCATTTCCTTCCATTAGTTCTCGTTCAGCGAAAGCAAAAGAACAAGCAAAGCTGACATAAAAACGAATGGCCTCAAGGGCATTAACACTCATTAAGCAAAGGTACAGTTTCTTTTTCAATTCACGTAAACTTATGGTAATGGTTTTATTGTTAACTGTGTGTTTACCTTCACCTAATAAGTTGTAATAACTCGCATAGCTAATTAGATCATCATAATAACCCGCAATGTCACCCGCACGTTTTTGGATCTCTTTATTTGTCACAATGTCATCAAATACCACCGAGGGATCATTGACAATGTTACGTATGATGTGTGTGTAAGAACGAGAGTGAATTGTTTCTGAAAACGACCACGTTTCTACCCAAGTTTCAAGTTCAGGAATTGAAATTAAAGGGAGTAAAGCAACGTTTGGACTACGACCTTGAATCGAATCCAATAATGTTTGGTACTTTAAATTACTAATGAAAATATGTTTTTCATGCTCGGGTAGTGCCGCATAGTCAATGCGGTCTTGAGATATATCGACTTCTTCCGGACGCCAAAAAAACGAAAGTTGTTTTTCGATTAATTTTTCGAACATTTCATATTTTTGTTGGTCATAACGCGCCACATTAACCGGTTGACCAAGAAACATGGGTTCTTTAAGCTGATCGTTATGTACATGCGAAAAGGTACTGTAATTCATATTCATAATCGTACTCCTAACTGAATTTAGTTACTTTTACCACTACCTGTCGACAGCGGAAAAGGGGCAATATTGGGGGATCAAAATCCCCCATTGAATGTTTTTAAAGTGATGCTTTGTTTTTGTCTAAAAGGGCAATTAAATTTTACAAGCCCCGCCTTCACAACCGTCATCACTTTCAGTTAGTGCAATATCCCCTTGAATATCTTCCGCCCCATCACGTGTGTTATGGTAGTAGAGTGTTTTGACACCAAATTTATATGCGGTTAATAAATCAGCAAGTAGCTGTTTCATCGGTACTTTGTCATTCGGGAATTTTGTCGGATCATAATTGGTGTTAGCCGAAATTGATTGATCGATAAATTTCTGCATAATACCAACTAATTGTAAATAACCCGTGTTATTAGGAATTTGCCAAAGTAGTTCATAGAAGTTTTTTAAATCTTTATAGTCAGGTACTACCTGCTTTAAGATGCCATCTTTCGATGCTTTAACGCTGACATATCCTCGAGGTGGCTCAATACCATTAGTCGCATTAGATATTTGCGAAGACGTTTCAGAAGGCATTAACGCCGATAAGGTTGAATTACGTAGACCATGAGTTTTAATTGATTCACGCAGTGCTTCCCAATCATAATGTAATGGCTCTTTTGTAATGGTATCAAGATCCTTTTTATAGGTATCTATCGGTAATATCCCTTGTGAATAGGTCGTTTCGTTAAATAAGTTACATGCACCTTTTTCTTTCGCTAGGTTATTTGATGCTTTTAAAAGATAATATTGCATCGCTTCAAACGTGCGGTGGGTTAAATTATTAGCGCTGCCGTCAGAATATTTTACCCCATGTTTTGCTAAATAATAGGCATAGTTAATGACACCAATGCCTAATGTACGGCGATTAATAGATGAATTGCGAGCAGCAGGAACAGGGTAATCCTGATAATCAAGCAGTGAATCAAGGGCACGAACCGTTAAATCGGCAAGCTCTTCAAAATCATCTAACGATTGAATTTCACCTAAATTAAAGGCGGACAGTGTACATAGTGCTATTTCACCCTTTTCATCGTTGACATTGTTCAGCGGTTTAGTTGGTAACGCAATTTCCATACATAAATTAGATTGATGTACAGGCGCAAGCTGAGCATTGAATGGACTGTGAGTATTACAGTGGTCAACATTTTGAATATAAATACGTCCAGTTGATGCACGTTCTTGCATTAACAGGGCAAAGAGTTCTACCGCTTTCACTACACGTTTTCGAATGTTTACATCTTGTTCATATTGATGATACAACGCATCGAATTTTGCTTGATCGGCAAAAAACGCCTCGTATAGACCCGGAACATCTGACGGGCTAAAAAGGGTAATGTTTTCGTTTTGGATTAAGCGTTGATACATTAATTTATTAATCTGAACACCATAATCCAAATGTCGAACACGGTTTTCTTCAACACCTCGATTGTTACGTAAAACCAATAGACTTTCGACTTCTAAATGCCAAAGCGGGTAAAATACCGTTGCAGCACCACCACGAACACCGCCTTGTGAACAGGATTTTACCGCTGTTTGAAAATATTTATAGAATGGGATACAACCGGTGTGGAAAGCTTCACCACCACGAATTGAACTACCAAGCGCTCGAATTTTGCCCGCATTAACCCCAATGCCTGCACGTTGTGACACATATTTGACAATTGCGCTTGCCGTCGCATTAATAGAATCTAAGCTGTCATCACATTCGATAAGTACACATGAACTAAATTGGCGTGTTGGGGTGCGAACACCGGCCATAATTGGCGTTGGTAATGAAATTTTAAAAGTTGAGACTGCATCATAAAAGCGTTTGATGTAGCTAAGACGCGTATCTTTAGGGTAATTAGCAAAAAGACAAGCTGCGACTAAAATGTATAAAAACTGTGCGCTTTCATAAATCTCGCCTGTTACCCGATTTTGAACTAAGTATTTTCCTTCAAGCTGTTTTACTGCCGCATATGAAAAAGACATATCACGCCAATGATCGATAATTTTATCCATTTGTTCAAACTCTTCTTGCGTATAATCTTCAAGTAAGTGTTTGTCATAACGGTCACTTGCCACTAGTTTTTTTACATGTTCATAAAGTGGTGGAGGAGTAAATTGGTTATACGCTTTTTTACGTAAATGAAAAATGGCTAAACGTGCAGCCAAATATTGATAATCTGGTGAATCTTGCGATATAAGATCGGCGGCAGCTCGAATAATTGTTTCATGAATATCAGATGTTCGGATCCCATCATAAAATTGAATATGTGAACGTAATTCAACTTGAGATACCGAAACATTTTCTAATCCTTCTGCTGCCCATGTAATTACCTTGTGAATTTTATCAAGATTGATAGGTTCTTTCTTACCATCTCGCTTGGTCACAAATATTGATTTATTCATTTTCCATCCAGTTTTATCCCGTTTTTTGTGGAGCTTATCATAATTGATATTTGTCAAAATATACAATATATAGTGCCTATTAATCATTTTATTACTATATATAGTGTATTTATTAGTCAGTTAACATTTTTTTATTTTGTTAACTATCGGTTAGTAAACGTTTTTTTCTGTAATAAAATAAAATGGTTTAGAAAGGTTTTACTTATGAATCATTTTTGGTTTTTATAACGTTGAATTGCGCTTGCTTTATTTTGGGCTTCTAACCATGCAAGTTTATCGGCATAATTTTTTTCTGCACCACGATCAGTTGGTTGATAATATTTACTATCAGCCATTTCAGGCGGAAAATAATTTTCACCTGCTGCAAAAGCATTAGGTTCATCATGTGCATAACGGTATTGTGCTCCATAGCCCAAATTTTTCATTAGACTGGTTGGTGCATTACGTAAATGTTCAGGTACATCATAGTCTGGCTTAGACTGCGCGTCACTCATAGCTTGTTTGAAAGCAAGATAGACGGCGTTACTTTTCGGTGCACAAGCCAAATAAACTATAGCTTGCGCAATGGCGCGTTCTCCCTCGGCGGGGCCAACACGCGTAAAACAATCCCACGCCGCCAATGCAACTTGCATTGCTCTTGGATCGGCGTTCCCGACATCTTCAGAGGCAATTGCCAGTAATCGACGAGCAACATAGAGGGGATCACCACCAGCAGTAATGATTCTTGCATACCAGTATAATGCAGCGTCAGGCGCAGAACCACGAATTGATTTATGGACGGCAGAAATCAAATCATAATATCGGTCACCTTGATTATCGAATCTGGCACTACGCTCACCCATGACTTCTTTGAGTAACGCTGGTGTTAGTTCATTGCCACCGGACATATCCACTAATAATTCAAGTGTATTCAGTGCACGTCTGGCATCCCCCCCGACAAATTCAGCAATCTGTTTTTTTGTTTCTGGTGGTAACACGACATGTTTATTGCCATAACCTCGAACCGGATCATCAATGGCTTGTTGTAAAATATTTTCGATATCGGCATTGGTTAATGATTTGAGTAAATAAACCCTAGCTCGTGATAACAGCGCTGAATTGAGTTCGAATGACGGATTTTCAGTTGTCGCCCCAATAAAAGTAACTGTACCATTTTCAACATAAGGCAAAAATGCATCTTGTTGGCTTTTATTAAAACGATGAACTTCATCAACAAATAAGATCGTACGGATACCCGCTTGCTGATTGATTTTTGCTCGCTCAATGGCTTCACGAATATCTTTGATTCCGGATGTGACTGCCGAAACTCTTTCAACTTTAGCATGAGCATGATGCGCTATAATTTCAGCTAATGTGGTTTTCCCAGTTCCCGGAGGCCCCCATAAGATCATTGAATGGAGGTTTCCGGCTTCAATGGCTTTCGGTAATGGTTTTCCTGCTCCTAGTAGCTGAGTTTGTCCAATGTATTCTGATAAATTACGTGGACGCATTTTTGCCGCTAAAGGCTGAAATTCATCGGTCGTAAAATCAAATGACATGCTAGGCATAACAGGTGGTATCCAAGTTTGAAAAATTCATTATATTATATACTTGTTAATTGATAAGTGAAAAAGAAAAGAAAATAACTTTTCGATCTTAACGAAAAACGGTAATATTTTGACCTAATCAGATTTACGAACACTATTTAACGCTTTGTTATAGATAAAAAAAGTAAGGATTCGTTATGAAACAATTTTTAGTATTAATGGGATTATTAGTTAGCGTATCCGCTTGGGCAGGTGATAAAGAGGTCTTACAACAGCGTTTAGACAAAGTTGACGGATTTTATGCACGCTTTTCACAAGATGTAAAAACAGCAGATAATCAGCAAGTTCAGGAAGGAAAGGGGGATCTTTGGGTAACAAGACCTTACTATTTTAATTGGAAAATGACAGAGCCAGAGGAAACAACTATTATTTCGGATGGAAGTAATATGTGGGTCTATACGCCAACAGTCGAACAAGTCACAGTGATGGATTTAAAAAAAGCCGTTGATAATCGTTTAATGCTTTTAATTACCGATAGTCATAATCCTATTTGGAACCACTATCAAGTTACACGTAAACAAGATTCATTCACTTTAAAGCCGACAGACAGTTCAAGTCAGAATTTTATCATTTCAGTGTTACCAAGCGGAATGATTTCCAATTTTACGATTATTGAGGAAGATGGACAACGCAGTTTTTATGATCTATCGCACCAAAAACTTGGAAAAGTAGAACTCAGTAAGTTTCATTTTGAACCGCCTTTAGGCATTCAAATTGACGATCAACGATAAGTGATCAATGCGTTTAAAGTAATAAAAGTCATTATCGATTATCATTTTGAGCCTTAAACACAAGATAGCGTCAATTAATTTTGCTAAATTTATTTTTAATTAGTTGATAGCTACGAGTGAGTTAAAGCTTGATGATTTGTTTAGTTTAGTCTAATTCATTGTTATTGATACTAATGACGGGATTATCAGAAAATAAATAGTGATCACGTCTTGTTTCAAAATCTTTATTTGCAGCATCAAAAAGTGCTTTTTTAGTGTTTTCTAAATGCTGCCACATCGCTAATTTTGCTGCTTGAGGATCTCGATTAATTAAAGCTTCCAAAATTTGGTTATGTTCATCTGCCCAATTATTAATGGTTTGTTCTGGCATATTTTCATGAAGTTTTTTCCATAAAGGATTTAACGTGCGCTGTTGCCATGTTTCTTCAACAATGATAGTTAAAGCACTGTTACGAGTAATCATGGCAATCTGAGTATGGAATTTAATATCCCAATAGGGATCGCGATGATGATCTTCTTTTTGAGCATTATGTTGAATTTCTAATAATTTAACAATATCTCCCTTGGTGATTTGTGTGGCAGCAAATTCAGCAATATTACTTTCAATAAGTTGGCGTGCTTGCAACAGTTCAAAAGGCCCACTTTTTACAAAATTTAATCCTCCTGAAGTTGATGAAAGGTTTTTAAGCGAGCTATTGCCAATAACGTGGATACCCGATCCTTTACGTGCTTCAACAAAACCTTCAACTTCTAACATGATTATTGCTTCTCTTACGACAGAACGACTAACTTTTAACTCTTCGCACACCAATCTTTCTGAAGGTAATTTGCTTCCTATTGGGTAAATACCGCTAATAATCCGATTTTTTAATTCTGATGCGATGACTTGATAAAGCCTGTGATATTCATTTTGTTTTTCGGTCATAATTTATTTTTTTAAAATACCTAAGTCGTTTAAATATAACCTTAAAATAACATCTAATTGATTAGAGTTAAATAATGTAACTCTAATTTTTTTTATACTATTTTTATCAATTCTTACATAACTGACAAGTCGATAAACCATCTTAAATTGTTGTTATATTTTAGCTATATCATGTGTGTCAACTTTTTAGATTGTCATATATGTTTGAGTTAAATTTGATGTCTTTTTCACTAAATTTATATATCTAATATAGGTTAACTATCTTGCAGTTATAAGTTAGATTTTTTAGGGATACTTAACCGTGTTACATTTTATCATCTCACGCAAGTTGCTGAATCGACATTCCTCATTTTTTGATCATTTAAAACACAGTTAATGGCGTCTAATTAAAACATTTTTAATCATTCAATGGGTAAACTCATCTTGTTGCGATTTATGAATTAAAAAGTTGTCTGATATCTTGTTTTAAAGTTCAACGTTCAAATTTTTTTGAATTTATCAGCATAATGATTATCTTACTTTTAGATTTACCTATTGTTAACAAAACACCATGATGAATTTTGCTGTTTATTGCAAGTCTTAGAAATAATTTTTGATGTGGATCACATTTATCCAATAAACCCATTAAAGCTAAATTTTTAGCTCTTTATATTCCTTATCAGTGGTTAACTCTTCATAGGATAAATTATGACAAGTGAATTTTATAAAAAACCAACTTATTGGTTTGCTTCCTGTTATAGCTTTATGTATTACGCAGCAGGCAGTTTTGTTTTCTCTTTTTACTCAATTTGGCTTAGTAAAGAGATTGGTTTAACAGCGAAACAAACGGGTATCATTTATTCATTTAACTACTTTATTTCGTTAATTATCATGATTATATATGGTGTTTATCAAGATAAATTAGTCTTAAAAAAACACCTTATTTGGTTTCAAAGTATTATTATCACCTGCGCAGCACCTGCATTAATTTATATTTATGAACCACTTTTAAAGCATAACTTTTATGTTGGTGTGATTTTTGGCAGTTTCTTTTTAGGATTTGGTTGGGTGGCAGGTATGGGACTGATTGATTCATATTGTGAAAAGATTAGTCGGGCGTTTGGATTTGAATTTGGACAATGTCGAACTTGGGGCTGTATTGCTTATGCAGTAGGGACTTTTATCGCCGGAATTTTAATAAGTATTAATCCCCATCTTAATTTTTGGGCAGCGTCGATTGTCGGTCTCTGTTTTATGATTTTAAATCTCAATTTCAAACCTGACTTAACTCAATCCTCAAGTGTGGTATTTCAAAAGAAAGAAAAATTGACCTTTAATGAAATCCTTTCTGTGTTTGCGCTCAAAAAGTTTTGGATATTTGTTATTTATGTATTAGGCACTTATAGCCTTTATAATATTTATGATCAGCAACTGTTTCCTGTCTATTTCACACAACAATTTACCGATGTAAATGATGGTTATCATTTATATGGTTTATTAAATTCTTTTCAAGTGTTTTTAGAAGCTGCAGTCATGTTTTGTGTTCCTTTTGTTGTTAATCGAGTTGGCGCAAAAAATGCACTTATTTTTGCTGCATTTATATCGGCATCACGAATATTTTTAACTGCTCATGTTGATAGCATTGTCATTATATCCATTATTAAGCTAATGCATTGTTTAGAAATTTCAACCATTTTAGTCTCAGTATTTAAGTATATTGATAACAATTTTAATGCTCGTCTTTCTGCCACTGTTTTTCTGATTGGTTATCAAGTCGCAGGTTCAGTTGGGGTTATTTTGTTCTCAACTTATGTTGGCGACATTTATGATACCGCTGGCGCCGCAACGACGTTTAATAATTTAGGTTTGGTGGTTTTAGGTTTTATGATTTTTGCTATTTTCTTCTTAAGTCGAGACCAAAAAGGGAACACATAAAAAAAAGATTAATAAAAACACATATCTTTTAGACGGTAATAATAAGAATTTATTAAGACATATTAAGGATTAAAAATGAATATATTCAATTCAGTGACACAATTTAACTTTGAACAAACTCGAACTATTTCACCTGAAAATATGACAGGCGAAAAGGGTAAGTCTTGTATGAAACCGAGTGCTTTAGGCCCTAGCCGTAAAGGACAAGGGTGTATCTCGATTCCGGCAGGGGAAAAAATAACAATTGCAGAAATTAGCGGGCCTGCTGAAATTAGACATATGTGGTTTACCTTAACCGATAGAACACATCGTGGTAGTTTTGTCTTGCGTGATGTGGTTATTCGTATCTACTGGGATGACGAAACAATACCGTCAGTTGAAAGCCCAATTGGTGATTTTTTCTGTAATGGATTTGGAGCAAGATGTGATATCAATTCATTACCGATTGTGGTTAATCCAACAGGGGGATTTAACTGTTATTTTAGAATGCCATTCAATAAAAAAGCCAGGATAGAAATTCACAATGAGCATGAAGCAGATTTACAACATTTCTTTTTCACTATTAATTATGCCATCATGCCAAAACCGTTCGAACAGCCTCTCTATTTTCATGCTCAATGGCGTCGTCAGCGAGTAACTCAGTATGCACAAGATTATGTCATATTAGATAACGTACAAGGTCATGGCTATTATGTGGGGACGTATTTAGCCCTAACCGCTTTAGAACGGTATTGGTGGGGAGAAGGCGAGTTCAAATTTTATCTGGATGATGATAGTGCGTATCCAACACAACATTCAACTGGCTCAGAAGACTATTTTGGTGGGGCATGGGCATTTCATAATCGTGACAGTCAAGGTAAGCCTAAAGCAAAATGTTTTCAAACACTGTTTATGGGCTATCCTTATCAAACTAATCGAGATGCTACACGGGATTTTTTTCAAACAGGTGATTCAAATCCGGTACATGGCTTCGGCGATGATGCACTTCCGATGCATGGTTTATACCGTTGGCATTTACCTGATCCGGTTGCTTTCCATAAAAATATTAAGTTAGCTTTTCAACAGATCGGAAATGATGATATAAGATTGTATGAACGTTGTGATGATATTGCCAGCGTGGCGTATTGGTATCAAAATCCGTCGGAAAATCACAACCCGACTTTTCCCAATAAACAACAACGCACACCACGATAGTCTGGAAGGTGAAATATGGCGAGTAATAAATTAAGAATCAATGATATTGCTCGTTTGGCTGGCGTTTCGGCAACGACCGTCAGCCATATTTTTAATAAACGAGATAAAAAATATCGAATCTCATCTCTTACACGCCAAAAAGTGCTTGCAATAGCTGAGCAGTATAAAGAGCAATCGCATATTCGTCGATACTTAGTCAAGGCGAAGAGTACCAATACAATTGGTGTCATTGTTCCTGATATGTCGAACTCGTTTTTTTCGATGTTTTTACACCATTTAGAAGCATCATTTCGGGAAAAAAATATTCAGCTTTTAATTACTTGTAGCCACTATAATAAAGAGGTTGAAATTAATGTAGCGCAAAATTTGGTTGAACGAAAAGTGGATGCAATGATAGTGGTCACATCACTAGATAGCGATGAGTTTTACATGAGTATTAATCAACATACTCCGGTGTTATTTTTTGATCGTTATATTGAGCATACCATACTTCCATTTATTACAAGTGAGGCAATAGGATCGGTAGCTGAATTAATCGAACCTTATGCAAAAAAATTAAATGAGTTTTATTTTATTGGTTGTGATGTACAACTCACTTCAATTCGTGCTCGGTTACAAGGATTTAAACAAGGTTTAACGAATGCAGGCTTAACGCCAGCTTCTGACTGGATCATTTGTGATAGTTATTGCCCAAATAAAGGTTATGACTTACTCAAACGATTGCATCAAAAATTAGGGCGTTTACCGAAAGCTATTTTTACTCCGTCCGGTAATTTATTGCAGGAAGTGTTGAGCTATTTAGTCGAGGTTAAAGTTAATCCAGACCAAATTTGCTTATGTTCGTATGATTATAATATTTATCTGGATTACTCTTATTATCCGATTGATGCTATTGCACAAGATTTTCAAACTATGGCACTGACGTGTGTAAACACTATAGATGATCTGCTTAATTTTAAAGCGCTAAAGCATAACGCGATTTTCATCAAACCACAAATTAAACGCCATCCATAGCTTTTACGATGAGAGACAAAAGTAATAATAAGATGATTAGCGATTAGCGATTAGCGTTTTTCATGATACGCGCTTTATCAACCTGCCATTGCCGTTCTTTGATATCCGTTCGTTTATCGTACTCTTTCTTGCCTTTAGCCACACCAATTTTGACTTTTGCCCAAGCATTTTTCCAATATAATGAAAGCGCAACAACTGTGTAACCTTTTTGATTGATTTGACCAAATAGCGAATTTAATTCACGTTCATTCAAAAGCAATTTACGGTTACGCATGGGATCGCAGACAACATGTGTTGAAGCCACATTTAATGGTGTAATGGTTGCACCAAATAACCATGCTTCCCCGTCTTTAAGCAGTACATAGCTATCGCTAATATTTACTTTTCCTGCACGCAGGGATTTAACTTCCCAACCTTGTAGGGATAATCCCGCCTCAATTTCCTCTTCAATAAAGTACTCATGGCGTGCGCGTTTATTTAATGCAATGGTTGCCGAACCGGGTTTGTGTGATTTTTTCTTAGTCATAATGTGCGTTATTATAGAGTTACGTGTTAATATATGCCACAAATTTTATTTTTAATTAATTAATGTTATGGCACATATATTTCACGAAGTTATTGAACCGTATTCAATTGAACAAATGTTTTCATTAGTCAATGACATTGAGCGATATCCTGAATTTGTTCCCGATTGTATCGCAACGGGAATTATTAGAAAACAGGATAATATTATTGCTGCATTTATTGAAGTTGAAAAATTTGGTTTCAAAAAATCATTTACCACATTAAATCAAATTAATGAACCTAATTCAATCGATTTAACCCTTTTAGAAGGCCCATTCAAGCACCTTTCGGGCAAATGGCAGTTTACTACACTTTCTGACAACCAAAGTAAAATCAGTTTTAGTTTAGATTTTGAATTTCAAAATAAATTATTAGACATGACTTTTACCCCAATGTTTAAAGATGTGATGATAAATATGGTTAAAGCGTTTTCCAATCGAGCAAGGCAGATTTATTAATATGATAACGGTTCAAGTTGTGTATGCGTTACCGAATAATCCGACAATAATTGATTGTCAGGTTGAAGAATCGACGAATATCTTGCAAGCAATAGTAAAATCCAATATCTTATCTATTTGTCGCATTCAATTAGATGATCATCTAATTGGTATTTATGGAAAACGTTGTTCGCTTGATGAACTAGTGAAAGAGGGTGATCGTATTGAAATTTATCGCCCTTTAATCAACGATCCTAAAGAAATAAGACGAAGAAGAGCAGCATTAAATAAATAATGATTACTGGCAAGGGAAACACGATGCATAATCTGATAATTGAAAAGATTGAAACCTTATGCAAAAAACGCGGTATTAAATTGACAACTCAGCGTCGTACAGTTTTAGATATCATGTTAACGGCAAATAAGGCTATGAGTGCATACGATCTTTTAGATTTATTAAAAGTCAGTGAACCCCAAGCCAAACCACCGACTATTTATCGTGCCCTTGAATTTCTGCTTGAGCAAGGCTTTATACATAAAGTTGAATCAAGCAATAGTTATATTGTTTGCCCACATTTTCAAGACCCCGATCATCTTTCAATTCTCTTTATTTGTGATAAATGCCGACAAATTTTTGAAAAACACTCAGCAAATATTGAACAACAACTAAAACAACTGGCACAACAAAGTCAATTTTTGATTAAACACAGCGTGTTGGAAATTCATGGAGTGTGTCAGTCGTGTCAACCTTAATTATTTTTCTTTGGCTATTGAATATCGGCTGTGACACGGTCGGTCAAATCGCCTTTAAATATGCAGCGATTACCTCAAAGCATAATCAAGGTTTGGATTATTGGCATAAACTATTTGGTAATTTTTGGCTTTGGATTGGTTTTGGATCTTATTTTGTTGGTTTTATTTTCTGGTTAGCTTTTTTAAGCGAAGTGCCTTTGTCACAAGGTATTTTATTGGGTTCGTTTAATATGATAACGGTCATGTTAGCAGGACGAATCTTATTTAAAGAGCACCTAACGTGTTTTCGGTTGTTAGGGATATTTTTTATTACAGCAGGAGTAGTTTTAGTAGGACTCACGGAATGAAAAAATTCTATTTAATTGGCTTTATATTACTGCTTTTTTTTGATACTTTTGGTCAAACCAGTTTTAAGCTGACAGCAATATCGGCTTTGCCTTTCGAATTGAGTGTTGATTGGTTATTACGTATTTTTAGCCACTGTTGGGCTTATTTAGTCATGATAGGTTATACCGGTGCATTTGTGACCTGGATGGTACTGTTAAAAAAAGCACCAGTTGGCCCTGCTTTTGCAGCCTCGCATTTACAAGTTGTTACGGTAATGTTAGTGTCGGTAATGGTGTTTAATGAAAAGATTACATTAACACGCTTTATAGGCGCAATAAGTATAATCATCGGGATTATTTTTTTAGCGTTAGCTGAACAAAGAATTCACCAAAAGTCTAAAAAAGCGCATAGCTAATTTGAAAATGATGTGATTTTAACAATTTATGGCAATTACTTCTTAAATTTGTTTATCGAGATTCTTTAACATTTCGATTATAGGTCGATTTGCATCAGGAAATTCATCCGCATTCAATTCTTCTTGATCTACCCATCGGCTGGGTTGTCCTTCTTTAGCAAATGGAACGCCGTCCCATTCTTCCACTAAATAAGCGTGAATGGTAATATCACGATCATCGTAGCTGTGTTTCACTACTTTTAAAAATTGAGCATCATGGATTTGGATATCAACTTCTTCAGCAATCTCGCGTTGCAAAGTTTGATAAGGTGTTTCACCTACTTCTATTTTTCCTCCGGGAAACTCCCAAAAACCCGCTAAATGAGAGTCTTCTCCACGTTGGGTAATAAAAATTTGACAATTTTCCGAACGTATAATTCCTATTGCTATTTCAGTATGTTTTCTCATAATTCTGTTTATCTATCCGTAAAATTAGGGAAAGTGAACACTTTCCCTTGAATTTAAACGACGATGATAATCGCTGATTAAATCATCAATAATGTTTGATGATACTAAATTTTTTGCTTATTGAACAGCACCATGACAATGTTTATACTTCTTACCTGAACCACAAGGACATGGATCATTTCGTCCCACTTTGGCTTCAGTGCGAACTCTAGGTTGAGTTGAGCTTGTATTGTTTTCGCTTTCACCTTCGATATTAGAAGCTGATTCATGACTTGCATGTTGCTTAGCTGATAGTTTTTCCATTTCAGCAATGCGTTGACGTTCTGCTTCTTCCACTTCTTCTTGTGAACGAATAACAACACGACTTAATATCCCAATAACTTCATATTTTAGTGATTCTAACATGTCTTCAAACATGTTAAAGGATTCACGTTTATATTCTTGTTTAGGATCTTTTTGCGCATAACCTCGTAGATGAATACCTTGACGTAGATAATCCATCGCAGCCAAGTGTTCTTTCCACAAGTTATCAAGCGTCTGTAACATAACTGTTTTTTCAAAATGTCTAAATGCTTCTGAACCTGCTGCTTGCTCTTTTTCTTCATAAGCTTGTTGAGCAATTTGAATAATACGTTCTCGAAGTGACTCTTCATAAAGATTTTGTTCTTCATCCAACCATTTAGCAATTGGAAGATCCAAATCAAAATCACGTTTTAGCGCTAATTCAAGTCCTGGTACATCCCACATATCTTCGATTGATTCCCGTGGAATATAACGATCGATGAGCGCATTAAATACATCAACACGGATTACGGTAATGGTATCTTTAATTTCAGTATTATCCAGTATCTCATTTCGTTGACGATAAATTGCTTTACGTTGCTCATTGGCAACATCATCATATTCAAGCAATTGTTTACGAATATCAAAGTTACGACTTTCAACTTTCTTTTGAGCATTCGCAATCGCTTTATTGACCCATGGGTGTTCGATCGCTTCGCCTTCTTTCATACCCAATTTACGCATCATATTACCAACACGTTCTGACGCAAAGATTCTCATCAGCGGATCTTCAAGCGATAAATAAAAACGTGAACCGCCCGGATCTCCTTGACGACCAGCACGACCGCGTAACTGATTATCAATCCGACGGGATTCATGTCGTTCTGTACCTAAAATGTAAAGCCCGCCCAGTGCAATAACTTCTTCATGTTTAACTTGCCATGCTTGTTTAGCTTTTTCGATATCTTCTTGAGTAGGATTTTCAAGTTTTGCTAAATCGCTTTGCCAGTTACCGCCAAGCATAATATCGGTACCTCGACCCGCCATATTGGTTGCAATAGTGACAGCGCCTTTACTCCCTGCATTAGCAATAATTTCTGCTTCTTGGGCATGGAACTTGGCATTTAATACGTTGTGCTTAATGCCAACTTTTTTAAATGCATTGGATACCAATTCTGATTTTTCAATCGATGCAGTCCCCACTAGTACTGGTTGTCCTCGTTTTACACAATCTTGTACGTCAGCGACAATGGCTGCAATCTTCTCTTTTTCAGTCATATAGACTAAATCGGATTGGTCTTTACGCTGCATTGGGCGGTTAGTTGGTATAACAATGGTATCCAAACCATAAATCTGATGGAATTCGAAGGCTTCAGTATCGGCAGTACCCGTCATACCGGCTAATTTTTCATATAGACGGAAATAGTTTTGGAAAGTGATTGAAGCTAACGTCTGGTTTTCATTCTGAATTTTAACATGTTCTTTTGCTTCAACCGCTTGATGTAAGCCGTCAGACCAACGACGTCCTTCCATTGTTCGTCCAGTATGCTCATCGACAATAATAATTTCGTTATTTTTAACGATGTAGTCGACATCACGATGAAATAAATGATGGGCTCGTAGTGCCGCATTGACATGATGCATTAACACAATATTACTTGGCGCATAAAGCGACTCATCATTTTTCATGATACCTTGTTTAATTAGTAGTTCTTCTACCTTAATTAATCCTCGTTCAGTTAGATTAACTTGACGTGATTTTTCATCAATTGAAAAGTCACCGTCTCCTTGAAACTGATCTGAGTCTTCTTTTTCTTGGCGAATAAGATGAGGGATAATTTTATCAACACTCACATATTTATCTGAGCTGTCTTCGGCTTGCCCAGAAATAATCAACGGCGTTCTTGCTTCATCAATTAAAATAGAGTCAACCTCATCGACTAAAGCATAATGTAATGGTCGTTGAACACGTGCATCTTTACTAAACACCATATTGTCACGTAAGTAGTCAAATCCATATTCGTTGTTGGTGCCATAAGTGATATCAGCGCTGTAAGCTTCTCGTTTTATTGCTGGCGGCATATTGGGCAGGTTAATACCAACGGTTAAACCTAAAAATTCAAATAAAGGACGATTATTTTCAGCATCACGTTGTGCTAAATAATCATTGACCGTGACGACATGCACACCTTTGCCCGTTAATGCGTTTAAATAAGCGGGTAATGTTGCGGTTAACGTTTTACCTTCACCTGTACGCATTTCGGCTATACAGCGCTCATTTAAAACCATACCACCAATTAACTGAACATCAAAATGACGCATACCAAAAACACGTTTACTGGCTTCACGGACAACGGCAAAAGCTTCTTCTAAAATATCATCTAAACGGGTACCTGATGCTAATTTTTGTTTAAATTCAACTGTTTTTGCTTTAAGTTCATCATCAGTTAATGCTTCCATTGCAGGTTCTAATGCATTAATTCTTTCAACACGCTTACGCAGGGTTTTTAGCACACGTTCATTACGGCTACCAAAAACTTTAGTTAATAATTTTAATAACATAAATTTCTCTTTCTTCTTTTAATAGGGAATGTAAGGTCGACACCTTAGATAACAACATAAAAATTAAGTAATAAACTCTTAAATTAAATAGTGTTTTTAGGGCCTGCTCTTATCGCATTATGTGAAGTTATTTGAATGGGTTTATTGGTGGATAAAATATCGTAATTAGTCGCCATAAAGACAGTATTGGTACTGAATTTTTGGGGGTTGGTTAACGATGGTGACACCTTTCGGGTTGATATTTGTTGATCTTGAACGATTTCATTGTTCGCCATAATCCCAACGTGAGAAACCGTTGATTCATTGGGGATTGCTTCTTGCTGGCATAAACTAAACCCAGTAGCAATTACACCTAATAATAAGTGCGATAGAGCTGTTTTGATTGTTAAGCGTTTACTGAGTATTTGCCAGAAATTAGTCATGATCATAGTGGCAATATGTTAGCATTATTTGCCAAAATGAAAAACATTTATTACTTGTATTGTTATCAAGAAAATGAAGATTCAGTTAAAAAGGAAATTTATCTATCTTGTCGAACGTTTAATGACAAGATAGATAAAGATAAAAAACTATTTTACCATCAATTGACCCATCATACCCAGTGTTTCATGTTCAATGATATGACAATGATACATGCGTAATCCGGGCATATTTTGTTGAATCTTTATCGTGATTGTTTCATGGGGTCGAAGATTTACTGTATCTTTTAATGCCACGTATTGGGGGGGTGTTTTGGTACCATTAAATTCATGTGAAACGACCATAAATTGTGCACCATGAATATGAAAGTTATGATCCATATGAGAGTTATTATGAATAGTCCATTCTTCAACCTCGTGAATTTTACTTTCAAGATCGATACGATTCATATCATGGCGTTTGCCATTGATTAAAAATAACATTCCGCCACGCGGCTCTTTCATGTCCATCACTTCGGTATATTCCAGTTTTTTGTGTGCGGTGGCTTGTCCAAGTTTTGGTAAGGTACGAAGTGTTGATGGCAAGGTGATTGAGTTTGACTGCGTTAAATCTAACTCTGCAAGTAACATATCTTGTTCAGGTGGTACATTGCCCATTTTGCCTCGATCGTAACCGATAGATTGCAAATAAACCGTCCCCGTTTTTTTAGGTAGAATAACAATTTCTGCCCGTTCGGCAGGGGATAACAGTAATGGTTTATTTAGTGATACAGGTTCAGACAATAATCCACCGTCAGTCCCCACTAAAAAGACATCACAATCAGGAATGGATAAGTTAAGGTATCTACCTGAACAAGCGTTCCAGATTCTTACACGTGTTGCTGAATCAACTTTAATTTTAGGTCGATAACTCCCGTTAATTAATACAAATTGACCTTCACGACCGTTCATCCAATCAACCATGGTATTATCGGCAATTTCACCTTTATCCGTTAATTTTAAATCTGAAAAGAACCAGTGTTGTTCAGGAAGAGAATTTAAAGGATCATCTTTACTTCGAACAATGAATGTTCCAGCTAAACCTCGATAAACTTGTTCAGCTACTGTTTCATGTCCATGAGGATGATACCAAAATGTGCCTGCATTTCCTTTAGGAACGTCAAATTCATAAACACGACTTTTTCCCGCTGGAATGGCATCTTGAGGGTTACCGTCTTGATTCGATGGAATAAGTAACCCATGCCAATGCACGGTTGTGGCTTGTGGCAGATCATTTTTTACCGTGATTTTAACGTGATCACCCTCGTTAACTTCAATTTTAGGGCCGGGAATCATACCGTTATATGCCCAAAATTCCGTCGTAATTTCAGGTGTTAAGGCAATTTTGACGGGTTTGAGGTGTAAGGTCGCTTCAAATACACCCGGTTGATTACTTTCATTTTTTAAATTGATCAAGCTGGGTAAATTGTCGTTCTGTTTTAGTGAGGAAGTAGGCAAAAGCTTTTGTGGTTTTTGATCGTGTTTCATATTCATGTTCATATTCATATGTTCGTGCATATTATCCCCCTTGTTACAATCATCAGAATTGAGTTCGCAGGTCATACCCGTCATCTTGGTATGTTCCATTTTAGCAATGGCTTTGGTTGCAACTAATCCACCTACAGCAGCCGTAAAATTCATTAAAAAATGTCGACGTTTCATAATATTCCCATAATAAATTAACTGATTTAACAATAACGCTGAAAATCGTGATGTGAGTAAACATAACGATAGATAACGTTTATTCATAACTGATAGTGATTAACAACTACTATCTAATAGCGATAACTTATTAAGCAATTCGTGGTGGTCTTAATTCAGGAATAAATTCATTATCATTTGCAATGAATTTAAGTGATAAAAAATGTGTAAAGTTGATTTGCCTATCGAGGTTAATGGCATAGTTTGAAACGATTGCCCCACATACAGCACAATGATTGATTAATGAACAATTTATTTTTGATGATAAAGAATTAGCGTGATGAGGATCCGAGCTTTGATCGAATGTTAAAATGGAATGAGTCGTTGAATAACAAGTCGAGTCAAAAGACTTTCCCATTTTTGATAATGGTAGTAAAAAATAACCAAACAGCAACAAAACCGCTGTTAATACAACGATGCCTTTAAATTGTATATTGAGGATCCTTACTGACATATTACAATCTCACAACGCATCAAATCGCTAATAAGCAGTATTGTACTTCAAACGTCACGATATAGCACGTTTTTTAAACATTTCTTATTTTTAAACAACATAATTGATAGTTAACAAATTGAATAAATTTATTAATTAGATAAATAAGATATAGACTTTTTTTAAGTTTGGCGAGTTCATGAAATTCAGATTGCGATTGACCCTTAAACTCATTTTCAAATTTGTCTCAAAATTCTCCTTTATTGTTTAAAATAAGCAAGATAATTGTTTTGGCTTCTGGTATGATATGCAGTAATTTTAATTGACTAATCATTACAATATGAAAATTCTTTTTGGTGTTCAAGGAACAGGAAATGGTCATATTAGCCGATGTCGAACTTTAGCCAAAGCGTTAAAAAAGGCAGGCGCTGATGTTGAGTATATTTTTAGTGGACGTGATCCAAAAGATTATTTTGATATGGATGTTTTTGGTCATTATAAGACTTTTCGGGGTGTTACCTTTGCAACAGTCAATGGAAAGATAAATTTTCGTAAAACGGTTCAACGCATCCGTGCTTTTCGGTTAATTAAAGATGTTCGCGAACTGGACTTATCAAAGTATGATTGTATTATTAGTGATTTTGAGCCGGTAAGCGCTTGGGCTGCTCATCATCAGCATCGAGAATGCTTAGGTATCAGTAATCAGGCGGTTTGTCAGTATTTAAAACCCAAAGAATATGGACTGATTGCAAATGTGATCATGAAGTATTATGCGCCAGTAACCAAGCCAATTGGTTTACACTGGTTTCATTTTGGACATAAATTATTGCCACCCATGATTGATTCATTTCAAGTGGCGCCTACCGAAAATGGTTCCATTGTTGTTTATTTGCCATTTGAAAATATGACTGAAATTGTTGAATTACTTAAACAATTTGCTAAACATCAATTTATCTGTTTTCATCCAAATATAAAGCAATTATCACAAAACGATAATGTTACTTTGCACCCTCTTTGTCGTGACGGTTTTATGGATGCGGTAATAAGCTGTTCGGGGATTATTTCTAACACGGGATTTGCACTAATATCTGAAGCATTAGTTTTGGGTAAAAAGATTTTGACTAAACCTGTCTCGGGTCAGTTTGAACAAATCTATAATGCTCAATGTTTACATACATTAGATATGGCAACGGTGATGGAAACCTTAAATAGTATTAAACTTAAGTATTGGTTAGATTTACCTTCGCCAAAACCAACGGTCTATCCTGATGTTGCAACTGAACTTGCTAATTGGATTGTTAATGGGCAAAAAGAGTCTTTGCTTTCTTTAAGTCAACGACTTTGGGCGCAAACTGTTTTTCCCGAAAATGTAAATCAACGAATTAAAGCTTTAGGTTATGTATAAACAAACTCACATGACACTTAGTATCATTGTTGCGATGGCACATAATCGTGTTATTGGTTTTAACAATCAGATGCCTTGGCATTTACCAGCGGATTTGGCATGGTTTAAAAAAAATACGCTTAATAAACCTGTTATTATGGGCAGGAAAACGTTTGAATCTATCGGCAAAGCGTTACCCAATCGACATAATATTGTTATTTCTAGGCAAGCAAAAACCGAAGCCGAATCAAATACAAATCCTAATATAAGTTGGGTCACATCTATTGATGAGGCACTGGTAGTGGCCAATAGTCAACAATGTCAGGAAGTCTTTATCATTGGTGGTGGCAATATTTATCAGCAAGTTTTACCGTTTATCAATAGACTTTACTTAACGCATATTGATGCTGATTTACAAGGTGATACTTATTTCCCTAATTATGCCCCCGAAACTTGGCAATCAGTTTTTCAAGAACATCATCAAGCTGATGATAAAAATCCTTACGATTATTACTTTGAAGTGTTAGAACGTAACTAAATCACATTACGAAATGATGTCTGAGCAAAACTTAAGGTAGTGAGGGTGGCTTAAAAAATAGCTCACCCTTGGTGGCGTCTTGCTTCAATGACATCGGGTAGCTGTTTTATTTTATTGAGTATACGATTTAACGAGTCTTGATCAAAGATTTCCATGTCGACATCAATATTAGCCAATTGTTGCTTCATATCACTTCGACTTATTAATCCAAGCACATTGACTTTTTCGTTAGCTAAAATGGTTGTGATATCACGTAATAAGCCACTCCGATCGTTAGCGATGATCTGTATCACCATGGTATAACTTGAATTGGTTTCATTACTCCAAACCGCACTAGTGATTCGTTCAGGAGCGTGATTTTTTAAATCCTGTAACTGTTCACAATCCGCCCGATGAATGGAAATGCCTCGCCCTTGAGTCACAAAACCGACAATTGGATCACCGGGAATAGGGCGACAGCAATTTGCAATAGTGCACATTAAATTACCGACACCTTCAATAATAATTTCACTTCCTTTTTTATTACCGATTTTATTGGTATTTTTCGTTTGTGAATTGGATTTTTGAACAATTTGTTTTAATGCCGCTTCGTCTTCTTCTTCAGCGGTAGGTTTATTGACTTGGGCATTAACAAAATTGACCAATTGATTTATTCTGACATCACCACTACCAATACCGGCAAGAACTTCATTAAAGGAATGGGCGTTATATTTATCAATCAGCATTTTTTCAACGCTTTTCAAACTGATATTTAAAGGTTCCAGCTCATCTTCTAAAATTTGTTGACCAGCTGCTATATTTTTATGTCGATCTTGTTTTTTAAACCATGCCTGAATTTTAGCTCGTGCCCGACTACTATTTACAAATCCGGTATTTGGATTCAACCAATCTCGGCTCGGATTAGGTTGTTTTTGAGTGATTACTTCAACTTGATCGCCCATTTTTAGGTTATAAGTAAATGGTACAATTCGTCCTCCAACTTTTGCACCAATACAACGATGACCTACATCACTGTGAATATGATAGGCAAAATCAAGCGGTGTTGAGCCAGTAGGCAAATCAACCACATCACCTTTAGGCGTAAAGACATAGACTCTATCATCAAAAATCTGGCTACGTACGGCTTCTTGTATTTCACCACTTTCAGACATCTCTTGTTGCCATGTTAATAATTTTCGTAGCCAAGTAATTCGCTGATCATAAGCAGTCATTTTATCAGTACTGCCTTCTTTATATTTCCAGTGCGCAGCAATGCCTAATTCAGCATCATTGTGCATTTGCTCAGTTCGAATTTGAATTTCAATCGTTTTATTTTCGGGGCCATACACTACGGTATGAATTGATTGATAACCATTTGGTTTGGGGTTGGCAACATAATCATCAAATTCTTTAGCAATATGTTTATAATGACTATGGACAATACCTAATGCGTTATAACAATCTTCAATACGATCACAAATAATCCGTACAGCACGAATATCATAAAGATCTTCAAATTCAAGGTGTTTGCGTTCCATTTTTCGCCAGATACTGTAAATATGTTTCGGGCGTCCATAAACTTCTGCACGAATATGATCTTTATTCATTAACGCTTGTAGATGCTTAACAAAATGATTGATATAGGATTCACGATCAAGGCGTTTTTCGTGTAATTTTTTAGCAATAAAGCGATATTCATTCGGATAGAGATAACGGAAACAAAAATCTTCCAGCTCCCATTTTAATTGACCAATTCCTAAACGGTTGGCAAGCGGTGCATAAATGTTAAAACACTCCTTAGCAGCCAGTACTTGTTCTTCTTGTGGAGCATTTAACAGATTACGTAAATAAGTGATGCGTTCGGCAATTTTTATCACTACACTGCGAAAATCATTAACCATTGCCAATAACATACGGCGGATGCTATCAATCTGTTCAGACGTTGCACTGCCATTACGGATGGCGCGAAGTTGACGAATTTCTTTCATTCGAACAATGCTAGAAATAATGTGCATCATTTCACGGTCAAAATCTTCAGGAATATCTTCTCGACGTATAATCTTAGTTTCAAGGAAAGGGAGCAACAAAGCCGCACATAAACTGTTGATATCCATATTAAGTGTGGATAATATTTCAACCATTTCAACGGCATTTTGAAAACAGTAGACTTGCTCAGCTGCACCGGCACTGCTTTCAAAGCAAAAATCCCAGACTTGTTTAAACGTCTGATAACTATCCGCGTTAGTCAGTTGTAATTCTTGTTTTGCCCATTGTTCGACATCAAACTGTGCAAGAGAGTAATGCTCTTCACTATGTTGGTGTGCTCCTCTAATTGATACCATAATTATGATCCTGATTTGGTTAACAACAACATTGATTCAATATGTTTAGTTTGTGGAAACATATCTAAAATTGCTACTTGAGCAATGTTATAACCCGCTTGAGTTAACACTTTGCTATCTCTCGCTAATGTTGCGGGATTACATGAGATATAAACAATTTTTGACGGAGCCATTTTAACAATTTCTGTCGTTGCATTAAATGCCCCAGCTCTGGCAGGATCTAATAAAACTTTATCAAATTGTGATTGATTCCATGTAAAAAATTGTTGATTATCCTCTAAATTACTCGTTAAAAAATGAGTTTCGGCACAAACCTTGTTGCTATTTAATATAACGTTTAATTTCGCTTTTTCAACTAGTTCTTCTACGCCTTCAACGCCCGTTAATGATTGACAATAGGTAGCCATAGGTAATGAAAAATTACCCATACCACAAAAGAGATCTAAAACTTTATCGGTTGATGTTAATGTTAGCCAATCAAGCGCTTGTTCAATCATTTTTTGATTAACGTTGCTATTGACTTGAATAAAATTCAAAGGACTAAAAGTAAGCTTTAACTGATTGATTAGATAATAATGTTCCGTATGGCCGGTAATGTGCTGTAAATCTATGCCATGAAAGTAGAGTGAAATACCATTTTTTTCAGCGAAGTTTGTTAGTAACTGAGTGTCTTCATTGGTCATAGGCAAAGTATGCCTTAATACCATGATAATGCCACTATCAACAGCAACCAATTCAATATGCCCAAGTGATTTTTTTGATTTAATTTGACGTAATATTTTTTGCAAAGGAGCGAGTAACTGATCCAAGCTTTCGACCAATACAGGACAGTATTCTATATTGATAATTTGATTTGATTCAGCCTGACGAAAACCAATAAATAATTCACCTTTTACAATATTTATTGAAAGTCGGGCTCGTCGGCGATAATGATAAGGTTGATCAGCAATAATAAGCGGTGCTGAGTCAGTGATATGAGTTAACGATTGCCCACTTTCTTTTTGTATGAGATTAATGAGCGCATGATACTTTGCACTTTGCTGCAAATCCGTTGAAATATGCTGCAATTCACAGCCACCACATTTTTGATAATAGCCACATAATGGTTTTACCCGTTGGGCACTTTGATTGTGGTATTTGATGACCTTCGCTTTAGCATAATTTTTTTTATTTTCTGTCAACTGGATATCAACAGTTTCATCGGGTAAGGCTGATTTAACAAAAATAGTTTTGCCTTTGTGATTTGCAATTCCTTGTCCGAAGGCATCTATCGCTGAGATGGTGACCGTTAATTTTTGTGGAGCTTGTTTTTTTGAAGGTGGAGTATAAAAAATAACCATATAAATTCAACGTTATGTTAACCGTTTTAACAATTCTGTTTTGACATGTAAAGGAACTAAATTGGTAATATTGCCACCATGATAAGCAACATCTTTCACAATGGTTGAAGAGATAAAACCAATAGTCATTGATGGCATTAAAAATAAAGTATCTAAATCCGGTTTTAATGCGCGATTCATTTCGGCTAATTGTCTTTCGTATTCAAAATCTTGAGTGGTTCGAACACCTCGAACAATGACCGTTGCATTATGAGTTTGTGCAAAATCTGCCATTAAATTATCAAATCCAATCACTTGTACATTAAGTAAGTGTTCAACTGAACTGGATGCTAAATTGACCCGTTCTTTCAAACTAAATAACGTTTTTTTATTCGGATTTTCCGCAATTGCAACAATTAATCGAGGAAACAACAGCGAAGCTCGAGTAATCAAATCGATGTGCCCGTTAGTAATTGGATCGAACGTTCCCGGAAAAATTGCAGTTAAACTTTTACTTTTCATCAATCATAATGTCCATTTGCCATGATAGCTCTATCATACCGAATTCTTATCAAAATTGTTAGGGTAACTTGACAAAAAGCTTTGATGGTTTTATCGGAATATCCATCGTTGGTTATAAACGCGCATTGAATAAAATTGGGGTGTTACCGTGGTAGTAAGTCCCATTAAATCCAGTTGGACTTAACTCCATTGGTGTTTGCTCATATAGCATTAAGTGTTCATTTTTCCGTTTACATACTCAATTGATATAATATTATTCAATAAAAAATTGATAGATCGTTTGATATTGATAGGTTTCATCAGGTGTTAACCAACAACTAGGTTGTGGCCATTTGGGGTGATGTGGGCTATCTGGTAGAAATTGTGCTTCTAGCGCGATACCTGCATAATTGTCATATTCCCCATTATGACGGTTAGGTGTATGTTGCAGAAAATTACCGGTATAAACTTGTAACGCTGGTTTGGTCGTTATGACATTCATGGTCACTTTATTATCGGATGAGGTTAATTGCGCGGCAATTGGCTGGGTTTTGTCCAGTAAATAAGCATGATCATAGCCACCTGTTTTTTGTCGTTCAGGACTTTCAAGTAATCGGTCTGATAATCGTTTTGCTTGGCGTAAGTCCATATCAAATTCAGCGACACTAGCTAAATTGTCATCAGGTATGCCATGATTATCAACGGGCAAAAATTGGTTAGCATTGACTTGTAAAGTGTGATTGAGGATAGTGTTACTTGTTTCGCCATCTAAATTAAAATAAGCATGATTAGTTAAATTTACCACAGTGGTTTGCGTGGTAGAGGCATTGAACTTGATGATAACTTGATTATTATCGGTAAGTTGATAGGTCACTTGAACTTTCAGTTCACCGGGATAACCTTGATCACCATCGCAAGAAATTAAACTGAAAATGACTTGTTGATTAGATTGATCATCAATTTGCCATAATTGCTTATCAAAGCCTAACTTTCCGCCATGAAGCTGATTTTTACCTTCATTGGCAACAAGCGGATAGCGTTTATCGCCTAATTCAATAGATGCATGAGCAATACGGTTAGCATAACGCCCAATAGTTGCACCTAAATAAGCATGTTGTTGTTGATATTGCGCTAACGAACTACAACCAAGAAGTACTTCACGATTTTTATTATCAACCGGTATTAAGCAAGAAAGCCAAGTCGCTCCCCAGTTAGATAATTTAATCTGCATCCCTTGCTTATTAGATAGTGTAATGATCGTTGTTAAAGACATATGGCGTGCGCTCCTTCACTTGGTTGACAGATATATATATCTTCTTTAATACCAAATTTATTCTGATAATTATTGCTTACAACGGTTTTTACTGCATCAACTTTATTTTTATTTACCAGTGCAACAACACAGCCGCCAAAACCGCCACCTGTCATACGAACTCCACCTTGTTCACCGATAACATTATTGATAATGTTCACCAGATAATCGATAGCAGGTACTGTAATTTCAAAGTCATCACGCATTGAATTGTGACTTTGCGCCATTAATGTCGATAGTAATTTGTAATCACGACGTGCAAGTGCATGAGATGCCAGTAAAGTCCGTTCATTTTCGGTAATGACATGATGTGCACGTTTAAAAACGGTAGGATCAAGCGTTGGTTTAATTTTCAATAAATCTGATAATGTGGCGTCTCGTAATGCTTTTACGCCCAGCGCTGTTGCTGCTGCTTCACATTGCCTACGACGAGTATTATATTCGCTATCGACTAATCCACGTTTAATATTTGAGTTAATAATAACAACAGCTAAATCATCGGGTATTGAAACCGGATGAACAGAGAGCGTACGGCAGTCAATAAGTAAAGCATGATGATCTTGTCCAAGTGCCGATATTAATTGATCCATAATTCCACAATTGCAACCAACAAATTGATTTTCCGCTTCCTGACCGATTAATGCTAATTTAGTGCCATCTAAAGGTAAATTATTTAGAACTTGAAACATTTTGCCGATAGCCACCTCAAGCGAAGCCGATGAACTCAATCCTGCACCTTGGGGAACATTACCGCTAATTGCTAAATCAACACCATAAAGTGTATTTGCATAGTTTTTTAAATGTTTTACTACACCTCGAACATAATTAGCCCATTGATATTGTGAATGTTTCTCAATAGGGGAATCTAGCCAAAATTCATCTTGTTGATTATCATAGTCAACGGCAATTACACGTATTAATTTATCGGTACGTTTATGGCAGCTTATTACTGTGCCATAATTAATCGCACAAGGTAATACAAAACCATCGTTATAATCGGTATGCTCACCAATCAAGTTGACTCGCCCTGGTGCTTGCACAGTGATATCGGGTTGATAACCAAATAGGGTTGCAAAAGCTTGTTTAGTTTTATCGATTAATGCTTTCATCTATTTATCCTTTTTATCTTTATAATGAACATCACTGACATTGCGCAGTCTTTCAGCTGCCTGTTCAGGCGTTAAATCCCGTTGTACTTCAGCTAACATTTCGTAACCTACCATAAATTTTTTGACTATCGCTGAACGAAGCAAAGGAGGATAAAAGTGAGCATGAACTTGCCAATAGTCAGTGGTACCTTGCATAAATGGTGCGCCATGCCAACCCATAGAGTAGGGGAAAGAGCAATTAAACAAATTATCATAACGACTTGTTAATTTTTTCAGCGCCACCGCTAAATCAATCTGTTGGCTGTCGGTTAATAAGGTTAATTGTGCAATATGTGTTTTGGGTAATAATAACGTTTCAAATGGCCATGTTGCCCAGAAAGGCACGACAGCAAGCCAATGGTCTGTTTCAACAACTATTCGCTCACGATAGATCAATTCTTTTTCGGCATAATCAACTAATAAATTGCGGTGATAGGTTTCAAAATAATGATGCATATTCTGGTCTTCACGAGCGATTTCATTTGGGATAAAGCTATTTGCCCAAATTTGTCCGTGTGGATGAGGATTAGAGCATCCCATTACTGCACCTTTGTTTTCAAATATTTGCACCCAAGGATAATTTTGGCTTAGTTCTTTTTGCTGTGATATCCAAGTTTTAATTACTCCCTCAATTGCCGTTAAGTCTAATTCTGGCAAGGTTTTACTATGATCGGGGGAAAAACAGATTACTCGACTGGTTCCTTTGGCGCTTTGCATTTGAAAAAGAGTATCATCAGCTGGCGGCGAATCAGGGGTATCATCCATTAATGCGGCAAAATCATTAGTAAATACAAAAGTACCTGTATAGTCCGGATTTTTATCACCCGTGACCCGTTTATTGCTGGGGCACAAAAAACAGTTAGGATCGTAACTGGGTTTTTGTTCTTGATTTAGTGTTTCTTGTTGACCTTGCCAAGGTCGCTTGGCTCTATGCGGTGATACTAAGACCCACTGAGCCGTTAATGGGTTATAACGACGGTGGGGATGATCAACAGGATTAAATATTTGCATGTTTGCCTCTTTTAACATATTGCTGGTATTCATCTTTTTCATTAATCTTGAGGATAACCTTGTGGGTTATTCGATTGCCAATTCCAAGAATCTTTGACCATATCATCAAGCGTTAATTGGGTTTTCCACCCGAGTATCTGTTCTGCTTTTTTTGCATCTGCCCAAAATGCGGGTAGGTCGCCCGCACGTCGGGGTGCGTAATGCCACTTTAACGGTTTTCCTGACGCTTTCTCAAATGCTTCGATGACTTGTAAAACACTATACCCAACACCTGATCCTAGATTGTAAATATGGACACCGGGTTGATTATGATCAGCTTTTAATGCGGCGATATGACCATCAGCTAAGTCAACAACATGAATAAAATCACGAACACACGTTCCATCTTGCGTCGGATAATCATTTCCAAACACCGCCAATGATTCTCTTTTTCCTACAGCAACTTGGGTAATAAATGGCATAAGATTATTAGGAATACCAAGAGGATCTTCGCCTATTAATCCACTAGGATGAGCCCCCACAGGATTAAAGTAGCGTAGTAGGGTCAATGACCAATCAGGTTCGGCAATAGCCAAATCCATAATACATTGTTCGACCATTAACTTACTTTTTCCATAAGGGCTGGTTGGTAAACCTTGTGGCAAGGTTTCAACATAAGGTACGGGGGCTGATTCACCGTAAACGGTTGCGGATGAACTAAAAACTAATTGTTTGACGCCTGCATCACGCATTGCCTTCATTAACACAATGCTGCCATAGACATTATTTTCATAATACTCAAGTGGTTTATATACCGACTCACCGACGGCTTTTAAACCCGCAAAATGGATCACTGCTTGAATATCATTTTCATTAAAAATTTGCGCTAATAAATTGGCATCTCGTACATCACCTTGATAAAAATTGATTGGCTGATGCGTAATTTGTTGGATTCTTTTTAATACCGATGCTTTACTATTGAATAAATTATCTATCACAATTGGCGTATAACCTGCTTTAATCAATTGAACACAGGTATGACTTCCTATATATCCACAACCACCAGTAACGAATACTTTCATATAGAAACCTCAATTTATCTTAAATTGTTAAAAATTTGGTTATTGTTGTATTTCAGACGGGTGTTTATTTTTAGGTATGAATAGATCCCAAGGTCCTCGTCCGGATAAAGTGAAAGATGAAATAAATGTAAAACTAAATGCAATCAAACCAAGCACCAGATAGGCTCCTGTAAATCCAATTTCGACATACATTAGACCTGCAAGTGTGGACATAAACATCGTTGAAAGTTGTTTAGCAAAACAAAATGCAATCAAATAAACGGTTGCCGATAATCGTAAGGGGAAGTGTTTTGTAATATATTTAAATGCCCCGACAAGTAATAGTGGCGCTTCAAACATGTGTAAGGTTTTTAGAATAATAACTTCAACTGCATTGCTGGCAAATGCTGAGCCAGTTATACGAATTGACATAATAGCACCGGCAACTAATAACGTATTTTTGCTACCAATTTTTTTCACAATCCATGGAGCAAAAAACATGACGGTTGCATTTAAAATTTCACCGAGAGTCGTGACATAACCAAAGGCTTCTTGACCGACTTGTTCACTGGAAAAAAACGACGTAAAAAAGTTTGCAAACTGCTGATCAAAAACATCATAAGTACAGGCGACGCCAATTATATAAAGCATAAAACACCAAAGTTTCGGCATTTTTAATAAATCGACTGCGAGTTTAAAATTAAAGGATTCAGGCTTATTTAATCCCATTTGTTCAACGATATCGGTGGTGGAAGTTTTAGCGGGATCGGCTAATTTCACTAAAATAAGTAGAAATAATGCAAAACCAGAACAGAGCCAAAAAACCGCATTAATGTTCTTCGAAATCATAATTCCAACAAATGATGCACAAATTGCCCAACCAAAACAGCCAAACATACGGCAACGCCCAAATTCAAATCCACTGCGTCTGCTTATTTTTTCAACCAAGGCTTCAATAGCAGGCGCACCACCACTAAAAACCATGCCAAGATAAAACCCTCCAGCTATCGCACCGACAGTAACATTAAATTGTAGAAGTGGCCCTAACACATAAATAAAAAATGGCCCAAACAAGACTAACAGTAGAGTAATAAGCCAAAGGAGATGTTTTTTCAGTCCTAATTTATCTGAAATTAAACCGAATAAAGGTTGGAAAAGTAGTGCAAAAAATGAAATAAACGAAAAAACATAGCCAGTTTTTGCTTCATCAAGCCCGTTCATTTTCAGCCAAACGGGAAAGAATGGGCAATAGGCACCCATGATGAAAAAGTAGAGAAAGAAATAAAAACTGAAAATCCAATAATTCTTATTATGCCTTGCTGACTTAGTATTTTGATTCATAATTTACTTCCTTTAATCGAATTTGAATGAACCTGCATTCATTAAGAAATCGTTTACATATTTTTTTATGGATGAACTTGCTTCTCTTTTATGGTGGATAGTATCACCATAAAATGATGAAAAAAGTGATCTAGATAACACTTTATGAAATCGATTACATTATTTTGTTGTTTATGAGTAAGATGTTTTGTTGATGACGATGTTTTAATTCAACTCAAAGAATTCAAGAAGATAACTCTATTCTATTTAATATTATCAATTTATTGATGAGGCGATTCTGCTTACAATGAAATATAGCGTTAATATACAGGTTACATGTTGAGCGAAAATAAGATAACTTTTATGGTATCGATTACATTAATAAACAAGAAGCCGTTTTTATCTATTCTATCCACTCCTTGAAGATAAGGTAGGGAATAGTGATTAGGTGAGATAATATAACAGAGGTATTTAACCATAACAGGGAGCTAAATGTTAAAATCATCTCACGCCATGTAGGATAAATGCTGACGTGAGAAGTGAATTGATTAAATCATCCTTTAAACATGTTTAAACGCTGCTCAAAATCATGCCAGTCATAAAATCCATCTTGATTTTGCATGGCATTTTTAAGCTGCAACGTAAAATGTTGTGGTGGGTTATTTATACTGATTTGAGCACCAGTAAATAGTTGTTCAAAGCTTTGATAAACATATTCGGCTTTAAAATAGTATGTTCCAGACTCTAAATGACGAAAACGTTGTAAAATTACCTTACCACCGATTGGCGTTGTTTCATATTGATTCGGTAACTGATAATGTTCAAAGTCTAATGCGCCGAATAATGAAGCAATGGTACTATCATGTCCCACAAGTAAATGAATTTTTCGATCATCATGATGCATAAGATTGTTTATCATATTAATCAATTCGGTAGCAGAATGTTTGGCAAGCGTTTTAGTTCGACAGACTAAGTTTAGATATTGATTACGTATCTGAATAAGTTGTTGCCATTGTGCTTGGCTGTTGATTCTTCCCCACGCAATCTGTTCTTTGGGAAAGCCCGAATAATATTGTAATAAAAATGCATCTACTGCACTAACACCAATCGCTAATGCACCTAACAGAGCAGGTTCTTCATGCTTTTTCAAATAAACTTCAACAGGAATATCGGCTAAATCACATTGATATTGTGCATAAAATTTGGAATGTTTATAGTCTAAAATATCGGCTAAAATTTCATAAGCAGGCGCTAAATTTTTATAGATTGATTCTGCTGTAACAGTTTCATCAATGTCCTTAATAACAGCTTGTTTAAATTCGTCAGAATCGTTACGTAAACTAGGATCAAACATGGAATCCATTTTTTCAATGGGGTATTTATGATTGATGGGGATGTCATATCCGGCAAAAGCACCAGCTGTCAAAAATTGAGCTGTAGCAACGGTTCTTTGTAAACTATTTGCATACACAGACACATCAGAAGAAGTTGCTTGGTATTGAATATGTTGATTTTCAAGCCATGTCGCTAAGTATCGTCCAAAATAAACTTCTAGGGCACCGCCTCGGGTAGTTAGATAGCCATAAGGATGATCCCATTTAGGCCATTTAAACGGCGTGGCTTGTTCTAAAAATTCAAGTGTATTTTGTAATGGTGTACGGATTCCATGTCGGCTTAATATGACGACTTTATCCAATTGATAGTGATTGTTCATTATTGTTTCACCCAGCCTTGTTGATGTAAATAGTTGAGAATAAATTCTCGTTGTCCTTTGTAGATCGTTTCAGCTATTTTGTTACTCCATCCGCCTTCTTTTTGATTAGAACTACGAGTTTGATAATAATTTTCTATTTGCTCATCATACTGTGCCAATAATGTCTGATTGATTGGTTGATATTGATTTTCGAAAAAGATTAATTCACTCGGTAATCTTGGTTTCATTTCGGGTTCTTGATCTGGATACCCAATACAGAGACCAAAAAGGGGGATAACATATTTTGGCAAGGCTAGTAATTGTGTCACTTCAGATATATTATTACGTAAACCACCAATATAGACTGTACCTAATCCTAACGATTGCGCAGCAATAACCGTATTTTGCGCCATCAAGGCGGTATCAATACAACCGACTAAAAGTTGTTCGGCTCGTTCAAGAGGAATCGTTGCATCAATTTGAAAATGTCGATTAAAATCGGCACAAAACACCCAAAATTCGGGAGCTTGATAAATATAATTTTGATCACCTGAATAGTGAGCTAATTTTTTTCGCTTATCACTGTCTGTGATACGAATAATGGTTGAACATTGAAGAAAGTTAGAACTCGGAGCCGATTGTGCTGCTTGAATCATCGATGTTATTTGCTTTTGCGTCAATGGGGTGGGTTTATAAGCACGAATTGAACGACGATGATAAATGAAATCAAGAGTTTGATTTTCCATAACGGCTCCTTAATAACGTTATTGTTTTTGAAACTGTAAATCCCAAACACCATGACCAAGATTTTGACCTCTTTTTTCAAACTTGGTAATAGGTCGGTCTGCTGGTCTTGGAATATAATCTCCTGTTGATGATAAATTTTTATAACCTGTCGCTTGATTTAACACCTCAAGCATATGTTCGGCATAATGTTGCCAATCTGTTGCTAGATGTAAAATACCATTAACTTTTAATTTACGTCTGATAAGTTCGACAAAAGCAGGCTGAATAATTCGACGCTTGTTGTGCCTTGCTTTATGCCAAGGGTCAGGGAAGAATATTTGCACCTTATCTAATGAATTATCTGCAATCATGTTTTCTAAAACTTCGACTGCATCATGGCACATCACATTTAAGTTTGATAATTGATTTTCTTCGATCGCCATTAAACAAGCTCCGACACCCGGTTTATGTACTTCAATACCTAAAAAAGATTTCTCGGGGGCATTTTTTGCCATTTCGATGAGTGATGCGCCCATACCAAATCCAATCTCTAAAACGACGTTTTGATTAGGTTCAAAGTGAATGGGCGATCCCGCATTATATTTGACACCAAAGACGGGCCATAAATTTTGTAATGCTTGTTCTTGACCTTTGGTCAAACGACCTTGTCGTAGCACAAAACTGCGTATTGTTCGTTTCGGTTTTTGTTCTTCAATATCTGTATGTAATTGTTCTGCCATTAGATTATCTACTTGTGTTGTAAAATTGATTTAAACTAATTGAAAGCTACTCTAAAATAGCGATGATTACTTAGTTTACTCGATTTTAAGTTGACGTCAAAAAACATATTGATTACCCATGGACTCTTACACTATTTTGCTAGGCAGGTTAAATTATTTTGATAATTTTTTATAATGTGGTTGAGCATGATCACCAAATGATTATATAATTGTCACTCCGATTTAACCGATTACGGATACGTAATCATGATTACATGCTTGAGGATTTCTCGTGCCTGATATGAAGCTTTTTGCTGGCAATGCTACACCTGAGCTAGCAAAGCGTATAGCTAATCGTCTTTATACTTCTCTTGGTGATATTGTTGTTGGTCGTTTTAGCGATGGAGAAGTGAACGTTCAAATTAATGAAAATGTCCGTGGTGAGGATGTTTTTATCATTCAATCAACTTGTGCACCAACCAATGATAATTTAATGGAATTGCTTGTTATGATTGATGCAATGCGTCGAGCATCTGCAGGTCGTATTACCGCTGTTATTCCTTATTTTGGTTATGCTAGACAAGATCGTCGAGTGCGTTCTGCACGGGTTCCGATCACAGCTAAAGTGGTTGCTGACTTTTTATCAACTGTCGGTGTTGATAGAGTATTAACGGTTGATCTTCATGCTGAACAGATCCAAGGTTTTTTTGATGTGCCAGTGGATAATGTATTTGGTAGCCCTGTGATTTTAGAAGATATGCTTCAACGTGATTTTGAACGCCCAATTGTTGTCTCTCCGGATATTGGTGGGGTGGTGCGAGCTCGTGCTATTGCAAAACTGTTAAATGACACCGATATGGCGATCATCGATAAACGTCGTCAACGAGCGAATGAAGCTGAAGTGATGAATATTATTGGTGATGTTGCTGATAGAGATTGTATTTTAGTCGATGATATGATTGATACAGCAGGAACGCTTTGCAAAGCCGCTGATGCATTAAAAGCACGTGGTGCTAAAAGAGTATTTGCCTACGCAACGCATCCGATTTTCTCGGGTAAAGCCGTCAGTAATATTAAAAACTCAGCCATTGATGAAATAGTCGTTTGTGATACTATTCCATTAACAGCGGAAGTTAAAGCATTGAAAAATGTACGTCAATTAACATTATCAGGAATGTTAGCAGAAGCAATTCGTCGCATAAGCAACGAAGAATCGATTTCTGCAATGTTCCATCAATAATTGATTTTTAATGATAAAGATGCCCCGTTTTTTGGGGCTTTTTAATTTAACATCTTCAAGTAACAACAGCTAACAATTAAAACATCATGACAACCATAAAACTTATTGTAGGACTGGCCAATCCTGGAAATGAATATGCCCAAACTCGACATAATGCAGGGGCATGGTATGTTGATTTGCTTGCACAACGTTATCAACAGCCGTTAAAAAATGATCCTAAATTTTTTGGTTATAGTTCACGTATCAATATCGCAGGACATGACATACGTTTATTAGTGCCTACCACGTTTATGAATTTAAGTGGTAAAGCTGTTCAAGCGATGGCTTCATTTTATCAGATAAAACCCGAAGAAATTTTAGTTGCTCATGATGAACTTGATTTAAATCCGGGTATTGCGAAATTTAAATTTGGCGGAAGTCATGGTGGTCACAATGGTTTGAAAGATATTGCTAGCAAATTAGGCAATAATCCAAATTTTTATCGATTAAGAATCGGTATCGGGCATCCGGGTGATAAAAATAAAGTGGTCGGTTTTGTGTTAAATAAACCTTCTAAGCCCGAGCAAGAACTAATAGATAAAGCGATTGATGAATCTGCACGTTGCACGGATATTTTATTATCACAAAGCTTTGAAGCCGCAATGAATCGATTACACTCGTTTAAAGCGTAATGCCGTTGATTGAGTCGAACGAATTACAATATGCTATATAAAAAAT
The DNA here is from genome assembly GCF_026536705.1 of Gilliamella sp. B3817. Taxonomy (NCBI): domain Bacteria; kingdom Pseudomonadati; phylum Pseudomonadota; class Gammaproteobacteria; order Orbales; family Orbaceae; genus Gilliamella; species Gilliamella sp. B3817. The sequence goes on along the minus strand of NZ_JAFNNV010000001.1, from coordinate 303,065 downwards.
CCACCCGAAGACCAGGTGGATAACAAATCACGTAACAATCTTTGATTAAGAAAATAGATGGGTAATATTACCGCCTTTTTCGGCAATTCGTTTAAATACTTCTTTAATTAACCAAGTATTCATTGCAGCGGTATCATCTGTACTACCCGTGTAATTAAGTTCTTTTGCCAATCTTTTACGAGCATCTAGACTATTGTCTATTCCTAATAATTTTAAAAGATCAACAATCGATGTTTTCCAATTAAGTTTTTCAGGAAATTTGCTCGCTAAATTATTAAGAATTGACATAACATCCACGTCCGAAATGGGCGTTTGGTTGTCTGAATGTTGTTGATTTTGATTTTGGTCTTGATTCTGATTATTTGACGCGGCATCTTTATCATGACCGGTAATGCTGTTGACTTGATTTTTAACGGCATCAGCGACATTACCGACAGCCGCTTGAGCACTTGGAAAGATTTTAGAAAAAATATTATTTAAGATACCCAAATTACACCCCCCTATGTTTAAACTGCTTTTGAAAAAAGTGCTTAACTATTCAGATGTACAAAATATCGCCTTTAGTATAACGTTTAACAAGCAATAGTGTCAAAGAAGTTCTGGATTTATAGCATTTTTTGTTGTTAATTCAGAGAGTAAATAAATTAAATGCATGAATAAATTTTTCTATAAAAAAATTATCTTGGCGTTTTAAATTATGATAACCATGGATAAACTTAGATTGTTAACCATTCACTATTAGTGAAAATGATGCTATTAATCCTAGATTGTTCAGTTTGTTATCTGATAATGATTCCAAGTGTTGAACATGAAAAGATGATTGAGATGTTTTTATTTGTGTCCTATAAATTCCAGTTTATTTAAAGCTAAAGTGAATCACGTAAATGAGTAAATCGAAACGATAAAAGAGATGCCTGACAAATTCTAGTTTTAAAAAGTATTGCGATGACAACGTCGAACAAAAAAATTCGCAACATTCACGCAATAATTCGATATGCTAAAGGCAATACCTTATACGCAAAATGATAATATGTCAGAGCCAGTTTTATCAGAATAAAAAATTGTGTATGATAAAAGAAATAATGTCATTGTGGCTTTGTAACTGAAGCATGCTTTTTACAAACAATATTGTGGACGTTTCAAAAAATTTAGCTTCATTTTTTACTGTACGCAATCTTTTTTGTTTCCCACAAAGTATGATGAAAATTACTGGGCTTGATTATTATCAAACGAGTAATAATGCGGGTCAATGGATCGAACACAATTATAAAGCCTACGCTAATTTGGGCGATCCGAATTCTGATAAGATTTAATTGAAAAGAGAGGTCAACTATGAAATTAATTGTCGATAATATGAGTTGTCAGCACTGTGTTAATACGATTACTAAAGCGATTAACGATATTGAGCCAAAAGCGAAAGTAAAGATTGATTTGGCTAAACATGAAGTTGATATCGAAGGCGGGACCATTTCACAAGAAGCCGCTATAGTGGCTATCAATGAAGCTGGGTATGAATTTGTAGGTATTTCATATTAATTAACCTATATTAAAGCAAACAAATTTGGACGTTAGTTTTTTTATTTATCTGTTTTCATTAACACGTTTAAAACGTCCAAAATCTACTTTACATCCTCTTTTAATCACTCATATTTTGAAAAATTTGAAGAGAGTGTTCGCAAATATGCGTCAATTGTGTTTTTGAATCACCACCAACGATAAAAGTGATGTGTTGGTCCAATCCCTTTACCAATATTTAAATCATCAGCATGGCGTATGGCGCCGTGTAGATATTCTTTCGCCTGTTTAACCGCGTGTGCTAAGCTGTTTTTAGGCAATAAAGTCGCAATAGCGGCTGATAAGGTACAACCTGTACCGTGCGTATTTTTTGTTTGAATTCTTTGCGATGTCATTCGGATTGTTTGGTCTGAGGTGATTAAATAATCGGGACTTTCTTGACTGGCTAAGTGCCCGCCCTTCATTAGTACCGCTTTACAACCTAGTTTAAGTAAATCTTGCCCTTGTTTTAGCATCTCATCTTCATTTTTCGCTTCATCACAATCTAAAAGTGCTGCGGCTTCGGGTAAGTTAGGTGTAATAATTGTTGCTAATGGCAATAATTGTTCTCGAATGGCGGTAATGGCATCGGGTTTTAAAAGTGCATGTCCCCCTTTAGCGATCATAACAGTATCAAGTACAATCGATGGTATAGGATGATTTTTTAATAACTGATAGACAGTTGTGACAATTTCTTTATTCATTAGCATACCAATCTTCACACTATCAATGTGAATATCTTGATATAAGGTGTTAAATTCTGCTTCGATAAATTCAGGCGGAATTCCAAATACCGCATTAACACCTTGGGTGCTTTGTGCGGTTAACGCGGTAATGACAGACATGCCATACGCACCGAGTGCCGAAAACGTTTTGAGATCGGCTTGGATGCCAGCTCCCCCACTGGGATCTGAACCAGCAATAGTTAGGGCTGTAATTGTCATGATGTTGCTTCCTATCTAGCTTGATTTATTTTATTGATTAGTAAGGTGGTTGCTTGTTCAATATTGGATTGACCACAAATAGCCGATACGACTGCAACGCCTTCAATTCCTGTTTGTATTATTTCTGTAACTTTTGTTACGTCGATACCACCAATGGCAACAGCAGGGCAATGTTTGGTTTTGACTAATTGAGTTAACTGCTCAATACCAAGTGCCGAGGATGCATCTTTCTTGGTCGAGGTCGGATAGACAGGACCAATTCCAATATAATCGACGTTTTGCCAAGGCACGGTTTCAAGTTGTTGCTGATTCGAAACAGATAGCCCTAACCATTTATTTTTACCGATCAATCGGCGAGCTACATCAACGGGCAAATCATTTTGACCAACATGCACACCATCTGCATCGACAGCTAAAGCAATATCCACATGATCATTAATCAATAGGGGAACCGATGTCTGACTGAGTGCTTCTTTCAAGGCTACAGCAGCTTTATACCAATCTTTGCCTGTCAATTCTTGTTCTGATCGTAATTGTACGGCGGTTACACCGTTGGCAACGGCAATTTTGGTGGTGTCTACCATGCCACTAATTCCCCCACATAGTGTCGGATCGAGCACTAAATAGAGAGTAAGATCCAACTTTTTCTGCATGCTACGTCCCTATTAGTATGATGAATAAAATAGTGATAATTGATCTAATAACGATACGGCAAAACTGCCTAATCCAAGCTGTTTATTTGCCTTTTCTCCAGCTTTTTTCATCATAAAGCAAGCGGCTGCTGTGGCTAAAAGTGGATCGGTTGAATTTACAATAAACGCTGCAACCATAGCAGATAAGGAACAGCCTGTTCCGGTAATTTTGGTTAAAGCAATATCACCGCCTGCTATAGCGTAAGTCGTATGACCATCAGTAATATAATCAATGTCACCAGTCATGGCGATGATAGTCTGGTAATCTTGTGCCAATTGTTTTGCATATTGTAAAGCGGATTTTGTCGAGTCTTGACTGTCCGGGCCTTTTGATGATGCAAGTTGACCGCTAAGCGCTAAGATTTCCGAAGCATTGCCACGAATAACGGTGGGTTTAAATGATAATAATTGATACGCAATTTCGGTACGATAAGCAAGTGCCGAACCAACGGCAACAGGATCAAGTACCCATGGAGTTTGGCTTTGTTGAGCTTGGCTTGCTGCAAGTAGCATACTTTTGGCGGTATTGTGATTAATTGTACCGATGTTAATCAGTAAACTATTAGCAATTTTAACAAATTCAGCCACTTCTTGTTCAGCAATAATCATTGCTGGTGAAGCTCCAATAGCAAGTAGGACATTAGCAGTAAAATTTTGTACAACATCATTTGTTATACAATGAACTAATGGGCGTTGCGTTTTGACAAGATTAATAAAAGGTGTAACTTGTGTGATTTGAAGCGATGTGGTTACTGACATGTTCATTCCTTATTTGATTTATCGGGAAGAATTTGCCTATTGTAAAGTTGAATGGCTAGACTTCCCTACGCTGGTGTTATCCAGATCAGGTTCAACGGGTAAACTCTCAGTTTTTTAATGAATAAAAAACACCCCGAGTCAAAATTATGCTTATATTATGAACTGCCTATTGGCTTTTAACAAGTTTGTATAATAGAAAATTTCGATTTAAATGTTATTGTAACAATTTTTCGATATCGGTAATCGCTCTTCTATCCGGCAAGAAAATAATCAGGTGATCATTCTCTTCAATCGTTAAATCCGTGTTGATAATAATAACATCTTCATCACGTACAACTGCGCCGATTGTTGCCCCAGACGGTAGCTTTAATCCATTGATGTTTTTTCCGACCAGTTTTGAATTTTCTTTATCACCATGCGCAACGATTTCCACAATTTCAGATTCGCCTTGTCGTAGTGATACAACTTTGACGATGCCTGTTTGTCTGACATGACTTAAAAGTTCAGAAATAGTGGCGTGTTGGGGTGAAATAGCAATATCAATCACACTGTCATTAATGAGTTCAAGATAAGCTTGTTTTTGAATTAAGACGATGACTTTTTTAGCGCCCATTCTTTTCGCTAGCATCGATGACATAATATTGGATTCATCATCGCCGGTTACCGCAATAAAAAGATCTGTCAGTTCAATCTGTTCTTGGGATAGCAATTCTTGGTCTGATGATTCGCCATGTAATACCGTGGTATTAAGTAACTGTTCAGCAATGAGTTCTGCTCGTTCAGCATTGCGTTCAATTAGTTTGACTTGATAATCATTTTCTAAGCGCTTAGCCAGTACAAGTGCAATGCCGCCACCGCCACTAATGATAATTCGTTTATAGGGTTTTTCTAAACGTTGTAGCTCACTGGTCACGGCTTTGATATTGGTAGGCGGAGTAATAAAATACACCATATCGCCAGCTTCAATTAAGGTAGAACCCAGTGGACGAATAAAGCGATTTTTACGGTAGATAGCAACGACTCTGGCTTCAACATGCGGAAGATGTTCTTTAAGCTCTGATAGCTCACTGCCAACTAGCGCGCCACCATAATATGCCATAACAGCGACTAGACATACACGGGTATCGTTGAATGAGGCAAATTGTAATGCGCCTGGATATTGAACTAAATGACTGATGTGGTTGGTAATAAGGTTTTCTGGTGCAATGATATGGTCGATATTGATACACTCTTTATTGAAAAAAGGATATCTTTCATCATTGTATTCCGGTGCGCGGATACGCGCCACTTTTTGCGGAATATTAAACATGACATGCCCTATTTGACATGCCATCATGTTGATTTCATCAGAGTTGGTAACGGCAACAAGCATATCAGCCGATTCCGCGCCAGCACTCTCTAATACTTGTGGATAAGATGATTTTCCACAAATAACTTGTAAATCAAAGCGTTCTTGCAAAGATTGCAATTTATCATGATCTTCATCGACAACAGTGACATCGTTTTGTTTTTCAGTAACAAGATATTCTGCAAGCGCACTGCCTGTTTGTCCTGCCCCAAGAATGATAATCTTCATAACTAACCTATTTTAATTAAATGGCTTTCATCGGATTGATTGTCATTAGGATAATCAATGCCTATATCAAAGCTAATTAATACTGTTTAGTGTTAATAATAATCATGTTTTTTTGATTTCAGACTATACAAAACCGATAGCGTCATAGACCTTTTTCAATGTGATATCCGCTTTAGTTCGAGCTTTTTCAGCGCCTTCTTTCATGATTGAATAGAGGTAATCTTCATTATCACGATATTGGTGATATTGTGCTTGTAAGTGACTTATCATATCAATCACTTGAGTCGCCACTTCCGTTTTAAGATGTCCATACATTTTACCCTCAAACTCTTTTTCAAGTTCGGTGACTGGTTTTCCTGTTACGCCAGTTAATATATCTAATAAATTTGATACACCAGCTTTATTTTTTAAATCATAACGTACAACAGGCGGTTCATCAGAATCGGTCATCGCTCGTTTGATTTTTTTCTCGATGTCTTTAGGATTTTCAAGTAAGCCAATCACATTGTTTCGATTTTCATCAGATTTAGACATTTTTTTCGTTGGGTCTTGTAAAGACATCACTCTTGCACCAACTTTAGGGATAAAAGGTTCAGGAACAGTAAAAATGTCACCATACAGGGCATTAAAGCGCATTGCAATATCACGTGATAGTTCGAGATGTTGTTTTTGATCGTCACCCACCGGTACTAAATTAGCTTGATATAATAAAATGTCAGCTGCCATTAATACAGGATAATCAAAAAGCCCTGCATTAATGTTTTCAGCATGTCGTGATGATTTGTCCTTAAATTGTGTCATGCGACTGAGTTCACCAAAATAAGTGTAACAGTTTAATGCCCACCCTAATTCAGCATGAGCAGGTACATGAGATTGTACAAATATAGTGCTTTTTTGAGGATCAATGCCACATGCTAAATAAAGCGCCATGGTATCCAGTGTTGCTTTGCGTAGCTTCTGTGGATCTTGGCGTACTGTGATAGCATGTTGATTTACAATACAATAAACGCAATCGTATTCTTGTTGTAAAGCGACCCAATTTTTTAAGGCACCCAAATAGTTGCCAAGTGTTAATTCCCCTGATGGCTGAGCGCCACTAAATACAATCGGTTTACTCATAATTTATTCCTAATCTATTCATTCTTATTTTTTTGCCTCAGCTTTAGGCAGTGGTAACAAGGTTAATATATCTTTGAAATCGTCAAACAAAAAATCGGGGTCGCTGGTCGCTATGGATACACCATAGTTGTAACCGTAACTTAACGCAACAGTATGGCAGTTAGCATTCTTTGCTGCGGTAATATCATTTTTCGAGTCACCAACAAATAGTAATTGATCGCAAAAGAGCCCAAACGTTGCCATAACCTGATAAAGTGGGGCAGGATGAGGTTTTAGCTTGATAACATCACCGCCACCTAGCACCAGTTTGAAATATTCTTTAATGCCTAATGATTCTAATAAAGCAGGTAAAAATTGTGCAGGTTTATTGGTAACAAGTGCTAATGGATAATGATTATCATAAAGCACTTTTAAGGTCTCTTTAACATGTGGAAAGAGTTTTGTTTCTGCATCGATAACTTTATCATAATGCTGATTAAAGCAATTTTTAGCTTGACTAAACAATTCTGCTGTTGGGGTAATATCGATTGCTTTAAAGGTACGTTCTAACATAACATCGATGCCATTACCTACCCAATTTTTAACTTGATCTTTGCTAACAGTAGGTAATTGTAAGTCGGCAAGCATTTGCTGAATTGCTAATGCAAGTCCGGGTACACTATCAACGAGTGTGCCATCCAGATCAAATGCTATTGCTTGAATGTCATCCAGTTTAGGCATAGTTTACTCCTGCTAATGCTTTTCGCATGGCATCAATAACTGATTTATAATCAGGCTGACCAAATATGGCAGACCCTGCAACAAACATATCAGCGCCTGCTTGGGCTATTTCTGCAATATTGTCGACTTTGACGCCCCCATCTATTTCAAGTCGTATATTTTGACCTGATTCAATAATACGTTGTTTAACTTGTCGTAATTTTTTTAATGTTGACGGGATAAAAGATTGCCCACCAAAACCAGGATTAACTCCCATTAATAACACAATATCAATTTTATCCATTACATAATCTAAATGATCTAACGGAGTAGCCGGATTAAAAACTAAACCAGCGGTACAACCATGATCTTTGATAAGTTGCAACGTTCGGTCAAGATGAATCGTTGCTTCGGGATGAATAGAGATATTGCTAGCTCCAGCTTTTGCAAAAGAGACAATAAGTTCTTCGACAGGGGATGCCATTAAATGGACATCGATTGGGGCTTTTATTCCGTAGTCACGTAGTGCTTGGCAAAACATTGACCCCATTGTCAAATTAGGCACAAAGTGATTGTCCATGACATCGAAATGAATTACATCAGCCCCTGCTTCAATCACTTTTTGGGTTTCTTCACCTAAACAAGCAAAATTTGCTGAAAGTATTGACGGTGCAATAATAAACTCTTTCATAACATACCTCTAATCATACAAGCCAATACTCAAATGTTTTTAGGATTATTTGTATAGCGCTAATATTTCATCAATTTTTTTTCGACCTTCACCATCACAGCTTATTGAGCGTCGCATTTCAGCTCGATAAAGGTGGCGAGCTTTACTATATAACGTTCTTGTATAATCAGTATCATGATTGGATACAAGCACTGGAATATTGTTTTTATAAGCCATTTTTTCGGCTAATTTAGAGAGTTTTTTATGTTCTTCATAGCCAAAATTATTTGAATAATATGCCGTAAATCCAGCCGAATCATTTGGCGATAAATAGGGCGGATCACAGTATATCACAGAATTTTTCTTTGCTTTTTTCATGACCTCTTGGTATGGGGCACAGATAAATTCCGCATTTTGTGCTTTTTTTGCAAAAAAGTTTAGCTCTTTCTCAGGAAAATAGATTGTTTTATAGCGACCAAATGGCACATTAAAAAGTCCACTGTTGTTATAACGACATAGACCGTTATAGCAATGACGATTTAAGTAAATAAATAATAACGATCGTAAATACTGATCTTTACTATAATTAAATACGTCTCGTAGTTGATAAAATGCCTCAGGCTTATTGTTCTGAGGTTGGAAAAATATTTTTAGATCATTAATAAACTCATTTGGTTTTGATTTCAATAAATTGAATAATTCAATTAAATCATGGTTAATATCAGCTAAAAGGTAGCTTTTATAATTGGTATTTAAGAAGACCGAACCTGCACCAACAAAAGGTTCAATCAGTTGATCTCCTTCTGGTAGATACTGCCTAATGGTGTCCACAAGCTCATATTTTCCTCCAGCCCATTTTAAAAAGGCTCGTTGTTTTTTCAAAGGATACTCCTATTTTGTCTTTGGTAGGATAAATGAACCATATCCTTTATTTTTCAGCTTTTTCTTTATTCACAGATGCACCAGATTTGACCCATGGATTATCCTTTTGTAAAGCACTAGGTAAAGATTTTATAGCCTTTTTGGCTTCATCTGATGATTTATATATACCTTTAATCAAAATAAACCATTTACTGTTATTACGTTTAGTTTCGTAAATTTGGTAATGAGTAATATTATTTTTTTCAACAAATTTTTTTAAGTTTTCAATAGATGATGAAGCACTAAGTTGAATAGTGTATTCATCATCTTTAATATAAATAGTATTGTTTTTATTCCTGTTTCCGTTATGACTTGAAATAGTATTATGACTATTCGCTCCATTTTTCTCAGAAAGGGACGATGTTGTTGGTTTTTTTATAGTCGAATCATTTGATTGATTACGAGCTTTCCTTGATTCATCCACAATATTACTATTACTGGTTAGTGGCTCTTGACTGTCTAATGATTGATTCGATCTTGAAGCAGTTGTAGAGTTGGGCAATAAACTTGAATCGGTAGTTTGTGTGTTACTTGATGCGTTTAACTCATCAGTTAAAGATTGAGCGTTGTTGCTGTTTTCAATATGTGTTGATGAATAACCATTGACGTCAGGCGACGTCAATGATGTAGGTTCATTTTCTGTTGAAGAACTTAATATCACAAAACTTAGCGTTAAGAAAAAGATTACCATAGCAGAACCAAGAATAATTAATTTTTTCTTGGAAAAATAATTAAGAAAACTTGGTAATTTGAATGAAGTTGTAGAGTCTTTATTCGCTTTTTCTGATATATAACGGTCATCTTTATCTACACGCATATTTACTCCTTAACTTGACATCTACACTATTACTATTTCAGTATCAGTCATTATCTTGATAATAAGTAGCTTAAATTTGCTCTATTTTATCGATGATATAACCAGCTACACCTTTAGCACTTTGTTCATCTGTCTTAATAGTGATATCAGCAATTTCTTGATAAAGTGGTTCACGTTCATCAGCAAGCTCTTCATAGAGTTCTCGAGGGGTATTTCCTCCTTGTAATAATGGACGCCGTTTGTCTTTTTGAGTTCTTGCCATCTGTTTTTCAATGGTTGTTTCAAGATAGACCACTATCCCACGAGCAGATAAACGATTACGTGTCTCTTTTGATAGAACCGATCCACCGCCTGTCGCGAGTACTACACCTTGTTTTTCAGTCAATTCATTAATGACTTTTTCTTCTCTGGCGCGGAATCCGTCTTCACCCTCTAAGTCAAAAATCCAAGCAATATCGGCACCCGTTCGTTTTTCGATCTCTTGATCAGAGTCAAAAAACTCCATGCCTAACTGTTGTGCAATTTGTCGACCTATTGTGCTTTTTCCTGCCCCCATTGGGCCAATTAGAAAAATATTTCGCTTTTCTGCCATTGTAGTTTCATCATCTATTAATTTTGGTTAAAATTTACAACACAATATTAACTGACCGTGATCTTTCGTTTCACAAGCAGTTAATTGTGTAACTTTTCTTGTATCTCCGTCTAACGACAAAAATTTAGGTTGGTAATTATCTCAATAGAAAGCCCCTTTTTGCAATAGGTATTTATTAATAGTTTTAGCTAATTCCTGCTTGATGCAAATCGTGAATATTTAATGCACCGACTAATTCACCTTCGTTATTCACAACTGGTGCAGCAGTAATATTGTGATAATTAAATGATTTTAAAGCTTCTGTTGCTTTCCAACTTGCGGGTATTCTATAACCAGGACTTGTCATCACAGCTTCAATACTGTCTTGTAATGTGCCATTTTTTAATAATAATCGACGCAAATCCCCGTCAGTAAATACGCCAATAATTTTATTATTATCCTGACATATTGCAACTAATCCCACACCTGTACGGCTGAGTTCAAGCATAGCTTCAAGTACTGTTGCAGTATGGGGAACTTTTGGAATTAAATCTCCCGTTCTCATGACATCTTTTACTTGATTAAGTAATTTCGCACCCAAACTGCCTGCCGGATGTGAACGAGCAAAATCTTCTTCATTAAAACCTCGGGCTCGCATGACGGCTATGACCAGCGCATCACCCATTAATAATGTATTTGTCGAACTCGAAGTAGGTGCTAGCCCCATAGGACACGCTTCTTTTTCGATCGATATATCAATTACGGCTTGAGCCGCTTTAGCTAAGGGTGAGTCTAAACCGCCAGTTATGGCAATCACCGGTACTTTCATCGAAGCAAGTATAGGGAGTATAAAATTAAACTCTTTTGCTCGTCCCGAATAAGAAATTAGTATTGCTACATCATTTTCGCTTACCATTCCTAAATCGCCATGTAGCGCTTCGGAGGGATGCATAAAAAAAGAAGGGCTACCAGTACTGGCTAAAGAAGCAGAAATTTTTTTTCCGATATGTCCCGATTTTCCAATACCCGATACGACAATTTTTCCTTTTGCAGTTAAAATAAGCTGGCAAGCTGTAATAAAGTCTTCACCTAGGCGATTAGGTAACTTTTGAGCTTCATGAATTTCCAATTCAAGAAGTTCACGACCATATTTTAATAATTTATCCATTTCAATTAACCTATGGAGTTTTTAGAAGGTATTTGTGCTATTTATGATCTTCAATAAGTAAAATTGAAAATAATAATATATATTAGATAGCTAACAGTGTAGCAAGTAACAGAGAAATATTCAAAAAGAAAGCGAGTTAATTTTTACGTCAATCATGTTTCTTATAAATTTATGATCGATTAAGTATTAGAATTTGGAAAATAACGAGGCATTAACCACCTAAAGCTACTTTTATTCCCAGTGCGATTATAATGATACCCAGAATTTTATCAATGATGAACTGAATTTTACCGTAACATCGTTGTACCGATCGGGTTTGAAAAATAAAGACAACAAATGGCCACCAAAAAATCGCTTCTACCCAAATTATCAGTGCCACTAATAATTTGTCAATGAGCGTTGAATTAGCACTAAGTACCTGAGTAAATATAGCGAGAAAAAACAAAGTAGCTTTAGGATTAAGTAAATTACATAAAAAGCCTTGAATAAACGCTGTGCCAGATGAGATCATCCTACCATGTGATTCACAATTTAGATAACGAGTACCGCTATTTTTGGCAAGTAGTGCTTTTATGCCTATCCAGATTAGGTATACAGCACCAACATAACGTAATGCATTATAAAGTAAGGGTGTTGCGGTAATCAGCACTGCGATTCCCGCAACACAATAACTCATATGAATTAATATGGCGATAATGACACCCAAACACGTGAGTAGTGCTATTTTTCGGTTATAACTTAAACTATTTTTTAGCACTAGAAAAAAATCAGGTCCGGGCGAAATCATTCCCAAAAAACTGACGGTAGTGACTATGATCATGGTATCAAGTGTCATGTTTGACCTATTTAACGTATTCAGCTGAGTGATTTAACGTTGCGATTTTAGATTTATTTTGTTCAATAAACTGTTTTTTATCCATGTCGGTTTGGGTTAAATAATCAGTTAAAAATTTAGCATTACTTTTAATTTGAGCACCATTTAAAATCAATCTTGGTAAATCAATTTGATAGATTGTTTGATCGGGTGATTTATGTAAATTTTCAGGTTTAGCATTGGTTAATAAATAAAGTTGACGCTCTTTTTCAGATAGGCGATGAATAGTAGGGGTACCCGAACCCATCATTAAGTGATCCGGAAAAATATAAAAGACCGTATCTTCGAGCAATCCATTATGCTCTAAATATTGGATAAATTGTCCAACGTTATAATCCAGTGAGGCAGCAACAAATGACATATTATCTTCTTTAGGTGTGATAACCGATGTCATTCGTTCATCATAAAATCCGTTAGGGGCATGGGTTGAAACAGTTGAAATGAATAGCGCAAAAGGTTGATTTGCTTCATTCATATCATTAATTTGTTTTTTGGCGATATCAAAAATATCTTTGTCATATAATCCAAAAGGTGCATTGGGATACTGACCTATATAGTTTTTTTCAGAAATCACTTTCAAACCAAGTAATTCAGCGGTATGTCCAATACCTGCAAAATCAGGGCCAGCCATAACATAGCGTGTTTGGTAGCCTGCCTGTTTCAATACATCCCCTAAACTGATTAATTGGGTTTGATTGCTTTTCATCAATGGCGAAGTTGAGTACCCACCAATTAAAAAAGGCACGCCTGTCATGTAAGTATACATTGATGCAGTTGTCCAGCTACTACCAACACTCATTGGCATATTCGGGAAGAAAGTGTATGTTTGACGTAATTGTCTTAAATGCGGTGTGATATCCGCAAAATCTAAAAAACCTTGCTCAAACGATTCTAACGAAATGACGACAATATTTTTTCCTTTATGACTAATTAACTGATTTTTATTAGTGTAATCTGTCATATTGAGCGTTTGTAGTGCTTGTTCGAATGATTCACGAGGTGCGTTTGTCACTTGATAAATTTCGTATAAACGGCTTAACGGTCCATTGTGATAACTGATGCTAATAATGGCAATCATAGCCAATACCAAACGAAGTAATGGATGACATTTTCGCTTAAATAAACTCGCTAACTTAAACAGTAAAAATACAAAACCCAAAAAGACAACAATCACCAAGAGTGCTTGTAATTTAAAAATGAATAACCCTTGTATAATGTCATTGATATTTAAATTGACGTAAAACTGGTAGTCTATAAAGCCGCCACTAAAATAGATTGAGGTTAACTCCATGACTACAAAAACTGTCAACAAACTGATCACCAGTAGTTGCCACTTTTTTCGTTTAAAAAATGAGGCAATCACAACGGTAATAATTAAAAGAGGTAAAACAATTAATGTCGAAAGTGGCATAGAACAAAATACTCAATGATTAACTTTTGCATAAGTATATACTTAATATTATGAAAAATAAAAAGCAGCGAGTATTTTTATCTCAATAGCTAGATAGAATGCTGTTAACTGACAATTTTGAGTGTAATTAATCTGTTATTTATCAACAAATAAATTAAAAAATCACATTTTTTTGTTAAGGTTAAATTATAACCGTTTGGTGAATTAATCGGATATTTAGCCTATCAAGATTTTTATAATCTTATTTCTATAAATATTATTTATAACTCATAAAAAAGATTGAAATAAAATGTTGGATAGGTAAGGATAATTCATCGTGATTTTTAAGCGTAAAGTTAACCAACAGCCTAAAAGCCAATGTAATTGAAAATAAGGAGTCAAAATGTTTAGTAAAGAAATGACTATTGCCGATTATGACAAGGAGTTGTGGGATGCCATTAAGGGTGAAGAACAACGTCAAGAAGATCATCTTGAATTAATTGCATCCGAGAATTATGCCAGCCCAAGAGTAATGCAAGCACAAGGTTCCCAGTTAACCAATAAATATGCAGAAGGGTATCCAGGTAAACGTTACTACGGTGGTTGTGAATATGTCGATATTGTTGAAAAATTGGCTATTGAACGAGCAAAAACGTTATTTGGTGCTGATTATGCCAATGTACAACCCCATTCAGGTTCGCAAGCTAACTTTGCTGTTTATACCGCGTTATTAAATCCTGGCGATACAGTACTGGGTATGAATTTATCTGAAGGTGGTCATTTAACCCATGGTGCACCGGTTAGTTTTTCAGGCAAGCTTTATCATGTTGTTGCCTATGGTGTTGATGAGGCAGGTCGTATTGATTATGAACAGTTAGCGACCATTGCTAATGAGTCAAAACCTAAAATGATTATTGGCGGTTTTTCTGCTTATTCTGGTATTGTTGACTGGAAGCGTATGCGTGAAATTGCTGATAGTGTGGGTGCTTATTTATTTGTGGATATGGCGCATGTTGCAGGTTTAGTGGCAGCAAGTGTTTATCCAAATCCTGTTCCTTATGCGCATGTGGTTACCACAACAACCCATAAAACCCTTGGTGGACCAAGAGGCGGATTAATTTTGGCAAAAGGTGGTAGTGAAGATCTTTATAAAAAATTAAATTCATCGGTATTTCCTGGTGCGCAAGGTGGGCCTTTAATGCATGTCATTGCAGCAAAAGCGGTGGCATTGAAAGAAGCAATGGAACCAGCTTATCAACAATACCAACAACAAGTCGTTAAAAATGCACAAGCAATGGTTGATGTGATTTTAAAACGGGGCTATAAAGTCGTTTCTGGTGAAACACACAATCATCTATTTTTGATTGATTTAGTCGATAAAAAAATTACAGGTAAAGAAGCTGACGCAGCATTAGGAAGTGCAAATATCACCGTGAATAAAAATAGTGTGCCAAAAGATCCGCAAAGTCCTTTTGTCACATCTGGTATTCGTATTGGTTCACCTGCGATTACAAGGCGAGGATTTAAAGAGTCGGAGTCTCGTGAATTGGCTAATTGGATTTGCGATGTATTAGATAATATTGATGATGAACAAACGATCCAAGCCGTAAAAGAAAAAGTATTAGCGATATGTCGGCAATTCCCTGTTTATCAACATTAAGATACCATCATTATCGCCGACACTATCGGCGATAATGATAGATTTGTTTTTATTGTTTTTCTGTGTCTGTGGTTTTTTGTATAAGTTCTTGCTTTTGTTGTTCTATAAAGTGTGTTATATGACCTTTATGCCATAACCACCCACCTGTTATACCAATACCTAATACTAAAGCTATCCAAAATACAATAGCAAATTTATTACGACGTTTTCTCATTGGGTCACGTAAATTACGTTTTGCATTTTTCGGTAATTCTGCTTTACTAGTGAGTAATCCACCTAATAATAAGTTTATTTTCACTTGCCCATTAATTGCCCAACCGGATGCTTCAAGAAGTGGTCCAAGTGTACGGTGTCTTAATTTTAACCAAGCTAAAATCACAGAAGGCCCCGATATAATGACAAATAATCCAATAATAACCAAAGGAAGTTGCCACCAGCTTAATGAAAATAGTGCTTGGAAAATGGTCGCTAAAGCAGTACCAATTGCACCAAGTGCTAAGCCAATTGCGGCAAATATACCCACGCTTTTACCAATATCAAATTTGGTATCTGGATTTTGTAAGACTTGCGTACCGGTTTTTTCGATATCGGCATCTTTGCTGGTTGCCCATTTATTAATTTGTTCAGTAATTAGGCGACCAATACGTTGATAAGGAGCCCAAACAGCTTGTTGGATACTGATTGGTTTTGTAATAATCTTAACTACATTAGCATCCCAATCATTACCTTCATTGTCAATAAATACACCGTTACGACCTTCGATAAGTAAATCACCTTGCCCTGCAGTAATAGCCGCTGCAATCACCTTTTTTTCACCTTGTCTGGTACATTCACAGTAAAGTAAACACAGTTCCGAGTAGTTAGACATAGTAATGTGTTTGGCAATATTATCTACCGAAACACATAGCGTTGCACAGCGACCATCAATATAGAGTTTTCCAAGTTGAAATGCCGCTCTTTTTTCAAGTGAAAAGAAATCAGAAAAAGAGGTAAAATTGACGAGTAGTCGATACAAATGTTTGTGAAATAGAACGAGTTTTTCTAAAACTAATACATCTGAGGCTGAAATTGGTGTCTTATTGTCTTGATCAACCATTTCTTGAAATTGAGCCAATAAATCACTATTTGCCATGTTTTTAATCGTTTTGTTTGATAAATCTTCAATGCTATCGGTTGGTTGAACTGAAACTTTGGTTTGAACCATACTAGGTTTTGAATTAATCAGCGAGGCGTAAGGATCCAGACTGGTTTGAATATTTTGCCATTCTTCTTCTGTTAGTACATTAGAATTGGCTAATAACGGCGAAACGAGTGTTTTAAATTGTGTAATTTTTGCTTTCCATAATGGATTGAGCCCATTGACCAAATCGAGAGAGTTATGGGTATCGATTTTTGATAACGGTAATTCGGCTAGCGCTTCGTCTGATAATAACCCATTTTCTGTTGGGACAATATACTTCTCATCAACGTTCAATGCTGTTTGTGCTTGTGGTGCATATTGTGCAAGTTCCACACGTAAAAAATAGTCATCTATTTTGGGTTTTAGCGTTTGAACAAGGTTCCATATTTCAGCACTATTTTCGCCAAATGGTGTTTGTGTATTACTTATATCCTTTTGCCATTGTTGCCATATTTGTAAGTTTTGAACAAATGTTTTGGCAATATCTATGTTAATTCCATTTTCTCCACTCATATCTTTTTCAGCCCCAACAATTTTTATTGCTGATTTGATAAAAGTTTGCATTTCTGGTGATAGCTCGGCGGATGCAGGAAAAATTAAATCACCATTGTAAAGTTTGCCTGCATTAATTTTAATAGATTGTTGTACATCATCTTGAGTTAAATAATCACAATCACTTTTGTTTAAATTGACAAGAATGCTGCGAGCGGTGATGAATAATTTTTTACCTTGTTCTGTTTCTGTATTAATTTGTGACAAAGGTAAAATATCTGATGAATGTAAGATCGTTTCAAAAGAGTGAATTTTACCTCTTGTCCAAGCGATAGCATCTAATATATCGGGAATGCGAATGCGACCGTCTTGATCTTCATCCAAAAGTGCCAATGTTCGTTTGTCAAAATCTAGCCCTGTCGTCGGGCAACTGAGTGCGACCCATAATTTAGGGTCAAGATTGGGTAGATTAATAATATCGTCGGCGTTTTTAAAAACAACTTGATCTAATCCACCTACACGCTGAAATGTCCACATATGACTCATGATAACCTCCATACTGAAATTTATTTTATTTCCTTTATGTAAATAAATATAACAGTATTAGTCGTTTAATGAAAGAGAACAGTGATTTTAAGCTTGTGAAATTTTAAAAAATTTTGAAGAATTGAGTTTAGTTGCTGACCACAACTTTATGATAGAATAACGCCATATTACTTAATATCCAAATAAAAAATAACTATGTCATTAATCAATCTTACAAATGCTTATCTTTCCTTTAGTGATGCGCCATTACTCGACCATATTGATATGTCGATTGAAGCTAATGAGCGTGTCTGTCTTGTTGGGCGTAATGGTGCAGGTAAATCAACGTTACTTAAAGTATTAAATAAAGAAGTACCGTTAGATGAAGGTCAAATTATTTATGAGAATAATGTTGTTGTGTCACGTTTACAACAAGATCCCCCAAGAGATATTCAAGGAAATGTGTTCGATTTCGTTGCAGAAGGTTTAAAAGAACAAGCTCAATTATTGAGGGATTATTATGATTTATCTCATCGTATTGAACAAGATCCCAGTGAAAGTAATCTGTCTAAATTAGCTAAATTACAAGAGCAATTAGATCAGCAAAATGGTTGGCAACTTGATAATCGTATTCGTAATGTTATCTCTTCACTTTCCTTGGATGGTGATGCGCTACTGTCATCCTTATCAGGAGGTTGGTTGCGTAAAGCCGCATTGGCTAAAGCATTAGTGTGTCAGCCAACAGTATTGTTACTGGATGAGCCAACTAACCATTTAGATATCGAAACGATAAAATGGTTAGAGGAATTTTTAAAAAGTTTTAATGGTAGCATTGTGTTTATTTCACATGATCGTTCTTTTATTCGGCAAATGGCAACGCGTATTATTGATCTCGATAGAGGTAAAGTGGCTTCATGGGGTGGTGATTATGATAGTTATCTTGTTGGAAAAGAGGAAGCACTACGTGTCGAAGAGTTGCAAAATGCAGAATTTGATAAAAAATTAGCTCAAGAAGAAGTGTGGATACGTCAAGGTATCAAAGCTCGCCGTACACGTAACGAAGGTAGAGTACGCGCTTTAAAGGCGATGAGACAAGAACATTCACAGCGTCGCCAAGTCATGGGTAGTGCAAAAATGCAAATTGAAGAAGCGTTGCGTTCGGGCAAAATTGTTTTTGAATTGGATAATGTGAGCTATCAAGTCGCAGATAAATTACTGGTTAAAGATTTTACGGTACAAGTATTACGTGGCGATAAAATTGCGCTGATTGGTCCTAATGGTATAGGTAAAACAACACTTTTAAAGCTGATGTTAGGTAACTTACAGCCGACATCGGGTAGCGTCCATTGTGGTACCAAATTGGAAGTCGCTTATTTTGATCAGTATCGACTTGAGTTGGATCCTGAAAAGACTGTGATGGATAATTTGGCTGAAGGTAAGCAAGAGGTGATGGTTAATGGTCGATCTCGTCACGTGCTTGGCTATTTGCAGGACTTTTTGTTTCCACCAAAACGCGCCAGAACTCCTGTTCGTGCATTATCTGGCGGTGAGCGAAATCGTTTATTGTTAGCTAAACTATTTTTAAAACCAAGTAATTTATTAGTTCTCGATGAACCCACCAATGATCTGGATATTGAAACTTTAGAGTTGTTAGAAGAACTAGTTAATGATTATCAAGGCACTGTTTTATTGGTTAGCCATGACCGACAATTTGTTGATAATGTGGTTACCCAATGTTGGTTTTTTGAAGAACAAGGTCATATCGGTATTTATGCGGGCGGTTATACTGATGCTTTACAGCAACAGCAGCAAGCAAAACCCGTGTCGGTGAATAAAAATACTGCACCGGTTAAATCCGATGAAAAAGCGGTAACAGCAGAAACCAAAATGCCTGAAGCGAAAAAGAAAGTAAAGTTAAGTTATCATGAACAACGTGAATTAGCACAATTACCAAGCCAAATAGAGCAATTGGAATTAGCAATAGCTGATTTACAAGCGCAAATAGGGCACAGTGACTTTTTTAATCAACCCCACGAGGTGACAAGCCCGATTTTAACTGATTTGGCCAATAAAGAAGCTGAACTAGAAGCAGTTTTTGCACGTTGGGAAGCGCTTGAGTCGTTAAGTCAACAATAATAGCGTTAAGAGCTTGCTTGGCAAGCTCTTGTTAGCATTTACCATGTTCTTTTTGTTAATATTAAAAAGAGTGCTAATGCAAGAATAACAAATATTGCACCAATAAACCCGATATACTCGGTTGATAGTCGAACTAACACTTGGCTACCCACAAACGCACCTGCTCCAATGCCGATATTATAAATACCTGAATAAACGGAGGTTGCAATATCAGCTGCATCTGGAGCAACATCGATGACTTTACTTTGCATAACCATGCCGATAATGGTGATCGCAAGTCCCCATAACATTCCTTGTATAATTGCAGTGATTAAATTGAATGAGCAAACATAAAGCGAAAGTAAACAAATCATTAATAATAACAACGGAATGATTAGAATTGCTGTTGGATGTCTATCAGAATATTTAGCAAAGACAACACTGCCGATCATACCTGAAAAACCAATAGCTAATAGAATGCTAACCACCACTTTTTCGTTAAAACCACCGACATTTATCATAAAAGGGGTGATATAGGTATAAGCACAAAAATGACCAGTAATAATAATTGCTGTTAACAGATAGATATTAAGTAATACTGGTCGTTTAAGCACTTTCGGAATATCACGGATAGATAAGGTGTCTGTGCTTGGCACAGGCGGTAATAAATAGAGTAATGAAACCATGACACAAAAAGCAATAAAACCGATACATAAAAAAGTAATCCGCCAACCAACAACTTGTCCAATTATCGTGCCAATTGGAATACCTAAAATTGTTGCCATTGAAACACCGACAACAATAAAACCCATTGCTTTAGCTTTTTTGCCATTGGGTGCAAGTCGAACAGCTAAAGGCGTAGTAATAGCCCAAAATACAGCGTGTGCACAAGCGATTCCAATTCTGGCTACCATTAAACTATAAAAGTCCCAAGCAAAACCCGCTAAGATATGGCTACCAATGAATAAACAGAATAAGAAAACAAGAAGTTTTCGGCGATCCATTTTTGAAGTTAATACCGTTAAGGGTAACGATAATAATGAAACAGACCAAGCATAGATAGTTAATAATAATCCTGCATGCGCTTCATCCATTGAAAAACTTTTAGCGATGTTGGGTAATAATCCTACCGGAACAAATTCGGTGGTATTAAAAATAAATGCTGCAAATGCCAAACATAAAATTGACGACCAAATTCGAGACCGTTTATTAGCATTGTTTATCATGTTGTTTTTCGAAGAAGGGATAAATAGATTGAGTGTCATTATAACATGAATAATGTTCGTTATTAAACAGTCAGTAAAGATAATGGTGTCATCTTCGATGACAACTAATCGGCATTCTTTATCGATTTTGTACCTTCATTCGTAACAGGTATATAATACTCATACCTTTCCACTAACAGTGATGATAATCATGAATCAACTTTTTATTACGATATGTCTATTAATTTTTAGTAATATGTTTATGACGTTTGCTTGGTATGGCCATTTACGTTTTTTGCATAATCAAGTCTGGATTGTTGCCGTTTTTATTAGTTGGGGGATTGCGCTGTTTGAGTATTTATTGCAAGTTCCTGCTAATCGTATAGGCTTTCAAGTTGCCACCGCTGGTCAATTAAAAATTATTCAAGAAGTCATTAGTTTGTCTGTCTTTATACCCTTCTCAATTTATATCTTAAAAGAACCTTTTAAAACTGATTATATTTGGGCTGGTTGCTGTTTGCTTGGTGCAGTATTTTTTATGTTTCGAGATAAAATTTTTGCATCATAAACAGTTATGATACCTCTATTTTAAATATCATTACGGCTTGAAGAGTGATTCGATCTTTTATATCACTATTGATAAAAAGTGACAGTATGAAAATGTGATAGTTGTCACATAATGTAAATGATGTAATTTATTAATCCAATAATTCAATTTAAGATTGATTAATATCAAATAAATCAATGTGATTAGACAATAAGATTTAGAAAACTTTATTGTATGGACATTGTAACAAGGCAATTTAATCGTTTTAAATACCAACGATATAGGAATATCAATATCGAGAAAGAAAAGGGGGCCGTCTATGCAAAAAATGTTAGTTAAAAGTATTATGCTGTATTCTTTATTATGTGCTCAAGCATTCGCCGTAGAAATAAAAGATGTAACAACACATCCTAATGACTATTATCTTACTGAAAATCAAGCTCCTGATAGTTTACAATTGTTACCACCACCTCCTTCATTTACCAGTGTTGAATTTTTAAGAGATAAAGCCATGTATGATTGGGGTAAATCGATGCGTCATACCGAACGAGGAAGACAAGCTTATATTGATGCTGACTCTAGCAAGGAAAATGTCACTCAGCAATTTTCAACGTCGTTTGGTTTTGATATATCTGCTATCAAAACACCCGAAATTTATAAATTGATTACGACAATGAAAGAAGATGCTGGTGATCTGGCTACTCGTTCGGCGAAAAATTATTACAATCGTATCCGACCATTTTCGTTTTTCAATGAGCCCACTTGCCGACCAGAAGACGAAAAAACGCTGTCTACTAATGGATCTTATCCCTCAGGACATACAACAATTGGTTTTGCTATATCGCTGGTGTTAGCTGAAATCAACCCACAACGTCAAAATGAAATTTTAAAACGAGGTCTTGAAGTGGGTGAAAGTCGTGTTATTTGTGGATACCATTGGCAAAGTGATATTGATGCGGCTAGAGTGATGGCGGCGAGTGTGGTGGCACAACTGCATGCTAATGCCCAGTTTAATCAACAACTAACAAAAGCCAAAATGGAGTTTAACCGCTTAAAAACCAACCAACAAAATAAAAAATAATAAGAATTATCGAAAAATATGATTCGATTGTAAATCCAATGTTTATCAATTTAAGGCTGATATTGGCTGTTTCGTTAAACAACCAATATCCAGCTTAACAATCATAACGCTTTAAATGAGATATCCGGTAAAATCGCTTCACCTTGCCAATATAATTCACTGGCAAGTTGCCCGGCAATTCGACAATAATTTTCAGTAAATTCACTGTCTGGATGACTAATAACTGTTGGCGTTCCGGTATCAAGGTCTTGTCGCAACATTTTATGCAGCGGTATTTGCCCAAGTAATTGAGTTTGATATTTTTCGGCAAGTTGTGCCGCACCACCTTCACCAAAAATTGCCTCGTGGTGCCCACAATTTTCACAGATATGGTAGCTCATGTTTTCGATAATACCTAGCGTCGGGATATTAACCTTATTAAACATTGTGATGCCTTTTTTAGCGTCAATTAAGGCAATGTCTTGAGGCGTGGTAACAATCACCGCGGCAGTAACAGGAATACTTTGCGCGAGTGTTAATTGAATATCTCCTGTCCCTGGTGGCATATCAATCACTAAATAATCAAGTTCAGGCCAAAGCGTGTCTTGCAAAATTTGCAATAATGCTTTGCTTGCCATTGGTCCTCGCCATACCATTGCTCCATCCGAATCGACTAAATAGCCAATCGAGTTACTGGCTAATTCATAGGCCATAATTGGTGTCATATGTTTATTGTCGGGAGTAAGTGGCTGTTGTTTTTCGGTTCCTAACATGGTAGGTATAGACGGGCCATAAATATCGGCGTCTAAAATACCAACTTTAGCGCCTTGTTTTTGCAGTGCAAGCGCAAGGTTAATCGCGGTTGATGATTTACCGACTCCTCCTTTACCAGAGCTAATGGCGATGATGTTTTTAATGTTTTTTATCGCTTGTTGATGATTTGCTCGTTTTAGGGTGGCAATATTGAAATCAATTTGCCAATTCACTTGTTTTAGACCGTCAAGTTCGAGTAATTGAGGTGTAATGGTTTTTTTCAGCTCTTCAAAAGTGATTTGCCATGCAAAGGGCATCGTTAAATGAATATGCAAAGTTTGATTTTCCATTTCACACTTTTTAACTGCACCTAATTCGATTAAATTTTTTCGCAAAGTAGGATGAGCAAAATTTTCAAGAATCTTTTTGGGTTCCATGGTGATTAGCCTTCATTTTTATCTACGGTTTTATCTGCTTTAATGCTGATTTGTATAATTATCATGCTTATTTAAGTAAAATATTGAGAACAGCCAAATTATTTTATGCTTTCCAAAATATCGTGAATCATTAGTTTGCTGATTTTTCTGAATCTGGAAAGAATTTTTATTAAATTATGGCATAAATCTAGCGATAATCCCATGTTTGATGTACTATTCCCGACATTATGTAATAAAAGGTATTAAATTGACATGACAACAAAACGCAAAATATTAGTGACTTGTGCACTTCCTTATGCAAATGGTTCAATTCACTTAGGACATATGCTAGAACATATTCAGGCTGATGTATGGGTACGCTATCAACGAATGCGTGGCAATGAGATTTACTTTATTTGTGCAGATGATGCGCATGGTACGCCAATCATGCTTAAAGCCCAACAACTAGGGATGACGCCTGAACAGATGATTGCAGAAGTTAAAACTGAGCATCAACGTGATTTTGCTGGATTTAACATCAGTTATGACAATTACCATTCAACGCATAGTCCAGAAAATCGTGAGATATCTGAACAGATTTATAAAAAGCTAAAAGCCAATGGTTATATCAAAACAAAAGTAATATCACAATTATTTGACCCAGAAAAACAGATGTTTTTACCTGATCGGTTTGTGAAAGGCACGTGTCCACGTTGTAAAGCCCCAGATCAATATGGTGATAACTGTGAAGTTTGTGGTGCAACTTATAATCCAATTGATCTCATTAATCCTCAATCGGTTATTTCTGGCGCAACCCCAATAATGAAAGACTCAGAGCATTTCTTTTTTGATTTGCCCGCTTTTTCAGAAATGTTACAGGCATGGATCCGATCGGGCACATTGCAAGATCAAGTTGCGAATAAAATGCAAGAGTGGTTTGAAGCAGGATTACAACCTTGGGATATTAGTCGTGATGCTCCTTATTTTGGTTTTGAAATTCCGGATGCACCCGGTAAATATTTTTATGTTTGGTTAGATGCGCCAATAGGTTATATGGGATCTTTCCTTAACTACTGTAATAAAAATAATAAAGCGATATTTGATGAGTTTTGGAATAAAAACTCAACGACTGAACTTTATCATTTTATCGGTAAAGATATTGTCTACTTCCATAGTCTATTTTGGCCAGCAATGTTAGACGGTAGTGAACATCGTAAACCTTCCAATATTTTTGTTCATGGCTATGTCACGGTTGATGGTGCAAAAATGTCAAAATCACGTGGAACTTTCATTCAGGCAAGTACTTACTTAAAACATTTAGATCCAGACTGCTTGCGTTACTATTATGCAGCGAAATTGTCGCCACATATTGATGATATCGATTTAAATTTGGAAGATTTTGTCCAACGTGTTAATAGTGATTTAGTCAATAAAGTTGTTAATATTGCTTCCCGTTCGGCAGGCTTTATCAGCAAACGTTTTGACGGTAAATTGTCTGATAATCTTTCTGAGCCAGAACTTTATGCTTTGTTCATTGAAAAATCAAAAGTAATTGCTGATTATTTTGAACAACGTGAATCCGGTAAAGCAATACGTGAAATTATGGCACTGGCTGACGAAGCAAATCGTTATATAGATGAAAAAGCGCCGTGGGTTGTAGCAAAACAAGAAGGGCAAGATCAAGCATTACAAGATATTTGTTCAATGGGGATTCATCTATTCCGTATTTTAATGACCTATTTAAAACCTATTGTGCCAGCATTAGCAGAACGCACTGAAGCATTTTTAAATAGCCAATTAACGTGGGATTCGATTAATCAACCTTTGACCAGACACAATATTAACAAATTTAAAGCCCTATTTAACCGTATAGATATGGATAAAATTACTGCTATGATTGATGAAACAAAACAACAAGCTGCATTAGCGACGCCAGCTAAAGAAAAAGTTGCTGAACCGATTGCTGACACGATCAATTTTGATGATTTTGCAAAAGTGGATATGCGTGTTGCATTAATTAAAAATGCAAGTGTTGTTGAAGGATCAGACAAATTATTGCAACTTACACTTGATATAGGAGACGAAACTCGTAATGTCTTTTCAGGCATTAAAGAGTTTTATCCTGATCCTCAAGTTTTAGTGGGCAGATTAACGATTATGATCGCTAACTTAGCGCCTCGTAAAATGCGTTTTGGTATCTCTGAAGGCATGGTACTTTGTGCAAGTGGTAAAGATGATAGTGAAGGCGTTTACTTATTGTCACCTGATAGTGGAGCAAAACCAGGTATGCGAATTTCGTAATTAATTGTTTTCTTTTTTTACATCTTAACAAGTTAAAACGCTTGTTAAGATGTTTAATTTTTTTAACGTGTTTTGTTGTAAAAGTTTTAAGACTTTTGATTTTCAGCCGCATTGCCAGAATAAGGTAAAATACTATCTTTTAATGTAAATGAAAAATCTTTTGTGCTGATTTCTCCGATGATGTTGTCGCTATCATATAGCGCCATTAAAAAACCAGCCATTTGCTCTGCTGTGTGATATTGGCTGAAACTTTTATTATAGTCATATTCATTGACATTATTCGCTTTTTGACCGAATTCAGTTTGGGTTGCCGCAGGGGCTAAGACTTTAGCCGTTAATTTCGCTTTTGCTTGTCTTAATTCTTGCGCTAAACCTTCAGTAAAAGCATTAACATAGAATTTAGTCGCACAATAAGTGACAGCATTGGGTACAATTGTGTATCCACCTCGTGAAGAGATATTAATTATTTGTGTACCAGATTGATGGTGATATTTATGCACATACAGCGTTGATAGAATTGTTAAGGCTTCGATATTTAAATGTAGCATAGATTGTATTTTATCTAAATCTTGATCTTTAACACTTCCGTAATGCCCAAAACCTGCATTATTTATCCATGTTTCAATATAATAGCTATCTAATTGTTTGAAGAGTGAAAAAACATTATTGGCTTGCGACAAATCACAAATTTTAATGATGACTTCCAAATTTGGATTTAATTCGGCAATTTTTTGTTTCAATGTTTCTAGTTGTGATTCTCTTCTTGCTATCAATATAAGGTTTTTATTTCGTTTAGCAAATTCAATTGCAGTGGCATAACCAATGCCTGAACTTGCGCCGGTAATTGCAGTGTATTTTTTAACATGATTGTTCATTTTTTTTCCTTTTAATTTCTTAATAAAGTAATTGTTATGTCGGTTTTTCCATAGACTATGGAGTAATTTTCTGTTTATTGGATTTCTATGCTTTAACTAATTGATTTTGAATAAAACACAGTTTATGTTGGTTAAGTTCACGCCAATCACCAACTTCAGGATATAAAGCTAGTTTTGATAGAACCAAATACCCTTTGCGCAAATTATTAAAATATAAAGGTGTTTACTTTTTACGTCATTATTTAGGATAACAAGCGATCTTCAATTTGTTGTATTATTCAGTTTTGAATCTATAACGTTATCTTCAATAGAAGTTTAATTGACAATACCTGTTTATCTCGTAGTAAATTTTCTGTTTTCACACCCAAGATGATTTTGTTTTATTATCTTTATAAAATAAGGGATAATAAATATTATAAAAATTGATTTATTAACAACTGGGAGTTGATAATTTGGATCTATTAAAGTGTATGGAAGCATTTGTATTGACGGTGAAAACAGGATCGTTTGTGTCTACGTCAGTATCATTGAATACTTCACCGCAGATGGTGACTAAATACATTGCTTTTTTAGAAAAACACTTAGGATTAAAATTACTTAATCGAACAACACGCTCGCAACATCTTACCGTGTTTGGCAAACAGTATTATCAACGGTGTTTGTTAATTCTTGCAGAAATAAAAGAGACGAAGATATTAGCCCAACAATTTATTGAAGAGCCAAAAGGTCGATTAAGGATTAGTGCACCTGTCAGTTATGGACACTATAATTTAATTCCGGTCATTAGCCGTTTTATGAAACGCTATCCTAAATTAAACATTGATATTCAACTAAGTGATCGCTATGTTGATATAGTAAAAGAGGATTATGATATTGTGTTTCGTATCGGTCAATTAAATGATTCTGGTCTGATCGGACGCAAACTTAAACCTTTTCAACTTATATTTGCCGCTTCGCCGAGTTATTTGATGCAAAATGGTGTACCAGCTGTTCCTGACGATTTAAAAAATCATCAGTGTCTAATTTATCAATATGTGAATCGAAATAAAAATGATTATGTTTGGCCATTTACGATGAATGGCAAAGCCGTCAATCTTTCTATTTCTGGTTCATTACAATCAAATGATACTTCAGCATTAGCGATTGCCGCTATTGAAGGTTTGGGGATAACGATGTTACCCGAACCGATGCTTAATGAGGCGATAAAACAAGATAAATTATTACCGATATTACAAAATTATTTACCTCCCGCTCGGGAAGTCCATATGCTTTATACTGCTGACAGGCAACCGCTAGCTATAATGAAAATGTTTATTGAATTCGTGGTTGATACGATGTCATGAAAATCATCAAATGATGTTATGATCAGACTTGATTTAAGATAACTGCTATAAGGCAATAAAAAAAGGCGATAAAATCGCCTAAAGTCAAACAGTTATACTTAAAGATTATTGTATTGTTGCTAAGGTACTGACTTCATTGCCAAGCATATTATTTAGATAGACTAAATCGTCTGCGGTTAATGTACCAACAGCATATTTAAGTTGTAGTAAATTTATTAGATAGTTATATTTCGCATCTGATAAATTTCGTTTAGAGCTATAAAGTTGAGTAGTTGCATTCAATACATCAACAATAGTTCGAGTTCCTACTTGATAACCTGAATTCGTCGCTTCTAATGAGCTTTCAGCTGAAACAACCGCTTGTTGATAAGCTTTAATCGCACTAATTGACGAAGAAATATTGTTATAAGAAGAACGGACTTGATTGATTACACTGCGATTAGTACTTTCAAGCTTTTCACTCGAACTAACGTAGTTGTGTTGAGCTTGCTCAACTTTAGATTGCGTAGCGCCACCTGAGAAGATAGGTAAATTTAAACTTAATCCAACATAATTATTACCCGAATAAGATTTTCCTCTATGGCCCCCATTAGTTGCAAAATTATCCCCATATCTATCGGTTTTATTTAGATTTGTTGATGCATCTAAACTTGCTGTCGGTAGGTGTCCTGCTTGTGATAATTTGATTTGATCACGAGCTATTTCTTGGTTTAATTTCATTGTTAATAAATTAAGATTAGACACTTCAGATTGTTTTAACAACGAATTAATTGAAATTGGCGCTTCGGTTTTAAACATTTTGGTATTAATGGTTGCTAAATTTGAATAGAATCGACCACTGACCTGACGTAAGTTTTCGATAGCGTTATTCAAATCGTTCAATGCATTAACTTGTTGAGCAAGCGTAAGGTCATAATTTGCTTGCGCATTTTGCACATCGGTAATTGCTACCAAACCAACTTGATGTTGTTGTTTGGTTTGTTGTAATTGACGACCAATTGCTTTTTTCTGTGCATCGATAAAGTTTAATGCCTCAAGTGCTTTAAGTACATTAAAATACGCAACTGAGGTATTTAATATAAGCGTTTGTCCTTGATATTGATAAGCTATATCAGCAATACTAGCTTGCTTTTTAGTGATATCTAAAGCTTTCCAATTAGAATAATTAAAAATACTTTGTGATAAGCTTACTTGATAAAGGTTCCCACTTTTGGATTTTACACCACTGGTATCACGACGCCCATGAGTTACACCATAAGAAGCACTTAAACCAATTTGTGGTAATAAGCTTGCTCGTGATCCAGAAATTGCTGAATATGCCTTTTCTTTTTCAGCTAATGAACTGCTTAAATCAGGATTCGTTTCCTTAGCTTGTTCATAAACCTGAACCAAATTTTCGGCAAATACAGAGTGGCTTAGCGCTAAGCCGATTAGAAAGGTTAAAGTTTTTTTCATCAATTTTCTCTTTAAAACATTCAAATATAATAGTATTTTTAATTTGCATAATTTTAACAGATAAATAGGATATAGTAAGCATAGTTTGTTAACTATTCGCACTTTTTATTAAAATTAAGACTAAAATTGAGAGTTTCTATGAAAATTAATAATGATCCTGTTGTGTTTAACAAGAAAGATGTGTTTAATTTGACTAAACGCGTTTTGTATAAAGGCTTTTTTTCTTTAATTGAATACCGTTTTCAATACCGTAAATTTGACGGCACCAAAAGCGATGTCGTAACGCGAGAAATTATGGAGCGGGGACATGCTGTCGTGTTATTAGCTTACGATGTTAAACTTGATAACGTAGTCATGATAGAACAGATTCGTATTGCTGCTATCGAAACTCAGGATAGTCCGTGGTTATTAGAACTTATTGCTGGCATGATGGATCATGAAAATGAATCTTATGAAGAGGTTGCAAGGCGAGAAGCGATGGAAGAGGCAGGTATAACAATTGGACGTTGTAAACCGATTGTAAGTTATTTGGCATCACCGGGGGGATTAACGGAAAAACTTCATATATTAGTTGGTGAAGTAGATTCCTCAACTGCTATGGGAATTCATGGATTGGCAGAAGAAAACGAAGATATCAAAGTGCATGTAATTAGCCGCAAGCAAGCTTATCAGTGGGTTCAAGAAGGCGTGATTAATAATGCGGCATCAATTATTGCGCTTCAATGGTTACAGCTCAACTATAAATCATTAAAAGATGAATGGATATAATCAATGGCAATGATCACATTTAAGTTTTTCTTTCATAAAAATGTGATCCATTTTACACTTTATAAATCTACTTGAATTTATAATAAAAAATATTTAGTCTAGCCAGCTTTACTATCCTTATTTTGGGGATTTGATTATCTCTAATCGTGTATTTTGATAAAATGTTGAGGTCAATTTTGGGGTCATTTTTAACGCTTCCAATCATAAATAGAAATTACAGTAATATTTTACATATTACCGATACACATCTTTTTGCTAATGACCAGAGTAAATTATTAGGTATTGATTCAAATGCTAGTTTTCGAACAGTGATAAGAGAAATAGAAAATAGAAAAAGCCCGTTTGACTTAATAGTGGCAACAGGTGATTTTGTTCAAGATGGATCAAAACAAGCTTATCGTCTTTTTGCCGAGCAAATACAGAAATTTAATTTACCTTGTGTTTGGTTAGCAGGCAACCATGACAATTATCATGATATGCATGAAATTTTTGCTGACTATCAACTCGCTGAAAATAAAATTGTTCTTCTAGGGGATAAATGGCTTTTAGTGTTGCTTAATAGTCAGGTTGTGGATCAAGCCTATGGTTTTTTACCCCAGTCAGAACTTGAATTTTTGCAATGCACATTAACAAGTCATGATGATCGTTATGCTTTTGTGTTTTTGCATCATCATGCTATTGAGTCAGGTTGTCACTGGTTAGATCAACACATATTAAAAAACAAACATGAACTAGAAGAAATTATTAAGCATCAACCCAATATAAAAGGCGTAGCTTGGGGACATATTCATCAAAGTCTGGAATATATTTGGCACGGCTGCAAAGCGTTTTCTACACCTTCCACTTGCGTACAATTTATGCCAAAATCTTATGATTTTAAATTATCCTATGAAGCACCAGGATGGCGAGAAATCAAGCTTTCAATAGATGGAACAATTCAATCCAAGGTTCATCGTATTGCTGACAATTGTTTTCAACCAGATATGTCACAAAATGGCTATTGAATTAGATCCGATTATAACATTAGTTTTAAAAAATTAATTTTTTATAGCAACGGTGCAAAAAAATAAAAAAGTCGTTCAATAACACGTTGCCAAATTGGGCGTTTTTTCCATTCATCGATATTTACGATATCTGAGTTAGATAAGTATTTATGTAAAAGCTGAGATAATGATTTAGCAAATTCAGCATCATCAATAACTGTAGTGATTTCAAAATTGAGCCATAAACTACGCATGTCTAAATTTACGGTACCCACTAAACTAAGTTGATTATCAATTAACACACTTTTGGTATGTAATAAATTATCATTAAATTGATAAAGTTTGACACCACCTTCTAGTAATTCAGAGAAAAATGCTCGACTAGCCCATTTGACCATAAGTGAATCATTTTTTTTCGGAACGATAATAATCACTTCAACACCTCGCTGAGCAGCTGTCACAACAGCGTGTAATATATCATCGCTAGGCACTAAATAAGGGGTAGTAAAAATAATTTGTTCTTGCGCTGAGTATATTGCGGTTAACAGCACTTGATGAATCATATTTTCAGTATAACCCGGCCCTGAAGCAATTAATTGCATTATGTGTTTTTTCTCTTCGGGCGGTTCGGCAAACTCAGTAATTTGCGGTAATGCTAAGTATTTCCCCGTTTCAAGCTCCCAATCACTTGCATAAATTGCACCCATTAACGTTGTCACGGGCCCATTCATTCTTACCATGATATCTACCCATTCGCCAATGTGTTTATTTTGTTTAAAATAGCGAGGATCCACGATATTCATACTGCCAGTATAAGAAATATAATTATCAATAATGGCAACTTTGCGATGTTGACGTAGGTCAAGACGTCGGAACATAAAACGTAACAGATTTACTTTTAACGCTTCGATAATTGTAATGCCTGCGTCACGCATTCTTTTACTTGCTTTGGTTCTGATAAAATGGCGACTACCTGCGGAATCAACCATTAAACGACAGGTTACGCCTCGTTTGGTTGCGGCAATCAATGCATTCTCAACATCATCCGCTCTACCGCCTTCGTTCCAGATATAAAAAACCATTTCAATATTGGATGTTGCATGATTGATATCATCGATTAAACGATCGAATATCTCATCTGTTTCGCTAAGTAACTCTATATGGTTACCATTAATACCATCGAGGCCGGTTTGGTGCTTACAAAGTTGAAAAATCGGTTTACTGACTTGACTAACATTACGGGTAAAAATATCAGGAAAATCTTCAAGTCGATTAATAAATTTAGCAATTGTAGGACGCATTTGTTGCGCACGTTTTACACGTTGTTGACCTAAATGGGCTTCCCCTATGGCAAAGTAGAGTATGATTCCAACAATTGGTAAAATATAGATTATTAACATCCATGCAATAACGTAGGTTGTCGGTCTGCGTTTGAAAACAATACGCAATGAGGTTGCTACAATAAGCAACCAATAAGTTAGAAAGATCAACGAACTAATTAGAGTATGGAATGAGTATAATTGCATATTGCTCAACTATTGTTAAGATTTAATTTGCTAATCGGGTCTTTGTCGCAATCGAAGTTTTGAAATATTTCTGGTAAAGGTTTTGGATTATTATGCTTATCGACAGACACATAGGTAAATACCGCATCAGTAATACAAAAACGCTGTGTTGTATCATCAGTATCAATTAATTTTTTGATCCAAACTTCAATAGCAATTGTCATTGAGGTTCTTCCTGTTTTTATACAACGAGCATAGCAGCAAACTACATCACCAACCATAGCGGGTTTATGAAAAGTAATGCTACTGGCATTAACAGTTACGACTCTGTTTTTAGCAATCTCTTTTGATAAAATACCACCTGCAAGATCCATTTGAGACATGATCCAACCACCAAATATGTGTCCATGTGGGTTGGTGTCTGAAGGCATAGCAAGCGTTCTGAGTACTAGTTGTCCCTTGGGATTGTCAGTTGTTTGTTTCATCACTAAAATTACTCCTACCTATGCTATTTATTTACTTTCTAAATCTTTATTAAGATTTTTATAGATATAAATACCAGAAATTAAGGATAATAACAATGATGCAATGGGTAAAATAAAAACCTTAAATTTCCAAAAAAAGTTATCAGACATATAATAAGTTGCAATCAAACTGAACGTTCCACAAAGTATAAAAAAGACTATCCATATTAAATTCAGTTTATTCCAAATAATGTCATCTAATTGTAACTCTTTGCCTAACATTTTTTGAATTAAGTTTTTCTTAAATATAGATTGACTGATTAATAGAACAGATGCAAATAAAAAATTAATAATTGTTACTTTCCATTTTATGAATATCGCTTCTTTTGTGGCGAGCGTAATACCACCAAAAATCATCACCATCAAAAAGGAAATTAATTCTACTTTATCAATTTTTTTGTATAAAATCATTCCAATAACAAGTGATACACATGATGCAATCATTAATGCTTGAACACCAACAAAAATATCATACATTGTCAAAAAGACAAAAAAGACAACAAGTGGGACAAAGTTTAAAAGCTGTTTCATTTTAATTATTAACCTAACAGAAGAATTACGATAATTTGAAAAGTAAAAAAAGCCTATAAAATAGGCTTATTTTTTGGTATGAAGTTCTGGGTGTTTTTTGCAATTACCGGAATCACAATGACCATAAAGATACAAACTATGGAAAGTTAATTTTACGCCATATTGTTCTGCAATTTCTTTTTGTCTGGTATTAATAATTTCATCACGAAATTCAAATACTTCACCACAATCTAAACAAATTAGATGATCATGATGTTGTTGTGTTGCAAGTTCAAATACGGCTTTACCACCCTCAAAATTGTGTCGGGTTACGATACCTGCGTCATCAAATTGGTTTAAAACTCGATAAACTGTTGCAAGTCCAATTTCTTCTCCCATATCAAGAAGTTTTTTATAGAGATCTTCTACAGTAATATGTTGGCATGAAGGATCACGTAGTAACTCTAAAATTTTTAAACGAGGTAATGTAACTTTTAAACCAGCACTTTTCAGCGCTGCATTATTATCTCTATCATGATTTGTCATATTACATCCCAATATAGTTGATATAAATTAATGATTATAAAATATGATGAACGAAAAATACATTAAATCATTAAAATAGATTAAATATTCATTTCTGTTTTTACTTGTTCAACCCAAGTAGAAATGCGTTCTTCTGTTAATTCTGGTTGACGATCTTCGTCAATTGCCAAACCAACAAAATGTGTATCATCAACTAAACCTTTAGATGCTTCAAAGTTATAACCTTCAGTTGGCCAATGCCCAACAATTTTGGCGCCTTTCGGTTCGATAATATCGCGTATTGTTCCCATTGCACTGCAGAAGAATTCTGAATAGTCTTCTTGATCTCCGCAGCCAAAAATAGCGACAGTTTTTCCGTTAAAATCGATTTGCTCTAAATTAGGAAAGAAGTCTTCCCAATCTGCTTGTGGATCACCATAATACCAAGTTGGAATACCGAAAATAAGGTAAGCATATTGTTCGATATGCTCTTTGGTGGCTTCTCGAATATCTAAAAGATCGGCTTTATCGTTACCCAAAATGAGTTGGATTTGTTTGGCAACATTTTCTGTATTGCCTGTATCACTTCCAAAAAAAATACCAACTTGTTTCATTTTTTTACCTTTACAATTATTACGATATTAATTTAGCTAATGAGTATATCATTGTCACTTATTATCAGCAATAATTCTCAATTACAATACCTATAAGATATTATTTACTACACAATTGATTAATCTTGGATTAGAATTGAGGCTATTTTAAATATTAACTTAAGTTGTGGAATTTGTTTATGAACTTGCATGAATATCAATCCAAATATCTTTTCAAGCAATGCAACTTACCCGTACCAGAAGGGTTTGTATGTAACTCAATGGATGAAGTACAAGATACTTTAGCTGAATTAGCATCTAAGTCTGATTCAGGTGCTTGGGTTGCTAAATGTCAAGTTCATGCAGGGGGCAGAGGAAAGGCTGGTGGTGTAATTTGTACTAATGATCTTAATCAAATTAAACTTTTTGCTGAAAAATGGCTAGGTCAGCATCTTGTCACTTATCAAACCACATCAGAAGGTCAACTTGTTAATCAAATCTTAATTGAAAAAGCTTCCAATATACAGAAAGAACTTTATTTAGGGGCAGTAATAGATCGTAGTATTCAACGTGTGGTCATCATGGCTTCAACTGAAGGCGGCGTTGATATTGAAAGTATCGCTGAAAAATCACCACATTTAATACATAAAATTGCACTTGATCCTTTAACTGGTCCTTGTGCTTTTCAAGGTAGAGAACTTGCCTTTAAATTAGGGTTAACGGGTAAACTTATTAACCAATTTGCCAAACTATTTGTTAATTTTGCGCAGTTTTTCTTAAAAAATGATGTGTCATTAGCAGAAGTCAATCCTTTGGTAATTACCGATGCCAGTGAATTCGTTTGCTTAGATGCTAAAGTTGTTTTAGATGATAACGCAATGTTTAGACATCCTGACTTAACTATTTTAAGAGATACCACACAAGAAGATAAACGTGAATCTATTGCCGCCAAACAAGGGATTAGTTATGTTTCGTTAGATGGCAATATCGGTTGTATGGTTAATGGGGCAGGTTTGGCAATGGCAACCATGGATATGATCAAACTTTATGGTGGAAAACCGGCCAATTTTCTCGATGTAGGTGGCGGTACAACCAAAGAGCGAGTCGCTGAAGCGTTCAAATTGATTTTATCAGATAAAAATGTCAAAGCGATATTGGTCAATATTTTTGGTGGTATTGTTCGATGTGATCTAATTGCCGATGGTATTATCAGCGCTATTAAAGAAATTGGGCTAACTGTTCCTGTTGTTGTTCGTCTTGAAGGTAATAATGCTCTGCTTGCCAGAGAAATTTTAATTGAAAGCCAATTAAATGTTATTACAGCCGAAAGTTTGACTGATGCTGCACAAAAAATTGTTGCGGTCGCATAATAATAGGAAGAGTGGGGAACAATAATTATGTCAATTTTAATCAATAACGCAACGAAAGTCATTTGTCAGGGATTTACGGGTAGCCAAGGTACCTTTCATTCACAACAAGCGATTGAATATGGAACTCAATTGGTTGGTGGGGTTACACCCGGTAAAGGGGGAACAACTCATCTCGGATTGCCGGTTTTTAATACTGTCAAAGAAGCTGTTGAAGCGACGGGGGCAACGGCAAGTGTGATTTATGTTCCTGCGGCATTTGGTAAAGATTCGATACTCGAAGCAATAGAAGCAGGTATTAAATTAATTGTTTGTATCACTGAAGGTATTCCTACTTTGGATATGCTTATTGTCAAAGAAAAGCTAAAACAGAGTGATACAATTATGATTGGTCCTAATTGTCCGGGTATTATTGTGCCTGATGAATGTAAAATTGGCATTATGCCTGCGCATATTCATCTAGCTGGTGATATCGGTATTGTGTCTCGATCAGGGACTTTGACTTATGAAGCAGTCAAACAAACTACTGATATTGGACTAGGTCAATCTGTTTGTATTGGTATTGGTGGTGATCCCATTCCAGGCAGTGATTTTATTTCTATTTTAGCATTACTTGAGCAAGATCCGAAGACTAAAGCAATTGTGATGATTGGCGAAATTGGTGGTAGTGCGGAAGAAGAAGCTGCTGAATACATTAAAAAACATGTTAGCAAACCAGTTATAGCCTATATTGCCGGTATGTCGGCACCAGCCGGCAAACGCATGGGGCATGCAGGAGCAATTATCTCGGGTAATAAAGGCACTGCTGAAGAAAAGGTAAAAGCTTTAACTGCTGCTGGTGTAGTTGTAGTTAGTAGTCTTGCTGAAATTGGTAATGCGGTAAAAAAAGCAGTTTAAACAGTGTTTTTTTTGACATTAATCAATTTTTATTCTTTAAATATTGATGTACAATATTGCGATATATCTTTATACACTTTGTGGGCATATTAAAGGAACAGGGAGCAATTATGTTAGATATAGTAGAACTATCGCGTCTCCAGTTTGCACTCACGGCAATGTATCATTTTATTTTTGTACCATTAACGCTAGGTTTAGCGTTTATGCTAGCAATTATGGAAACGGTATATGTTGTTAGTGGTAAGCAAGTCTGGAAAGATATGACTAAATTCTGGGGAAAACTGTTTGCTATTAACTTCGCTGTTGGTGTAGCAACAGGTTTAACAATGGAATTTCAGTTTGGTACTAACTGGTCTTATTATTCGCATTACGTCGGCGATATTTTTGGGGCACCATTGGCAATAGAAGGGTTAATGGCCTTTTTTCTAGAATCAACAATGGTAGGGTTATTCTTTTTTGGTTGGGATAGATTAAGTCGCGGTAAACATCTTCTTGTGACATGGTGCGTTGCATTCGGGTCGAATTTTTCTGCACTATGGATTCTCGTTGCTAACGGTTGGATGCAGTTCCCAATCGGTTCAGATTTCAATCCAATCAACTCTCGCATGGAAATGGCAAGTTTTTATGATCTGATCACCAACTCTGTTGCACAATACAAATTTGTGCACACTGTCGCAGCGGGTTATCTAACAGGTGCGATTTTTGTCTTAAGTATCAGTTCTTATTACTTACTTAAAAAACGTGATAGCGAATTTGCTAAACGCTCTTTTGCCGTGGCAGCTATGTTTGGTTTCATTGTATCTATTGTTGTCGCGATTATGGGGGATGAAGCCGGTCACGAAATGACAACCGTTCAGCCAGCTAAACTTGCTGCTATCGAAGCCGAATGGGAAACTCAACCCGCCCCTGCATCATTTAATGTTATTGCTTTTCCTTCTCAAAAAGATAAAGAAAATTTATTTGCGATTGAAATACCTTATGCAATGGGCATTATGACAACACGTTCATTGGATAAGCAAGTAACAGGGTTAAAAGACATTTTAGCCACTAACGAAATGCGAATTCGTAACGGTATTTTAGCTTATACAAATCTTGAAAAAATCCAACAAGGAAATCAAGATCCCGAGGTGCTTAAATTGTTTGAAAATAACAAAGCTGATTTAGGTTATGGTTATTTAGTCAAACGTTTTACTGATCGAGATAATTTAACGATTCCGGAAGCGACGGAAGCGCACATTAAAGCTGCCACAGAAGATTCTATTCCTACTGTTTGGCCACTATTCTGGTCATTTAGAATCATGGTTGGTCTTGGTGTATTAATGATCTTAGGAACTGGTCTTGCATTATGGACTACTTATAAAAATAAAATTGGTGAAAAACGTTGGCTTCACCGTTTATTATTAGTGTTCTTACCTTTTCCATGGATAGCATGTGAATGTGGTTGGTTTGTTGCTGAATACGGTCGACAACCATGGGCAATACAAGATATTTTACCAACAGGTGTGGCTAATTCGTCGTTAACTCCAGGTGAAGTATTATTTACTATGATACTAATTTGTGGACTTTATACTCTGTTCTTAGTTGCTGAAATGTTCTTAATGTTTAAATTTGCACGTCTTGGACCAAGTTCTTTGGGGACAGGCAAATATCATTACGAAAAAACGCAACCAACTACAGAATAGGACAAAGGGAGTAAACACAATGATTGATTACGAAATTCTACGAGCTATTTGGTGGTTGCTAATTAGTGTTATCTTGATTGGTTTTGTTATCACTGATGGTTTTGATATGGGGGTTGGTATTTTACTCCCTTTCATAGGTAAAACAGATACTGAACGCCGAATTATGATAAATGCTATTGCGCCTCATTGGGATGGTAATCAGGTTTGGCTAATTACGGCTGGAGCTGGGATTTTTGCTGCATGGCCATTTGCTTATGCTGTGTCGTTTTCGGGCTTTTACATCGCAATGATTTTGGTTCTATGTGCATTATTTTTTAGACCAATAGGCTTTGATTATCGCAGTAAACTTGAAAATTCAAAATGGCGTGGTTTATGGGATATTGCAATCTTTATTGGTAGCTTTGTTCCTGCTCTTGTTTTTGGGGTGGCTTTTGGTAATTTATTAGAAGGCGTTCCATTTAGATTTGATAATTCTTATCGTGTCTTCTATGATGGAAACTTCTTTGGTTTGCTTAATCCGTTTGCTTTATTAACCGGTGTGGTGAGTTTGATGTTGTTTGTTGCTCATGGCGGCACTTGGTTGCAAATGAAGACCTCTGGTGAATTATATTTAAGAGCCCGAAAAGCAACTCAAATATCTTGCTTAATTTTAGTCATTACATTTATTTTAGCGGGTATTTGGGTCATGTTTGGTATGCATGGTTATGAAGTGGTCAGCACGATAGATCATAGTGTCACGTCACAGCCATTAAATAAAGTGGTATCCACCGAATCAACATGGCTTAGAAATTATATGAATTATCCAATTTTATGGATTGTTCCTGTACTCGGTGTTGTTTTACCTTTACTCAACATTGTTTGTTCTGGGTTAAATAAAAATGCTTTATCATTTATTTTATCGACGTTAACTATTGCGTGTGTGTTATTAACTTATGGCATAGCAACGTTCCCATTCATTATACCATCAAGCATTATGCCTAATGCGAGTTTAACAATGTGGGATTCAACATCAAGCCAGTTAACACTTAATATTATGTTCTTTGTAGTAGTGATATTTTTACCCATTATCCTTTTCTATACTACTTGGTCATATATTAAAATGTTCGGACGACTTGATAAAAATCATATCGAAAATAACAAACATTCACTTTATTAAGGTATAATTATGTATTACTTTTTATGGTTTATCGGTCTTATTGCAGCTTGTATGCTTGCCGTTGTTACAGGACTTTGGGTTGAACAAACAAACAGCGAAAAAGAACCCAAAAATAACAATTAATAAGCATCTCTGTATTTTTAAAGGTGACAATCGTCACCTTTTTCATTCATCGTTAATTTAAATCATTAATATGTTACAAATGATAATTGTTTTCATTTGAGTAATTCTATATCATAGTGCAGCATATTTAAGATTTAGATATAATAAAACATATTGCTTTTAAAATATGTAAATACAAATATGAAAGAATTTAATTGGAGTGCCAGAGTTTATTATGAAGATACTGATGCTGGTGGTGTCGTATATCATGCCAGGTATCTTGCTTTTTATGAGCGAGCGAGAACAGAATTGCTAAGACAACTTGGAATCAGTCAACATAAGCTATTACAAGAAAGTATTGCTTTTGTTGTTAAAAAGATGGATATTAGCTATCACT
Organism: Gilliamella sp. B3817; assembly: GCF_026536705.1. NCBI lineage: Bacteria > Pseudomonadati > Pseudomonadota > Gammaproteobacteria > Orbales > Orbaceae > Gilliamella > Gilliamella sp. B3817. The sequence continues at coordinate 262,375 of NZ_JAFNNV010000001.1, read as the reverse complement.
TCCCCGCTCGTTTGGATGACCTGTTAACTATTAATAGTAAAGTTGATCAAATTCGCAAGGCATCTATAATTTTTAAGCAAACTATTATTAATGAGAACAATCAAGTGATTAGCAGTGCTGATGTTATTATTGCTTGTGTTGATATCACTAAAATGAAGCCATGTGGGCTTCCAAAGTCACTAGTTTTGGAGTTTATATAAGTGGAAAATCTGAATATTGTTAATCTGTTCTTACAAGCAGGTCTTTTAGTGCAATGTGTTATGTTGTTATTATTGATGTTTTCAATTATGTCATGGGCGATTATTTTTCAGAGAACTAAGGTTTTAAGGCAAGCCAAAAAGCAAATTGAACAATTTGATAATCGTTTTTGGGCAGCTGACGAGTTGAATGTTTTATTTGAGAAAGCAAAATCCAACAAAGATGAAATTACAGGTACAGAACATATTTTTTATTCAGGTTTTAAAGAATTTACCCGTTTATATCAAATCAATCCAAATATGCCAGAGGCAGCTTTAGACGGTGCATCTCGTTCTATGCGCCTTGCTATGAATCGAGAACTTGATAATCTTGAACAGCATATTCCTTTCTTAGGTACGGTAGGTTCTATTAGTCCTTATATTGGGTTATTTGGGACCGTTTGGGGAATCATGCATGCTTTCATTTCTCTTGGCGCAGCTAAACAAGCGACATTAAAACTTGTTGCGCCAGGTATAGCTGAAGCTTTAATTGCAACAGCAATTGGTTTATTTGCTGCAATTCCAGCGGTTATGGCATTTAATCGTTTATCGTTGAAAGTCAGCCGTATTGAGCAAAGTTATCTCAACTTTATTGATGAATTTTCAGCTATTTTACAGCGTCAAGCTGTGGCTGTCAGGAAATAAACTATGCGTAGAAGTTCACGTTTTTCAACTAAATCAGAGATTAACATTGTACCATTGCTTGATGTACTGTTAGTATTGGTACTTATTTTTATGGCAACAGCCCCCATTATTAGCCAAAGCGTTGAAGTCGATCTGCCTGAATCAACCGAATCTAAGACGGTTTCAGCTTCTGAAAATAAAACCATAATATTAGAAGTGGCAGATGTCGGGGTTTATACACTCAGAATCGATGGTGTGCCACAAGAAAGCTTACAGCAAGAACAGATCATTGCTGAAGTTAAGCAGTTATTAGCATTGAATGAAAAGGCAGTTTTTTTAGTCGGTGGAGCTAAAAATGTACCTTATGAAGAAATTATAAAAGCTTTAAACTTATTACAATCTGCAGGTGTTAAATCTGTTGGTTTAATGACACAACCAATGTAAACTAGAATAAAACACATTAAAATGTCAGCAATGTCTAAAAAATCAAATTCAAAATTCAGTTTAGCCATAATTTTATCAATCCTGTTTCATGTGCTATTGATAATTTTTTTATGTTATAAAGCTATACAAGATGATAGTGATAATTACGGTACGGTCAATGGTCAATCGATTGATGCAATTATGGTTGATCCATCTATTATATCTGAACAATATAAAAGGCAATCACAAAGTCAAAAAAATCAACAGCAATTAAGGCAACAGGTTGATGAGCAAATTACAAAACAGAATCAGTTGTTGCAGCAAAAGCAACTGGAACAGCAACAGTATTTAAAGGATTTAGAAAAAGAGCGTTTAAAACTTGCTGAAAAACTTAAACAAGAACAGCTTGAAGCTGAGAAAAAAGCAGCACAAGAAAAGCTAGAGGCTGAAAAGCGAGCCGCTGAGGAAAAAGCAGCACGAGAAAAGCAAGAAGCTGAAAAGCGAGCCGCCGAAGAAAAAGCAGCACGAGAAAAGCAAGAAGCTGAAAAGCGAGCAGCTGAAGAAAAAGCAGCACGAGAAAAGTTAGAAGCAGAAAAAAGAGCTGCTGCAGAAAAAGCAGCACGAGAAAAGCAAGAAGCAGAAAAAAAAGCTGCTGAAGAAAAAGCGGCACGCGAAAAAAAAGAAGCTGCTAAACGAGCTGCGCAACAAAAGGCAGCAAATGATAAAGCTGTTAATGATCTATTAGGTGAACTTACGACAGGTGGATCAAGCGCACCAGCAACAAGAAAGGGTGTTTCTAACGGCGAATTAGATAAATATAAATTTTTAGTTAAAACCGCTATAAGTAATAAATTTATTAATCCAAATCGTCTTTATGTAGGTCAGCGTTGCCAATTACAAATTCAAATCGCACCGGATGGTCTATTGTTGGACCATAAAGTGTTGAGCGGCGATGATGCATTATGCCGTGAAGCCGTTGCTGCTACATTGTTAGCCGTAATTCCGGAACCTTCTCAAATACTTTATCCTGAAGTTAAAAAGATGATAATCAACTTTGAACCATAGTAAATATGGATTTTCAATTGATTTTACAATGTGATGTGAATCTCGATTATCCATTCATTCAATAAATTGACAACATCTTTGTATAAAAGATGTTGAAAACCAATTTATCATCCCAATATATAACCTATTCATTCCAAATTAAGATATTTATGTAAGAGAAGGAGCAGAATATGACAACAATTGTCAGTGTCCGTCGAGAAGGGCAAGTTGTAATCGGTGGAGACGGTCAAGTCACACTAGGCGAACGTATTATTATGAAAGGAAATGCACGTAAAGTTCGTCGTCTTTATAATAACAAAGTGATTGCAGGTTTTGCTGGTGGTACTGCTGATGCTTTTACACTTTTTGAATTATTTGAGCGTAAATTAGAAATGCATCAAGGTCATTTGACGAAGGCCGCTGTTGAACTAGCTAAAGATTGGCGAACAGACAGAATGTTACGCAAATTAGAAGCTTTACTTGCTGTTGCTGATGAAAGTGCTTCACTAATTATTACTGGTACAGGGGATGTAATTCAACCAGAAGATGATTTAATTGCAATTGGTTCTGGTGGACCTTATGCTCAAGCTGCGGCAAGAGCTTTGCTGGATAATACTTCTTTATCTGCACATGATATTGTACAAAAATCATTATCGATTGCCGGCGATATTTGTGTGTATACCAATAATTTCCAAACGATTGAAGAACTTAATTATTAATTTAACTGATTTAAGAGAATTATATTATGTCTGAAATGACTCCTCGCGAAATTGTAAGCGAACTAAACCAACATATTATTGGACAAGATAAAGCTAAACGTTCCGTTGCAATAGCGTTACGTAATCGTTGGCGTCGTATGCAACTAGATGAAGCACTCCGTCACGAAGTCACCCCAAAAAATATATTAATGATTGGTCCAACTGGTGTTGGTAAAACAGAAATTGCAAGGCGCTTAGCGAAATTAGCTCATGCACCTTTTATCAAAGTTGAAGCGACGAAATTTACTGAAGTAGGTTACGTTGGTAAGGAAGTCGATTCCATTATTCGTGATTTGACGGATTCAGCGGTAAAAATGATTCGACAAGAAGCGATGGAAAGAAATCGTAATCGTGCTGAAGAACTAGCTGAAGAACGGATTTTAGATGTACTTGTCCCACCGGCTAAAGATGGCTGGGGACAAGTTGAAAACAATAATGATTCTACAGCAAGACAAGCATTTCGAAAAAAATTACGTGAAGGTGCGCTTGACGAGAAAGAGATAGAGATTGAAGTTGCTGGCGTTAATATTGGTGTCGAAATTATGGCTCCTCCGGGTATGGAAGAGATGACTAATCAATTACAATCAATGTTTCAAAATCTAGGTGGACAAAAAACCAAACCACGTAAGATGAAAATTAAAGATGCATTTAAACAGTTGATTGAAGAAGAAGCTGCTAAATTGGTTAACCCTGACGATCTTAAACATGAAGCTATCGAAGCGGTGGAACAAAATGGGATCGTATTTATTGATGAAATTGATAAAGTCTGTAAACGAGGTAATTCGTCAGGTCCTGATGTTTCACGTGAAGGTGTACAGCGTGATCTATTACCACTTGTTGAGGGATGTACTGTTTCTACTAAACATGGTGCAGTAAAAACCGACCATATTTTATTTATTGCTTCGGGAGCTTTCCAAACAGCTAATCCATCTGATTTAATCCCTGAACTTCAAGGGCGTTTACCTATAAGGGTTGAATTACAGGCGTTAACAACTGAAGATTTTGAGCGAATTTTAACTGAGCCAAATGCCTCGCTTACAGTACAATACAAAGCATTAATGGCAACAGAAGGTGTCAATATCGAATTTACGCCTGATGGTATCCGTAAAATAGCTGAATCTGCTTGGCAGGTGAATGAACAAAATGAAAATATAGGCGCTCGTCGTTTGCATACCGTGTTAGAACGATTAATGGAAGAAGTTTCGTTTGATGCAAGTGAATTAGGTGGTCAAACTATTACTATTGATGCTAAATATGTAGGCGATCACTTAGATAAACTGGTTGCGGATGAAGATTTAAGTAAATTTATTCTATAAATAAATGTTCTTTATCGAATAAAAAAAGGTGAGTTAATCTCACCTTTTTTATTAACATCATTGATCGTCATAACAATCAATTTAACGTGCAGATCAAGCACTATTTTTTAAATAACTGACCTAAGATATCCGCCGCTTTTTGCTTCGATTTTGATTTAGAATCATCTTTTGAATTTCGATTTTCGAGTTTTTCTCGAAGTTTATCTAATCCTTGTTGTAGTTTATCATTAAGAACATCTTTAAAGACTTGGCTAATATCAATTTGATAATGAAGTTTTGTAAATTCACCATAAATTCGTAGTGGAATCGTTAATTGTTGTAATTTGGCAATGGTTTCACTTTTTCCATTCCAACCACCTAGCATTTTGACATTTAAATTGATATCGAGGTCTTTTTGAACTAGTCCTACTCTTCCCGAACCATTTATAATATCTAATGTTTCTGAATTAGCGGTTAATGTCGTGACATCCAAATTACCATTATTTATATTACCATTAGCAGAAATTTGATGAAACTCGGTGAATTTTTGTTGATTTTCGGTTGTCAGCACATCTTTACTATACTTCGCTGCCGCATTTTGAATGATATTTTGAATATTAATATTATCCAATCTAGCATTAGCTATGTTGATAGCAACGTTTCCTCGTAAACTGGATAACAAGTTAGCCGTGGAAATGGTGCTTGCTTCTAATTCTCCGTTTGCATTAAATACGCCTACTAAATCATTTGGTGTATTGATTTGATTAAAGAATTCATTTAAATCGATATTACTGATTTTACTGCTCAGTTTAATTAATGCATTCTTTTGTTTGCCGCTGGCAAAACCATTTGCCGTAATATGCCCTTTGGCAAAATCAAAATTCAGGTTATTAAACGTTGCAATACCATCATTATTACTGATATCAGCATGAACATTATCAAGTGTTATTTGATTAGCAATGATTTGCCTAATATTTAACTTAGCTTTCGCATTGAAACTATTTAGGAAATCAAGTTCATTATTAGTTTTTTGAACTGTCGATACAACAGGTGTCGTTTGCTGTGATGGACTACTTTCATTATCGCTAGGCTTCTCTTTGGCCGTAATAAACGGATCTAAATTTAATTTATCAGCATTGAGATCTAACGCTAAATAAGGCTTGTTAGCTAAATTGAGACTAACGTTGCCTGTTAATGTATTACCATTAACTGATAATAGAAGATCTTGCGTGTTCACGCTTTGCGGATTTTTTTGATAATGTAAAACAGTTTTCAAATTACCTTTTATTTCGCCACTAGGGATGCCGATACCTGTTAACGTATAATCAAATTTTTTCAGATCGATTGTCGCCTGTTCAGGGTATTGACTTAAATCAATATTGGCATTTGCAACATAAAATAAATCCTGTTGATTTTTATCAACATTTCCTTTGAAATCAACATTGAGATTTTTATCCGCTTTTTGTTCAACCGTTAAGTTAATGTTCCTAAAATTGATTAGCGTATCTTTTTGTTGTAGTACTAAAGTGCTATCTGCAACTTCAAATTTGTTCAATGTGAATTGCCAACTTGATTTGCTTTGCTCTTCATTCTTTTGTTTATCTTCATTAGGTTTATGAGGTATATTGTTGGCGTTTTTTTTATGTGCCATTTCACCTTTGCTATCATCGGTAATATTGATGACAGCCGACTTAACAAAAACATTTTTTACTACCAACTTTTTCGAAAAAAGTGGTAGCAGTTCAACATCTAGTCGCATATTGTCTGCGGTCAAAATAGGTTTTTGCGCACCGGTATCATTCAGTTTTACCGAATCGGTTAATATACTGACTTGTGGCCAAATATGCCAACGTAAATCACCCTCAATAGTTAATTCATAACCTGTTTTATCTCTTACTTTATCAGAAATAAATCCTCGGAAATTATTAGGATCGACAAAAACAATCAGTGAAATGATCCCAATAGCTATAATCAGAATTAAAATAAAAAGAGTAACCAATATTTTTTTTATCATATTAGTGTTCCTATAGTAAGGTTATATGCTGATTTAGTCTTTATCAATACGACTGGCTACAGCGCCATGTTGGTCTTTATATTTTGCATCTTGTCGACGATTGTAAGGTCTCGCCGCTCGCCCTGTTAAAGTCTCAAAACTTAGGGCTCCGATAGTCATCCCAGGTCTAAGTGCTAATGGGATTTTTCCAGAATTAAAAAACTCTAAGACAATTTGTCCTTGCCAACCTGGATCAATACGGTGTGCAGTTACATGCACCATAAGACCAAGTCTGGCTAATGAAGAACGTCCATCAAGCCAGCCAACTAAATCATCAGGAATCGTCACAGATTCAAGTGTAACGGCTAATGCAAGTTCTCCTGGATGAAGGTAAAAAACATGACCTTCAGATAGTACTATTTCATCACTCATTACACGTTCTAATACTGCGGAAACTTCTTCTTTGGGTCCACTTAAATCGATATAGGGAGTTGTATGTTCTCGGAAAGTCCGAAATTGATTACCTAACCTGACATCAACTGTTGCGCCATTTATTGAACTTGGTGCTGGTTGAGGGGTTATTTTTAATTTACCGTTTTGTAAATATGCTTCAATATCTCGATCGCATAATCTCATGAGTTATCCTTAATTGAGCCTCTATCCTGCTATTTTAACAGTTTCTTGTTATGCCGTCGATGTTCGTAAATTAAGGTTTAATTACCCATGCCCGACCATAATGATTGTAGTATCCAGCAAGTTTACCTGCGTCATTTCCAACGCCAAGATAAAGGTCAAAATGATGGCCTTTTATGGCGCCTCCAACATCGAGCGCAACCATTAGACGAGTTTCTCGTCTACCACTATATTGACCATCCTCATCGAGTAATGGTAAATCCATTAACACCACCGAACCAAGAGGGACAAGTAACTTATCTGATGCTACCGATGCATTAGCAACCAAAGGTACAGTTGCTGCTCCTTTGACATCAGCATTGTATTGGGGCTTAAAAAAGACAAAGGAACGGTTTTCGGTTAGCAAGGCTTTGAGCTGTTTTTCAGTTTTAGTTGTTGCCCAATCTCTAATTGCTTGTAACGATATCTTTTCTTTTTCAATTTCACCTTGTTCAATTAAAATTCTTCCAATGCTGGAATAGCCATGTCCATTTTTACCGCCATAGCTGAAAAAGACCAAAGGTTCACCGTCTTCAAAATCGATATAGGCACTACCTTGAACTTCCATAATGAAGTTTTCAATTAATGAATTACTATAAGCAATTTCAAGTCCTTTACCAGCTAAAGCACCTTTATAAATCTGTTGTCGACTTGGTAATTGACCTTTGTAGTTAACCGGCATTTTATAAATAGGATATTTAAATTCTTTAGTAGGTTTATGTCTGGCTTTAATAATTGGGGTATAATAACCAGTTAAGTGCACGTTTCCAAATCCATCTTGACCTGCCATTTCGTAACTATTTAATCCTACTTTGTGAAATTCATTAGAAGCAAGCAAGCCATTAATCCAATCATCAACAGCTTTATAAATATGTTCATTTTGTTTGTATAATGCGGGCGATGCGGTTTTTATTTGTTCCACCTGCATGATGTAGTCTGTTATGTTTACAGGCGTATCTAAATTTGGATAGCTGATATTAAGTGATAAGGGTAATCGCCCGTCCGAGTATTGTTGACCCTGTTTAATGGGTTTATCTTGACAGCTGGTTAACAGCGAAAGTGTAAAAAAGGCAATAAAAACAATGAAAAGATAATGATTGAGTTTTTTTTTCATCTAATTAGTTATTATCAATAATAAACAGTATTGAATATGCTACACAATTATATTATAAGAAACTACTCATAATTATTAACGGACAATAAAAAGTTTTCATAAAAAATCAGCTTGCGATTTAGCAATATTGAATTTATAGTCCTATATTCCTTAAAAAATCGAAAATTACGGAATAAAAGGTAATAATAGTGATGAGCAATACATCCTCAAACAATGACCTAAAACGAAACCTTTCTAATCGGCATATTCAGTTAATTGCAATCAGTGGTGCAATTGGTACAGGCTTATTTATGGGATCAGGAAAAACAATTAGCCTTGCTGGACCGTCGATCATCTTTGTTTACATGATTATTGGTTTTATCTTATTTTTTGTTATGCGAGCAATGGGTGAAATCTTGCTTTCCAACTTGAAATATAAATCGTTTAGTGATTTTGCCAATGATCTACTCGGCCCTTGGGCAGGGTTTTTTACTGGTTGGACTTATTGGTTTTGTTGGGTGGTAACAGGTATTGCTGATGTGGTTGCTATTGCCGGTTATGCACAGCATTGGTTTCCTGATTTGCAATCTTGGATCCCGATGTTATTAACCGTCGTTTTACTGTTAACACTTAATTTATTAACAGTAAAAATGTTTGGCGAAACCGAATTTTGGTTTTCAATGATTAAAATTATTGCGATTTTAGCTTTGATTGGTATTGGATTAGGATTAATTTTCACAGCATACCACTCAGATCAAACGAATACCACAGCTGCATTTTCGAATCTTTGGGATTATGGCGGATTTTTTCCTCATGGTTTTATGGGATTCTTTGCCGGTTTTCAGATAGCTATTTTTGCTTTTGTGGGAATTGAACTGGTTGGTACTACCGCCGCTGAAACAGTCGATCCGAATAAAAATTTACCTCGAGCCATTAATTCTGTGCCTGCACGTATTATCTTCTTTTACGTGTTTGCATTAATTATCATTATGAGTGTGACACCATGGTCATTTATTTCACCAAATAAGAGTCCATTTGTTGAGTTATTTACCCTAATTGGTTTACCAGCGGCAGCAAGCATTATTAATTTTGTGGTATTAACATCGGCTGCTTCGTCGGCTAATAGTGGTATCTATTCTACCAGCCGAATGTTATTTGGTTTGGCTAAAAAACAAGATGCACCAGAGCCTTTTGGAAAATTATCACGTCGTTCAGTTCCTGCCAATGGTTTACTCTTTTCATGTACTTGTTTATTCGGTGGTGTAGTTCTGATTTATTTAGTTCCTAATGTGATGGAGGCTTTCACCATAGTAACGACGATTTCCGCCATATTATTTATGTTTATTTGGTCAATGATATTGATATCGTATATGGCTTATCGACGTAAAAAAGTGAATTTGCACGAACAATCTCAATTTAAGATGCCAGGTGGTAATTTGATGTGCTTGGTTAGCTTGATGTTTTTTATATTTGTTATTGTCTTACTTACTTTTGAAAAAGATACTCGTCAAGCATTGATTGCAACACCAATTTGGTTTGTAATTTTAGGGATAAGCTATTTTATACGTTCGCTAAAACGTCAATAATTATTACTATAATGAGTAGGATGAATTCCTACTCATTGTCTGAAGATTAATCTGCTTTGTGGTGATCTTTTTCAGGCCAAATGATACTGGCAATAATACCGATAGCTAAAATGCCTAATACGATATAAAGGCTTGTTATAGGACTAATATCAATACCATGCCCAAATAAATGGTTACTTGCATTTAATGCTAATTTGATTGCTATAAAAAACAGTAAACAAATAACCGCTTTTCCTAAGTGAACTAAGTATTGTTTCATGGCTTCTAAAACAAAATACATGGTTCTGAGACCTAAAATTGCAAAAATCATGGCACTATAAACGATGAGTGGTTCTTGGCTAACCGCGATGACAGCAGGAACAGAATCAAAGGCAAACATCACATCGCTAAGTTCAATTACAGTAATACATAAAAAAAGCGGGGTTGCGTATAAAGCTCTTTTAGGTAATTTGCCAATTAAGTTACTGTTTTCTGGTTTTGCAAGTTCTTGATCTAACTGTTTAGAGGTTAATAAAAAATGATGCCCGACAATTTTAGGATAAGCGGGAAAAATACGTTTTGCTATTCGATAAGCGAAATGGTTTGAATAATCTTTTATTTCTTCATTTTCACCTTGATTTTTTAACATCATCAAACCGGTAAAAGCAACAATAACGGAAAAAACGAGCTCCATCCAAGGTCCTAAAGCTAATAAACCTGTCCCAATGATAACAAAAATAGCACGGAATATGATGGCGCCTATTACTCCCCAATAAAGCAAGCGATGACGATAATTTTCAGGTACAGAAAACCATGAAAAGATAGCCATAATCACAAATAAATTATCAACAGAGAGAGCCTTTTCAAGTACATAACCAGTGATAAATAAGCTCGCTATTGCACTACCATGATGAAGATATAGATAAAGAGTAAATCCTAAAGCTACAGCAATCCAAAATAGTGACCATAATACAGCATTTTTTAAATTTATGGGTTTATCGTTATGATGTGCATATAAATCAATAACAATAGCTGTTGATGCTAATACAATAAAAACGATGACCGTTTCAATTGGAAAGCCTAATGAGTTGTGAATCATAATTTATCGCCTAATATGTAGTTATGTCATGATCTTTTAATAACAAAATTTAACTATTTTTACAGAACATATATATAAAAGTAGTTGAGTATATATTGATAGCAATAACAAAAAAAGATATATTTGTTTTCAATATCCCTTCCCATTAATTAAAATAATTTTGAGCTGATTTTGATGAAAAATTTCAAAGTAGTAAGTTTTTTTATTATTTCTTTTTTTTCCGCTATATTGCAAGCTCAGTCAGTTGAGTCTTATGTATCTTCGTTACCCAAAGGTAGTGATATATCAATTTTAGTTCAATCTGTTGATGACAAACCAAGAACATTAGCTAAATATAAAAGCGATCAATTTAAACAGCCAGCCAGTACCCAAAAAGTGATCACTGCACTTGCAGCAGAACTTGAATTAGGAGCGGATTTTAGATTTGAAACTAAAATGTTAACTAATGGTTCAATTGCCAATAAACAATTAAATGGTGATTTGATTATTCAACTGAGTGGTGATCCAACTTTTACGCGTGGACAGTTAAAAAATATGCTGGCAAGTTTACGTGGGAAAGGGGTTGAAAAAATAACAGGAAAAGTCATTTTAGATACTTCTATATTTACCAGTCACGATAAAGCAGAAGGTTGGTCTTGGAATAATTTAACCGCTTGTTACAATGCACCGCCGTCAGCTGCAATTATCGATGATAATTGTTTTTATGTGACAATCAAACCGGGTAAGGTCGGTGCTAAAGCCTCTATTTCTGTTTCCTCAAATATTCCTGTCACGGTGACAGGTAATGTTAAAACCATAGCTAAAAACAGTAAAGATCTGAATGATAAATACTGTGAGCTTGATGCCAGTTATACTGACAAAAATCGCTATCAATTATCCGGATGTATTGCGTCAGGTTCAGATAAAATAGCATTAAAATTTGCTGTACTTAATGGGGTGGATTATTTTTCAAATGTTTTGAAAAATGAGTTAAAACAACAGAAAATTTCGTTTAATGGTGCGATTTCAGCACGTAATGAGCCCATAAATAGCAAACTTTCATTATTAGTTTCAAGCCAGTCTGCACCGCTATCAGAATTGTTAACCGTAATGTTGAAAAAATCGAACAATCTGTACGCTGATGCTATCTTTAGAACAATTGGGGCTCATTACTTTAAAATTCCAGGTACATGGCGAAATAGTGGAGATGCGGTTAAACAAATTTTACTTAAAAAAGCTGGTATTGATCTCGAAAATTTGGTGATTGTTGACGGTTCAGGTTTGTCTAGATTGAATCTTGTCAGTGCAGACAAAATGATGGAAATTCTGCAATATATTTCAGCTCATGATCGCGATCTCAAAATTATTGAAAAACTTCCTGTTGCAGGGAAGGATGGAACATTACAATATCGTAAAAGCTTTAATCAACCGCCTTTTATAGAAACCATACGAGCAAAAACGGGATATATACAAGGCAGCTATAATTTAGCTGGATTTATTGAGAAGTCAGATGGAAAAATTATCGCTTTTGTTCAGTTACTTTCGGGATATCATCCTGAAAGAAGGGATGAGCCTAAAAATAGTGCAATAATGCGTTTCGAATCTGAATTTTATAAAAAATTTGTGATTGGTGAATAAAAAATGATATTGGCACCTAGAACAAAGGTGCCAAACCGTTAAACGCATTTATAGACTATCTGGTAAAAAACCACCGCTTTGATGTTTCCAAAGTTGAGCGTATAAACCATTTTTATCCAGTAATTCTTGATGTGTACCTTGTTCGATAATTTTTCCTTCATCCAAAACAACCAGTTTATCCATTGCGGCAATAGTTGATAAACGATGCGCTATAGCGATAACAGTTTTGCCTTCCATTAGTGAATATAAACTTTCTTGAATAGCTTGTTCAATTTCTGAATCTAATGCACTGGTTGCTTCATCAAGTAATAATATTGGTGCATTTTTTAAGATCACCCTAGCAATGGCAATGCGTTGCCTTTGACCACCCGATAGTTTTATACCTCGTTCACCAACATGAGCATCATAACCGGTTCTACCATTAGCATCGATTAATGTTTGAATAAATTTATCTGCATGGGCTTTTTTAGCCGCATCTATCATCTCTTGTTCAGTAGCTTGATTATTACCATAAAGTAAATTTTCCCGAACAGTTCGATGTAACAAGGACGTGTCTTGTGTAACCATACCAATTTGCGCCCGTAAGCTTTCTTGATTAATCTCGGTAATGTCTTGTCCGTCAATAAGAATTTTACCTTGTTGTAAGTCATAAAAACGTAATAACAGATTAATTAATGTTGATTTTCCGGCGCCAGAACGTCCAACTAACCCTATTTTTTGACCGGGCTTAATAGTTAAATTGAGATCATTAATTACCGAATTTCGAATCTTTTCATCGTAAGTGAAATAAATATTTTTAAACTCGATTTTTCCATCAGTCACATTTAGATTTTTGGCATTGGGTTTATCAACAATGGTTGTTGCAGTTGAAAATGTATTCATACCATCTTTCACAACCCCAATATTTTCAAATAAAGCTGCAAGCTCCCACATAATCCAATGTGATAAACCGTTTAAACGAAGCGCTAATGCTGTGGTTGTTGCAATAGCTCCGATTCCAACTAATTGATTTGTCCATAACAGCAAGGCAACACCAGTCGTTGATAAAATAAGTAGAATAGATAGTAAATGATTCACGATTTCAAAACTGCTGACTAGCCGCATTTGTTTATTGACAGTAATCAAAAACTCATCCATAGACTCTTGGGCATACTTTGCTTCATTACCGGCATGAGAAAACAGTTTAACCGTCATAATGTTTGTATAAGCATCCGTTACACGTCCAGTCATGGTAGAACGAGCATCTGCTTGCATACTTGCAACTTTACTTAAGCGAGGAATAAAATAGTACATGGCTAAGCCATAAAGAACACACCACCCAAAGAATGGCAGCAATAGCCAAGGGGCTAATTGACCGATTACCGCAGCCATAGTTATAAACGAAATCAACACAAATATTAAGATATCAGCAACAAGAAAGCAGGTATCTCTAACGGCTAATGCAGTTTGCATAACTTTTGCCGATATTCTTCCGGCAAACTCATCTTGAAAAAAACGCATACTTTGATTAAGCACTAGTCGATGTAAATTCCAACGCATTCGCATTGGAAAATTTCCCGCTAAACATTGATGCTTGATGATTGTTTGTAATCCAATAATCAAAGTGCTGGATAAAATGATTAAGGTTAAAATTAATAGCGATGTTTTTTCTTTTTGCCAAAGCTCATTAGGTTCGACAATCGCAAGCCAATCCACCATTTTGCCAAGCGCAGCGAATAGAAAAGCTTCAAATGCACCACTGAGTGCACTAAATATAATTAAAAGCAGCATGAATATTCGAGTGCCTTGGGTTGATTGCCATATAAAACCTAGAAAATTTTTAGCTGCTGGTTGCGGTTCACTTTTAGGATAAGGTGACACCAATTTTTCAAAAAATCGATACATAATTGACCTAATTATTTGCTATTTTTCATTAAATTGAATCGTTGATATTAACATTGCGAGTAGAATGAATAGAGTTAGATATCCTAAAACTGATGGATAGTTATGAAATTTAACAACATTTTACTACCTATTATTGCAGATTCTAAAAATATTAAAAACTAAAGCAAGAAAGAGTTCATTTTTTATTCTTTCTTGCTTTTCAATTATATCTTGAATAACGATATTTGCCTATTTTTTGACTAAAAAATATCTTTAATAATTTGTACAACTCGACCCACAAAATGGTACTTATCAAAATTTTCTTTAGAGACTTCAATGGTAGGGAATTGGTTATTGTTACAAATTAAAACCCATCCATTTTGCGTTAATCGAACTTTACGTAAAAAGGTAATATCTTCATATTCAACTAAATAGATTGCTCCATCAATAATTTCAACGATTTCAGTATTAATAATTAAACCATTATTATTGTTGATTTCAGGCGACATGAGATCCCCTTTAGCCCAATAAATGATTAATTTTTTGATATCTAATCCTCGATGAGAAGCCCAACCTTCAACAACGGGATAGTTCATGACAGGAGGTGTTTCTCGAATATATCGTTGTGATTGCGCTTCTTCTTTGGTTGGTAACTGTTTTTTATAGACGGGAATACGGTATATATTCTCGTTGTAGACATCTGCTTCATCTTCTTTAGGATCTAAAACTTCTAATTTATAGCCTGTTGCCAGCCAGTTATATGAAACATTGCATTTTTCAGCAATCACTTCCAGACGTGTCAAAGATGGATAAGTTTTTCCTGATAAATAATCTCTGATCACTGTTTCAGACATATCACATTTTTTAGCGAAGGCGGAGACAGATAAACCTTGCATTGAGCTATGTAATCTTTCTTTAAATGTTTTTACATTTTTATTTTTAATCATATTCATTTCTGATTTGTTTCTCCTATTACATCCGTTTTTCAAATTATAGTAGATATTTTATAAGTTTTACATACAACATTAAATGAAAAGCTAATATAAAAAAGTAATTTTTTGTAATTTTGTCTGAATTGTTCGTTTTATAGCAAGTTAATTATATCAATTTGCGTATTAAAAAATCAAAATATAGTGTTTTTAAAAAAATATTTTATTTTTGTTTTTCTGTTGGAATTTTGTTTATTTCCACGAGAAAAAAAGATTTTTGTCTGCTTTTTAAATGTTTTTTATTTTATATTTGATATATATCAAATTAATTTATTTTCATGAGTTACTTACGTTAAATTTATTTATTTATTGATTTTAAAAGATTTAATTCTTGTTTTTGACCTTTTTCTTTTAAAATTTAAAATAAATAAAAAAACAAATAAAAACGTTGACTGAAACGAAAAAAAATGGATAATAAGCAGTGTAAGGATTTTTCATTGTTTTCTTTCCTTATATTCCTTATATTTCATGTTGGCCTGTATATTTATATGCAGGTCTTTTTTTTTGCTTAAACTTCTTATGAAATCATCCCTTAAAAGGTATAATGTATAAATATATATACCATTTGTTTACAATTCTATTGTTAGACGAATTAATAAAATTTAATAAAGAGGATTTTATTATGTCATTTAGTATCCCACATCTTTTAGTCTTTCTTGCTGTTGTCGTCTTGTTATTTGGTACTAAAAAACTACGAAACTTAGGATCTGATTTAGGTTCTGCGCTGAAAGGGTTTAAAAAGGAGATGAGTGAAGATATTGAATCTAAGAATGATCCTAAATTAGATAATAAATAATTGAGCTATGAGAATTCAATTTGATGTCGCCATTGTTGGGGGTGGCTTAGTAGGTTTGGCAACGGCTTGTGCTTTAAGTCATTATGATTTGAAAATTGCCATTATTGATAAAAATATTCACCAACATGAAAGTTTGCCAAAGGATAAGATTGGGGTCAGAGCTTCAGCGCTAAATGGTGCTAGCCAGCGCTATTTTGCTCAAATTGGTGTATGGAATGCACTTTGCTTAAGTGGTCGTGTGCAAGAGTTTACTGAAATTGATGTGTGGGAAAAGAATGGACAGGCTCATTTATCAGCACAGGCTAAGGATTATGGTTATCAAAATTTAGGTTATATCATAGAAAATCACGTTATGTCTCATTATTTATATCACTATGCTTTAGCTAGTAACAACATAACGATTTATAGTCAAGAAGTGATAGATAGTGTATTCGATGATAATAGTGCTTTTTTGACCTTGGCAGATCAGGTTACTTTACCAGCGAAACTTATTATTGGTGCAGATGGTGCAAATTCATGGATTCGTCAGCATGAAAATATTTCGGTTTTAGAACGTAAGTATATTCATCACGCACTTATTACAACCGTTGAAACCGAATATCCTCATCATGCTTGTGCAAAACAAATTTTTTATCCCAATGGTATTGTTGCCTTTCTTCCCCTTCATCATCCTAATAAAAGTTGTTTAGTATGGTCAACTAAACCTGATAATGCAGCTAATTTAGCTTTGTTATCTGAAACCGACTTTTCTCATCAATTATTTCAATTAACAGGTGATAAAGTAGGTCACTGTCAGTTAATTAACCCAAGAATGATTTTTCCTTTAAAAGCACGCTTTGCCAAGCAGTTTGTTAAACATCGTTTAGTTTTAGTTGGCGATGCAGCGCACACAATTCATCCTTTAGCTGGGCAAGGCGTCAACTTAGGTTTTCAAGATTCGGCCTTGTTAGTGTCGACAATAAAAAAATTAATCGATGAGAATCAGGATATTGGCTTGGTCAGTAATCTAAAATCATTTCAGTTTACGCGTCGTAAAGATACGATGGTAATGTTAGCGGCAATGCAAACTATTCAAGATATGTTTAATGGGGATAACTTATTTAAGAAGGCACTAAGAACGGTAGGCATGAATACTATTGATTATTGTTCACCATTAAAAAAACAGTTGATTAAATATGCCATGAAGATATAAATTTGCTGATGTTTATTATCCTGTAGCGTGTGCTACAGGAGATAAAATTTTAGCATAAGTTATTTAAAAGCGATTTGATAAGATGCCGGAACAAATGGCGATGAAGGAATACGCAAAGGCCAATAAGGATCATTGAGTAAGCCTCGACCAATTGCTATCAAATCTGCATCGCCTCGGCTTAAAACGTAATCGGCTAAGTAATGATCTTCAAGCATACCAACAGCTATTATTGGTAAATCTATCGATTGTCTGATAGCGCTAGCCAAGTAAACTTGATAACCGGCATGAAAATCAGGGGTGTTTGCTGGATCAAGCTGTCCGTCACCGCCACCACTCACATCTAAAACGTCAGCGCCCGCATCGGCAAAACGTTTAGCTATTTTGCATCCATAATCAACACTATATCCATCTTTACCATATTCTTGCGCTGAAAACCGAATAATTAACGGCATGTCAGGTGGCATAACCGATTTAGCGGCTTTAATAACTTGTTCTCCAAAGAGTAACTTATCTTGACCATATTCATCGGTTCGTAAATTGGTTTTAGGTGAACTGAATTGATGTATTAAGTAACCATGTGCGCCATGGATTTCAATTGCATCGAAACCAGCTTCAACGGCCCGACGGGTTGATTCTTTAAATTTTTGAATAATGTCAGCGATTTCATTTTTTGATAATTCTCTTGGCATTTGATATTGCCACTGTTTATTGGCTTCGTTAGTGCCGTCATAAAGAAGAGGAGAGCAAGATACCACATCATCAGCTCCTAAAGCTTTACGCCCTGCATGGGCAATTTGAATGGCTATTTTGCCATTTTGGGCGTGAACGGCATCAACAATGCGTTTAAACTGATCACGTTGTTCATCATTCCATAAGCCTAGACAATTTGGCGAGATTCGTCCATTTGGTGCAACATTCGTCATTTCAACAATAATTAAACCAACGCCCCCAACAGCTCTTGAAACGTAATGAACAAAATGCCAATCATTTGGTAAACCATCTTTAGCTTGATATTGACACATTGGAGGCATAACAATACGATTTTTTAATGATAATTTTTTAATCGTAAAAGGTGTATTTAAATAAGATATTTTAGCCATATAGAATTCCTTAAATTATTGGTGAACAATAGATTCTCAACTTTTTGTGAAGAATAATTAAGCTATAATATCGCTAATTTAACCGATAGTTAACCAACCGATCAATTTTAAGCTCATTTAATCAATCATGAATTCAATTGCTTCAATAAATTGTAAATGGGTGTAGCTAAGCCAATTTTCGCATTTTCTGTTGTTAAGTTATACCAATAGCCATTACTTTCATCTAAACATTTCGTGTTGTTAACCATGATGCAATGAATCGGTATGATATCTAAATGAAAATGGCTAAAAGTATGGCGAAAAGAAATCAATTGTTGTGGTGGAGTTGTTTGAATTCCACAATCGTTTAGCCAATTGATTAATGCTTGCTTTGTAGCAAATTGTGGTGGGCAATATAAACCGCCCCAGATACCCGATGGCGGTCGTTTTTCAAGCCATATACTCTGGTTGTATTCTAGCATCAAAAAATAAGCCGATTTTTCAGGAGTTGTTGTTTTCGTTTTTTTGGTAGGATATTGTTGCCAACTGTTTGTTTGATAAGCGATACAATCACTTTGTAGTGGGCATAAGTTACATTTAGGTTTGGTGCGAGTGCAAACCATTGCGCCTATATCCATCATCGCTTGATTAAATTTTGCTACATCATGCTTTGGTGTGACCTGTTCGCTCAATTGCCAAAGTCTGTTTTCAATGCTTTTATTGCCAGTCCAACCTTCAACAGCAAAAAAGCGTGTTAAAACCCGTTTTACATTACCGTCTAAAATAGGGTAATGTTGGTTTTGAGATAGCGACAAAATTGCGCCAGCAGTTGACCGCCCAACCCCGGGTAAGGCAACGACATCATCAAATAAAGTAGGGAAGTGACCTTTAAACTTGTCAGTAACCATTTTCGCCGCTTTATGTAAATTACGGGCTCGAGCATAGTAACCCAATCCAGTCCACAAATGTAACACATCATCAATCGGGGCGTGTGCTAAATCGGTTATCTTCGGAAAATGCTCAATAAAACGATTGAAGTAGGGGATGACAGTTGCAACTTGAGTTTGTTGGAGCATCACTTCAGACAACCAAACATGGTAAGAACTTTTTTCAATTTGCCATGGTAACGTTTTTCTGCCGTACTGTTCATACCACTTGAGCACGGCATTTGAAAATTTTTGCATAATGTCAATAATATATTACATGAGAGAAGAAATGGAATCACTTGGATAGCAGCCAAGCACTTTGGTGTATAAGGTAATAGCTGAGAGTTCCTTGAGCGCAGTTTGCATTTCATGAGAATTTAGATTACCTTGTAGATCGATATAAAACATCTCTTCCCATGGCGTACCATGGATTGGTCGAGACTCCAGCTTTGTCATGACAATGTTGTGATTGCGCAATACTAGTAATGCATCAACTAAAGCCCCAGCTTGTTGACCTGTTTTCATTAGGATAGTTGTTTTAGCAGGTATCTGATTTGAAACGTCAACAGGTTGTCGAGCTAACACAATAAAGCGAGTGATATTTTCTTTTTGATTAGCAAAATCATGTTCAAGTACTTGTAGTCCATATAATTCACCGCCATCTTTGTTACCCATTGCTGCAACATTTGGCTTATTGAGGCTTGCTACCATCTCCATAGCTGACGAGGTACTGTCGCAATAGACAATTTTCCAATGAGGTGATTTTTCTAAAAAGTTACTGCATTGTTGAAATGGTTGTGGATGACTATAAATAGTGTCAATTTGCTCCAGTTTGGCATTAGCAATAGCAAGTACGCAATGATCTATAGGTAATGAAAGTTCACCAATGATATGTAAATTGGTTTTTTGTAAAAGATCATAAACTTCATTAATCGAACCAGAGCTTGAATTTTCGATAGGTAAAATACCAAAATCCACCACTCCTTTTTCGACTTGCTCAAAAACATCTTTAAAGGTTGAACAACTAGATTCCGTCATTTCTTCAAAGTGAGCACTCGCATAACGTCGCGCAGCAGAGTGGGAGTAAGAGCCTTTGGGCCCTAAAAAAGCAACTTTTGCCGTCGCTATGGTGTTGTGATTAAGTTTTTCTTGTAAGATCTTTTGTTGTAGTAGAACGGAATCTTCAATAATAACCTGATATAGACGTTTTATTAAAATATCATCAAGATGATAGTCTTTTCCTTGATGAATAAGTGAATTGATTAATGAGCGTTCACGTTCTAAATCACGCACAGGAATGTTGGCTTCAATTTTTGTTTGAATGACTTGTGTTGAAATTTGGCGACGTTTAGCTACAAGCTCTAATAATTTCGCATCAATTTCATTAATTTTATCTCGCAAGGGTAGTAAAGGATTAACAGTCATTTGGCTTAATTAAGTAAAAAATAGATGTGTAATATTATAACAAGCTAAAAAATAAAGGCACTATCAAAGTGCCTTTTAATTTATTTGTGATCATCTATTTTCTAAACTTGCTCTTCCAGTACGGCTCCTTTGATGCTATCAAAGGCTCGGCGAGATTCCCCTTTATGCTGAATCTTATTGAGTTGTTTTTCGAGTTTTCCAATAAGATCATTAATTGCCGCATACATATCAATGTGTTTAGCTGAAGCAACTAAAGGTGTGCCTTTGGTTGCAATGGTGGCATCAATAATAAATCCATCAGGTTCCTTCGATAATATAAAGTGAGGGTTGATTAACAGTGCTCTCCATTTATCTAGTTTCGAAAACTTATCTTCAAGATAACGACGAATTGCAGGAGTAATGTCCATTTGTTTACTGGTAATACTTAACGTCATGATTGACCTCCACTATGTTTACTAAAAAGTTTACTAAAAAATTCGCTAACAAATTGAGCTAACTCAATGGGGGATTTCTACCTCTACATTGGCAAATTATTGCAGTTTCGTCAATCAGTTATTTATTTATTCTGTAAATTTTGTGATTAACATTCAAAATAATTTCTGCTGATTTTAATCAATCAGATTTCAAATCTGCATTTTGCCATCTTTTTCCTATATACTGTTAACTATTTGGTTCTAATAGGAACTCGATACTTTTTAATGAGGATATTGTGAATTATTTAGATAACGTGAAGATTGTTTTAGTTGAAACTTCGCATACTGGTAATATGGGTTCAGCCGCTAGAGCAATGAAAACAATGGGATTAACGCATCTTTGTTTGGTTAACCCAGTAATAAAACCAGATTCTCAATCTATTTCTTTAGCAGCTGGAGCGAGTGATATTATAAAACAAGCCCAAATTTTTTCATCTTTGGATGAGGCGATTGCAGATTGTAGGTTAGTGATCGGGACTAGTGCTCGTCCTCGCAGTTTACAGTGGCCGAATTTAACACCAAAAGAGTGTGGCGATAAAATTATTCAAGAAGCATCTAATAATGATGCAAATGTTGCTTTGGTTTTTGGTCGTGAACGAGTGGGATTAACTAATGAGGAGTTGCAAAAGTGCCATTATCATGTTGGGATTCCTGCAAATCCAGCTTATAGCTCATTGAATTTGGCGATGTCAGTACAAGTGCTTTGTTATGAAATACGAATGTCGATGTTAAATATTGGTTCTGTTTTAACTGAACAAGAGGCTGATATAAATAGTATTGAGTTTCCCAAAGATGAAGACATCGAACGTTTCTATCAGCATTTAGAACAAACTTTGTTGAAAACTGAATTTATTAATGCTAATCACCCCGGTCAAATTATGGGGCGCTTACGTCGGTTATTTACTCGCGCACGGATTGAGCAACAAGAGTTAAATATTTTACGGGGTATTTTAACGTCAGTGGATAAAAAATTAAGATAGATGATTATCAACACCCATTTTTTTATGGGTGTTTAAGCTTATATCATCAACTTTTTTTGCGCCAAGTCGTGCCATTCGCACCATCTTCAAGCACGATATTCATAGCATTTAGTTTATCTCGGGCTTCATCGGCTAACGCCCAATTTTTACTGGCGCGGGCTTCATTACGTTGTTGAATCAAAGCATCAATTAAGGTGCTATCAACATCGTCTTGTGATTCGCCTTGTAAAAATTTGACTGGATCTTGTTCTAATAAACCTAGAACAGCGGATAAATAGCGTAATTCGGCTGCCAATTCATTGGCATGCGCCATATCATTTTCCGCTTTTGCTTTATTAATTTCACGCGCGAGATCAAATAGTGTGGAATAGGCTTCAGGTGTATTAAAGTCATCATTCATTGCTTGACAGAACTGACGGTAATAATCACTGTCTGGTGTGGTATGAGGATGATTAGGATCGGTATCCCGTAAAGCTGTATATAAACGCTCTAGTGCCATTCTGGCTTGTTTTAGATTTTCTTCACTATAGTTGAGTTGACTGCGATAGTGACCTGACAATAAGAAATAGCGAACTGTTTCTGCATCATAATGCTTTAATACATCACGAATCGTGAAAAAGTTATTTAGTGATTTTGACATTTTTTCTTGGTCAATCATTACCATACCCGAATGCATCCAATAATTTACATATTGTCCATCATGAGCACAAGTTGATTGAGCAATTTCATTTTCGTGGTGTGGGAACATCAAATCAGACCCACCACCATGAATATCAAAATGATTACCCAATTGGTAGCTATTCATTGCTGAACATTCAATATGCCAACCAGGACGACCTTTACCCCATGGTGAATCCCAACTTGGTTCGTTTGGTTTAGACATTTTCCATAACACAAAGTCCATTGGATTGCGTTTTACATCAACAACATCAACACGGGCACCCGCTTGTAGTTGTTCTAAATTTTGACGAGATAAAATACCATAATTAGGATCACTATCGACGGAAAACATTACATCGCCATTATCAGCAATATAAGCATGGTCTTTTTTTATTAACTCTTCAACCAATTCAATAATTTGTTGCATATGTTGAGTTGCACGAGGTTCAACGTCAGGACGTTTAATATTCAATGCATCAAAATCAGCATACATCTCTTGTAACATACGTTCGGTCAATTGTTCACAGGTTTCGCCATTTTCAAGGGCTCTTTTAATGATCTTATCATCAATATCGGTAATGTTACGGACATAAGTTAAGTCATAACCTAAAAAACGCAGATAACGAGAAACAACATCAAATGCGACAAAAGTGCGCCCATGACCAATATGACAAAGATCGTAAATCGTCACACCACAGACATAAAGTCCGATTTTATTGGGGGTAATGGATTGAAATACTTCTTTTTCTCGAGATAATGTATTGAATATTTTAAGCATTCTAGTTTACTATTTATTTATAAGTGATTTTGGAGATTAATATAACAAAAATCGCCATACGACGAAATTACTTATTAACATCTTTACAACGAAAATGAAAGGAATCTAATTTATGCCATTCGGTTTTTTGATGCTACAAGCGTAGGTTTAAAAGCGGTGAGTATGGTAACTGATGCTAAACCAAAAAATAAAATTCATTGAATTATCGATAAGAATTATTTTGATAATTGCATTAATTAATTGGCGGAAGCAATCCGCCAATTTTGATTTGAAACGAATTTTTTATCTGAAAAGACGATAAAGATAGATTAATAAAATCGCCCCTAATACTGAGATAAACAAACTTGGGAAATTGAATCCAGTGACGCTTCCCCAGCCGAAGAAAGTACTTATATATCCTCCTACCAAGGCTCCCGCGATACCGAGTAGAATGGTTTTCACCACCCCAACACTGCCTAGAGGCATGAAAAATTTAGCAATCCAACCGGCAATTAATCCTAGAATAATCCAACTTATAATACCCATGATAATTTACCCTTATTTTGTTGTATTTAATGTTAGTTTACAGATGTAGTAAATTGAATTAAAAAAAGTAATACACTTTTTAAACGTATAAATATTAATAACAAAACTAGATGAAGATTGATGACAATTGATAAATAGAGAACAGTTTTATGAACGTACGGCATAAAATAATTTAACTATATTCTATAATTTTTTTTATTAAATGTTTAGATATTTTATTAAGCTTTACAATTTATTTTTTAGCTTAGTATGGAATTTAGCTTGAACTAGCAGATAAAGAGGAAGAGATTATCTTCCTCATAGAGAATATTATTCAAAAATTGTTTTGTGGAGAATTTTAATGATGTCTTCCGCATCATTACTTCTTGATAATAAACAAAGGTTATGCGTGCTAGCACCGTAACAGCAAAGTCGAATGATAAAATCATCTAAGACACCAAATACTTCTTTGGCTATACCTTTGGTTGATGTCAGTTTATTACCGATAATGGCAATTAGAGCTAAATCTTCTTCAACATCGACATGGCAAAGTGTGGAAAGCTCATCAAATAGTGCTTTAGTTAATAAACTGGTGCCATTGGTGTTGGTTCCTGTCGTATCAATGGTTAATGCAATGCTGACTTCTGACGTTGTGACTAAATCAACCGAAATATTATGTTTAGCCAGTATAGTAAACACATTCGCTAAAAAGCCTTGTGCATGTAACATATTTAAACTAGTTAACGTAAGTAAGGTTTGTTTGCGGCGCAATGCTAATGCTCTAAATGATGGCAGATCGGATTTGATACTGTTGGTATTATAAACAATTGTTCCGCCTGCTTGTGGCGCTTTACTCGACCCGACAAATACTGGGATATTGCTTCGAACAGCTGGCACCAGTGTTGCAGGATGTAACACTTTAGCGCCAAATGTTGCCATTTCAGCCGCTTCAGCAAAAGAAATTTCGTCAATGCGTTTAGCGGATGGCGCAATTCGAGGATCGGTAGTATAGATACCTGCAACATCTGTCCAAATATCGATTTGTGTTGCATTTAATGCTTCACCAAGCAAAGCGGCAGTATAATCGCTACCACCTCGACCTAAGGTAGTGGTTTTACCGGTGCTTTCAGAACCAATAAATCCTTGTGTAACAATAATGTTATTGGCATACAATGATTTTAAATGTGCACAACAGAGTTGTTTAATATCTTCAATTATTGGTGTGGCTTTACCAAACTTATTATCCGTCCGCATGACTTTACGCACATCGAACCATAACACATTTTTCTGTTTTTCTTTCAATATTTCTACAAAAAGTTTAGAAGACATAATTTCGCCATGACTGACAAGTTCGTCGGTTAGGGCGTATGATGTAGCGAGACTAGCGGCTTCTGATAAAGAGGCAATATTAGCAATTATCTGATCTATCTCAGCACGTAATGTAGGATTTTGAGGAAGTTGTTCTAAAATACTATATTGAATAGATTGAATTTTCGCGATGTGTTGTGCTCTTACTTCAGCATCTCGCCCTTCAGCTAAAGCTACTAATAAATTTGTAATACCTGCAGAGGCAGATAATACCACAACTTTGACATTCGGATTGGTGACAACGATATTTGCACTGTTTACCATAGATTGGTAATCGGCAACACTGGTACCACCAAATTTAGCAATTACAAATGATGTTTCCATGAATTCCTCATATTAAAAATTATTATTTTTAACAGAGTTAGAGCGAGGTCATGACTTATTTACCGTTAAGGAAAATGAGTAAAACCCTGAAGCGCTCCACCTGTTAGGGTGACAACCCAAGGGATTCAGCCCTTGCAGTCGATCTAACTGAGTTCTGGATTATCAATTAAATCTCGGCATTACATCCCCTCAATCATTTATTAACGGTTCCAGCCCCTAAAATAATCTACCTGAGTAATGCGCCTCTTCGTTCTTGTGATTTAAATTACAAAATCAGTATGTATAGAATTAACGATTCTGTTAATTGTGTCAATAGGTTAAATATTAAAAATTCAAATAATAACAAAAAAGTTAACTGATCAGTTTTTATAATTCCTGTTCAAATAGCTCAAGAATAATTTGATATAATTTTTTCACCGTACATCCTTTCGTTGGTGTACTGAAAATTGTATCATCGCCAGCAATGGAACCTAAAATACCTTCTGATTTTCCGATTGAATCAAGTAATCTTGCGATTAGTTGCGCAGCGCCTGGGCTAGTTCGAATGACGACCATTGAACTATTATAATCAATGTCTAAAACCAAATTTTTTAATGGGCTGCTTGTCGTTGGAACACTGATTTCAGCGGGTAAACAATAAACCATTTCCGATTTGGCATTTCGTGTTCTCACGGCACCAAATTTAGTTAACATTCTTGATACTTTAGATTGATTAATATTGTCAAAACCTTGATCTTGAAGAGCTTGAACAATTTCAACTTGTGAACTAAATTTTTCTTGACTTAGCATCTCTTTAAATACGCGAGTGAAATCATCTTGTTTCATAGTGTTCCTTTGGATTAAATGTTTTACTGTTTTGACATTCAATTTTATTTATAAACATTGCTTAAAATTTTAAAATCAATCAGATATAACAATATAGAAGTCAGAAGTTATCTTTTATTGCACAAAAACTTTTATCGAATGGAGAAATAAAAGCAGTTTATTTTATTAGATAATTATGCATCAAAGTTGCATAAAACTAAAGTTTCTATTTTACAGGTTTATTCGGTCGAAAAGCTTTAACAACATGTTCATGTGTTTCGATGTATGGTCCTTCTAATAGCTCAATACAGTAAGGCACACTGGCAAAAATACCATTTACAATCACATTCCCAGCATTATCTTTCACACCTTCTAATGTTTCTTGAATAGATTTAGGTCTGCCAGGTAGATTCAGAATTAAACATTTGTTTCGTATTGCACCGATTTGTCTGGATAGAATTGCAGTGGGCACAAAATGCAAACTAATTTGACGCATTTGTTCACCAAAGCCAGGTAAAATACGATCGGCTATCGCTATTGTTGCATCGGGTGTGACGTCTCTTAAAGCTGGCCCTGTTCCGCCAGTTGTCAGTATTAAATCACAATGTAATTTATCCACCAAATCGCATAAGGTTTGTTCAATTAACGGTTGTTCATCAGGGATAATACGCGGTAGGGTTTCAAACGGGGTTTTTAATGTTTTTGTTAACCAGGTAATTAAAGATGGAATTCCTTCATCTTCATATACACCATTAAATGCACGGTCTGATACCGAAACCAACCCAATCTTAATCATAATATTCTTTCCTTACTTAATGATTTATTTTAACTTAACTTAGTTTAAGCGTTTGTGAGTTGATTTTAACAAACATTAATCTTTTTTATGTTTTGTTAATGGGGTGCCATATAATCAATTCAAATAATGCTAAAAAGCGCTTTACAATGAATAATTATATTGTCAATATTAATTCACATCAAATAGGATTTTATAGCAATTTAATTATAAAATATTCAATTAGGATACATCCATGTCATCTATTCCTGCACTTGAGTTAATTGAACTCAAAAAAATTTATAAAAATGGTGTAGAAGCATTAAAAGGTATTAATTTAACTGTACAAGCTGGTGATTTTTATGCACTGCTTGGGCCTAATGGTGCTGGAAAATCCACTACGATTGGAATCATAAGTTCTTTGGTTACCAAAACATCGGGTCAAGTTAAAATTTTTGGATTTGATTTAGATAAAGATATTGTCAACGCCAAAAGGCAGTTAGGGTTAGTGCCTCAAGAATTTAATTTCAATCAGTTTGAAGAAGTACTGCAAATTGTTGCAAACCAAGGTGGATATTACGGATTACCCCGTAAATTAGCACTTGAACGTGCTGAAAAATATTTACGTATTTTAGATCTTTGGGATAAGCGTAATAGCCGAGCAGGTATGTTATCAGGTGGCATGAAAAGACGACTCATGATAGCAAGAGCATTAGTTCATGAACCTAAATTATTAATTCTTGATGAACCAACGGCAGGGGTTGATATTGAATTACGACGTTCTATGTGGGATTTTTTAAGAGAAATCAATCGTCAGGGTATTACGATTATTTTGACCACACATTATTTAGAAGAAGCAGAAATGTTATGTCGGCATATTGGTATTATTCAACATGGTGAACTCATTGCTAATTCCTCTATGCGTGATTTACTGGCGAATAGTCAATCTGAAACGATTATTATCGATTATTTACCAACCAGTCAGCCTATAGTTTTAAACGATTATGCATTTACCAATGTAGAGCCAGGCGTGTTGGAAGTTAAAGTCGATAAACAGCATGGATTAAATCAATTGTTTGAGCAACTTAATCAACAACAAATCAAAGTTATCAGTATGCGCAATAAAACCAATCGACTTGAAGAGTTATTTGTTGATTTAGTGCGTAATGATACTCAAACAAAAGGAGCCGATAATGAATAACTTATACTGGATAGCCCTAAAAAGTATCTGGCGTAAAGAGGTGATACGATTTTTAAGAATTTGGATTCAAACCTTAATTCCTCCTGTTATAACTATGTCGCTTTACTTTATTATCTTTGGCAATTTAATTGGGTCACGAGTTGGCAATATGGGTGGTCATAGTTATATGGCATTTATTGTACCGGGATTAATTATGATGTCGGTAATTACCAACTCTTATACAAATGTTTGTTCATCATTTTTTAGTGCTAAATTTCAACGTAATATCGAAGAACTTTTAGTTGCACCTGTACCAACACATATCTTAATTTGGGGATTTGTTGGTGGTGGCGTTATTCGAGGTATTTTAACTGGTGCTTTAGTGACAATGGTATCCCTTTTTTTTGTGACTTATGAAGTTCATTCTTGGGTATTCGTTATTTTCACACTACTATTAACTTCAATACTATTCTCGTTAGCTGGACTGTTAAATGCAGTTTATGCTAAAACATTTGATGATATTAGTATTGTGCCAACATTTGTGTTAACGCCGTTAACTTATCTTGGGGGGGTATTTTATTCAATCACGTTACTGCCAACATTTTGGCAATGGGTATCTAAATTAAATCCTATTGTCTATATGATTAATGGTTTTCGTTATGGTTTTCTTGGTACCACAGATGTTTCACTATGGATCACTTTTTCAATGCTTATCTTGTTTGTGGTGATTTTATATATCGCTGTGTGGCGTTTGATTGAAAGTGGTAAAGGATTAAGAAGTTAAGCAGTAAAAATAACACCGCCGACATAAGTCGGCGGATAAGTAGAACCGTTAAGTTTTATGTTAATGATTGGACAAATCAAGCAATTAACACGCTAAAATAACAATATTATTGTCGAGATTAGACATTAATGGACTACTCATAAATACCTAGTTTTTTCTCTAAGTAATGGATATTTGTTCCACCTTTTTGGAAGTTTTTATCATTCATAATTTCAATGTGAAGATCAATATTGGTTTTGATACCATCGATAACGAGTTCAGCTAACGCATTTTTCATACGAGCGATCGCCACTTCACGAGTTTCACCATAGGCAATTAATTTACCAATCATTGAATCATAATATGGTGGTACGGTATAACCAGCGTAGATATGAGATTCCCAACGAATACCAAACCCACCCGGCGCATGAAAACGAGTAATTTTACCCGGTGATGGCATAAATGTTTTTGGATCTTCTGCGTTAATTCTACACTCAATCGCGTGACCTTTAATATGAATATCACTCTGTTTGATTGAAAGTGGTTTGCCAGCGGCAATTAAAATTTGTTCTCGAATCAAATCAACGCCAGTTATCATTTCAGTTACAGGATGTTCTACTTGAATACGCGTGTTCATTTCAATGAAGTAAAACTCGCCATCTTCAAATAAAAACTCAAATGTACCTGCGCCACGATAACCAATCTCAATACAAGCATTAACGCAACGTTCCCCGATAAATTTACGCATTTTAGGCGTAATACCAACAGCAGGAGCTTCTTCTACCACTTTTTGGTGACGTCTTTGCATTGAACAATCGCGCTCACCTAAATAAACTGCATTACCTTGACCATCAGAAAGCACTTGTATTTCAATATGACGTGGATTTTCAAGGAATTTTTCCATATAAACCATATCATTATTGAAGGCAGTTTTGGCTTCTAATTTGGTCATTTTAATGGATTGTTCTAGATCTTTTTCATCACGAACAATACGCATACCACGACCACCACCGCCACCTGAAGCTTTAATAATGACGGGATAACCTATTTTTTTGGCTATCTGTTTATTTGTATCAATATTATTGCTCAATGGACCATCAGAACCAGGTACACAAGGCACACCTGCTTTTTTCATGGCTTCAATCGCAGATACTTTATCACCCATTAAACGAATCGTGTCTGGTTTTGGACCGACAAAAATAAAACCAGAACGTTCAACTTGCTCTGCAAAATCAGCATTTTCTGATAAGAATCCATATCCAGGATGAATCGCAGCTGCACCGGTAACTTCGGCCGCTGAAATTAATGCCGGTATATTAAGATAGCTTTTGGCAGACGCTGCAGGACCGATACAGACAGTTTCATCTGCAAGTAAGACATGTTTTAAATCTTTATCTGCCAAAGAATGAACAGCAACAGTTTTAATGCCAAGTTCTTTACATGCACGTAATATACGTAGCGCAATTTCACCGCGATTAGCAATAAGAATTTTATCAAGCATATTCAATCTCTTAATCGTAAAAATTAATTAATAAATTCTGATTATTCAATAATGAATAATGGTTGATCAAATTCAACGGGTTGACCATTTTCAACTAAAATAGCTTTAATAGTCCCAGCTTTTTCTGATTCAATTTGATTCATCATTTTCATCGCTTCGACAATGCAAAGTACATCGCCCACATTCACTGTTTGCCCAACTTCAACAAACGCTTTTGATTCAGGGCTAGGTGTACGATAAAAAGTACCAACCATTGGGGATTTTATTGTTGTTCCAGAAACAGCAACAGGCTCGACTTCATTAGCCACTTCTCCATTAGAAGAAGCTGATGTTACTACAACAGGAGCAGCTTGAGGAATTTGAATATTTTGTACAGGCGCAGAATAGCTTGTTGTTGCCACTGAACGGCTAATACGTACTGATTCTTCACCTTCAGAGATTTCAAGTTCTGAAATTCCTGACTCTTCAACTAACTCAATTAATTTTTTAATTTTGCGTATATCCATGAATTACACCGTGTTTATTTGATATAAGTAACAATTAATTAATGCATCCTTAATATCTTAAAAGAAATCTTTTAACGTGATAATAAGGCAGTAACTCAACATTAACGCCGCAGGATACACTGTAAAATATAATTTGTCATTATATATCTCCTTTACAATCTATTGCTATACTATTTTCTAGGTATTATTTTATAATTGCGATACAATATTATAACTCAATTATTATTGAGGCTTGCTATGGAATTGACAGACTAAATAAGATATTATTTTGACCGATTTTACAAGAAAATTATATTTTATAATTAGCTTGCTTCAAACTCTAAATATACTTAAACAAGATTAATTCTAGGAAAAGTTTTTATTATGTTCAAAAAAGTTCGCGGCTTGTTTTCAAATGATTTATCTATTGATTTAGGTACAGCCAATACACTTATTTATGTAAAAGGGCAAGGGATCGTATTAAACGAACCTTCCGTTGTTGCCATTCGACAAGATCGTTCTGGAACACCGAAAAGTGTTGCTGCTGTCGGACAGGCTGCGAAACAGATGTTAGGGCGTACTCCAGGTAATATTGCAGCTATTAGACCAATGAAAGATGGTGTTATCGCTGACTTTTCTGTCACAGAAAAAATGTTACAGTATTTTATTCGCCAAGTGCACAGCCATAGTTTTTTAAGACCTAGCCCGCGTGTTCTTGTTTGTGTGCCTGTTGGGGCAACACAGGTTGAACGTCGTGCTATTCGGGAATCGGCATTAGGGGCAGGTGCCCGTGAAGTTTATTTAATTGAAGAACCAATGGCAGCCGCTATCGGTGCAGACTTACCCGTCTCGTCACCAACGGGATCGATGGTGGTTGATATCGGCGGCGGAACAACAGAAGTTGCGGTGATTTCCCTTAATGGTGTGGTTTATTCTGCTTCTGCTCGAATAGGTGGTGACCGATTTGATGAAGCTATTATCAACTATGTTCGTCGTAATTATGGCGCTCTCATTGGAGAAGCAACAGCCGAAAAAATTAAACATTTCATTGGTAGCGCTTATCCGGGTGATGAAGTTCTTGAGATTGAAGTTCGTGGTCGAAATTTAGCAGAAGGTGTTCCTCGTAGCTTTACGTTGAACTCGAATGAGATTTTAGAAGCGTTACAAGAACCATTAAGTGGTATCGTGAGTGCTGTCAAGGTCGCTTTAGAGCAGTGTCCGCCAGAACTTGCTTCTGATATTTCTGAACATGGTATGGTGTTAACAGGTGGTGGTGCGTTATTACGTAATATCGATAAATTGTTAGCCGCTGAAACGGGTATCCATGTTGTTGTCGCTGAAGATCCGCTTACTTGTGTAGCACGAGGCGGAGGAAAAGCACTGGATATGGTAGACATGCATGGTGGTGATCTTTTCAGTGAAGATTAAGATTTGTCTTAGTTACCATTTCATTTAGTGCAATAAAGTGGTAAATTATTCAATATCATACTTTCTTATCCGTCGACATTGTCGACGGAGTCACATCTTTGTATCAATAGCGCTTAAGTATATAACAGGTAAGTATTGAACAATGAAATTACTTTTTTCTAATCGTTCACCGCTTAGTGTGCAACTATTTATTTCTATGGCACTTGCTTTAATTTTAATAGTTTTTGATGTTAATTATCGTCCATTTAAAGAAATTCGATATTATCTTGATACTATTATTTCGCCACTTTATTACATTTCTAATTCACCGGCAGCATCGTATGATTCACTCTATGAAATGTCGAAATCCAGAGAAGAATTAGTCAATGAAAACGAAAGATTATCTGAAGAATTATTAAATAAAAAAGCTGATCTGCTACTACTTGCACATTTAAGACACGAAAATAATCGATTACGGGAATTATTGAAAGCACCTTTATGGCATGAAGAGCATAAAATGGCTGCTCAAGTTTTATTAGCTGATACTAATCCTTACGCTTATCAGATCGTTATCAATAAAGGGCAACATGAAGGAGTATATGTTGGGCAACCTGTGATTGATGAAAAAGGTATTGTTGGACAGATTTATGAGACAGCTCAAAACACGAGTCGAGCTATTTTAGTTTGTGATTTTCAACATGCCATACCTGTTCAAGTGCAAAGAAATGATATTGCTATGGTTGCTGTCGGTAATGGATGTAATAATGATTTAACACTCGATTTTTTACCGAATAATGTTGATATTAAAGTTGGTGATGTTCTTGTCACATCGGGGCTAGATGGTCGATTTCCAGAAGGCTATCCTGTTGCGGTAGTAAGTTCAGTTAAAATTGATATCAGTGATTCATCACCCATTATTTCAGCTACTCCGACTGCTGATTTAAAACGACTACGTTATCTATTACTATTATGGGGCGATCAAGGAGAACAACATGAAAAACCCTAGAGGAATACTGGTTATTTGGATAACGTTATTTTTAGGTTTATGTTTACAAATTATACCTTGGACGCCATCTTATAATATATACAAACCACATGTACTAATGCTCTTTTTAGCTTATTGGTTAATTGCGCTTCCGCATCGTGTTGGTATAGGGACAGCATTTATTCTAGGCATTATTATGGATCTCTTTTCCGGTACGATAATCGGTATCCATGCATTTATTTTTTCTATTATTGCTTATTTACTGATTTTTAAATACCAGTTGATACGTAATTTAGCATTATGGCAACAATGCTTTATTATTTTTGGCATATCAATTTGTTATAATTTATTGATGTTTTTATTTCAGGTCAGTATTTATCATACTATAACAATGTCCCCATTAAATTTACTATCAAGCTTTGTTGACGGAGTATTATGGATAGTAATTTACCTATTTTTACGACTAGTGAGACGGAGCTTTGCGATCAATTAATTAGCGATCTATTTAACAGGAATCTTTATGTCAGTTGAACTATTAATGAACGTAACACCTTCTGAAACTCGTGTCGCTTATATTGAAGATGGTGTATTACAAGAAATTCATGTCGATCGTGAATCTCGGCGTGGTATTGTTGGAAATATCTACAAAGGTAAAGTGATCCGCATTTTACCTGGCATGCAAGCAGCATTTGTTGATATTGGTCTTGAAAAAGCAGCCTTTTTACATGCTTCAGACATTATGCCTCATACGGAATGTGTATCGGATACTGAGCAAGAGCAATTTCAAGTTAAAGATATTTCTGAACTTGTTCGCCAAGGACAAGACTTGATGGTACAAGTCGTTAAAGATCCGTTGGGAACAAAAGGGGCAAGGTTAACTACAGATATTACATTGCCTTCTCGTTATTTAGTATTAATGCCCGGTCCAAACTCAGCTCACGTGGCGACTTCTCAACGTATTGAAAGTGAAGAAGAACGAGATAGACTTAAAAAAATTGTTGAACAGTATGTTACCGATCAAGGTGGTTTTATTGTTCGTACGGCAGCTGAAGGTGCAAGTGCGCATGAATTAGAACAAGATGCTAATTTTCTAAAACGACTGTGGTCAAAAATACAAGAGCGTATGGCTAGGCCAATCAGTAAAAATCTGGTTTACGGAGAATTACAACTTTCTCAGCGTGTATTACGTGATTTTGTTGGCGATCCTATTGAGCGCATTTTGGTTGATTCAAAATTAACGTATGATTTATTAGTTGAATTTACGCAAGAATTTATGCCTGAAGTTACTGATAAGCTAACGCACTATCGAGGTAGTGCGCCAATATTTGATCTCTATGATACAGAAAACGAAATTCAACGAGCACTGGATCGTAAAGTTAAATTAAAATCAGGTGGTTATTTAATTATCGATCAAACCGAAGCCATGACGACAATTGATATTAATACAGGCGCATTTGTTGGGCATCGGAATCTTGAAGAGACAATTTTTAATACGAATATCGAAGCAACTATTGCTATTGCGCGTCAATTACGATTACGTAATTTAGGTGGTATTATTATTATCGATTTTATCGATATGCAAGAAGATGTCCATCGAGAACGAGTGCTCCAATCACTACAAGATTTTTTAGCCAAAGATAGAGCAAGAACGACCGTAAATTCATTTTCGACTTTAGGCTTAGTGGAAATGACGCGCAAACGTACTCGAGAAAGTTTGGGGCACATTTTATGTGAGGAGTGTCCAGCCTGTAAAGGTCGCGGTATCGTCAAATCCGTAGAAACCGTATGCAATGAAATATTGCGTGAAATTGTCCGTGTTCATAAAGCACATCGTTCTGAATACTTATTGGTTTATGCGTCTGCAGCGGTTGCCAATGCTTTAAATAATGATGAATCACATGCTTTAGCAGAAGTGAAAGTGTTTGTTGGTAAACGTGTTGAAGTCAAAGTTGAACCGCTTTATATTCAAGAACAATATGATGTGGTATTAATGTAAAGCTTCAAAGCCTTGAGATATTAAAAATTAACAATATATTGATAATAAGTGAACTTTAAAAATTATTAAAGTTGAAATATTAATTAAGGAATCTATGATTGTAACTGAAGTAAGTAAACGACTACTTTGTCCAAATAACCTAAATCATTCAGATATTATGCGTTTATTGGATATGTTAGGTTCAAGAAAAATTGATTATGGCGATTTGTACTTTTTATCGGGCTTTTATGAAAGTTGGGCAATCGAAGATAGTATTATCAAAAATGCTTCTTATCATCGTGATCAAGGTGTGGGGGTTAGAGCTATCATTGGTGAAAAAACAGGGTTTGCCTATACCGATCAACTTGCTTTAAATCGCTTAGAGCAGAGTGTTTTGGCAGCAAATTCCATTACAACTCTACAAACGCCAATTAAAATTACTCCCCTTAAAACATTGGAAAATAGCTTAAAATATCCGTCAATTAATCCAATTAATGGCTTTTATCAAGATCAAAAGATAACCTTATTAAGGCAAGTCGATCAGTTAGCACGTGCGCTTGATTCACGAGTTACAGAAGTCTCGGCGAGTTTGACTGGCAGTTATGAAGATATCCTTATTGCGGCTACTGATGGGACTTATTGTGCCGATATCAGACCATTAGTCAGATTATCCGTTTCTGTTCTTGTCGAGCAAGATGGCAAGCGTGAACGTGGTAGTAGTGGTGGTGGTGGTCGTTTTGGTTATGACTACTTTTTAACTATTCACCCTAAAACAGGGGAAAGCATTGCCGATAGCTACACACGTGAAGCCGTACGCCAAGCATTAGTTTCACTATCTGCTAAACCAGCACCAGCAGGAACAATGCCGGTTGTTCTTGGCGCAGGTTGGCCAGGTGTCTTATTACATGAAGCGGTGGGGCATGGCTTAGAAGGTGACTTTAATCGTAAAAATAGCTCTGTATTTTCAGGAAAAATAGGTGAAAAAGTCACTTCAGAACTTTGTACTATAGTGGATGACGGTACAATGGAAAATCGACGCGGTTCACTTTCGATTGATGACGAAGGAACGCCAAGTCAAAAAACAGTACTGATAGAAAATGGCATTTTAAAAGGCTATATGTTTGA
The DNA here is from genome assembly GCF_026536705.1 of Gilliamella sp. B3817. Taxonomy (NCBI): domain Bacteria; kingdom Pseudomonadati; phylum Pseudomonadota; class Gammaproteobacteria; order Orbales; family Orbaceae; genus Gilliamella; species Gilliamella sp. B3817. The sequence continues at coordinate 225,602 of NZ_JAFNNV010000001.1, read as the reverse complement.
TAAACTCAATGCAAAATTGATGAATACTCAATCTACAGGTAATGGACGCCGTGAAAGCTATGATTGTCTTCCGATGCCTCGAATGACGAATACCTATATGTTATCAGGCAAGTCAACGTTCGATGAAATTATCAGTAGTGTTGATTATGGTTTATATGCACCAAATTTTGCTGGCGGTCAAGTTGATATAACCTCTGGTAAATTTGTTTTCTCCACATCAGAAGCATATTTAATCGAAAAAGGCAAAATAACGACGCCGGTAAAAGGGGCAACATTAATTGGTTCAGGTATCGAAACCATGCAACAAATATCAATGGTCGGGAATAATCTTGAATTAGATTCTGGTGTGGGTGCTTGTGGTAAAGCAGGGCAGAGTGTACCGGTAGGTGTTGGGCAACCAACTTTGAAAGTGAATAATTTAACTGTAGGTGGTACTATTAATCACCAATAACTTAGATGAATAGGATTTTAAAATAGATGGAAACAATCATTACTCTTTATCAAGCTTTTATTAATATGGATGTTGCAACACTATCAAATCCAAATGTCTTATGGACATTATATGGTATGTTATTTGTCATCATATTGTTAGAAAATGGCGTCTTACCGGCAGCTTTTTTACCGGGTGACAGCTTGCTCTTTTTAACTGGTGTGCTAATTAGTCTTGATGTTTTCCATTTCGGGTTAATCAATGTCATCTTAATTGCAGCAGCAGCCCTGGGAACTTGGTTAGGTTATTTACAAGGACTTTGGCTTGGTAATACCAAAATTGTAAAAGGTTGGATGGAACACCTGCCTGAAAAATATCACCGTAAATCCGAAGTTTTATTCCATAAATATGGATTACAAGCGTTGTTTATCGGTCGATTTATTGCTTTTGTACGAACATTATTACCGATGATGGCTGGATTATCCAATCTACATAGTAGAAAATTTCATATTTATAATTGGATTAGTGCAACATTATGGATTTTCTTGATTGTGACTTTAGGTTATCTATTCGGTTTGTCGCCGATTTTTAAAACTTATGAGAAGCAGATCATGTCACTTTTAATGTTAATTCCTGTATTGTTATTGCTTTTAGGTTTGATCTTCTCTATTTGGCTGGCGTTAAAACGTTGGTTAAACAAAAAGAAACAAGTGCATGTCGCTGAAATTGAGAATCAAAAAGAAGAAAATTGAAATTAACCGATAAGCCGGGTTCTGTCGTGGACAATCATTCCTCTAGGCTAATACTCACGCATTAGCTCAAGCAGTCTACCCGGATTCAACGCGGGCCGCGCCAATGAATCCCTATTTGACCTTGCTCCGAGTGGAGTTTACCGTGCCACAACTGTTACCAGTTGCGCGGTGCGCTCTTACCGCACCCTTTCACCCTTACCTGATCTTAACTATAAGCCATCGGCGGTATACTCTCTGTTGCACTAGTCGTAAATTTTAGCTCACGCCAAAATTCCCCAGGCGTTACCTGGCACTCTGCCCTATGGAGCCCGGACTTTCCTCCCCTCTGTTTGTCTCCTCTTTTACAAGGACTACAACAAAGCAGCGATTGTCTGGTTAATTTCGCAGATTAGTATAGCGTAAAGTATCATTTTGTCTAGCACAGCATCATGATTTTAGCATCACTAATAAGAATATCTGTTTAAAAGAATGGTTTTTAAACTCAATTAAACTATTTTTTATCTCTAGTTTTACTAAATTAAAAATAATGATGCAACTTGCGAAGTCACAATAAAAGATTGAGTCATCATATTCTCCCTAAATTATTCACTAATTAAACTAAAAAAACTATTATTAAATAAAAATAAGAAGTCACTTAAAATTAATATAGTTTAATAATTTAATTTTGTTGAAAATATCAGTTAATACATAAAATTTAGAAACAAATGAACTTAATCTTTATATATTTCATTGAAATATTTCTTAAGTTTCCTGATTATTTTTATTTATTTTTTCTATCATTTCTTCAATCATTTCTTGATTTAAACCGGATGATTCAAAATTTAATTTCTTTTCATAAACAACACGCTTAATTGGCTGATTTGTTTTTGCATCAATATAACGACTAGGCCAAATTTCGGCCGGATCTAAATCAAGGGCTTTAGCAATGATAAATTCCCCTTTTGTCCATGGTCGAACAAGCGCATTACCAAGAGTTGACGAACTAAAACCCGATCGGCGTGATAATTCAGATAGTGTTGTCCCTTTCTTTTTTAGTGCAGCTATAATATCAGCGTGATGCCAATCGCTGAATTTTATTTCCATTTTTTGTTCCCTCTTAGTTTATAACTTATTTTATCTATGCTATGCTCTAAAATTACTGAAACGAGTAATTTCATTATTCAAGTTATTTTGCAATAATAACTCGTTTCTTATTTAGTATAACAAGATTTCTTTAATTTCTGTATTTTTTTCTGGTTATTTAAAATTAGGATGGTTAAAATGAAAGAATGGTTCTCATCTAAAGAGCTGTCAAGCATTGCAGGGATGCCTACAACAATACAAGGTATTAATCGAAAAGCAAGAGCTGAAAAATGGACTGCACGTAAACGTTCAGGTGTTCGAGGTAAAGCTGTCGAATATCATATTGGAAGTTTACCGTCAGATGTCAAAAAAGCATTATATATTGAGGAAGAGAGTGCAAGCTATGTAATTTCACCCATTGAACCTCTTCAACTTTGGATGACTGCTTTTGAACAATTGACACCCGATGAGCAATCGATTGTCTCTTCATGGCTAATGCGAAATGGTATAAAAGATTTCATCAGTTTCATCAATAAACAAAATAAAGAAGATTAGTGTTATTAATTTAGCTGATATATACTTTAGCGCTTATAAAATTTAGTTATTACGGAAAAGTAAATGGGAAAACAATTTCAATTAACAACAAATGACGAAATTATTGCTTATTTAGTTAAGCAATTTCCAGATTCTTTTGCGTTCGGGAGTAATGTCAAACCTTTAAAAAAGGGCATTGTTCATGACATTATTTCCCGATTAAATGAAAACCCTAAATTAAGCTTAGCTAAACTCAATGATGCGTTAGATTTCTACATGAATAGTCAGCATTATTTAGAAAGTATAAAAATTGGGGTTTATCGGATCGATTTAGACGGTAATCCCCATGAAATCATAACTCAGGAACAGATGGATCTTGCTAAGCAACAACTAATAGAAAGTAAAGAAAAAACGATAGAATCCTTTAAAGAACAACCCAAAGTAAACAATAACGCAATTCATTCACAACCCAACAGTTTAATTATTACGGCAGAACAGATGGAAAAACAGTTTCAATTGACAAATAGTAAAGAAATTATTGTATATTTAGCCCAACAATTTCCTAATTGTTTTACTATTGAGGGCGAAGCAAAGCCCTTGAAAATCGGCATATTTCAGGACATACTTTCACGTCTTGATGGAAACCAAGAATTAAGCAAAACGAAACTACGTGTTGCCTTACGTGTTTATACCAATAATTGGCGTTACTTATATAGTATAAAAGTTGGCTCGCATCGTGTTGATTTAGATGGTAATCTCAATGAAGTCATTACCCAAGAACAGATGGATTATGCACAACAACAGCTTAAAGAGAGCAAAAGTAAAGCTAAAGAGCACTTTAAAAAACAAAACAAATCGAAACCTAAAAGAGCTTATACTCCACCTAAAAAAAATAGAGTTTTAAAAATTGGTGATTTTGTTAAGGTTACGATGGGCAATAAACCATTAAAAGTGCAGATCATTGATATTGAAAAAGAACATATCAAAGTGAAGGTTGGTTCAGGTATGCAACTAACAGTTAAACCAGAGCACATAATTAATCAATAGAGAATGGCAATGAGTAATTTATTTAAAGGTATAAGAAAATCGTTACTTGTTCTTTGTGTTATTAGTCCAAGTATCGTTTGCCAAGCAGTTCAGACTAATTCGTCAGTTACAGAACAATTACCTACACTAAAACAAGATCAAATTCATCAAATTGTGGCAAATAGGGTAACTAACTATTTTACTCAAGCCCATTACCGTAATTTTGATTTAGATGGCGTATTTTCAGCCAAAATCTTTGACCGCTATTTTAAACTATTAGATGGCAATAAATCTTTTTTTATTCAGCGTGATATTGATAGCTTTAGAGATAAACAAGCGTCGTTAGGTCAAGAGCTGTTAGATGGCGATTTGAAAATGGCCTATGACATTTATAATCTTTCTATTCAAAAAAGATATAACCGATTTCAATATGCTTTAAAAGTTTTACAACGCCCTATGGATTTTTCAACTAATGAAAATATTGATTTTAAAAGAGAAGATATTTCATGGGCAAGCACCGAAGAAGAGCTTGATAATTATTGGGATAAACGAGTCAAATATGATGAGTTAAGTCTCTCATTATCCGGTAAAAATGAGAAAGAGATACGTGAAGTTTTAACTAAACGTTACAATCGTGTGTTAAAAACATTGTTACAATCCAAAACTGAAGATGCGTTCCAAGTGTTTATGAATGCATTTGCACGCGAAATTGATCCTCATACCAGCTATTTGGCGCCACGAAAGAAACGAGACTTCGATGCTGAGATGAATTTATCAATGGAAGGTATTGGAGCCACTTTAAGTCAAAAAGATGATTACACCGAGATTATGTCTTTTGTAACGGGTGGACCGGCTGAAAAAAGTAAACAACTAACCATTGGTGATAAAATTATTGGTGTCGGACAAGGTAATTCAGCCATTGAAGATGTTATTGGCTGGCGTCTCGATGATGTTGTTGAAAAAATTCGTGGGCGAAAAGGAACTGTTGTCCGACTCGAAATTTTACCGGCAGGCAATAGTAGCAAACCTAAAATTGTTGAACTAACACGTGATAAAATTCATTTTGAAGACAGGGAAGCTAAACTAAAAATTATTGACAATCAACGAGGGAAGGTTGGTGTTATCGAAATTCCTAGCTTTTATATAGGATTAACTCAAAAAGTCAATTCACTATTAACGCAAGCTAATCAAGATAATCTGCAAGGGCTTGTTATCGACTTACGCGATAATGGCGGTGGTTCTTTAGCAGAAGTTATTGCATTAACTGGGCTATTTATTGATACAGGACCTGTGGTTCAAGTGCGTGACAATCTACAAAAAATCAATGTTTATGATGATAAAAATGAAAGTATCAAATATTCAGGGCCAATCGTGGTGATGATAAATCGGTACAGCGCTTCTGCCTCTGAAATTTTTTCTGCCGCAATGCAAGACTATGGCCGAGCGTTGATTATTGGGGAAACGACTTATGGTAAAGGTACGGTGCAAACCTCACGAAATATAGCTTATCCGGTAGATGCAAGATTACATCCGGATTGGCCTGAATTAGGCGGTGTGCAATATACTGTTCAAAAATTTTATCGAATTAATGGTGGGAGTACGCAACTTAAAGGGGTTGACCCTGACATTGACATGATCAATGAGAAATATGTTGACGAAACCGGTGAAAGATATTTAGATAATGCATTGCCGTGGGATAAAATTCCTTCAGCGCAATATTCAAAAGTTGCAAATATCGAGCCATTATTGTCGGAACTTAAATCTAACCATTTAGCCCGAATTGCCAAAAATCCTGAATTTATCTACATTCAAGATGATATTAAACGGTTCAATGATAAAAAGGATAGTCGTTATATTGTTTCTTTAAATAAAAAATATCGTGAAGATGAACAAAAGAGCGATGATGACCGAGATTTGAAACGCATGAATGAACGTTTGAGTCGCGCAGGTTTGGCTCCAATTGCGAAATTAGAAGACTTACCAAAAGATTATAAACGCCCCGATGCTTATTTAGATGAAGCTGTTGAAATATTGCTTGATTTTGCGCCTAAATATTCCAAAATTGCGAAAGAACAAGTAAACAGTAATGTCATTCCATTAAACATTTCGGTTGATCAATAGAATAATTAAAATTGGAGATAAAAATATGTGTTCAAATTTAAAATATGCATTATTTAGTACAGTAGCCATACTCGGTTTAATTGCTGCATTTGGCGTGATTGTTTGTATGAATTAAAAATACTTGAAAAATTGTTTTGTGACGATTATAGTATGCGCCTGCTTTTGAAAAGCAGGCTTTATAATTTAGGTGAGGTGTCCGAGTGGTTGAAGGAGCACGCCTGGAAAGTGTGTATACGGCAACGTATCAAGGGTTCGAATCCCTTCCTCACCGCCATCTCTTCCCGATTTTTGCTTGGCTTGCCGCTTAAAACAGCGTTATACCAACATTTTAGTTTTTAGAATATTGATCATAAAGTCTCAATTCTTATTATTTATACCTGTTAATAAATTGTGCTTTTGATTCTTCTCTTGCTTGAGAATAGCAAATATCCAAAACGAACTGATCATAAATGTCAGCGTTAACTGCGTGATTATCAAGTTTCAGTTTGATTAACTCTAGAAGTTGCCAATCATTTTCATTACTAAAGTTTTTTATAAGTTCGCTAGCCCGTTTATCGATCCACTCATCTTTTGCATCTTGTTTTTCAATTCTATCGAGCATTTTGCAAAAATCAGCTTCATATGCGTTTTCAACTAATCGGTGTAATTGATGCATCACGTACCTCGTTGCTGTTTATCTATTTCAACTAAAAAAGCAATAATCCAAACAAGATTAAAATAAAAATACCAATAAAAGAAAAATTGATTTCGCTATTCGTTAATTGATAATCTGGATGAAAACGATCTTTTATTTTCATCTTAACAAAATCTCTATTTGTCATATTAACCTCTAAAAAAGCCCCGATTTCGAGGCAAAAGGGTGTAGAATATTACTGTCTTTCCAGTTGTCAGATATTCAATAAATTGGTTTACACAAACTTGTATTGAATATCTCATCAAAACCGCAGTATGTTCGTAAGCCTCTGCTAGCTACTTGAATCTCGTTACCCCATTAGTAACTCGTGGTATTGCTAACTTTATGGTAAGTTGATTAGTTTTGATAACCATAATGATAATATAAGTTATCAAAAAAGTTAATAACAAAAGTAATAAAAAATGAGGTTACGATAAAAAATTAAAATGTTAGGGCATAATGGTAGGAACATAAACCGCCGAAGCGGTAAATGTTATGTGTCGATCAATCCAATATCGATGATTGCCACCAGACTCTTCCTAGAATGGTGATATCATCCAAAGAAACAGTTTCATCATCATAATCTGAATTGTAACTTCTGATTTTGACTTGATTACCAGGCAATCTTTCCAATATTTTTATTCTTAATAACCCGTCATGATTAATTGCGTATATTTTTCCATCTCGAATATTGGTGTCAGCTTGATTGATACCGACAGTTGACCCGTCTCTAAAAACAGGTTCCATACTATCTCCATAAACAGTTAAACATACGGCACAGTCTTTATCAATTCCGTATTTTCGCATTGTTGACCGTGATAATCGCAGTTTGTATCCGTTATAATCTTCAATATCATCAGCAAATCCGTTACCTGCAGAAAGCCTAACATCTTTGTAAAATGGCACTTCAACTTCATCCTCATCAAGTGGTGTTTTGCTATCCCATTCATCGATAGCACCTAGCATTGTTGCATTGGCACTATTTTTAGTTAATTTCGATTTGCCAACACCTTTTGTCAGCCACAATAAATCAACATTTAACGCGTTGGCTATTTCAACAATTTTTCTTGATGTATTGGATTTTCCTGACAGTAATTTTTGAATGGCGGGCTGACTAATTTTAACCTTTTCAGCTAATTGATGTTGAGACATACCAGATTGTTTCAATGCTGAATTTAATCTTTCTGTAAATGTCGTCATTTTTTTATCCCATTGTAATGAAGTACTTTATTGTATAACTCAAGTTATCATTATTCAAATAACATTGGTTATTGATTTTTATGATAACTATTGTTATTATTAATAATAATAGTTATTTTAAAGGAATATTTCAAGAATATCTTTGTCATGATCAGTGCTAATAGAGATATAAAAAAATCACTTTAATACTGAAAGAGAGATAAAACATGAATGAAAACATGAATGAAAACATGTTGATAATTAATTCTTTTACTAGTTATTAATTTAACGTTAATAAAATGAAACTACTTGAGGTGAATAATGCTAGCAAAACAAATCAATGTTGAACAATATCAAAACCCGACACAATGGCTTAATAAAGTGAGTTTGAATGCTGATTATGATATCACTCAAGTATTAACCCGTTGGGGTAATTGGGCTCGAAAAGAAGCCTATCAACAACGCAAAGTATTTAGTCTATATCAATCCCAAAAAAAGGAATATAAACAGGTCTGTTTAGATAAAGACGGGTTAATAATAGATGGCATTATTTCGACGATGAAAAACAGTAAAATTGCGAAAATAAAAGAAGAAGCAAAAGTCTTAATTAAATTTTATTATGGAGACGAAATGATCGTGGATGATCATGTTTATATCGAACCAAGCAAAACACAAATATCGTCGACATTAATTATCAAACCTAAAAATTTACGTGAAATAGCGCAGGATTTAGCCTGTAGTGAAGGCAATATCCGAAAAATAAAAAGTAGTGGGGAAAGTTACATTATTGGTGCATTATCGATGCAAACGATGTTAACCGGCATTGAACTGGAGTTATTGCAACATTTAGTGTTTTAAAAAAAGTGGGACAGTTAATCTTGACAACGTACGCCAATAAGTATATAATCATCTCAAAATCAAGAATTGTTACTTAAGCCCGCTAAGCGGGCTTTTTTATTGCTTTTAATTTGCAATATGTTATTTAACATTCTGTTTATTCATATAAAATAATTAAATCAAAATAAATTAAATTAATTAAACTTCTTTAATATAACTCTCTTTTATTCAACCGCTTCATTGCGGTTTTTTTATGTCTACGATTTAACTATCAGTTATCACAATTCAACGGGTTCGCAGAGCAATCTCAGAAAATAATTTATACATAAGTGCTGCGTAACCCTTTCTTATTTTTAACTGCCTCAGCAGGAGGCTCACGATGAAGATGAAACCTATGCCAATCAAAGAGCCTGACCATATCAATTGGTATGTTGTCGTTTATTTGTTTTTTGTCACCTTACTGGGGTCATTAGCCAGTTATTGCTATCACATTATTAATGGGAATAAGTTTAATCTGATGATTTTAATTGCTCAGATATTTATTTCTACTTTTGCCGGCGCGCTGGTGGTGTTGGCAGCCAGTTATTTTAACTGGCAGTTTGAGCTGGCCGGCGGTGTTGCCGGTTTAGCGGGGTGGTCGGGCGCAACCTTAATTAAAGCGCTTGAAGAACAATTAATAAAAAAAACACGTGGACATGATGATTAAAAGGAAAACCAATGAAACTGACTGAACATTTTAAACTGGATGAGTTTACCTATTCATTGACTGCCAGTCGATTAAAAATTGACAATTCCGTACCGGCAGCGCTGATGCCCAATATCCAATTAACAGCAATAAAACTTGAACTGGTCAGAAAAGCCCTTGAGCACCCCATCATCATTACTTCCGGTTACCGTTGTCCGGCATTAAATGCCCGGGTAGGCGGGGTGGCAAGTAGTGCACACACTCAAGGTTTGGCGGTTGACTTCCGTTCGCCATTTGGCACACCGAAACAAATCTGTCAACGATTGATAGATGCAGGAGTCGTGTTTGATAAGCTTATTCAGGAGCATAATCAATGGGTTCATATCGGATTCAGTCCCACTCATAATCGCCAAATAGTGCTGACTGCCGTCAAAAATGGTGGTAAAACGGTGTATTTAAACGGATTAGTATGATGAATAAATTAACATTGTTGATTAAGTTATTACCGTATGGTGGCATTGTAATAACCGGTTTAGCGCTTTATTTTGCATATCACTGTTGGCAAGGTGAACAACTGGCAATGGCTAAAACGGTGGCGTTAGAAGCGCAATTTAAAGCATATAAACAAGGTAACAATGCCATTAAATTAATTGAGTCAAATATTCTTGAGACAATAAAAGATGAACAGGTTAAAACAGATAGTTTACGTGATGATGTGGATAATGGTCTTGTCGAGTTGCGCATCAAAGTCGCCACCCTCGAACGAAATAGTGCCGCCACCGGCGATATTGCTGACAAAGCCTTACGACTTGCAAAATCTTCTCAACAAGATTATTACCGTCTCACCCACGCAATCAGCTATAACCAAGCCCTAATCGAAGGATGGCAACAATACTACTGTCAGGTCATTGCACCTCAAAATAACACACTGTTTATGTGTGATAGATAATTGTTTTATCAGGTGTAAATAGCTTTTTCTAATCGAATTTATTGAATAAATTTAAAAAACTCTTCCTTAATTTCTGAAGTTTTTATGAAATTTATAAGCAAACAATAATTAACAAGATCTATTTTTAAAATGTCGCTAAGGAGATGATAATTTGATTTCAACAATCTCAGCATTGCTTGAATCTCACCTTGATATTATTGCAAAAAAACTAAACTTACCTGTTTTCGATGAAAATAGTGAAATTCTTTCTCATTCCGATATTTATCTCAGAACTTATATTTTACCAGAAGTAACAACAAGCGTTGATTCAGAAGGAAAATTGAAGGTTTATCGAGGTGTTTATCAAATTTCTGTTGTCGCACCTATCAATAGCGGTAAGTTACGTTCTCAACAAATATCTGATGAAATTATTCAGCATTTTCCACTCAATTTAGAGTTAACAAGTCATAACTTTTCACTTTATGTAAATTCTATACCAAGTGTTTATCCAGCAAAAATGGATAATGCTTGTTATACACTACCGATCAGCTTTAACTATCGTGCTGATTCTATATTTTAAATAAAATTTAAGGAGATATATATTATGGGTTTTGCTTTACCTAATGGTTCACGTGTGTATGTGCAAAAATCACACAACGAAGTAACTAACTTTAATTCAATTTCTAATACTAAAGAAGCGGTGGTAACGTTAAATTCAGGGCATGGACTAGTGGTCGGGGACGAAGTCATGCTCACTTCATCATGGACTAAATTGAATAATATTGTCGCAAAAATTTCTCACGTAAATAACAATGAAGTGACTTTGGGTAATATTAATACTAGTAATACAACGGTATTCCCGGCAGGAGAAGGACAAGGAACTATTACCAAAATAACGGAATGGGAACAACTACCTCAAATTAAAGAGGTTGCTACTGAAGGTGGTGAACAGCAATTTATTCAAATTCAGTTCCTTGATGATGATGCAGAACGTCAATTACCGACTATCAAATCAGCGAAAAGTAAAAGTTTTACCATTGCTCATGACAGCTCATTACCTATCTACACATTGTTACAGCAGTTGGATTTAACCAATAATGTTGTTGCAATGAAAATGTATGTTCCTAAAGCTAAAGAAACACGTTATGACTCTGTCCGTATTGCTTTTGATCCGACGCCAACAACAGCCATTAATGATATTGAAACTGTAAAAGTAAGTGCGACAGTTGAGTCACCAGCAATTACTTTCTATAAAGATTAATTAGGACATTTTAATCATGGCAAAATTTAAACTTATTGCAGATCCGACATTTAGATGTGAAGTTTCCATTCCGCGTCCTGGATTGGACGATGGTCAAATTAGCTTTGATTTCAAACATTATTCAGTTGATAAACTGACCGTGTTTGAGACCGAGCTTAAGGATAAACCTATCATTGAATTTATGATAAAAATTGTATCTGGTTGGAATTTGGATGAAGAGTTTAATCAAGAAAATTTAAATATCTTATTAAATAACTATCCTGCTGCTTGGCAAGCAATAACTAATACTTATTATAAAGAGATGTTGGGACAACGAGAAAAAAACTCATAGAGCTTGCCACTGCACTTTATTCATCAACGCCTTCAAAAGCTGAACTTGATTCTTTTGGGCTATCGGAAGTCGATTATGAAGATGAGTATATAGAAATATGGTCAGATAACTGGGATGCTTTCCAGTTATTCCAAGCCATGTCAACGCAGTGGAGAACAAGCATGAGTGGTATTTTAGGTCTTGACTATAATTGCTTGCCTTGGGTAATGCAAATGCTTGATATTAAAGGAAACCAAAAAATTTTTAATGATATTCGGTTAATGGAAAGTCAGGCCTTAACAATCATACACAAATCAAAATAACCGACGAAAGTCGGTTTATTTAATATGGGTAATCTATGTCAAAAACAACTACATTATCATTAAAAGTTGAAACAGGTAATCTTGATAAAGAGATTAAAAGAATTAACGAGTTAGATGTAAAGCTTAAAATAACTGATAAAAGTTTGAGAACACTAAATACATCTAAACTAATGCATAACAATATTAGTAAACGTCAATTGGAATCTTTATATAACCAAATTGGGGTCTATAATAAGTTATTAGGGATCATTCATCCGGTCAACAAAGCATTGGATAATCTGCTTTATGTGCAACAACAATTATCTGACAATAATGGAAATGGATTTATTGATGCTCATGCTTTTCAAGTTTTTAATTCAATAATTGAAAGCTCTAAGTATCAATTAATTGGGATAATTGAATCGCAAGAAACATTTGCCAATACAAGTGAAAAAATGAGTGCGGCATTAAGTCAGATTTCAAATCAAATAAAACAGATGTCCGCACAAGCGAATGTAAAGAAAAATCCATTAATGACACTGGCGGAACATGGAATAGAAATTGGTGAATTGTTCGGTCCTGTTGGAAAAGCTATTGGTACGATAGTTGAAGTGGGTGCCGTCGTCGGTAAGGATTTGTTTGACTATTTTGATAATGCTGTATCTGCCACTGATAGTTTAAGAGAATCCCAAGAAAAATTGTATAGTATTGTTAAACTAAATAAAGATGGAACAGTTTCATTTACTGAAGAAATGAAGGAACTAGCAAATATAAATCCTAAATTTGCGACAGCATTTATTCAGACTTCAAAAAGACTTTCAGAAAAATCAATTGAGTCTTCAAAAGGTGTGTTTGAAGAAATTTTAAAAGAATCAAAAATTAATTTTAATATCATTACTCATGGATTGGACTATATTCGAACGCATCCTAATGGTATTGAAATACCTGAAAAAATTGATGATTTTTGGGAGAGTAAAGAACAATATAATCAGGCAATGGGAAATGTGCATGAACAAATCTTTAGTTTAGTAAAATCAAGCACTGAGCAACTTGCTAAAACATGGAATATAACTAATGAAGAAGCTAAACTTTTTTTAAATAAATTGTTGGAAATTAAAAATGCATCAAATTCATTCGAGTTTGAAGCAAAATTAAATGATCTTGGAGCTTATTTTGGAGACATTTCATCAATAGCTGGTAAAGGAAATGATAATTTAGATAATTTTATAATAAAATTTAAAGAAATTATTACCAAAGTCACTAATTCAACAAAAATACTGAAGTCATCAAATGATTTAAATGGCAACCCTCAAGGCGATAAAGGCAATAGAAATAAAATAAACACTTTATTTTCTTCAAAAAATAGTGCGCCGTCATTATTAAAAACTAGTCAACGTGATGAGAAAAATCTTCAAATTCAATTAGAATCATTAAAAGAACAGAATGCAACGATCGGTGCGATAACGGCAGAACGTAAAAAATACTTTGATTTGCAAGCTCAGATTAACATCTTGGAACAAGAAAACAATAAAAGTAGACTAACCGCAGAAGAACGTCATTTACTAGCCAATAAAGCGTCGTTACTTACTCAATATGAAAAAAATGCGGCAATTTCTGAAGAAATCAATGGTCGAATCAAAGCCCAACAGATTTTACAAAATATTACTCACAATTCTACTCAATTACAAAATGAGATTGCAGATAAAAAAGCGACCTTTGGAATGACATCATCTCAATCATCAAGGTATCAAAGTCGAATTAATTTAGAAAGAAATAAGGAACAAGATTTAGATCCAAGTAATAATCTAAGTCAAGAAAACATCATCACTATAACCCAAAACTACCTTGAGGCAGCTCAACTTTTAGAAGAAAGTTTTGTGCAAGAAGATTTACAAAAAGGAGATTGGATAGCTGGTTTAACAACCGGTTTGAAAGAATTTGCTGAAACATCTCAAGATGTTTTTAGTGTTGCTAAAGATTTTGCGCAAAATTCAATTGGATCTATGTCTCAAATGATGACAACGCTTGTCACAACAGGCAAAGCAAACTTTCAAGAGTTTGCAAAAACTATCTTAGTTAATCTAATTGAAATTATTAATAAATTGATTTTAGCACAGATTATTCAATCTGCTTTAACGAGTTTTGGTGGTGGAGGAAAAGCGACCGGAGGACTTCAACAAGCTTATACAGGGGGTGAAATTCTTGGATATGCTTCGGGTGGAAGTGTGGGATATGCATTGGAACCAGGCGGTTTTACTGGACGAGGTAATAAGTACCAACCAGCAGGAATCGTTCATAAAGGCGAGTTTGTTTTTACAAAAGAGGCAACTCAACGATTAGGTGTAGACTATCTTTATAGTCTGATGAATGATTCTCATAAAGGATATGATAGCAGTGGTTATGTTCATACCTCTATTTCGGCTCCGATAGCATTAGCCCAACGCACAACTCCTTCTTCAAATGCAATCACTGTTAATCCCAATATTGTATTAAATATGTCTTCAGAAAATAGTACTTCTACTCATGGCAATAATACCGATCCAAAACAAGTTCAATATCAAGTAGATGCGGTTATTAGACGGCAAATGAATGAGATGTTTAAAAAATCAGTTTCACCGGGAGGAGAGTTATACAACGTCATGTATGCGATGAAGTAATGATATTAACCATTTAGATTCTTTTAAAAACCTCTAAATAGCATAATTTTAATACTTATTCGAATATTAAAACACAATAACAACTCATTTTTAACCATCCCTATTTCTTGGAATATCATCGTATTTTAGTCGTCTATAGCGCGTAACTGGATTCATTTCAACACAATTAACTTAATTTTTTATTGCAAAAAAAACATAAAGTTAGAATTGATCACATCAATAAATATCCGTTTTCACGCTTATATCTAAAAATTGTATTGTTAATTACTCAATTTTGATGTTTTTAATTCAACTAAATTACCTAGACATATTCAAAACCAAATTTTGTTTGAGGAGTATATGAAAGTAGATAAATTTAAATGGAAAACAATGCATTCCCCCAATGGAGGGGAAAAAATGAGTATCACAGAAGTAAAATTTAACGATGGATATTCGCAAATTTGGAGTTCTGGAATCAATAAATCAGGTGAAACATGGGATTTGTCCTATACGGGTCATTGTAACGAATTATCTGAAATCCGTCAGTTTCTTAACAGCCATATTATTCATTCCTTTCAATGGGTTAATCCGTGGGGAGAAGAAAGATTATATCGTGTTCAAAACGAATCAATCAAATCTGAATTTATCTCTTCGAATGTGGTAAAGCTAAGTTTTACTTTTGTCCAATCTTATGCACCTTAATTATTCAAATGTAAACCTCAAAAAATTTTCTTAATTAAGTTTTGGGGATTGATGGAGAGAACATGTCAATAACACAAGATTTACAAGCCATTGAAGGCAATGAGCTGATACAACTTATTGAAGTTGATTGTACAAAATTTGGGCTTGATGAGGTTTTGCGATTTCATTCTCATAATATTTCTGCTGAAGGGTGGGCTTCCTTTGCTGTTGGAAATTTACCTTCTATAAAATGGCAAGGTAAAGAATATTTACCGTATCCGTATGAATTAAGTGATCTTGAATTAAGTAGTACGGGTGCACAACCTACCCCTAAATTGTCAATCGGTAATATTGACGGAAGAGTGACTAGATTGTGTATAGATTATGATGATTTAGTTCAAGCGAGAGTAAAAATTCATACCACAATGGCAAAATACCTTGATTCAGACAACTGGTTAGCAGGTAATGCCACAGCCGATCCAACTCAAGAAAGAGTTCAATTATTTTTTATTAATAATAAACGCGAAGAAACGAAAGCTATTGTTGAATTTGAACTTTGTTCGCCATTTGATATTCAAAATTTACAATTGCCTACCAGGCAAATCACAACAATATGTACTTGGTGTATGCGTGGATGGTACCGCTCAGGTACAGGCTGTGATTATGCCGGAAATAAGTTTTTCACCAAAGACGGAATTGCCGTTGAAGATCCGGCAAAAGATGAATGTGGAGGACTATTAAAAGATTGTAAAGCCCGACATGGTAATAAACCTCTTCCGTTTGGTGGTTTTCCTGCGGCTAATCTTCAAGGTAAGTAATATGCGACAAAAATTACTAGATTCAATCAAAAAGCATGTGGATAGCGAATACCCAAATGAAGCTTGTGGATTCATTATTGATACGGGAAAAAAACAGATCTATCTACCTTGTAAAAACATTTCAGATAATCCAAAAGCGCATTTTTTAATATCACCAGAAGAACAGATAGCTGCAGAAAAACAAGGTGAAATTATCATGATTATTCATTCTCATCCTGATGTTACGTCACTGGTTCCGTCAGAGTTTGACCGTATTCAATGTGATTATACAGGTATTGAATGGGGAATAATGTCTGCTCCTGATGGTGACTTTTGCACAATATCGCCACGAATAAATCGAGATTATACAGGACGGCAATGGTTGCTTGGTCACGCTGATTGTTGGTCATTAATAATGGATTATTATGATCGTGAATATGGGATTAAATTAAACAATTATTCAGTGCCTCGAGAATGGTGGGATAGTGGCAAAGAGCATCTTTATGATGATAATTGGCAAGCAGAAGGATTTGTTGAAGTCGGTCTGAATGATATGAAAGTCGGAGACATGATTATGATGCGCATTGGTTCGCAAGTCACAAATCATGCTGCTATTTATGTGGGTGATAATCTTATTTTACACCACCTGTACGGTCAATTATCTACACGTACACCTTACGGTAAATATTTTAGAGATAGAACTGTTCGCATTGTGCGGCATAAGGAGTTATTGAATGCTCAGTAAGTTAACATTGAAAGGTGCAATGGCAAGGCAATTTGGAAAAAAGCATACGTATGACGTAAACAATATCCGAGAATTGCTACGCGCACTTTGTGCGACAATAAAAGGATTTGAAAAATATATGAGTACGGCTCATTTAAAAGGCATTAAGTTTGCCTTTTTTGTGGATGGAAAAAATATTGGAATTGATGAGTTTGATATTAATGTTAATGGCAAAAATTATGTGATTATGCCGATAGCTCAAGGTGCAAAAAGTGGTGGTTTATTACAAGTTGTGATCGGAGCTGTTGCTTTGGTTGCTGCATTTTTCACTGCTGGAGCATCACTAGCCGCATGGAGTGCAGCGATGGCAGCGGGAACACTATCCGTTACGTCTATTTTAACCAGTATTGGTATTAGTATGATGTTAGGAGGGGTTGTTCAATTATTAACTCCTCAACCCAAATTTAATGCAGGAGGAGCATCACATACCGAAAATAAACCTAACTATGGTTTTGGAGCGCCCGTTAATACCAATGCGGTAGGATATCCTGTTCCTGTTTTATTGGGTAACCGTGAAATTGGTGGCGCAGTGATTAACGCGGGTATTTATTCAGAAGATCAACAATAGGTGGATTATGCAATTAATAGAAGGTCAAAAGGGCGGTAAAAAAAAGCAACATAGACCTTATGAACAACCCGATAATTTGCTTTCAACAGCAAAGCTCAAAGTGCTTTTAGCATTAAGTGAAGGGGAAATTCAAGGCGATCTAACAGAACAAAATATATTCATTGATAATACTCCACTAGCCAATCTCGATGGTACGCGTAATTTTAATGGTGTTGCATGGGAATTCCGTAATGGTGCTCAAACGCAAGATTATATTCAAGGAATACCTGAGATAAGTAATGAGTTAAAAGCCGCTTTTACAGTAAAATCTGACAATCCTTGGATACGATCATTTAGTAATCTAGAATTAGATGCCATAAGAATCAAATTAAGTTTACCAAGTCATTTACATTATAAAGAAAATGGTGATACGGTAGGAACTGTTACCAAGTATACTATTGACTTATCAACAGATGGCAGTGCGTTTGAAACGGTTATTCATGGTGAATTTAATGGAAAAACTACTTCAGAATATCAGCGGGATCATCGCATCAATTTACCAAATGCATTAGAAGGGTGGACTATACGTGTTAGACGACTAACACCTGATTCAAAATCGAATAAATTGATTAATGCGTTTAGTGTTTTTTCATATGCGGAAATTATTGACAGTAAATTACGGTATCCTAATACCGCTCTACTTTATATCGAGTTAGATGCTAGCCAATTTAATGGTTCTATTCCTAAAATTAGTTGTAAACTGAAAGGGAAAATTGTTCAAGTACCCGACAATTATGATCCAGTAAACAGGACCTATTCAGGCACTTGGACAGGTGGATTTAAAATGGCATATACCAATAATCCTGCTTGGCTTTCTTATTATTTGATGCGTGATGAGATAGCAGGTATGGGGGTCAGAATTGATTCAACAATGCTTGATAAATGGTCAATTTATCAATTAGGTCAGTATTGTGATCAAATGGTACCGGATGGTCGAGGTGGCATGGAACCTCGCTTTGCTTGTAATGAATATATACAAAGTCAAGAAGAGGCTTATAACGTTCTAAAAGATTTAGTGGCTTCATTTCGGGGCATTATATTTTGGGGGAATGATCAGATCTGTTTAACCGCAGATATGCCGCAAGATGAACCAGATTTTATCTATCATCCTTCTAATGTTATTGGCGATTTTACCTATTCTGGTGGTTCATATAAAAATCGTTATACATCCTGTTTAGTTGCATATTCTGATCCTAACAATCATTATTGTGATGATGTTGAGGCTGTGTGGGACCATGACTTGATGCGTCGTTATGATGTCAATGTCATGAAATTAACAGCGATAGGTTGTACTTCGCAAGCTGAAGCGCAACGACGTGGACGTTGGGCTTTACTTTCTAATGCAAAAGATGAAGTGATCACATTTTCGGTGGGACTCGATGGCTATATTCCTTTACCTGCGCGAATTATTGGGATTGCTGACCCTTCTCGTTCTGGCAAAGAAAATGGCGGGCGTATTCACGCCGTTGAAGGGCGAAAAATCACATTAGATAGAGCCGTTGAATATGATGTGGGCGATCGGTTAGTCCTTAATTTACCGGATGGCACTGCGCAAAGCCGAACGATTAGAGCGATTAGTACAGATAAAAAAACACTCACTGTTACGTCTAATTATAAACTGACACCAGTTGCTGGCGCAGTGTGGTGTATTGATAGTGATAATATCGCTATTCAGTTTTATAGAGTAACCTCAATATCATCGTCTAATGAGGGTCAGTTTACAATTACGGCTATTCATCATGATCCAAATAAATTCAAATATATAGATCAAGGTATACGATTAGAGTCAAAACCCATAACAGTCACTCCACCAAGTTCAGTTTCATCCCCCAAAAATATTGTTTTATCAGAAAGTAGTTATATATCTCAAGGCCTGTCGGTGGCATCATTACAAGCTTCTTGGGATGTGGTAGAAGGTGCGACAAACTATATTGCTCAATGGAGAAAAGATAATTCGTCTTGGATTAATATTGGGCGAACTAATGGAACGAATTTTACCGTCGAAGGTGTTTATACTGGTGTATATGAAGTTCGAGTACGAGCAGTAAATGCGATTGATGCTTCTTCACCCTGGGCTTATTCACAAGCCAAAGCAATCATAGGAAAAGTTGGTAAACCTGACAGACCAGTAGACTTTACTGCTAGCGAAAATGTGGTATTTGGTATTGACCTTAATTGGTCGTTTCCAATTGGAAGCGAAGATAGTAGTTACACAGAAATTCAATATAGTACGACTGAAAATGAAGAAAATGCCCTGCTATTAAGCAATGTTAGTTACCCAACTTGCAATTATTCTCAGACCGGGTTAGCTATAGGTCAACAGTTTTTCTACCGTGCTCGCCTTGTCGATAAAATTGGTAACATCAGTGATTGGACAGATTGGGTTAGAGGTGTTTCAAGTACCAATACTAACGATTTGACAGACCATATTTTTGAAGAAATAAAAGAAACAGACGCTTGGCAATCTCTTGTCGAATCTGCTGATAATGCTGCTATTAATTCAATAGCGAATGCAAAATCCATTATTGAAAATGCACTGGCTATAGATGCTGAGACAAAACAGCGCAGAATTGAAAACGGCAACTTATCCGCTGAAATTCAAGAAACCCATTCAGCGTTATTAACTGAGAAAGCAGCAACAGCCATTGCTTTAAAGGAGTTGAATTCAAAATACGGTAGTATAAATAGCAATCTATCAGAATTAAAACAGACAACCGCTGAACAAAATGCCGCAACTGCCAAATCAATACAGGCAATTAAAACAAAAGTTGGAGATGTCTCTACCACCATTTCAGATGTCAGTGAAACGGTAAACAATTTAAATGGTAAAGTTTCAGCTCATCGTACAATGAAAGTTGAAGTAGATGACAAAGGACAACAGTATGTCGCTGGTATGACGATGGGGGTTGAAAATACTGAACAAGGAATGCAAAGTAATGTCATTTTTCTTCAAGATCGTTTTTCAATCATGAACTCAGCCAATGGGAATCCTCAAACAGTCTTTACGACACAGGGTAATCAAGTTGTCATTAATGATGCAGTTATTGGTGATGCTTCAATAACGAACACGAAAATTGGCAATGTTATTGAATCAAATAATTTTAGAGAGGGTGTATCTGGTTGGCAATTATCTAAGCATACAGGAACATTGAAAGCCATTAATGCTGACATTTCAGGGAGACTGCGTGCCACATCAGGAGAGTTGAATAATGTTGTAATTAATGAAAATTGTCAGATCAAAGGTAAATTAACAGTCAACCAAATCGAGGGTGATTTTTTAAAACTTTATACTTTGAAATTTGGGGAAATTTTAACAATTCCATCAACTTATTTTGAAAGGACCGTTATTTCCACTCAAATAACACTTATAGCAACAGGAACTGGTACAAAAGAAGATCTAATCGAGATGTCAGTATATAAAAATGGACAAAAGATTTTTGCCAGAACAGCGATAGCAAGCTATAACCGGCAAAACATTGTTACAGGAAATTTTTCTTTCAAAATTCCTGCATGGGAAATAACAACACTTGAAATAAAATCAAGAAATTGGGGTTTGAATAAACCACGAGTTCCAGAAATTTCATTATTCGCGATGAAATCATAAAAGCCGATAAATTTTTTAAAAAACTAATAAATCATTGTTAACTTTTTAATATAAGGATATTTATGTCATGGTATAAATCTGGCTCTGTTAACATAGAACAGGGTAGTAAAATAATTACAGGAATTGATACTAAATGGGCAAATCCATTAATTGGCGTTTGTTCAGGTCAAATGTTAATATTAAAAACAAAAAATTCTATAGAAATATGTGAAATAGCTTCTGTTCAATCTGATACGCAATTGACTTTGGCAAATGAATACAATGGTGAAACAAAAGCTGGGGTGAATTACGAAATACCAACATCGCCTAAGGTATCTATAGAAGCGTTAGCATTGAGAATATCAGAAATGTTAAATTATTATCAAACTCAACTTGATGCATGGCAAATGATTCTAACCAGTGATGATGAAGTGACTTTAACCGCTCCAGATGGTCAGCAAGTAACTATAAAATCGCAATATGCAATTTCAAATGAGTTTTTTGAGCTATTAGAACAGAGCAGAGGTTACACTGAGCTATCTGCACATAATGCTGCCAATGCTAAAAATGCAAGCTCTTTAGCTGCTAATAGTGCAGAGTTGGCTAAAAATAATGCTGATAATGCCAATAAATCAGCCGATTTAGCAAATAAATATGTAACAGTTGTGAGGAGTTTGATTAAACAATCAGCAGAGAACGTTACAGAATCTCAAACATCAGCAGATAACGCTGCCAAATCGGCTTTAGACGCTAAAAATGCTGCATTATCGATAAATGGCTCGAATTTTATACAAAAAACAGGCATAGAACATCAAGCTATTAATGGTTCGTTAGACGTTAATCAATTAACAATAAATGGTGAAAAAGTATATTCAATAATTAATAAACCCATAGCAGATGATATTGGTGCCTTACCTGTTAATAAAATCGTTTTAGATGGTGTGCCTATCTATTTAATTGATCATCATGTTGTATTAAAAGATACTATTGGCGATCAACGTCTGATGCCATTTAGACGTAATGAATTGCCATTTGGTTGGTATTTTAGAAATGGAGATAATTTCCTATTAAATTCACCACAAGGAAAAGTTTTAAATAATCTATCTTATAACTATAAATTTGATCATCGAATTACGATAAAAACTATTAATGGCCAGCAATATATAAACGTCCCGACAGCATTTGCAACAGATGGAAGAGGCTATTTTGAACGAGCGGTTAACGGAACTGCTCGACAAGTCGGTAACATAGAGAATGATGCAATTCGTAATATTAAAGGTTCACTTCCTAATGGAGCGTCTAAAGCAATAATTGGACACGAAAATATTAATAAAGGTGATAGAGATGGAGCAATATCGATTTATCATTGCGATGACGATTGGTTGCAAGTGGGTAACCGGCGCATGAGATGGGCTTTTTTTGATATTGATGCATCAAGAGTTGTCCCTACAGCTAACGAAAACCGTCCATTGAATATCGGTATGACACCTGTAATTTATCTTGGAGTTTAGAATGATCAATTATTATTTTGATAATGCAAATAAATTAAAACCGTACACACACCAATTAGATGCAAATGATGATACATTACCGCCTGATAATGCGCTGCGTATAGCCCCTGAATTTAAAGAGGGTTTTTACCCTTGTGAGAATAATGGTAAATGGACATTAGTAGAAGATCATAGAGACAAAATTATTTATAACATTAAAACTAAAGAGCCAGTAAAAGTAGATTATTTAGGAAAAATCAAAAAAGGATTTACTTTGTTAGAACCATTTGAATTTTGTAAATGGGAACAAAATAAGTGGATATTGGATGAATTACAAAGAAACGATTATATTATTAAACAAAACTTATCAAACATTACAATGTTAGTATCGGAGGCTAATAATGAAATAGAAATTTTAAAAGATAAATTAGAGCTTGATATTGCAACCGATGCTGACAAAAAACTATTAAAAAAATGGAAACTTTATCGTATCCAATTAAAATCGATTGATGCAAATCAACCAAATATTGAATTACCTATCAAGCCTTAATAATATATTTTACAAATTCCATTTGCTTGTCACCTTAAAAAGTGTTTAGCTTTCTAACATAATATTGTTTTATTATAGATCTAGGCTGAAAGCGTAATTATTTCTAATTTATATGGCTATTTTAGAGAATAAGCATAGTTAATAGATATTGTAAAAATATTATATTAGCCTCTTATTTTCAAAATAGTTTTTAGTTTTTGGAAAAGACATCTTAACTATTAGAAAGTTATAATATTTTTTTAAGTATTAATTGATAAATAGCCAAGACCTATCAAAAAAGGTATTGATTTGAATCAAGTCATTATTAAAAAAACACTCTCTATGACTCACTATTATGATTGAGAATGAATAATTGAATATAATAAAATACTTTGATAATATTTCGCGTAGTTAAAAAATTCATAAATGAATTAAAATTAATTCTAAAATGATAGATTATCATAATGAATATATTTAATTTATTTAACTTACTTTCTTCACCCTATATTGCGAATAATTAAATTGTTGAAATAAATGAGTGATACAATTTTAAAGGTTTGTTTAAACACTCGATTTGCGATATTTATTGAGAATAAGATGACCTTCATTGACGAATGATATCTTCCTCTCCTCGATCTTTTGGAGCCATTATGGAAAACTTAAGTACTGTTCAGGACTTTATTCGCTGGACAACTTCACAACTCAGTCAATCAGAAATTTATTTAGGACATGGAACTGATAATCCTATCGATGAATCAAAACAACTTATTTTAGCCAGTTTAGGATTATCATTATCTATTCCTCCCGAATTTTACGCGGCCAATCTGACGGAAGAAGAAAGACAGTTTCTGTTTGATATTATTCAAAAGCGAATTGACGATCGGGTTCCAACTCCTTATTTAACGAATCAAGCGTGGTTTTGTGGACATAGTTTTTATGTTGATGAACGAGTTTTAATACCTCGTTCACCGATTGGTGAATTAATTGATGATCATTTCAAAACGCTACTTACCACACCGCCTCGACATATTTTAGATCTTTGTACCGGTAGTGGTTGTATTGGTATTGCTTGTGCTTATGCTTTTCCTAAAGCGCATGTTGATATCACTGATATTTCGCTTGAGGCAATCGATGTTGCTCAAACTAATATCGACTTGCATGAAATGAACTTTCAAGTTACTCCTATCTTATCGGATCTCTTTAATGATTTGCCGGTTAAACAATATGATCTTATTGTCTCCAATCCGCCTTATGTCGATGAAGAAGATATGAATGATTTGCCAGAAGAATATTTATACGAACCAAAACTGGCGCTGGAAGCCGGATTTGATGGATTGGATTTAGTAAAACGAATTTTGCATGATGCGATTAATTACTTAACTCCCGACGGTGTTCTTGTTTGTGAAGTAGGAAATAGTTGGGTTAGTTTGCAAGAACAGTATCCAGATGTTCCTTTCAATTGGATTGACTTTGAGCGTGGTGGATTCGGGGTATTTTCAATCACACAGCAAGATTTGGTGAAATATCATCACTATTTTAAATAAATTTATGCATTAATCGGGATAAGGTTATTATGTCTGGAAACTCAATCGGAAAATTATTTAAAGTCACAACGTTTGGTGAATCGCATGGTGTTGCATTAGGATGTATTGTTGACGGTGTACCACCGGGATTAGCATTAACTGAATCAGACTTACAAATAGATTTAGATCGCCGTCGCCCAGGCGCCTCTCGTTATACCACCCAACGCCGAGAACCTGATCAAGTTAAAATATTATCTGGTGTATTTGAAGGGGTAACAACTGGTACAAGTATTGGATTAATGATTGAAAATACCGATCAACGTTCGCAAGACTATAGCCAAATAAAAGATATTTTTCGACCTAGCCATGCAGATTACACTTATCACAACAAATATGGGATAAGAGATTATCGAGGGGGAGGGCGTTCTTCTGCTCGTGAAACAGCGATGCGCGTAGCGGCAGGAGCAATAGCCAAAAAATATTTACATGAAAAACTTGGTATTCAAATTCGTGGTTATTTAGCACAAATGGGGGATATTGAGTGCGAATTAAAAGATTGGCAGCAAGTTGAACAAAATCCGTTTTTTTGTGCAGATGAATCGAAACTTGAATCGCTCGATCAATTGCTTAGATCGTTACGAAAAGAAGGCGATTCGATTGGTGCTAAAGTTTGCATTGTGGCTGAAAATGTTCCAGTAGGATTGGGGGAACCTGTTTTTGATAAATTAGATGCTGAACTCGCCCATGCTTTAATGAGCATTAATGCGGTAAAAGGGGTAGAGATTGGCGACGGATTTGCGGTTGTCACTAAACGAGGAAGCGAAAATCGAGACGAAATTACACCAAATGGTTTTTTATCTAACCATGCTGGTGGTATCTTAGGCGGGATAAGTTCCGGACAAACGATAATAGCTAATATTGCCCTTAAACCCACGCCAAGTATTGAAATATCAGGTCGTTCGATAAATGTATTTGGTGAATCGGTTGACGTCTCTACGCATGGGCGACATGACCCATGTGTGGGGATTCGTGCGGTTCCGATAGCTGAGGCAATGGTGGCTATAGTGCTGATGGATCATTATCTTCGTTATCGAGCTCAATGCAGCGAAGTAAATTTATGATGAGCAATCATTTATGAGTGATGAAATACTCGTTTTATTATTTGCGATCGCCATTTTAGCTGGTTTTATTGATTCAATTGCTGGTGGCGGAGGTCTATTAACTGTGCCAGCTTTACTCGCTGTAGGACTGCCACCTGCTAGCGCTTTAGCAACAAATAAACTACAAAGTTGTGGTGGATCTTTTTCCGCTAGTCTCTATTTTATTCGTCAACGCATGGTTGATTTAAAACAGCAAAAGTGGGCGATTGTATTTGCCTTTATTGGTTCTGTTATAGGTACGATTTCAGTCATCCATGTTCAAGCTGAATTTTTAAAACTTTTACTACCCATACTAACTATTAGCGTGGGCATTTATTTTTTACTTTCGCCAAAAGTTGGCGAAGATGATCGTAAAAGTCGTTTCTCTATTATTCAATTTGCACTTATACCTGCTTTGGGAATCGGTTTTTATGACGGATTTTTTGGCCCCGGAGCAGGTTCATTTTACGCTGTGGCTTATATTACCCTTGCTGGTTTTAATCTCACAAAAGCAACGGCAAATACTAAAGTTTTAAACTTCACCTCAAATTTAGCTGGTCTAATCTTTTTTATTTTAGGTGGCGAAGTTGTTTGGTCAATTGGTCTGATTAT
Organism: Gilliamella sp. B3817; assembly: GCF_026536705.1. Lineage (NCBI taxonomy): Bacteria > Pseudomonadati > Pseudomonadota > Gammaproteobacteria > Orbales > Orbaceae > Gilliamella > Gilliamella sp. B3817. Next base: position 199,121 of record NZ_JAFNNV010000001.1, on the reverse strand, counting down.
GTTATTAGGTCAATTTATTGGAGCAAGGGTAGGCGCTAAAATGGTAATCACTAAAGGGCGCAAATTAATCAGACCTATGTTAATCACCGTTTCGACCATTATGAGCATCAAACTAATCTACGAAAATTTTTTTATTTAATGGCAAATAGATAGGAACAAGGATAAGTCAACTTTATTCAAGGTCGATTAATAGGTAATTATCATGATTCATATACATGTTTATTGAATCAAAAAGATGCTATAACTGGTCAGCTAGACAATTTTTAAAGCGGTAGAATCAATTGGCTCTATTCATTAACACACGCAATTACGTTGCAAAATTAATCCTTTCATTTACTCCTTTCACCCATCACTTATAAAACCTGTTAGTCTAGATTTTCAACTCCTCATTCATTTAACTATCCCAATTACATTTCATTTGGTAAACAAATAAATTAAATAGTATTGTGCCTGTATGTCAGATTTAATTTTAAACAATCAGTTAGTGCACATCTGCAAATTTTTGGTATATAGTTAACAAGATATTATCCCGTAATGGGCTTATACGACTAAATAAGTGACGCTATGAAACTACAACAATTACGCTATATTTTAGAAATTGCTCGTTCAGGTTCAATTAATGAAGCTGCAAAAAATCTCTATATTACGCAACCGAGTCTTTCCACAGCAGTTAAAGAATTAGAAGCAGAATTTGGTATTGAAATTTTTGTACGAACGTCTAAAGGAGTCTCATTATCCACTGATGGCGTTGAATTTTTAGGCTATGCGAAACAAGTTTTAGATCAAGCTGAATTATTAGAACAACATTATTCAAAAAAAGTCCCTTCAAAACAACTTTGTAGCATTTCCACTCAACACTATGCATTTGCTGTCAATGCCTTTGTGAATCTCATCAAAAAAAATCATACTGATGAATATGAGTTTACTCTCCGAGAAACCAGAACTTACGATATCATTACCGATGTGGCTAATTTACGAAGTGAAGTTGGGATTTTATATTTAACAGATTTTAATCAAAAAGTGATTCTACGCTTACTGAAAGAACATCGATTGACATTTCATCCGCTATTTGAAGCCCTCCCACACGTATTTATCAGCACCAATCATCCTTTATCATCAATGAAATCGTTAACGTTAAGTGATCTTGAAAATTACCCTTATTTGTCTTTCGAACAGGGGGAATATAATTCATTTTATTTTTCTGAAGAGATTTTAAGTACTGTTTACCATAAAAAAAGTATTCATGTGAGTGATAGAGCCACCTTGTTTAATTTGTTGCATGGGTTAAATGGTTATACGATTAGTACTGGCGTATTAAGTACGGATTTAAATGGGTCTGATATTTTATCCATACCGCTTGAAGTTAATGAAAAAATTTTGATAGGTTGGATTACTTCTCAAAAAGCCCAATTAAGCCTGTCTGCACAAAATTATATTGAAGCATTGAAAAAATTGATTCAAGAAGAGTATGGCTTTGAACTTAAGTAAACTTATAGTTACGTAAATCAAATTGCTATTTTAATAAAATTCAGTATAATTGCGCCCAATTCATATTTATATGAATACCGAGGTTGTCTGAATTAGAGATCGGACATGCCATGTTTTATACTAATTTTATGAGGTTTATTATGTCTCTAACTGTAGAAGCTAAAGCGAAAATCGTAGCTGAATATGGTCGTGGAACTAACGATACAGGTTCAACTGAAGTTCAAGTTGCTCTTTTAACTGCGCGTATTAATGATTTACAAGGTCATTTTTCTGAGCATAAAAAAGATCACCACAGCCGTCGTGGTTTATTACGCATGGTCTCTAGCCGTCGTAAATTATTAGACTATTTACGCCGTAAAGATATCGAACGTTACAACCAATTGATTCAAAAATTAGGCTTACGTCGCTAATCAAAATCTACTTGAAAGAGGCCTAGGCCTCTTTTTCGTTGTTAAAAATTTGAGCTTTGCTATAATGCTCAGCTCGAAAGTAAAATTAATTCGTTTTTGTAAATCAACACATTAAAAGATTGTATCTCATGTTTCGCGCGACTAATGAGAGCTCTATAATTTATAGATCTGTCATTAGTCGTGACAGTGAAATAATCTTTTGTTGATGACCCTACATTGTTGAAATAAAAAATCAATAAGTTGTACTTAAAACTACTGCCTGTCGAGCTTTTCATTTCAACAGCATTATTAACAAGAGGATATTATTTTGTTTAATCCAACATATCAAAAATTTCAATATGGACGTCACACTGTTACTTTAGAAACAGGTATTTTAGCACGTCAAGCATCGGCTGCGGTCATGGTTAATATGGACGATACCGCTGTATTTGTCACGGTGGTGGCTAATAAAAAAGTCAAAGAAGGACAAGACTTTTTCCCATTAACAGTTAATTATCAAGAACGTACTTATGCTGCCGGTCGTATTCCGGGTGGATTTTTTAAACGTGAAGGTCGTCCAAGCGAAGGCGAAACGTTAATTGCACGTTTAATTGACCGTCCATTACGTCCATTATTTCCAGAAGGATTTGTTAATGAAATTCAAATCATTGCAACAGTCGTGTCAGTCAATCCGGATGTTAGTCCAGATTTAGTTGCAATGATAGGTGCTTCCGCTGCACTTTGCTTATCAGGTGTGCCTTTTCATGGTCCAATTGGTGCTGCTCGAGTTGGTTTAATTAACGATGAATTTGTATTGAACCCTTCAGTAAAAGAACTACAAAATAGCCGTTTGGATTTAGTGGTTGCTGGTACGAAAAGTGCGGTATTGATGGTTGAGTCGGAAGCTGATTTATTAAGTGAAGAACAAATGTTAGCTGCAGTCGTATTAGGTCATGAGCAACAACAAGTGGTCATTGATAACATTAATGAATTTGTGGCGAAAGCGAATCGTGAAAAATGGGATTGGGTTCCACCAGTTAAAAATGAAGCATTATATAATGCTGTTTCTGAATTAGCGAAAGATCGTCTAGGTGAAGCTTACCGTATCACAGAAAAACAAGCTCGTTATGCGCAAATTGATCTGATTAAAGAAGATGTGCTAACCTCTTTAAAAGCGCAAGATGAAGAACTTGATGAAAACGAAGTGATGAACATTATTATTGATTTGGAAAGCCAAATTGTTCGTCAGCGCGTTATCGCTGGTGAACCGCGTATTGATGGTCGTGAAAAAGATATGGTTCGGGCACTGGATATCCGTACCAATTTATTACCAAGAGCACATGGTAGCGCCTTATTCACACGTGGTGAAACTCAAGCGTTAGTCACAGCAACATTAGGGACTGAACGCGATGCTCAGATTATTGATGAATTAACTGGCGAATATACTGAACGTTTCTTATTGCATTATAACTTTCCGCCATATTCTGTCGGTGAAACAGGTATGGTTGGATCACCTAAACGTCGTGAAATTGGTCATGGGCGTTTAGCTAAACGTGGTGTAGCTGCGGTCATGCCTAGCCAAGAAGAGTTCCCTTATACCGTACGTGTCGTATCTGAAATTACCGAATCAAATGGTTCATCGTCTATGGCTTCTGTTTGTGGTGCTTCACTTGCCTTAATGGTTGCCGGTGTGCCAATCAAATCATCAGTTGCAGGTATTGCAATGGGATTAGTTAAAGAAGGCGATAAATTTGTCGTATTATCAGATATTTTAGGTGATGAAGATCATCTTGGCGATATGGACTTTAAAGTAGCCGGAACTCGTGAAGGTGTGAGTGCATTACAAATGGATATCAAAATTGAAGGTATCACCAAAGAAATCATGCAAGTTGCCCTTAATCAAGCGAAAGGTGCCAGATTGCATATTTTAACGGTAATGGACCAAGCGATTAATAAACCGCGTCAAGAAATATCTGAGTTTGCCCCACGTATTTATACAATGAACGTTAATCCGGATAAAATCCGTGATATTATCGGTAAAGGTGGCGCAACGATTCGTGCATTAACTGAAGAAACAGGCACAACCATTGAAATCTCTGACGATGGCACAGTTAAAATTGCAGCATCAGATGCGAACAAAGCTAAAGATGCTATGGAGCGTATCAATAATTTAGTTGCTGATGTTGAAATTGGTAAAATTTATACTGGTAAAGTCACTCGAATTGTTGATTTTGGTGCGTTTGTTTCTATTATTGGTGGTAAAGAAGGATTGGTTCATGTTTCTCAAATCGCTGATCACCGTGTCGAAAAAGTAGCTGATTACTTAAAAGTAGGACAAGAAGTCAATGTGAAAGTCCTTGAAATTGATCGTCAAGGTCGAATTCGTTTAAGTATGAAAGATGCAATTGAACCAACAACGGAACATTCACCAATTACTGAATAAAAAATTAATCATTAGGGGTTTTAAAATGAAACTTTTCAACCTGAGGATTGTCTGCTTACTTATAGCTGTTATTCTATTGTCAGGTTGTTCAAGTTCACCGCTCCTTTTGGCTGTTCCTGAGCAAGTTTCGTATAATGATGAATTGAAAATTGCTCAGATTAGCCAACAATTATCCCAAAAAAATATTGATACTGTAACCCGAATGCAGCTTATTTTTGAAAGGGGAATTGTTTATGATTCATTAGGTTTTAAAGCATTTGCGCAAATTGATTTTTCTACCTTATTAGGTTATAGCGCTGACATTCCAGATATTTATAACTTTTTAGGGACTTATGCTTTAAGAGAAGGTGACTTTGATGTTGCCTTAATGTCTTTTAATACAACTTTAGAAATCGATCCAGCTTATGCTTATGCATATCTGAATCGAGCAATCACGTTGTATCGTACAGGTCATTATCAATCTGCTAACCGAGATGCACTTCAGTTTTATCAATATGATGTGAATGAGCCAATTAGATTATTATGGCTTTATCTAATTGAAAATGAGATTGATAAGAAAACAGCATTAAATATGCTACAAGACCGTTATAATCGGTTAAATGATAAATCGATTTATAGTAGCCATATTGTTGCATTTTATTTAGGTAAAATTAATGAATCTAAATTGATGCAAAATCTTCAAGAAGGCGTTGAAAATAATCGGCAATTAGCTGAGCGTCTTTGTGAAACCTACTTTTATTTGGGTAAATATTATCAGAATAAAGGTGATAATGAGCGTGCCAAAATGTTATTTAAATATGCTTTAGCTAATAATATTTATAACTTTGTTGAACATCAACAGGCACTCTATGAAATGAAGTTACTTGAGGAAAAGTAACATGGGTCATGCCAGTTTTAAAAGTGAAAATATTGTTATAGTTTAGTTCTGATTGACTATTAATACTTGTTCAAATTATTGATGAGTCGTTAATTAGTTATATCCTTAATCGGATCAGAGTATTGCGCAAATGTGATATTTGTCCATATAACATTCACAACAATAATCAATTATAGTATCGGTAATTAATTTTTGATGTGAATCGTAAATTTTCAATTTAGTGAGCTGGCATAAATTTATATATAGCTTTCTTTTCAAGGAAATGCAATTAAACATTTAACCATATTGAGATTAATTACTTTATTTCATTAAGCTTAATTGTTTAGCAATTAAAATAGAAAGTTTATATATATGATAAATTTATAAGCGAGTTTACATGACAAATGAAGTTTCTTTTATTGACCTTGGTTTATCCGAGGACATCCTTAACGCATTAAATGATCTTGGTTTTAGCAAACCATCACCCATTCAAGCTGAATGTATTCCACTATTATTAGATGGAAAAGATGTGCTTGGTATGGCGCAAACCGGAAGTGGAAAAACAGCGGCTTTTTCCATTCCATTTTTAATGAACATTGATGCAAGCTTAAAAGCGCCACAACTATTAGTATTAGCACCAACACGTGAACTTGCAATACAAGTTGCTGATGCCTGTTCAGAATATTCAAAATATATGAAAGGGGTGAATGTATTAGCCCTATATGGTGGTCAGCGTTATGATGTGCAATTGCGAGCGTTAAAACAAGGACCGCAAATTGTAGTTGGCACGCCTGGACGTTTATTAGATCATTTAAATCGTAAAACATTAGATCTTTCAAATCTTAAAGGTTTAGTTCTTGATGAAGCCGATGAAATGCTAAGAATGGGCTTTATTGATGATGTTGAAAATATTATGGCTGCCATTCCCGAAGATCATCAAACAGCGCTATTTTCAGCAACAATGCCTGCGCCAATTCGCCGTATCACTAAACGATTTATGCATAATCCAAAAGAAGTACAGATAAAAGGGACTAATCAAGCAGCGCCTGATATCGATCAAAGTTATTGGTTAGTGCGTGGAATGCGTAAAAATGAGGCAATAATACGTTTTCTTGAAGCAGAAGATTTTGATGCTGCAATTATATTTGTACGAACAAAAACAGCAACGCTTGATGTCGCCGAAGTGCTTGAAAAACACGGGTACAGTTGTGCTGCATTAAATGGAGATATGACTCAGCAATTAAGAGAACAAACACTTGATCGATTACGTAATGGTCGTTTAGATATTTTAATTGCAACTGATGTGGCAGCGCGCGGATTAGATGTTGAACGTATTAGTTTAGTTATCAACTATGATATTACCTTAGACTCAGAATCTTATGTTCACCGTATTGGGCGAACAGGTCGTGCAGGCCGTGCAGGTCGTGCAATTTTATTTGTTGATAGCCGTGAACGTCGTTTACTAAAAAATATTGAACAAACAATTAAAAAACCAATCCCAGAAGTGGGCTTACCTTCTAAAGAATTATTAGAAAAACGTCGTTTAGTTAAGTTCAATCAGCAAGTTCAACAACAGCTAGAAAGTAATGATTTAGATCAATATCAAGCAATACTGAGCCAAATCCAAACTGAAAGTGGTGCGGATCTTGAAACGATTGCAACTGCTTTATTAAAACTTGCACAAGGTGAGCGCCCATTAATTCTACCGCCTGATCCAGTATTCAAACCATCTCGTGAAGGTCGTGATCGTGATAATCGTGGTGGTGAACGTCGACTACGAGGCGATAATCGAGAGTCGCCAAAACGTCGGGAACGTCGTGATGTGGGTGACATGGATATGTATCGTATTGAAATTGGTAAAGAGAACGGTATTGAAGTTCGGCATATTGTTGGTGCTATTGCTAATGAAGCGGATATTAGTAGTCGTTATATTGGTAACATCAAACTTTATGAAACCCATTCAACGGTTGAGTTACCAAAAGGAATGCCAAAGAATATCCTTAAACATTTAGAAAAAGTACGGGTACTGAATCAACCAATGAAAATGAGCTTGGTCAGTGGTGCTCAGTCAGATGCTAAACGGGGACGTAAAAGTAACCGAACAGAATCGAACGATAAAAGTTTTGCAAAAAAACGAGGTCGTTCATCTGCACCTAAATTTTAATCATATAACCTCTACCATTTGGTAGAGGTTTTTTTGCTTTTTTTATGATCTAAATCTTTTTAAGATTACCAAAACATTAACTATCTCAATTAAATTCAATCCCAATAACCTAAATTGAACGCCTTTCTGGTTAAACGGATTTGGATTCATAACAAAAGAATACCTTAACAGAACTGAAAAAGGGGCATTTAGTTAACTACAAATTGAATCGTTGATTAGTTGGTGAACGTTACTGACATATCGACAAGATTTATTTTAATTTTCTCAATTTCAAAAAACTCAAATTACAACTCGGATTCTTGATTCCGTTTAGTCAATAACAATGTCGTTTTATCTTTCAAAAAATGTTATCAAAGTAAAGCTATTCTAAATAAATCCTGATGAGAATTTTGCCCTTAGATATGATTGAGAGTATACTACTGTCAATTTAATCGGTAAAACAGAGGTATGGCATGACAGATTCTTTAAATAAATGTAAAGCAAATGATACTCCGGCGTGTTGTTGCGTAGATGTTGGCACAATCATAGATAATGAAGATTGCACGGCTGAGTATGAGCATGTCTTTGCGACAGAGTCAGAAGCACAAGCTAAATTAGCATCTTTAACTCAAGCAGCAAAAGATGTGGCAACTGAGCCTTGCGAAATTAATAGCAGTGTTGATAAGGTTGACGGTGGTTTTAAATTAACGGCAAAATTTACCTTTTGTTGTGGCGCTGAATGCTTGATTTTTCAATTAAAATTACGCTAATTGGATATAAATGAAAGTTTGTATAATGCGGCATGGTGAAGCAGGCTTTTCTGCTTCATCCGATTCAAGTCGATCCCTTACGTCTTACGGAATTCGACAAGCAATTCAAGCTGGGCAGTGGCTTAAACAACAAAATTTTCAATTTAATATTGGTTTAGTTAGCCCGTATTTACGTGCTCAGCAAACATTAGCAGAGTTATCATCACAAGTTTCTGTTTCAACGGTAGAAACAGATAAACTGTTAGTACCTGGCGGTAATCCTGAATATATTTCCAATTTGTTATCGACATTTCCTTCTCAAGGTATTGAGCAAGTGATTATTGTTTCGCATCTTCCTTTAGTTGGATATTTGGTTAATGAACTTTGTCCTGATATCTCTCCGCCCATGTTTCCGACTGCATCAATTGCATGCATTGAGTTAACATCAACTATTGGTAAGCTTGAATGGTTTCATCAGGCGGAATAAAAAAACTCAATCTTTTTGATTTACCGTTAACAGGCCGAACACTGATTGAAGCATCGGCAGGTACGGGTAAAACCTATTCGCTTGCCTTTATATATTTAAGGTTACTGCTTGGCATTGGTGAAAATAGCTATTCTACACCGCTTGATGTTAGCCAAATTTTAGTGGTGACGTTTACCAAAGCGGCCACTCAAGAGTTACGTTCACGTATACGACAAAACATACAAGAATTAAGATTGGCATTATTAAACGGTGAACATGATGATCCTATTTATCAGCAATTAATGACATTGATTGTTGATCGTCGACAAGCGATTCAACGACTTACTGAAGCCCAACAATCAATGGATGATGCAGCAATTTACACGATTCATAGTTTCTGTCAAAGAATACTAACTAGTCATGCGTTTGAGTCTGGCGTGTTGTTCGAACAAAAATTAATTACCGACGAATATCAATTGCAATTACAAGTCGTGCAAGATTTCTGGCGATACTATTTTACACCTCTTGAAAAATCGTATGCTTATTTAGTTCGAGACTGTTGGAAAGAGCCGGCAGAATTATTAGCCGATATTACCCCTTATTTATCCAATACCTTTAATGAGAAAACTGAATTAAACCCCAATATTACCGAAGCAATAGCTGAGTTTTATCAGCAAAATTTTAACATGATTGAAACGGTAAAAAAAGCATGGTTAAAGCATGTTGATCAATTAGCGGATATTATTAATCAATCGGGTGTCAGTAAACAATCTTATAGTAGCCGATATCTACCTAATTGGCTTTCAAAAGTTTCACAATGGGCTAACAGTACAACGCTTACGTTTGCATTACCTAATGAGCTTGAAAAATTTTGTCAATCAGTTCTGGCAAGCAAAACAAAAGAAGGAAAAATCGTTCCAAGTCATTCTGTTTTTACTGAAATTGATACACTCTATAAGTGTAAACTGGATTTGCGAAGTCATATTTTAATGGATATTGTAACCATAATCCAAAAAGGCATTTATGATGAAAAAATTAAACGCACTGAGATAAGTTTTAATGACTTGCTTTGGCAGCTTAATCGGGCGTTAGTGACACGAACAGGAAAACGATTAGCACAAAGTATATCAACGAAATATCGGGTTGCGTTAATTGATGAATTTCAAGATACTGACCCGATTCAATACCAAATCTTTGATCGTATTTATGATAGCAAACGATCTGATATCGGACTATTATTTATCGGCGATCCAAAACAAGCTATTTATAGTTTTCGTGGCGCCGATATTTTTACTTATCTTAAGGCGAAACATTCAACCGGTGATAACTATTTTACCATGGATGTGAATCACCGTTCCTCATCAGCTATGGTAAATGCGGTAAATCAATTATTCGCCCATCATGAAAATCCGTTTGTTTTTAATGATATTCCCTTTTTACCAATGAATTGCGCTGAAAAAAATAAGCAAAAATCATTGCTAATTAATGATCAAGAAAGCAATGCTTTAACAGCTTATTTATTGCCAGAAGAAGTAACAACCAAAGCTGATTATCAAGAGCAGATGGCAAATTGCTGTGCCAAGCAAATCGTAAAATGGTTATCGGACTCTTCAATATTAATTAATGATAGCAAGGGTTGTCGCCCAATAACGACGTCAGATATAGCCATTTTAGTACGAACGGGTAGAGAAGCTGAAATTATTCAGCAAAAATTGGCCGTTTGTGGTATCAAAAGTGTCTATTTATCCAATCGTAATAGCGTATTTGAATCAGATGAGGCTAAGGATGTGCTTTGTCTTCTGCAAGCGGTATTGATGCCAGAAAATGAAGCCGCTTTACGTTTGGCTATGATGACGGCGTTATTAGGACAGACGATGTCTGAACTTGAACAAATCACTGATGATCAAGATAAATGGGAAAGCTTAGTAGAAGAATTTAAGCAGTATCAGGTTATATGGCAATATTATGGCGTATTGGTAATGTTACGTCGAATGATGAAAAAACGTCACCTAGCAGAAAATATTCTTGCTCGACAAGACGGAGAGCGTATTTTAACTAACTTTATGCATTTAAGTGAGTTATTACAAGAAGCGGCAGATGATTTAGATAGTCCACATGCGTTAATACGTTGGTTAACCAAACAGATTGTTAATCCTGATTTTAATCTCGAAAATCATGAACAGCGTCTTGAAAGTGATGAAAATCTAGTCAAGATTATCACCATCCATAAATCAAAAGGTTTAGAGTTTCCAATCGTTTGGTTACCTTTTATTTGCCAATATCGTGTGTCTGATACACAATTTTATCATGATAAAAATAACGATTTTCAACAAACTTATGCATGGATGTTAACAGATGAAATAAAACAACAGATTGAAGATGAACGCATGGCGGAAGACTTACGTTTATTGTATGTTGCTATGACACGATCGGTTTATCATTGTAGTATTGGTCTTGCCACTATGAAGAAAGACCAATCAGCTATCCATTATCTTTTAAAGGGTGAGTTAAACAATATAGCAGCAATGGCGGATCTTATTAATGTGGAACTACCCCTTGAAAATGATAAGTACACCGCTCATTGTCAGCTAAATCAATCTTTAACGGCTAATGTATTTAAACGGAAACTTTGTAATCATTGGCGTGTAACCAGTTATACGGAACTACAAAAACATCATGCTGTTTTAACGTTCAATCCAGAAATTATCAGCGATTGGGATGAGGAGACGCCAGAATCCCAAGCCGCTTTGCAGAACGAATTAACCTATGATATTCACCATTTTCCCAAAGGGGCGTATGTGGGGACTTTGCTGCATAAGATAATGGAAAATGTTTCTAATAAGAATATCGAAACCTTGTGTAGTGAAACAATAACAAAACTCAATTTAGATCAAACTTGGCAAGCTATTTTATTGGAATGGTTACAACAAGTGTTGTCCACAACGCTTAATCAACAAGGTTTGGTGTTATCAGATGTATTAACAGGGCGATGTATCAATGAATTACAATTTTATTTTCCGATTCGTGAAGCAGTAAGTTGTGAACAACTTGATAACATTTGTAAAACCTATGACAACTTATCTCATCAATGTCCAACACTTGATTTTGAAACAGTACAAGGCATGCTGAAAGGATTTATCGATTTGGTTTTTGAATATCAAGGGAAGTATTATATTGTTGATTATAAATCAAATTGGTTAGGTTATTCAGCTGAAGATTATGGGCAAAAAGCCTTAAAACAGGTGATGTGTGAGCATCGTTATGAATTGCAATATCAACTTTATAGTCTAGCGTTACATCGTTTTTTGAAAAGCCGCTTACCCAATTATCAATATCAAACCCATTTTGGGGGAGTTTATTATCTTTTTTTACGAGGTATGCCTGACCATGGTATTTTTTATCATCTTCCTAAACAAGCTTTTATCGAAGAGTTAGATAAGCTATTTGATGGTGTTAGTTAAATAGGTTGCTAGTTGTTGTACCTCAATCTCAGTTTTTGATATTTGAATCGATAGCTTTAACTGCTTGTTAAGCAAATTACGATAAAGCACAAATTTATTATGCCTTATCGTTGTTCTTTTTTTATCATCGTAACTTTTAGTTAACCTCGAAGGTTAATTGATAACGATAATGTTTTTTAGTTAATAAAAATTCAGAATGGACATTTGGCGTCCATGAATCATCACCACCAATCCCCATATGGAAAGCATCAATACTCACATAAGCACAAGGCTCCGCCACTAAAAGGTGACGATGTGTGACCGCCATTAACTGTTGAGTACCATATTGGTTGATGTTAAATTGAAATTGCTGACCGGTGATCGTCATTTCATCCAGTATTAATTTCTTTACATCACAGCGTAAACCATTTTCACAAGGATAAATATAAGGAGTATAGAGTTCAGAAAAAGGTAATGACCATTTACAAAAAATGGCAGAGTGTTTACGGTCTGGATAGTTTTCGTGCGGCCCTAAACCTAGCCATTTAACTTTTTCTGGGATTTCGTTAAGTTGATATGTTAAACCAATACGCGCAGGCGCTGGCATATTGTTGGCAATATCAACATCAACCGTTAGCGTTAAATAGCCTTGCTGATCAAATTGATAAATCCATTTGCTTTGAATCACTCTTTGACCTTCATAAAAATAACCATGCAACGCTTCGATAATGATAGTGCTGGATGATTGTGAAGCTTGTATTCCAAGACATTTATGGGTTAAATCAAAATAACCTGCTGCTTTCCACTGTTCAACCCAGGCAAATGGATTGTTATTGCTATCATAGTCACCACTAATTCCAATATCGTTATCAATTGGCGCTCGAATAAATTGATCACAAAACGGCGAAGCCAATAATGGTTTATCCTCTTTAGTCCATTGATTTAGAAAACCAGTAGTTTTATCAAATAACCAATTTTGATTTTGATGAGAAATTAAATAATTATTTTTATTTTCCTTTAATGTCATGGGGGTTTTAAGCTTGTTAAGCTTAAGAGGCGGAATAAAGACATTCTCAAGTTGCCATTGTTCCCAAGCGACAAGATGACCAATTGGTGACCATGGAGTTTCTTCTTTTTGGATAATAATGACAGAAAGATGAACATCTTCACAATTGATATAGTTAGGTAAGCTATCAAGTAATTTTATTCTGATTGTACTATCTGGTTGCATATCAAGGGTAATTTGACCACTTCGTTGTTTATTACCATCGATTAAGATCTCCCATTGTAATAGTTCATTATCAGTACGTCGAAACAAATATTCGTTGGTTATTTCGACAACTAAAGGTTTTTGACTAATGAGTTTGAATTGAAAAGGTTGCTGAACTTTTTTGGCTTCGATTAAGCTTGGATGCGGTTTTCGATCGGGAAAAACTAAGCCGTCCAAGCAAAATTGCCTATCGTGGTAAGCCTCGCCAAAATCACCGCCATAAGCCCAATAACTTTCTCCTGATGATGTTTGGCAACGAAGACCATGGTCTGCCCATTCCCAAATAAAACCACCTTGTAATCTTGGATATTGCCTAAATGCTTGCCAATATTTATAAAAAGCACCAAGACTATTTCCCATAGCATGTGCATATTCACATAAAATAAGTGGGCGGTTTTCATCGGGCAGGGATATCCATTTTTTTATAGCCCATTTAGGTACCTTTGGATGAAGCTGATCCTGATCGACTCGAGCGTACATAGGGCAAATAATATCGGTGGCAGCCGTATTTGCGCCTCCTCCTTCATATTGAACGGGGCGAGTTGGATCATTACTTTTGATCCAAGCATACAGTGCATCATGTGATGAACCGTGCCCGGATTCATTCCCAAGTGACCAGATAATAATAGATGGGTGATTGCGATCTCGTTGCACCATGCGTGTAACCCGTTCACTGTATGCTGCGAGCCAATAGGGGTCATCTGATAAACGGGACATAGGGAACATGCCGTGAGATTCTATATTCGCCTCATCGACTAAATAAAGTCCATACTGATCACAAAGTTCGTACCAACGAGGATCATTGGGATAATGACTGCAACGTACTGCATTGAAGTTGTGTTGTTTAATCAGTTTTATATCATGAAGCATGGCTTCTTCAGTGATAGCATAGCCTTGATCCGGATAAAACTCATGGCGATTGGTTCCTTTGATAAGTAAAGGTTGACCATTAATACAAAGCTGACCATGTTTGATCTCAACCACTCGGAAACCAATATTATAAGCTTCGGATTCAATAAGCCCGGATTTTTTATGATATAAACTGATTACGACACGATAAAGATTAGGTGTTTCAGCACTCCATAATTCAGGTGAAATAACTGGAATATGACAAAACAGGCGATCATGATAGCCCCCTTTTTCATCAATGGGTTCGGTACCAATCAGTTGAAATTGTCCGGAAATCAAATCGCTATTTTTCCATAATTCAATGCCAATATTTAATTGATCCATATTGTCATTGTGTTTTACGTCAATTTGTATCGATAACGTAGCATTCCGATAACAGGCATCAAGTTCTGTCTTAATTTGGATATTTTTTAGGTGTGATTTAGGTTTATTAAGTAGCGAAACATTTCGAAAAATACCGCTTAATCGCCACATATCTTGATCTTCAAGATAACTTCCATCACACCATTTTAAAACTAAGACTGCTATTCTGTTTTGCCCAACTTTTAAGTAAGGGGTTAAGTCAAATTCCGCAGCGATTCGACTGTCTTGTGAATAACCCACCCATTGACCATTACACCAAAGATGAAAAGCAGAACTAACACCGTCAAAAATGATTCTAGTTTCCCCTTTATCTAACCATGCTTGCGTAATATTGATATAACGAGAATAACAACCTGTTGGATTATCGTCAGGAACAAAAGGGGGATTATAAGGAAATGGATAACGTATATTGGTGTAAATTGGTGCATCGTAACCGTGTAATTGCCAATTAGATGGAACGGGAATGGTATTGGTGTCTATCTCTCTTTCTAACCATGATTCTGGAACGTGTTTGGGGTTATCAAAATAGCTAAAAAACCAATCCCCATTTAAAGATAATATTGATTCTGAATCAATATTATTTTTAGCTTGTAATTTATCACGCCAACTGTGGAATTTAGAATGTGTCGGAAGCCTATTAATACTAAGAACTGATAAATTATTCCAATCATTTCTACTTATGATTGTATCTAAAGAGAGATTCATTTTTTCACCATTTTAATCTTAACAATTTAGTACTAAATGATTTACGTTAATCTAACCAATTTTTGAATGCGAATTATTATAACTAAATTAGGACATACAACAGTGAACAATATAACATTTGTCTAATCGGAATCATGTATAAAATTGTAAGTTTCTTAATTCTGTTTATTTTTTTTTGTTTACGGTTACATTTTTTATCTTTAAATAACTTTTAATTACTGTGACTTAAGTCACAACATCAGGATTTTATTTTTGAAACCATTTTTTTATTTGTTATATTGAAAACGCTAATTATTAGCTTTTGGATTGCTACCGATATTAAGCGGGCAAAACCTAAAGAATAGTTGTTGTTACCTATTCTTTAGGTTTTTTTTTGTCTTAAATTTATAAGACTAATGAATAAACAATTAAATTATGAGTAGAGAAAAATGAAATATCTAACAAAATCATTAAAAGTAAAGCCTAAGCGAATTGTTTTAATTACCATGCTCGGTTTATTTTATTTGCCTAATGCGATAGCTGCTACTCAAGATGAGTTAGAGGCAAGAATTAATTTATTAGAGCAAAAATTAATTGCGCTGAGTAATGAATCTATTGATTTGAAAAAACAGCTGATTGAATCGAATAAGCAAATTGCTCAGTTAAGTCTTAATTTAGAAAAGCAACAGTTAGTGATAAGCAATCAACAAAAAGAGATAAAAATACAAACCGCCGCACTCAAACAACAAAAATCAGTTAATCTACAACCTGTTAGTATTAAGCATCCTAATAACAATAATGCGATTGTGTTAGTCACTGATAGCCAAACTAATGAAGAACAGAATAGTAATATTACCACTAAAAAATCGTTTACGTTAACAGAATTCAAAGATTATATTAAAGAAGAAATTGGATTTTCCTTTAATGGGTATTTTCGTGGTGGTTGGTCAACTTCGATGAATGGTAAACCCAAAAATTATGCCGAAGGCGCTCTAGGACGATTTGGGAACGAATATGGGGGGTGGTACGATCTTGTCTTCAGACAAAAAGTGTATGATCAAGATGGTCGTCGAGTGGATGCAATTGTTATGATTGATGGTAATGTGGCAACCGATAAAGCGGCTGGATTGTTTAATACGCAAGACGACAATATCATGCAATTTTCTGATATCTACTTAGCCACCAAAGGATTTGTTCCTCTTTTTCCTGAAGCGACTTTGTGGGTAGGTAAGCACTCTTTACCGTATAATGAAATTCAAATGCTTGATTGGAAAACCCAAAAATCGCCAGCTGGTGGGGGTGTCGGTATTGAAAATTTGGAAATTGGCGTAGGAAAGCTAGATTTAGCATTGTTACGTGCTGATGTGAATGTTAAGGTCAATAAAAAAACAGCGGGAACAGATATAGCTAAAGTAAGGCGTGAAGAAGTTGATATCAATGAAATTGAAGTGCGTTACCGAGATATCCCATTATGGCAAGATGCATTGTTTGCTGTTAATGCCCGATACTCAGCGCCGAACAAATCAAAACTGCAAGATGATGTCACTGTTAAAAATGCTTGGTTAGGTAGTGTTGTTCTACGTCAAAATAACTTTTTTGGTGGTTTTAATCAGCTAACGCTACAGACTGCAACCAATTCAGTCGCTTCACATTTGGGCAATATCAATACCAATAATCCAGAATTTGCCGCTAATGCTGATAATGATTATATAGGTAAACACACAGGAGGTAAGGCTTATCGATTAGTTTCTGAAGGTGAAGCGTATTTTTCTGATAATATTATCGTGGCGCATGCATTAGCTTTAACAACAGGTAAAGATGTTTATTCTTATGATTTAAACTTACCTCATACAGATTTTACCAGTTTTAAATCAGCAGTAAGACCTGCTTATATTTGGGATCAATACAATCAAAGTGGTATTGAAATTGGTTACTTTAAACAAAAAAATAAAGTTAATGGTCGAACTTATAAAGAAGAAGGCTACAAAACAACCCTGTATCATTCATTTAAAGTAGGTGAAAGTATTTTATCCTCTCGTCCCGATATTCGTTTCTATCTATCGTATATTGAGTCATTAAATAATGATATTAGTAAATTTGAATTTAATGGTAAAAAACATCAAATTAGTTTTGGGGTGCAAACTGAAGTGTGGTTTTAATTTAAATGATGAAATAGAGACCTAAATTCGTGATAATAGGTCTCTATTTTTTCGACGTTTAAATTTTTTTAAAAGCCCTTATCATTTGTTTCTGGGCATCAAAATAACCTATCATTATTAGCTGTTCAAGCTATTTTTTTGATACTTTGACTGAGTGATCGCCAACATTTTTTTTCACTATCGGCAACTTGGTGTAACAACTCAGATACCTCATTAAATCCAGTTTCGTTCAAATTTCGGCATAATTTTACCGTACGGCTAGCAAATTTACGCCAAGCATCGCCAATATTAGTCATATTATCGGCAGCCTCAAGCAATAATGGTTTGTGATTTGATGAGAAATGATCTGCTGCCTCTTGAAGAAATGAAGCATACATATAACGAAAACCAGCTCCACCTGTTCCGATTTCCTCCTGCATTCTAACAATATGACCTAGATAAAGTTTTTTATATTGATCACTTTTCATCGAATTTTTTAGTTTTTGAATTCGATTAGCTAAAAGATGAATACCTTTAATACCAATAAAAGGTAAAGGGGCTTGCATTTGGCGCGCATTTTTAAGGATTGCACTGCGAATCACTTGTGATAGATTTACAGGGTGATCCTGTTTTTGGGCATCTTCTAATGTATACATTAATCCTTTTCCTGCCAATGCACCTTTAGCAAAACGAGCCCGTTCCAAGTCTGACGCTGAGCATTGAACTGGTAATTCCATAACAGGATCACTAATCAAATATTGTTCTGCTTCTTTCCCATAGACAAGAATATTATGCGCATTGAAATGAAAGCGCAAAGCATCGGGAATGTAAGGTAACCAAAAAACAGAAGTTTGTAGTCCAACTAATTGATTGTTGTCTAATGCTTGATCCAATTTTTGCATGCCTTGTGTTGCGGAGACAAATTTTTGCATGTTCAGTTTAATGCCTAATCGTTTGCAAGAATTACGAATAATTGTTTTTGGTGGCATACGATAAGCGATGAGTGGCATACCCGAAAGTTTTATAATCGGTAAATAGGCAAATGTAAGTGCAGAAGATAAACCAAAGAGCATGGGTTCACTGTAATCAAAACCGTGGTGCTTGAGTAGCGTCGACATAACACCGCTTTCACAGTGTGCGGTGTGCTGATGTTGAAAATGATGAATTGTCATTATGTTGCCTGATTATTATGATTATACAAAGTCTAATAAGTTTATTTAAATGGATAATTGTTTTGCGTTTGATTATCTTCAGTCGGAAGCTGTTTTAGCTGTTCAATGGATAAATTAAAGACTTGTGCATAACGATTTAATTTTTTATCTGATAATTTTTTGAAAACCTGAGGTTTGAAGTGCCGTTTGATTTGCCAACGAAAAAAACCACTTGTTTGAGCAAGGCTAGTGATATCATGACGATATAAAAACATATAGTAAAAGAGTGATGAGCGTTGTTCATTCTTCACTGCATGAAAAGCCAACTGAGTTTGTTCTGCTAATGCATCTACAGCTTGTAATGTTACAAACTCTTCATCTTCCCAACCGCTAGTAGTTGCTTTTGTATAACTTCCATTTTTAACAGCATAAACCACTTTGGCATGACCGCCATAAGTTTTACTTTTATCTTGTGGAATTTGGTTAATATCCATAAATTCTAATTCTCTTGGTTAGCATCAATGACTTCAAGTAACATAAAACAAGATGAGAATCGTCCACTTTCTGGGATATAGCATAATATTTTTTGCCCATGCTTGAGTGAATGCGTCCGCAAAAATTCCTCAAGTATAATATAGATAGAAGCTGAACCTGTGTTACCTTTTGAAGTAAGATTGGTAAACCATTTTTCATAAGGAATTTCAAAATCAATATTTATCAATCCTTGATAGAGTTTTTCACGAAAATAATGAGAAGAGTAATGAGGTAAAAAATAATCGATATCATTTTTTTTCAAATCATGTTTTCTAATTGAGTTAGCAAGCATCTTTTCAACGGTATACTTAACAATATTTTCATTTAGCATTTTTACATTCTGTTTAACACTTAACAAACTTTGATTTTGTTGATCAAGTTGAGTAAATTGCTTCCAACCTATGAACTGATCCTGATAGTAGTCACCGCCTG
Organism: Gilliamella sp. B3817; assembly: GCF_026536705.1. NCBI lineage: Bacteria > Pseudomonadati > Pseudomonadota > Gammaproteobacteria > Orbales > Orbaceae > Gilliamella > Gilliamella sp. B3817. The sequence continues at coordinate 179,666 of NZ_JAFNNV010000001.1, read as the reverse complement.
CATACATGCATGCTGGCATCTCATTTGCGTAGGATAAAATATCAATCCAGTGAATTTTTAATGATAAATGATGACTATTTGGCTTACTACTTAATAGCATAGCCCCAGCTCCATCAGATAGCATCCAACGTAAAAAATCTTTTTCAAAGGCCAGTTCAGGTTGTGTAGACAACGCTTTCACTTTTTGTTCTATTTCTGCTTCAAAGTTCTCACTTCTCATTACAGCAGATGCAGTTTCAGATGCACAACTAACGGCGGTACAATGATCACCAACTTTTACAGCATTAAACGTGTGTTTCAGTGCTGACATACCTGCAACACAAACACCTGAGCTGCTGTGAACTTCGCAAGGATGAGTTTCATTGAGTTCGCCATGAACCATGACTCCATGACCAGGCATAATCTGATCTGGATAAGAAGTACCACAGGCTAAAAAAGTCATTTCATTTATACCAAATTGATGGTTATCTTTGAACAATAACTTTATGGCTTGTGCTGCTAAATTGGCATTGCTATGTGTTGCTTGACGAGTATGCGGGTCAATCGCATAGTATCGCGTTTTTATCCCATTACTTTTTAAAATAATTGCTCTTGCTCTGGACGGTTTGTGACCAACTTGTCCAAGGACATTTTCCATTGATGAATTATCAACAGGATTATTCGGTAAAAATGCGGCAATTTTATTAATATAAACATTATGTGTTTTCATTGTTTTACTCTTATATTTTATTCGCCTGAAGGCCAACTAAATAAATGTTTTTGTTTACTGATTTTGTTTTTTAACCATGGGGATAGTAATGTTTTGATCAGTGCACTAATTGGCACAACGGTTAAAATGATTACTACCAAGAAAATAATATAAAAATAAAGTAAACCTTGACGAAGTGGTCGAGCGATTTTACCTGCTTTAATGATCAGTTTGCCCCATAAATAGAAGCTGCGATAACCAAATTTTTCACTAAGAATCAAACGTTCATTGACTTTGACTGCCCCCATGTTTTTTAACATTGGCTCAGTGATTTTGGGTTGTGTTAGCAATACGGTTTTAATTTTTTCACCATATTTAGCACAATCATTAATGTCCTCATCAGATATGCCCGCTTTCGGTAGCCAACGTACGGGCTGTTTTTTCCCCGTAAACATCCAAAGCGGTGTAGCAATAAAACTTGCAGGCCCGCCACAGCTATCTATGCGAACAACATTGTCAACTAAATTAGCATTTGCTTCTTTTAAGTATTTCTTCACGGTTTCTTGTGCCATTAACCACATGTTGCGACATCCAATTAACGTGACAACAGGGGTATCGGCTAAGAGTTGTTGCGTGTTTTTATCTTGTAAAAATGCGGTGATAGGCTGAGAAGGGGATAAAAACCACACAGTATAAGCTAGAATGATTAAATCATATTTTTGCTGTTTAAATTGTGGGGCAACAATGGGTGAAGGCATTAAATGAACCGTTTCTGGAAAAATATTAAAAAAGTGGTTAAAAGACCATGGAAAAGAATAGGCTTGTTGAGGTTCAATAGCAAGCGTTTCTAAATTAATATCTTCATGATTAGCTAAAGGTGATACAAAATGTTTAGTAAGTTGTGTTAATTGACCCGTTTGTGAATAGTACACTAATAGAACGTTTTTTTTGTTACTCATTGTTATAATTGATTTATTAGATTTTATCGTTAATTGTTTACCTAACATGCATTTTGTTATAATAGCATAATATGTTAACATTCTGTTTATAAAAATTAAAATTATTTTAAAGAATTGTATGTTAAAGCTCCAAAATGTAACTTATCGCTATAAAAATGCTAATAATTATGCGGTGTGTGATATTAATTTAGAAATTGAATCCGGCACATGCTTTGGATTATTAGGGCCTAATGGCGCCGGCAAAACAACATTGATATCATTAATGTCGGGTTTACTTTCATTACAATCCGGGCAAATTTATCTTAATAATCAGATCTTCTCTCAGTTGTCACGTCAACAGTTGCAACGTATTTCTTTAATTCCACAAGAATATGCTTTTTATCCTCAATTGACGGTTTTCGAGAATTTACAATTTTTTGCTTCGTTGTATAAAATTAAAAATACTAATTTCCTAATTTCTTTGATGAAAAAAGTCGATATTTTAGATTATAAAAATAAGTTGTCAGCGAATTTGTCGGGTGGTTTAAAACGTCGATTAAATTTTGCTATAGGGTTAATTAACTCGCCAACGCTAATTTTTATGGATGAAATTACGGTCGGGGTTGATCCTGCATCCCGCCAATTTATATTAGACAGTGTGAAGCAATTAACTAAAGAAGGGGTAACTGTCATTTACACTTCTCATTATCTACACGAAATAGAAAGTTTATGTCAAAAAATTGCCATTATGGAGAGCGGTAAAATTTTGTATTGCCATTCCATTGATCAGATATTGACACAACATGCTCAACAACAATGCATTATCACGTTAGCGCAAAGTGTGCCTTCACATGTGCTTGACCAATTTAATGCCACTTTAATTCGACATACCCCAATGCAAACAGTTGTCATTGATTCATCGCCTGAGCAGATCACAACAATATTACAAGAATTTCAACAATACCAAATACAAAATATTCAGTATGGTCATGGTTCTTTAGAGTCATTTTATTTGGACTTCTTGAATAAGTCAGTATTGAGGCATGGAGGGCAAAGCAATGCTAGCTGCAATCGCTAAAGAATTTCGTCTGTTGAGTCGTGATTTACATGGTATAGCTGTTCTTTTTATTATGCCTATGCTGTTTATGTTCATTATGTCTGTGGCATTAAGCCAACGTGATGATTTCAATCAAAATACTAAAATAGCCTTAGTCGGTGAATCATCCAATTTATTGAACTCGCAGTTAATAGTGATTTTGGGCAATCAAGAAAATATGAATGTTGATTTTTTTGATATAGCTGATAAGGATAATGCAAAAGCTAAATTAATCGAGGGAAATTATGATTTTTTATTAATTAATTCCAATCAAAATACCGAAAATTTGAGTAATGAATCGCCTTTAGCATTAATAACCTTAGCGGGGATCGATCAATTAAGATTGATGAATTTACAAACAATTATCCAGAAAAGTTATTTACAGCTACGGCTTAAAGATATTTTTTCAACGCCAAACAATGATTCTTCTATAATGGATGCAAATGCAATCGAATTAAAACGGCAACAACAACTAGATGACTATTTGTCAGGAAAAATAATCACTGAAGAGTTCATCAATGTAGAAGGCAATAAAGTGGTTAAACCGAGTTCGGTACAACAAAGTGTTCCTGCTTGGTTAATTTTTGGTATGTTTTTTATCATGATTCCTTTATCAAATGTCATGACTTGTGAAAAACAAACGAACACTATTATTCGATTACGACTAGCAAAATCATCGGCATTTTCATTACTTATCGCAAAATTGTTACCTTATTTTTTGATTAATCAATTACAGTTTATTGGCATGATTTTGTTAGGTATTTATATTTTACCTTTAATCAATATTACAGGATTTGTTTTAGAAGGCGCTTATTGGAACTATGCATTGTTATCGATAGCAATTAGTTTATCTGCTTTGGGATATGCACTGTTAGTTAGCGTACTTGCAAAATCGGCAGAACATGCTGTGGTATTAGGTGGTGGGGGAAATATTATTATGGCAGCCTTAGGTGGTATTATGGTACCGAGTTATATGATGCCAGAAACCATGCAAATAATTTGTTTAATTTCGCCTATGTCTTGGGCTTTGAAAGGCTTTCATAATCTTTTGCTTGATCAGTATGATTTTGTACAAATATTACCGCAATGGTTGTCGTTAATAGGTTTTGCGCTAATTTTTTTATTGCTAGCAGGAATTATTTACTATCGGCAATTAAATAATAAGCATTTATAAATTTTTAATTAAATAATAAAAACAAGAGGTTAAATTTGGATAATTTAATTTTTAAATTAAAACAGTTAATTATTACCGAATCTGAAAAAGAAGATATCTTAACTGCCGAGGAGTTAACAGATAATGAGCCGCTGTTTGGGCCTACCAGTCGATTAAATTTAGATTCTTTAGATGCATTACAAATTTGCGTAGCGTTAAAAGAGCAATTTGGCGTTCGTTTACAAGGTGACCGAGAAGTAAGAATACATATGGTCACGGTTTCGAAACTCAATAAATATGTACTTGAGCAAATAAAAAAATAATATTATGGACAATGTTTACATTAATGGTTTTTCAGCGGTGTGCGCACAAGGTGATAACTGCCATGAGATTATTAGTAATATTCTTTTTCATCCAAGAAAACCTAAATTGATTCCTTTAAATACAGCAAGTGAACCACTATCTGTTAATTATTTTCCAGCCTTTGATAAAAAACGGCTAAGTTTAACTGAGATTGTTGATCGTATAGTATTTCAAATTCTGCAAACTTTACAGGCCTGTCAGTGGCAAGAATCAGAATTGGAACAAATCCCAATTTTTTTAGCTTCCACTTCTTTTGCAATGTCTTCGCATGAAATTACTTTTTTTAATAAGGAATTATCAGAATTAACAGAAGCATGTTATCACCAACCCTTTTCTTTAAATGAAATAGCAGAACAACTTAAATTAAAATGGAAAAATCTTGATGTGATCAATGTTGCGACGTCTTGTACTTCAAGTTCTAATGCATTACTTTATGCAAAAAATTACATTTCCCAAGGCATAATTGAACGGGCAATCATTGTGGGATTTGAATCATTTAATTCTATCACTTTAGAAGGATTTAATGCTTTAGGATTACTAACAAATAATTATCAACCACCATTTTTAAGTGTTAGCCAAGGACTTATTTTAGGGGAGGGGATTGGTTGTATTGCATTAAGCAATCAACCACGATTAGCAAACAATAATCAATTTATCTTAAAAGGCGGTAAAACGATATGTGATACCTCTAATATTACCACAACGGATCCTAAAAATGTTAGCGCACTCATTAAAGACACGTTAACGCAATTCGATGTGACTGAAACCGATATTGTTGCTATTAAAACTCATGCGACAGGTAGTCCAATGAATGATAAAGTTGAATTTGATAGCTTAACAAATGCTTTTACAGAGCGAAAACCGTTAATATTTTTTAAACCTTATCTTGGTCATACATTAGGGGCATCTGGTGTACTTGAGATGATAATATTATTGTTGATATTCGAATCAAAACAGACGCCTAGTTATCCAAATTATCACATGGCACAATCTGAACCTATTTATACAAATGGTTTTACAGACATTTCAAAACCTTATCCTCAAGGTTATTATTTATTAAATTGTATTGGATTTGGCGGTAATAACGCTGTGTTATTGTTGGAGATAACAGAATAATGCAAAGTGTTTTTTTACTCAGTACATCACAGTTTATCGCAGAGAGCCATAGTGAAGAAAGTAAGTTAAAAAATTTGCTTAAACAGCAATTTAATATTAATAGTCGACGTACAAGTCGTTTAGCGTTGTTATCATTGTTAGGTGCGCTTTCCATAGAAAAGATTAATGCTCATTGTGGCGTGTATGTGACCTCAATTTTTAGTTCACCCAGTAATATGTATGAACTGGAGATGAATATTTTTCAACGTAAAACACCACGACCATTTAATTTTATTAATAGCATAAATAATGCGATTTCTTTTTATGTTGCTGATGCATTGAAAGTGAATGGACCCAATCTTTTTATTTCGACAGATATTTGTAATTGGTCACAGATTTTACTCCCAGCCATAACGGATTTACAACAAGGTGTGGTTGATCAGGCATTGGTGGGGTGGTGTTATGAATCACGTCGTTATGATGAATATTCTAAAGAAGGCAGTTTTTGGTTATTGTTGACTCGGCATCCTGATACTTCAGCTTTAGCCAGTTTAACCATTGCCAACAAACCTTGCCAGGGTGATGTCAGCAATCAACCAATAATGACCCATGCGAATTATTTTTATGATTCTGTTTTAAAAACGTTTGATTTAAATAGCCAACTAAATTGCGATGTAATTTCGGTTGATCTGATATTAAATAAATTATTATTAATAAAAAAATTACCTTTACATAAACATTGATTGTTCAATACGATTATTTAATCGTGGCTTAACATTTTTCTTTATTGTTAAGCCGCTAATATTGAAACGCTTTATTGAATGTTTATTTCTACTTTAGCCTATAGAATTGACAGAATAACGTTTAGTTAATGTTGGAGTAAAAATATTAATTAAGTTATTTGAGGGAGCCTCTCCTTTAGCGAGGGATAAGGCAAGCTCAGCTGCTTGTTCTGCCATTGCTTGTAAAGGATACCGAACCGTTGTCAGTTTAGGATGTAAATAATTAGCCATTAATAAATCATCAAACCCAATAACAGAAATATCAGCTGGGATTTTTAAATCATTATCATACAGGACTGACATGGCACCCGCAGCCATAGAATCATTATAACAGGCTATAGCGGTGATGTTTCGATTCCGTTCTAATAAGGATTTCATGGCTTCTTCTCCACCTATTTCATCAGGCGAAGAGTAGGTAATTAGATTCTGTTCTATCTCGATATTAAATTCACTCAACGCATCTTTATAACCATTTAGTCGATCTGAAGCGTCTGAAATTTCGTGATTCGAACATAAATAACCTATTTTCGTATGTCCATTTTGAATTAAATGTTTGACCGCGATATACGAGCCATAACGGTCATCAAGTGCAATACAACGTGCTTCAAACCCTTTCACTATACGATTGATGATAACCATGCCTGGCACTTGTTGCATCAATTTTATGAGTGTTTCATCGGAAAGTATTTTGGCATGAACAACTAATGATTTACAGCGGTGCTCAATAAGCTGAGTAATGGCATTGTATTCTTGTTTTTCTTTATGGTATCCATTGCCAATTAGCAAAAAATGACCAGTTCGATAAGCTACTTTTTCAACCGTGCTAACCATCGCCCCAAAAAAAGGGTCGGACACATCGGCGACCACAATGCCAATTGTATTAGAGTGTTGTTGAGATAATGCGCGAGCGTTAGCATCTGGATAATAGTTTAATGTCTCCATGGCTTTTTTTACGACTTCACGTGTATTTTTACTTACATTATTTGCATTATTTATAACTCGGGATACTGTTGCAACTGAAACTTCAGCTAAATATGCAACATCTTTTATTGTCGCCATAAAAAAACCTTTTATTAAATTACTATCGCTAAAATAATTACTCAAACTAAATTTATTTCATGTAAATTTTTATAATTTAAGATTGCCAATATAGAGCTATGTAGACTACCAACGAAATAAAAATGAAAAGTATTTGTAAAGCGGGAAGTAATCTGTACTAAAATATCTTTTACTTTACTTACATCTTAAAACTTCTTTTAGTTGATCCAGTTTGTTTCTCTTAATAATTGACTATAACTATTTATTATTCCTAACTAATTATAATAAAGGAAAAAAAACTATTTGCCAATAATTCGATTAAATTCTGATCATACAAACTTAATTTAATACAAAGGGAAAATTGCATTATGGTCTTTTTCCCCCTTGTTATTTTCAAAAAAATATTAATTTTTTGTAAATTTATTGTGTGCTTTGTAAGTCAAAAGTTTTTATTGAGCTACCACTCTAATTAACATTGCTGTTGCAGGATCTAAAACGGGTAAAGGTAGTCCAATTTGCATTAACCAGTCGCCTGATAATGTCGTTTTGTTGACCATCCAATAAGGTAGAGCTTTCATTACATGTCCATTTATTTTCGGATCAATATTATCAGGTAGATCAAGTATTTCAATCAAATATTGTTTTTCGGGCTGTAGACCTGTCAAGCGTAAGTTACCACTTAAAGCATAAGTTGGTAAGGTTAATTGGGCAATGATAAACGCAGCATCATTTTTATCTTGGCTTACTACTCCATAACTTTGCATTGCATTGCTGTCGTCAACATCCAATCGATAATTGTTATTACTATGCAATAAATTTCGTAATTGTTTATGTAGTCCAATATAATGTGCAAATGCATGCTGTTCAACTTCTGATTCTTTTACGGGATCAAGTTCAACGCCCATATGACCAAATAAAGCAGTTAATCCCCTAAGATTCATGTTCAGTTCACGATAAGTTGTATGACACAAAGCGCCACCAATATGTGCGCCCATGACTTCTGGCGGGAAGAAATAACTCATTCCGCGTTGAATGATTTGTCTGTCTAATGCATCGTTAGAATCTGAAGTCCAGAATCGTTGTGTTCGTTTTAATATTTCATAATCTATCCGTCCACCCCCTGATGAACATGATTCGATTTCTACGTTCGGAAATTTTTCTCGTAAAATATCGAGTAAACGATACAATGCTTTTGTTTGTCCAACAATAGCTGGATTGCCATTGTGACCCGCTTGAACAATTTCTCGATTCATATCCCATTTGATATAATCAATATCATAACTACCCAGTAACCATATTAATCTTTCAAGTAAATAATCAAAAACAGCAGGATTTTGCAAATCTAATAAATATTGATGACGTCCTTCAGGTTGTTGATAACCCGATAACTCAAGTAGCCAATCAGGGTGTGCTCGATATAAATCCGAGTTTTTGTTGATCATTTCAGGCTCAACCCAAATACCAAATTCCATGCCCAAATTTTTCACGTGCTCGATAACCGGTTCAAGTCCATTGGGGTATTTTCGTTCATCAAGGTACCAATCACCTAAACCTTGGTAATCGTCATCACGCTTGCCAAACCAACCGTCGTCGATAATAAAGCGCTCAACGCCCATTTGTGCCGCTTTACTTGCCATTTTCATAATGTAATCTGGATTATGGTCAAAAAAGATACCTTCCCAAGTATTAAGATGAACAGGACGTGCTTTATTTTGTGGAAAGGTAATAATATTGTTACGCAGAAATTGATGAAAGTGGTGACTCATTTTATTTAAACCTTCATCACTGTAAGTGGCATATAGCCATGGTGTTGTAAGGGTTTCACCTTGGGCAAGCGATATTTCGCCTGCGCTATATAATGCTTCGGCTTGAATAAAGCGTTTACCATTACTTTTAACCGCAACTTGGATACGATGATTACCACTCCAACCTAAATGAATTCCCCATACTTCGCCTGTTTGTTCTTTAAAACCTGTGGTACCAACAATCATACCAGGGAAATATTCATGTGAAGTTCTTCCTCGGCGATTTTCTTGTAAATAGCTACAATGTTCAATTTTTGTTCTGTGAGGAAAAAATTCTTTAATCCAGCGTCCACTAAAAGCCATTAATTCTTGTGCACGTTCAGGAATAGGAAGCGTTATTGATAATCGATTGACTGAATAAGGTTCTGCACCTAAGTTGGCCAGGCTATTTTGACATTGCAATACCCCACAATCATCCAAAATAAACTGACTGGTTAAACGTAATTTTGCAATACTGTCTTCACTGATAATTGTTATTTGATTGTCTGAATTTTTTACATCTTTAGTAACAAATACGGGAGACCAATCTTTTCCATTCCTGTGTCCTTCTAATCCTGGCGTACTAAAATTACCTAATCCTTCTTCTGGACAGAGAGTAAAAGGGACGTGAACATCAATGCGTGAATTTGGCACTGCCGGAATAAATAAATCATAATTTTCAATGTGATCATCATGTAATCGTTTACCAAAATAACATAATTCCGCATAGGGTTTTGTTCGAATAAGAATATCTAAATTTTTATTGCTAAGACGGCAGTTCATAATATCTCCCATTGTTAATTGCTTTGCTAAATATAAATTAGCGATTATTCTCTTTTATTTAAATAATAAATTTTTTAATCTGTGATTAAGATCGCATAAAAAATGTAATCGTTTTCAATTGATGAGGCGAATTAAGTATTGGATAATTAAGAAACATAAAATGTAAAATGATTATGCGAAATATCCAATTTTTATGTTATTATGTAATTATTTATGGATGATTAGTTGAAATTTTATGAAGAAACAAAATATTTTTACCTTAATTTCTCTTATTGCAGTTGCTTTTAGTGCAAATGCTGTTGATAAATATGTTATTGATGAGGTTGATGTTTACTTACGTCGTGGTCCTAGCCAACAACATGCTTTCACAAATACGATCAAAAGTGGTTCAAAAGTCAATGCGCTTGAAAGAAGTGCGGATGGTAAATACACTAAGCTGCTGCTGAAAAGTGGCAATGTGGCATGGATCGAAACCAATAAATTAAGCGATACACCAAGCCTTAAAGAGCGTATTCCTTATTTGGAAGCTAAAATAGCCGAATACAAAGATAAAGTTGATAATGCGGATAAATATCAACAGAAATTAGTGACCGACTATGTGCAACAATTACGAACCTCAGAAGAATTAGTTCAGAACTTGAAAAATAAAAATATCGAATTGGAGAAACAAGTAAAAGAACAAGCAGCAATGTTAGACTCAATGTTAAATCAAGTAGATGATAAGCGACGTGACTTAATTGTGACTTGGTTTACTTATGGTGGTCTTGTTGCAGGTGGAGGACTTATCTTAGGTCTTATTTTACCTATTATTATGCCTCGCCGAAGTAAAAAAGACCGTTGGATGCGTTAGATGAGTGAAGTCTATCTTGTTGGTGGAGCGGTTCGGGATAGATTATTAGGTCTGCCAGTTTTCGATCGAGATTGGGTTGTCGTTGGCGCAGCTCCCGAAGAACTTATTTCGTTAGGTTTTGAACAAGTCGGTCGAGACTTTCCGGTATTTTTACATCCAAAAACGAAAGAAGAATATGCTTTAGCGCGTACTGAACGTAAATCAGGAAAAGGGTATTGTGGCTTTATTTGTGATTTCAGTAAAGAAATTACCTTAGAACAAGATTTAATTCGTCGGGATCTCACCATCAATGCTATTGCCATGGATGAGCAGGGGAATATTGTCGATCCTTTCCATGGCGTAGATGATATTAATCAAAGATTGTTGCGTCATGTTTCAAGTGCTTTTCGCGAAGATCCCTTACGTGTTTTACGCGTAGCCCGTTTTGCTGCTCGGTATCATCATTTAGGATTTACAATCGCTCAAGAAACAATGGATCTTATGAAAGAGATGATATCCATAGGCGAAATAAGCTATCTCACTCCTGAAAGAGTGTGGAAAGAAACGGAAAAAGCATTAGCCAGCGAAAATCCACAAATTTATTTCCAAGTCCTTGAGCAATGCGGAGCACTTCAAATTTTATTTCCTGAATTAGTGTTAACGACCAATATAATCTATGCTTTAAAAAAATCAGTAAAACTTACCCATGAGTTAACTGTGCGTTTTGGCGTTTTATGTGGTGATTTAATCAGTAAAGATTCCGTTGAACGTTTATGTAAACAGATAAAAGCACCAACTTCATTTTCTAAAATTGCCAAAATAGTTCAACAATACAGAAAGGTTGTTAGTCATATAACAGTGCAAAGCGCTTCACAAATTTTAGAATTATTAAATGGTATTGATGTTTGGCGTCATCCTCATCATTTAAAGCAATTGATTATTGCCAGTGAAGCTTTCAATGAAAGCGCAACTTATCCGCAAGCTCAATATCTTGAACATGCTTATAATTTAGCCTATAGTGTGAATGTGCAGGAAATTATTGCTCAAGGGTTTACTGGACAATCCATTAATCTTGAGTTGCAAAAAAGGCGAATTGAAGTGATATTAAACTGGATTTGCTTGCAACTTAATCAATCATAACTTTTTTTTAAAATATCTAAAAAAAAGGGTTGACGATTTGCCTCAACACAAGCATAATGCGCCTCGCAGTGTTGGTTATGACGTTGCGAATGAAATGGCTACGTAGCTCAGCTGGTTAGAGCACATCACTCATAATGATGGGGTCACAGGTTCGAATCCCGTCGTAGCCACCATTAAGATTAAGTTATACTTTTACCGGAAGTATATCATGCGGGTGTGGCGAAATTGGTAGACGCACCAGATTTAGGTTCTGGCGCCGCGAGGCGTGGGGGTTCAAGTCCCTTCACCCGCACCATTTTAATCTTAATGTTATCCTTTATTGGGGTATAGCCAAGCGGTAAGGCAGCGGGTTTTGATCCCGCCACGCCCAGGTTCGAATCCTGGTACCCCAGCCATTCCAATCTGCATATTTTGATATCTATTAGTTAATCTGTTTTATCTCTGTTTGTTACTTTCTTTAGTATTCCAATACGGGTATGGCGGAATTGGTAGACGCGCTAGATTCAGGTTCTAGTTCCGAAAAGGTGTGCGAGTTCAAATCTCACTACCCGTACCACTAGATATCTTTTTCCTGAATAATATTGGGGTATAGCCAAGCGGTAAGGCAGCGGGTTTTGATCCCGCCATGCCCAGGTTCGAATCCTGGTACCCCAGCCATTTATTCTTCTTTTCTTATTACAAAGAATCAATCGCTTCTATTTTCCAATAAGATCTAAATTTAAATTTCAATAAATTTTGTTCAAATTGGCATCGCTTCAGTAAACTTCAATATTTTATATTTTAAAAAAATTAATTTATCACTATTATTTTTTAAATCATCAGTTCAAATAAGCGTATGATTACAGCAAAATCCTCGAACAGACGCGTTATCATTTAAGCACACAAACAAAATTGATCGGTTCATCTTTCGCTAACCATTCAATCGCACCAATAGATGGCCCCACTGCATATTGATGATTAGTATCTCTTTCTTCCGATGTCCAATATAAAATATTTTTAGGAAAGTTATTACCCGGATAAGCATGGTAATACTGGTTTTGTTCATTGGTGATATCGCCCCATTCAGCAAAAAGACTCTTTCCAACTTTTCGATAATAATGGTTACTCTTGATTGCCAAACAATTGTTAGAATTGTTATCTGATTTACAAGCTCCAGAAGTGATGATTGTTTGATCACTATTGGTAAAGTCTTCAATTGTTGGTACAACATAATTGCCTTGGCAAGCTTGTGCACTTTGGTCATAACTGGTTGCATTTAAATCGGACGTAGCAAACCATTTATTAATTGTAAAAGTGTATATCTCGCTCCCATTGGACTTGATTGAAAAAGTAGGCTTGTCGGTCGCTTTTCCGGATAAATGAAATTGCAGAGAAGTATTAACTAAGTAGTCATCAATATCATTGTTTTTAAGAAGATTAGTTGTCAGATTTACACCATTTGAATTTGTCGATGTTGAAATGGTGGATAAATCAAATGGAACACCTGCAAAAGACATGGTGAATTGAGCATGGTCAAACCCAGTTGTTGGAAAACCTTTTGAACGCACCTTATTAACCAGACCAGAGTCATATGTGTATTCATTATTTTCACCCCAAGTTAGTTTAGCCCAGTCTCCTGTATAATCCCGACCTTCAAAAACAAATGAGTAAGCAATAGAAGGTTTGGCTGCACATACGGTGGGTCTAATTGCATTATAAATAAAAAAGTCCCGTTTAGGCGATGCATAAACTCTGAAGTTTGGTTCTCCAAATTCGGTCACTAAAACAACAGGGCCTGATATTCGAATATAGGGATTCCAACCTAATCGAGCCAATTCACAAAAAGTCCTATTTCTATCTGATTCCAGCAACAAAAAAGATTGATTGATAGAGCGATAAAACCAATCGATTTTTAATCCTGCATCAGGAGGATTTATTTTAATTGGAATATCACCTTCATCATCAGCAACATTATTCCTATCATCGGCAACTAACAAAGGGTTAAACGGAAGTATAGTCCCCTCTAATCCATAACTGGATTTTAATAGCGCTAACAGTTGATTGGGTGTGGTTGTGTTTGGATCGACGGCGGAAAATCCAGATTGTTTTATCGCCATGTTTAGATCATTCATTCCCGAATATGTTGCACCTTTGAATTTAACACCAAAATAAATAAAATTTGCTTTATCGTAATCACGAGCACCTTCAACCCCTACTTTGTCAGCTTGAGTAAAATAAGGCGCAGTGCCTTGAATAACTTGCGCTGTTTTAGCACTGAGTGCATCAGTTGTTGAACTAACAAAAATGATGACAAAAGAACTGTGTTTTAATATTTTTTTCGTAACATTGATATATCGTTTAATCCTAACATTTTTTAATAACATACGTTTCCCAACCGTTTTAATGCAGTGATTGAAAATGAGAAAAATCAGGTGTTTCTTAAAATTATGTTTTGTAATGAATTTAGATATATGTTTTTAACAAATAAATTATTAAACAGATAAAGGTTGGCTATTTAAACAGCATTATTCACTATTTAAGTATTGTAAGATTTTATGTTTTCCACGGGTTAAAGTGATTGAGTTCTCTAACACGTGGAAAATGCAATTAAGATATTTTATTTATATAAATTAACATAAACTGTTTGTGCTGTATTGGCTGGGTTGGTTGATACCTCTTTCACGTAATAAAATTGAGCGCCATTTGCAATTGCATGTTTCTGTGCAGCAGCACTTATTTCAGTAGTGTTGTTAAAGACGCCATGGAAAACAATTGTGGTATAAGGTTTCATCGTTTTAAATGCATCACTACTGATTTCATAAGCATCTTCACCTTCAATTGCTTTGGTAACGATATAATCTCTTACTGGCGCATCTTTTTTATATAAAGCCACTTCAACATCTTGAGATTGATTTTTTAGATTAGAAGGCTCGATAGAGCTGATATAAAATGCATAAGCATCTTTATCTGCTGCGATTTTACTTGCTTCAGTGGTGATTTCAGATGTGTTGTTAAAACTTCCTTTAAATTTGACAACTTCAAATGGCAAATAATAAAGTGCTTTGTTACGTTCATAAGCAACTATACCATTATAAGTTGTTTCTTCTTTATTTAATGCAATCGGTGCATTAGATTGATAAATATCAGCATAGACAATAGCAGAATCAGCTGAGCTTGATGTTTCTGCCGCTTCAAGTGCTTTAATATGATAATACTTAGCTCCAGCTTCATCGGCTGCTTTTGAAATATCATCTTCCGCATTTTGTGCTTGCAAATAATTACCTGTTACCGAAATCTCTTTCATTGGAATTAAATTACTACTTTCTTCATCGGTTAAAGGTAAGGCAGCATAAACACTAACGAACGGTAACGATAATACTACAGCTAATGCGATCGATGATTTATTGAAACGTTTCATGATAATACCCTTATTTTTTAAATGATTGAAATTAATAATCAATGTTTAACAATTATTCAATGGGTAGAGATGAAATCTTTAATAGAGAGTGTAGAAATCTTAAGTAGCTCTCAGATGTTGTCTTTTTTTAACTTTCAAAAGTGTTCAGACGTAAAGTTGTTAACGAGAGATAAATTAAACAACGCTATCTATTTAAAATATTTACTGAGTGATTCTCAAGGATTTTTTGTTACATGGACATATTGTTTAGCATTAATTGCTAAAATTACTACAAATTGCTACAAAAAAAGCTTTAATTAAATGAATAATTAAATTGGTTTCGAGTTATCCATTTTAACTAACGACTAATTGTATTGATAAAATTAGATAAAATTTGGGCAGTTAATCCCCAAATAATACGATTATTATATGAATAATACAAGATATTATGCTCCGATCTTTTTTGCCAGTCAGAGCGGATATTTGGTAATAGATGAAAAGGAAAGTTATCTGATGGTTTATGCCCGATTAGCATTACAGCTTGTTGCGGGGGATTTTCAATAAACCAATCAATCGGTACGGTAAATATTTGTTCGACCTCATCCCGATTAAGCTGTAAATTATCAAGGGAATCTATTTTTGCAACAAACGGATAAATGACTAGCCCCAATGCGGCGATAAATTTAGGCATTTTTCCTAAAATAGTCATTTGACTCATTGGGATACCTAATTCTTCAAATGTTTCTCTTTTTGCGGTATATTCTGGATCTAAGTCAGTCAATTCTACCCGACCGCCAGGAAAACAGATATCGCCTGGTTGCCATTTAAGTTTGTTCGATCTGACCTGAAATAACAATTGAGGTTGTTTGCCATCGTTAATAATGGGTAAAAGTACTGCAGCTTTGTTATCAATCGAGCTCGCGTTACTATTTGTTTTAAATTGATTCGTAATTTTTTCTATTGTTATCATAATAGTTCACTTAACAAATTTTTATATTTTTTATTCTATTTACCTTCTACTCATAAAATGTTAGATTGAGGCAGTCCGTTAGTAGTACACGTGTTTCATCCAGATAAAGTTATGCTATATTATATTAATAACATAAAAAAAGAACTTAAAGATCTTGTTCATCTAAAACATGAACGTGCTTTGACTGGGATGTCAATTGAGTTTCAACGTGTATTTTCTTTGCTACCCGCCATTTTTCATTTTCATCACCCTAAATTGCCCGGCTATCTTGCTGAAGATACTCCATCAGGAATCGCTTATTACCAGACAACCGATGAGATTTGTTCGCAACTCAAGAACTGTTTTGAATTTGAGGCTATTCCAAATGTGAACAATCCCGAAATATCGGCACTCTACTCCATGGGTAGTACATGTTCCATTGGACAATCAGTCGAATCCGATTTAGATATTTGGCTTTGTATTGAAAATAATTTATCCGAAAAAAGAAAGCAAGCCTTAATTGAAAAATGTCGTTTAGTCGAAAATTGGGCTAAAGAACAAAATGTAAAATTAACCTTATTTGTCGTTGATGTGGATCGCTTCATCAATAAACATCATGAATGTTTAATGGGGGAAAATTGCGGTTCTGCGCAACACATTTTATTACTTGAGGAATTTTATCGAACAGCCACACTATTAGCAGGAAAATATCTGTTATGGTTTGTGGTGCCCTATAACTTCACCGTGAATAACGTTAGCTATTCGACTTATGAACAGTGTGTGAATGCTTTGGTTGATTCAAAGCTAATTAAGCGGGAAGAGTGGATCGATTTTGGACCTTTAACAGGTCTTTCTGCTGAAGAGTATTTTGGAGCCAGTTTATGGCAACTCTACAAAAGTATCGATTCTCCTTTTAAAGCGGTGCTCAAAACGTTGCTACTAGAAGCTTATTCTTGGATATATCCGCAAAATAGGCCCATAGCTTATGAAATGCGAGAATGTATCCAAAAATCGCTAACTCAAAAGGGAATAAATTTAGATTCTTACTATATGCTTTTAGATAGGATCACTCAATATTTAATCGAGATTAAAGATTTTGAAAGGCTGGATCTGATCAGAATCTGTTTTTATCTAAAAGTAAACGAAAAACTTTCTCAAACAAAAAAAGCTATTTCATGGCGTCGGGACGTTTTGAATGATCTGGTAAAAGAGTGGGGCTGGACGTCAGAGCGTTTAGCTAAATTGGATGCGAGTCATACTTGGAAGATAGAGCAAGTTCGAGAAATGCATGAAATATTACTGCAAACCATGATGACAGGATACCGAAATTTACTTAATTTTGGGCGCCGTAATAATTTGGATTCTCTCATTAGTCCACAAGATATGGCAATATTAACTCGTAAGCTTTACGCTTCTTTTGAAGTATTACCCGGAAAAATAACGACGTTAAAGTTAAATATTGCTAATAATTTGCAAGAACAAGCATTAACGTTTATCCACGTAAAAGAAGATAGAATTAATCGTGCTGGTTGGTATGTGTATAATCAAAAACCGGTATTAAACTCAATTTCAGGTCATCAATATTTAGAATATAGTAAATATCTGGTTAAACTAGTCGGTTGGTGTTATTTTAATGGCTTAATCTCAGATAAAACTCAATTTTACTGTCATGACGGTGAAAAAAGAGATAACTCGAAAATCAATAAATTAATTGAAAATTTAAAAGAATATTTTCCTATAGAAATTCCAAAGGCGACGGAAGAACAGTTATATGGGCCTTGTGAAATTCGTCATTTAGCAATCATGTTAAATCTTGAAGATGATCCTAGTACTAATCTAGATTTTGAATTTGAGTTTAGCAACAATGTGTTAAATTACGGAAAAAAAGAGTTAAGTTTAGTGGGATCGGTTGATTTGCTTTATCGCAATTCATGGAATGAAATACGTGTACTACATTTTAGCGGAGCGTTGTGCGTACTGGAAGCGATTAAAACGTTATTAAATCGCATGCACAAAGATGCGGATTTACCTAATCCTATGGAAATTTTTTGCTACAGTAAATATTTAGGTAATGAAATTAAGCAACAAATGAAAACATTAATGGATGAGTGTATAGAATTACGATTAACCACGACACAAAATAATTCGACACAGGTTAAACCATTACGGATAGGTGGTTCTTCATGGTATCTCTTTTTTGAAAGGTTAGGGGTCTCTTTTCATCAGTTTGATAATGCAATCGATTTTTATGGGGCAGTATCGAACAATAAAGTACAAGGTCGCCCGTTAAATATTTTGGATCAAACAAATGAGTTACCAAAAGAAATTGACAGTGTTGCCTATGAGGGAATCATTCAATTCTTTTTTGAAGATACCGATTCAGGATTCGATCTTTACATTTTGAATGAAAATAACCAAATAGAAATTTACCGTAATTGCAACGGCACAAAGGAGAGTATGGTTAAAGATATAAATGATTTTTATGTGCTATCCGATGATCGTTTTACCTTTAAAACGAGTAGTTCAGTCAATTTTAATCTACCTCAATTCTACCAAATCACCTATAATGATGCTGGTAAGCGTGAGATCTTTTTATTAAATTAGCATTATTTAAAATATCATTACACAATAGTGTTAAGAAAAATAGTTAAATAAATCAACTGGTTTTAATTTTAAAAAACTTTAATCTAATTATTAATAGATCCCAAAATAAAATTTCTATTAAAATAATGGAACTTTTTTTTAATTTAAGAATCTAACTGTGTGAGTGCAGCGTTTTGGCCGAGCAACAGTTATTAACATAATGAGGAATGGCCTTTAATGGGGGAGCAAGTAACAGACCAAGTTTTAGTTGACCGTGTATTAAACGGAGATAAAAATGCGTTCAATTTACTTGTGGTTCGTTATCAAAATAAATTGTCTCACTTGGTTTCTCGTTATGTACTCGCTTCTGAAGTGCCAGATGTTGTACAAGAAACCTTTATCAAAGCTTATCGTTCGTTAAGCTTATTTAAAGGGGAAAGTGTTTTTTACACATGGTTATACCGCATAGCGGTTAACACAGCAAAGAATTATTTAACGTCTCAAGGTCGAAGACCACCTTCATCGGATATTGATGCAAGCGAGGCGGAAAGTTATGAAGGAGCTGATTCGCTCAGGGATCTTGATAATCCTGAGAATTTAGCGCTTTCTGATGAAGTTAAAAAAGCCGTATTTGAAGCAATTGATGCGCTTCCTGATGATTTAAGAATAGCAATTACATTACGTGAAATTGATGGTTTAAGTTATGAGGAGATTGCAGAAATAATGGATACGCCGGTTGGAACAGTGAGATCACGCATTTTTAGAGCAAGAGATGCGATTGATGAAAAATTAAAACCATTAATTGGTTGAATACAAAATGATAATGAGTAGTCATAAATTTAAGGTATCTACTATGCGAATTGAACAGAAAGAGCAACTTTCATTGCTTATGGATGGCGAGTTTACAAGTGATCATTTCATTGATGAAATATCAAATGATGAAAGCCTTCAATCATGTTGGCATCGCTATCATATTGCCAGAGAAGCAATGCGTGGTGACTTGCATAGTAGCGCATTAACTTTGGATATTTCTAAACAAGTGGCAAACGCCATTGCTAAAGAAGATATCTATAACAAATTAACCAATCAACCTAATCAGGATGAAATATCGCGACCAAATAAACAAAATCTTATTTGGATTCGTCTCAAAGACGTCATGGCAAAAGTCAGTCAAGTTGGTCTTGCTGCTTGCGTTACTTTAGCGATTATTGCGGGTGTACAATATCAACAACGTCAATCTGATAGTGATAGTAATATCCCAACTTTAAATACCATCCCTGTTGGTGTCAATGTTGCGCCTGTTGGAGGACTACAGCAACAGAATGATCAGCAACTTCTAGAAAAAAGACAATATGATAAAATCAGATTACTTGTACAAGATTATGAACTGCAAAAAAGGTTAAATGCTCAGTAATCCGAAATGAAATTAAAATTTTATTCAAATTTCCAAACAATGATAAAACAGAGTAGCTATATATTTGCTAGTCTGTTTTTTCTGCTAATGTCCCTGTCAATTCAAGCTAGTGAAAATAATGATCCTGTCGCTCTGCTTAATAAAATGAGCAAGGCAGTGCAAACTCAAGATTATCAAATTCACTTCTTATCACAAGATAAAAATCAATACGTTAGTACATATGAATATACGCATTTAGGTGCGGAAAATAAAAAAGATGTCAAAGCGTTGTTACTTTATCTTGAAGGTGCTGCGAGAGAAATTATTTTACATGAAAACGTCATTAGCTACTTCCAACCGGATAGCGAGTCTTTTTCGATAAGCAGTTCACGAATTGTTGAGGCTTTCCCAGATATTATATATAACGATTTTAATGAACTTACCGATGTATATGACTTTACTTTATTAGGAAAAACACGGACAGCAAATCGTAGCGTACAATTGGTTAAAATGGTCGCAAAAGATAAAGATCGTTATAGCTATGTTATTTGGGTTGATGATGAAATTTACCTACCGATTCGTATAGATTTATTAGATCAACATAGCGAAATTATCAGCCAACTTAAGGTAGCCGATCTCGACGAAAATTTTGATAAAAAAGCAGTAAAGGAATACATCGAAACTCGAAGCTACCCTATTTTATTATCTATTGAAAAACAAGAAAACGTACTCGATTCATGGCGATTAGCATGGCTACCTAAAGGATTTAAAGAAGTGGCAGCATATAATGTCAATTTTTATAATTCAGATATAGCTACAAAGCTTTTTTCAGATGGCGTTTTTTCATTTACGGTCAATGTTTCTTCCGAAAAAGCAAATCAGGCTAATCAGTTTATCCAACAAGGTGGACGAACCATTTTTTCAACCAATATTGCTAAAAAGAATATTATCATTATTGGTAATCTACCGCGAACGACTATAGAACGTATTGCACAAAATATTATTGAGAAATAGTGGTTAACTTCTCGATAACGCTATGCTTAGCAGTGATAAATGTGTAAAATGCTACTCTTTCTAGCTTTATAATTATTATGAGATACTGTTTATCACTATTCGGTATTTAAATAGTTAATTGTTTACAACTAAAATACAAAATATAATTTATTGATATGAATAAAAATATCCGCAATTTTTCAATTATTGCTCATATTGACCATGGTAAATCTACACTTTCAGACCGCATCATACAAATTTGTGGAGGCCTTTCTGATCGTGAAATGGCAGCACAAGTTTTAGATTCAATGGATCTTGAACGTGAACGTGGTATAACAATTAAAGCACAAAGTGTTACTCTCGATTATCATGCAAAAAATGGTGAGACATATCAGCTTAATTTTATTGACACACCCGGTCATGTTGACTTCTCTTACGAAGTATCGCGATCGTTAGCGGCTTGTGAAGGGGCGCTGTTAGTGGTTGATGCAGGTCAAGGCGTTGAAGCACAAACTCTGGCAAACTGTTATACCGCTTTAGATATGAATCTTGAAGTTGTCCCAGTGCTAAATAAAATTGATTTGCCCGCTGCTGAGCCGGAACGTGTGGCAGAAGAAATCGAAGATATTGTTGGTATTGATGCCTCTAATGCTGTTCGCTGTTCAGCAAAAACAGGTGTGGGGGTTATTGATGTACTCGAACAATTGGTTAATGATATTCCGCCACCTGAAGGCGATTCAAATGCACCTTTGCAGGCATTGATAATTGATTCATGGTTTGATAATTATCTTGGTGTTGTGTCTTTAATTCGCATTAAAAATGGTGAACTAAAGAAAGGGGATAAAATCAAAGTGATGAGCACAGGAATGACTTACAATGTTGATCGCCTTGGAATATTTACCCCAAAACAAGTCGACAAAACCTGTTTACAATGTGGTGAAGTAGGTTGGGTTGTCTGTGCAATTAAAGATATTTTAGGGGCTCCTGTTGGTGATACATTAACATCTGCTAAAACGCCAGCAGAAAACCCATTACCGGGGTTCAAAAAAGTAAAACCGCAGGTTTATGCTGGGTTATTCCCGACTAGTTCGGATGATTATGAAGCCTTTCGTGATGCACTTGGAAAATTAAGCCTAAATGATGCATCGCTATTTTATGAGCCAGAAAACTCAGGTGCATTAGGGTTTGGTTTCCGTTGTGGTTTCCTTGGATTATTACACATGGAAATCATTCAAGAGCGGTTAGAGCGTGAATACAACTTAGATTTGATTACGACAGCGCCAACAGTAGTTTACGAAGTGCTGACAACGTCAAACGAGATAATCTATGTTGACAGCCCTGCTAAACTACCTGCTGTTAACAATATTCAAGAATTGCGTGAGCCTATTGCTGAGTGTAACATTTTGGTACCACAGACTTATCTTGGCAATGTTATTACACTTTGTGTTGAAAAGCGTGGGGTACAAACGCATATGGTTTATCATGGAAATCAGGTGTCGCTAACCTATGAAATCCCTATGACCGAAGTGGTTTTAGATTTCTTTGACAAGTTAAAGTCAACTTCTCGTGGTTATGCTTCATTGGATTACAGTTTCAAACGTTTCCAAGTTGCCGATATGGTCAGGTTAGATGTACTTATTAACGGAGAACGTGTTGATGCGTTAGCGTTAATCACTCATAAGGACAATGCACCTTATCGCGGTCGCGAATTAGTTGAAAAAATGAAAGATTTAATTCCACGTCAACAATTTGATATTGCTATTCAAGCAGCAATCGGAAATCATATCATTGCGCGTTCAACCGTTAAGCAATTACGTAAAAATGTATTAGCAAAATGTTATGGTGGTGACGTTAGTCGTAAGAAAAAACTTTTACAAAAGCAAAAAGAGGGTAAAAAACGCATGAAACAAGTGGGTAATGTTGAATTACCACAAGAAGCGTTTTTAGCTATTTTACATGTCGGTAAAGATTAACCAGTAAAAGAGGAAAAAAAATGGCTAATACATTCGCCATCATATTAACAATAGCAACATTGATAACAGGTATCTTTTGGTTTTTAGAAAAATACCGCTGGAAGCCTGCAAGACAGCGTAAAGTTGAGGAAGTCCGTAAACAATGCAATGGTGAAATCGATGGAAAAGTGCTGGCTCAAGTCGGTAAACCAAAAGGTTGGGTAGAGAATTTAGCCTCATTTTTCCCCGTTCTTTTTGTTGTATTTTTCATCCGCTCGTTTCTATATGAACCGTTTCAGATTCCGTCTGGTTCGATGATGCAGACACTTTTGATTGGTGATTTTATTGCTGTTCAGAAATATTCTTATGGATTGCGTGATCCCATTACTAATACGGTCATTATATCGACAGGGCACCCTAAACGCGGAGATGTTGCCGTTTTTAAACACCCAGATGGTTCAAAAATGGATTTAATTAAGCGTGTAGTTGGCTTGCCTGGTGATAAAATTGTTTACTCAGTTCAAGACAAAAAACTCTTTATTTATCCTGCTTGCCAAAGTAGTGATACCAACTGTGTAGGGCAAAAAACGCAACCACTGGATTTACATTACAGTGAACCAAAATTAAGTAATTGGAAACAAGTTTATCAGCAATTCAAATCAGGGCCTAATTTTTATACTTTAGAACAGTATAAAGAAAAAGGGATTGCTGATTCAAACTCTGTCGAATCATTAAATATAAACATACAGCAAGAAACACTAGGTGATGAACCACACGATATTTTAACAACGGAAAACATAATTGAAAAACCAGAATACTTCTTCCATCAAAATGGACAACCGCTTGCGACTTGGGTTGTACCGGAAGGCAATTACTTTATGATGGGTGATAATCGTGATAACAGTGGCGACAGCCGTTATTTCGGATTCGTGCCTGAATCAAACTTCGTTGGTAAAGCGACAGCAATATGGATTAGCTTTGAAAAACAACCCGATGAATGGCCTACGGGGATTCGCTTTAGCCGTATTGGAGGCATACACTAGTCGCCATGAGTATTAAAAATTTAAAATCTTTGCAACAGTCGATTGGCTATCAGTTTCAAAACCTTTCGTTACTTGAATTAGCCTTAACTCATCGAAGTGCGAATAAACGACATAACGAACGCCTAGAGTTTCTAGGCGATTCTATTTTAAGCTTTGCCATTGCAGACGATCTTTTTCATCGATTTAAGCAGCAAGATGAAGGCGATTTAAGTCAGATGCGAGCAAGCTTAGTTTGTGGCACAACATTGGCTGAAATAGGTAAAGCATTCAATTTAGGAAATTATCTGACCTTAGGACAAGGTGAATTAAAAAGCGGTGGTTTTCGTCGGGAATCAATTATTGCTGATGCGGTTGAAGCCATTATTGGTGCGATCTATTTAGATAGTAATATTGAAAATGTCAGGCGGTTAATATTGTCTTGGTATCAGAGCCGGTTAACAGAAATTAAACCGGGTGTGAAACAAAAAGATGCGAAAACAAGACTTCAAGAATACTTGCAAGGGATACATCAAGAACGTCCCTGTTATTTGATCCTCGAAGTCACAGGTGATAAACACGAGCAAGAATTTTTGATTCAATGCAAACTTGAAAATGATGATCATCAATATTTAGGGCGAGGACTTAGTCGCCGTAAAGCCGAACAAGCTGCTGCTCAACAAGCACTCAATCAATTAGGTATAAAATGACAGAAACAACACAACATTGTGGATTCGTTGCCATCGTAGGTCGACCAAACGTCGGCAAATCAACTTTATTAAATCAATTATTAGGTCAAAAAGTTTCTATTACCTCGCGTAAAGCTCAAACAACACGTCATCGTATTGTGGGCATTGATACTCAAGGTAGTGACCAAATAATTTATATCGATACACCCGGTCTTCACATTGAAGAAAAAAGAGCGATTAACCGCCTTATGAATCGAGCGGCAAGTAGCTCTATTGGTGATGTAGAGTTGGTGATTTTTGTCGTTGAGGGGACACACTGGACCGATGATGACGAAATGGTTGCTAACAAATTGAAAGATTGTAAGTCGCCAGTCTTATTTGTGATCAATAAAATTGATAATGTTACCGATAAAACCCAATTGTTACCTCATATTCAAGAAATCAGCCAAAAAATCAATTTTCTTGATGTCGTACCAATTAGCGCTGAAAAGGGTGAAGGCATTGATATCATCAAAGATATTGTGAAAAAACATTTACCGGTTGGTGAACACCATTTTCCAGAAGATTACATTACTGACCGATCGCAACGTTTCATGGCATCGGAAATCATTCGTGAAAAATTAATGCGTTTTTTAGGCGATGAATTGCCTTATTCGGTAACCGTTGAAATCGAACAATTTAAAGTTGATGAACGTACAGGTATGTATCGAATCAATGGGTTGATATTAGTCGAACGTGATGGTCAAAAGAAAATGGTTATCGGCAATAAAGGTGAAAAGATCAAAAAAATTGGGATTGAAGCTCGTAAAGATATGCAATCTTTTTTTGATACTAAAGTTCATTTAGAGTTATGGGTTAAAGTCAAAGCAGGTTGGGCTGATGACGAGCGTGCATTACGCAGTCTTGGCTATAGTGACGATTAAACCTTATTGCTTGGTTATTTGATGAGTTATCAATTTAGTTTAGGTTATGCCGCTTTATTAATAACTCATTTTTTAACCAAATAAATTTTATTGCGATAGTCATACATTAAAACCGTCTACCTATCAATTTATCGGTTACTACCAATCAAACAATACTTTTTATTTTACAAAAAATCAGATCACTTTTATAACTAAAAAAGCTTGTTCTATTTTTCAAAGTGAAATTTTCAAATGCTCCATATGCTAGGCTTAAAATGTTAGATTCGCTTTGCAGGATATAATTAAATTTATCAGAATATAAACTAATCACTAAACATCGATGATGCTTTTCTATATAATACCGATTCAATTGATTTGGATTTAAAGTATTAACTTCGGAGCCCCATCATGCAGCAGTTTCGACCTATTCATCGCGCTTTACTTAGCGTATCAGACAAAACCGGTATTATCGAATTTGCCCAAGCTCTTCATCAACGAAACGTTGAACTTCTTTCTACGGGCGGTACCGCTAAATTGCTTATGAAACACAATATTCCCGTCATTGAGGTTTCAGACTATACTGGATTTCCTGAGATGATGGAGGGTAGAGTCAAAACACTTCATCCTAAAATTCATGGTGGAATTTTAGGGCGGCGAGGTTTCGATGATGATGTGATGCATCAACATCAAATTGCACCGATTGATATGGTCGTGGTTAACTTGTATCCCTTTGCTGACACCGTCGCTAAATCAGATTGCCGTTTAGAAGATGCCGTTGAAAATATTGATATTGGTGGCCCCACCATGGTACGTGCCGCGGCTAAAAATCATCAAGATGTCGCTATTGTTGTTGATTACAATGATTATGCGGCCATTATTGAATTGATGGATCAGCAACACAATTCCCTGAGCTACTCATATCGTTTCAATTTGGCGATTAAAGCTTTTGAACACACAGCAAAATATGATGGTATGATTGCCAACTATTTTGGGCAGTTAGTGCCGCCTTATTATGGTGAAACCGATAAAGTGTCTGGACAATTTCCACGAACGTTGAATCTTCAATTTATTAAAAAACAGGATATGCGTTATGGTGAAAATGCACATCAAAAAGCGGCTTTTTATATTGATGAAGATATAAACGACGCATCGATTGCGACAGCTAAACAATTACAAGGTAAGGCACTTTCTTATAACAATATTGCGGATGCGGATGCCGCACTTGAATGCGTTAAATCCTTTGATGAGCCAGCGTGTGTGATTGTCAAACACGCTAATCCCTGCGGAGTGGCTGTGAGTGATACTCTTTTGAATGCTTACTCAAATGCGTTTAAAACCGATCCAACGTCTGCTTTTGGTGGGATTATTGCTTTTAATCGTCCTTTAGATTCAAAAACGGCAACCAGAGTTATAGAAAACCAATTTGTAGAAGTGATTATAGCACCGTCAATTAATGAAGATGCACTTGCCATAATGCAGACAAAAAAAAATGTACGGGTATTAGCATGTGGTCAATGGTCGCAATCAGCGAATAGTCGTTTAGATTTTAAACGAGTAAATGGTGGACTGTTAGTTCAAGAACATGACTTAAGTATGGTCACCGAAAATCAATTGACAGTGGTGACCAAACGGCAACCAACTCAAAAAGAACTATCTGATGCACTGTTTTGCTGGAAAGTGGCTAAGTTTGTTAAATCAAATGCCATTGTTTATGCCAAAGACAACATGACCATTGGAATTGGAGCAGGACAAATGAGTCGTGTGTATTCGGCTAAAATAGCCGGTATAAAAGCGCAAGATGAAAATTTAGAAGTAGCGGGTTGTGTGGTCGCATCTGATGCATTTTTTCCATTCAGAGACGGTATTGATGCTGCGGCTAAAGTCGGGGTAACTTGTGTCATTCAGCCAGGTGGTTCTATCCGTGATGATGAGGTTATTCAAGCTGCTAATGAACATAATATTGCAATGATTTTTACTAATATGCGTCATTTTAGACATTGATCGTATAATATAAATGTCAGTTAAGAACAAATTAAAGGAATGGGTATGAAAGTATTGGTTATTGGTAATGGTGGTCGTGAGCATGCTTTAGCATGGAAAGCGGCACAGTCCCCCTTGGTTACAAAAGTTTTTGTCGCACCGGGTAATGCAGGTACAGCACTTGAGCCTAATTTAGAAAATATTAATATCAAAGCAAATGATATTAGTGGATTACTTAATTTTGCCCAGCAACAGCAAATTGATTTAACTATAGTGGGGCCTGAAGTCCCATTAGTACTTGGTGTTGTTGATAGTTTTCAAAAAGCCGGATTAAATATTTTTGGGCCAACTAAATCGGCAGCTCAGCTAGAAGGTTCTAAAGCTTTTACTAAAGATTTTTTAGCGCGTCATCAAATCCCCACTGCTGAATATCAAACTTTTACCGAAATTGATCCTGCCATTGCCTATATACGTGACAAAGGCGCCCCAATTGTGATTAAAGCCGACGGGTTAGCAGCCGGTAAAGGGGTTATTGTTGCCATGACCCTTGAAGAAGCTGAAAATGCTGTACGTGACATGCTAGCGGGTAATGCATTTGGTGATGCGGGTCATCGAGTGGTTATTGAAGAATTTTTAACCGGCGAAGAAGCCAGTTTTATTGTCATGGTTGACGGCAAGCATGTCGAGCCAATGGCAACAAGTCAAGATCACAAGCGAGTCGGTGACGGTGATACGGGTTTAAATACGGGGGGAATGGGCGCTTACTCTCCAGCACCTGTTGTGACAGATGAGGTGTTTACCAAAGTTATGGAACAAATTATCTATCCAACCGTAAATGGCATGGCTCAAGAAGGGAATGTTTATGTTGGTTTTTTGTATGCAGGCTTAATGATTGATAAACAGGGTAATCCTAAAGTGATTGAATTTAATTGTCGTTTTGGCGATCCCGAAACCCAACCCATTATGATGCGTATGCAATCAGACTTGATTGAGTTATGTTTGGCGGCGGTAAATGGTCAATTAAGTATGGTTAAATCCAAGTGGGATAGAAGACCTGCATTAGGTGTCGTTATGGCGGCTGGTGGTTATCCAGGTGAATATAATATCCAAGATACAATCATTGGTTTACCTACCGAATCGACAGTTGATTGTAAAGTGTTCCATGCAGGTACGATTTTTGAAAAAGGGCATGTGTTAACTAACGGTGGTCGTGTACTTTGTGTCACTGCTTTAGGTGATACGGTATTGGAAGCTCAGCAACGTGCTTATCAACAAGTTGATAAAATCCATTGGCACGGCTGTTTTTATCGTCATGATATCGGTTATCGCGCCATTGAGCGTGAAAAAAACACTAAATAGATGAATAAAACATAATTGAATTTATATCATTTATAGGCTTAGAAATGGCGAATTAGATTCGGTTTTGATGTTAATAATTTAGTTTTGTTTAGCTATGTAAATTATATCGATAAAGATTAGTAGTAAAAAGGAATGTTTATTTTAAGTTACATAACTCTATGTTATGCTACCGATTAAATATGATCTCTGGATATTCCTTATGATAAACGATCCATTCTATGAACGAGAAGCGCAGAAATATGATTCACCGATAGCCAGTCGCGAATTAATATTAGATTACCTAACCAAAGAGGCGAAGCCTGCTAATTTAGAAAAAATTGCCCAAGCCGTTTCCATTAAAACTGAAGAACAAAAAGAAGCACTACATCGCCGCTTACGTGCAATGGAACGCGATGGTCAAGTCGTGTTTACACGCCGTAAATGTTATGCATTGCCTGAAAAGTTAGATATGGTTAAGGGGAAGGTGATTGCACATCGTGATGGTTTTGGCTTTTTACGTGTTGAAGGAAAACCTGAAGATTACTTTTTATCGCCAGAACAGATGAAAAAAGTCTTACAAGGTGATGTAATTTTAGCCCAACCACTGAGTAATCAATATCGTGGAAAAACAGAAGCACGTGTTGTGCGTATTTTAGAGCCTCGCAGTAATTTAATTGTTGGTCGCTACTTTATTGAACAAGGCGTTGGATTTGTGGTGCCTGATGATAGTCGCTTAAATTTTGATATTTTAATCACTGGTAAACCGAAACGCACAGTACGCATGGGAACGGTCGTTGTTGTTGAGTTACAACAACGACCAGAACGTCGTCAAAAAGCGGTCGGTGTCATTAAAGAAGTCCTTGGTGAAATCATGGGGACTAACTTAGCCATAGATATTGCTCTTCGTAATCATGAAATCCCATATGAATTTCCTAAAGCTGTTGAAAAAGAGGTGAGTAAATTTGGTGATGAAGTGCCCGAAAAAGCCAAAAAAGGGCGTAAAGATTTACGGGATCTACCTTTAGTTACCATCGATGGTGAAGATGCACGTGATTTTGATGATGCCGTGTATTGCCAAAAAAACCGTGGTGGAGGTTACCGATTATGGGTGGCAATAGCCGATGTCAGTTATTACGTCAGACCCGATAAAGCACTTGATAAAGAAGCCTGCTTACGCGGTACATCGGTGTATTTTCCTTCTCGTGTCGTGCCGATGTTGCCAGAAGCGTTATCAAATGGACTTTGTTCGCTTAATCCACAGGTAGATAGACTATGTTTAGTTTGTGAAATGACCGTATCAAACAAAGGCCGTTTGACTGGTTATCAATTTTACGACGCTGTGATGAATTCACATGCCAGATTGACTTACACGAAAGTTGCAAAAATTTTAGACGGTGATAAAGAACTCCGTCAACATTACCATGATTTAGTGCCACATTTAGAAAACCTATATGGCTTATACAAAATATTGGATAAGTCACGAATTGCTCGTGGAGCGATTGGTTTTGAATCGGAAGAACCGAAATTCATTTTCAATGCCGATAAACGGATCGAAAGTATTGAGTTAGCACAACGTAATGATGCACATAAAATTATTGAAGAGTGTATGATTTTAGCTAATGTTGCAGCAGCAAAACTGGTGATTGAAGCGGACGTACCTGCTTTGTTTCGTGTTCATGATCGTCCTGATGAAGAGCGAATGAATAACTTACGTAGCATCTTACAAGAACTAGGATTATCGTTAGGTGGCGGTGTTAACCCAAAATCAAAATATATTGCCGAGTTGATGCTAGCGATTGAAGAGCGTATTGATAGTGACATGTTACAGACAGTTATTTTACGTTCGATGAAACAAGCGATTTATGATCCAGAAAATCGGGGTCATTTTGGGCTTGCACTTGAAGAGTATGGTCATTTTACCTCGCCAATTCGACGTTACCCTGATTTACTGTTACATCGAACTATTAAGTGGATATTAGCCAATGAACAGCATAAAACCAGTAAGACAGGCGGGCATCGTTATACCATTAACGAAATGCTCTATTTTGGCGAACATTGTTCACTTACAGAACGTCGAGCCGATGAGGCAGTGCGTGATGTGGTTGATTGGCTCAAGTGTGATTATATGCAAGATCATGTGGGTGAAGTCTTTAATGGTACCATATCAAGTGTTGTGAACTTCGGGTTTTTTGTCAGATTAGATGATCTATTTATAGACGGTCTGGTACATGTTTCATCGCTTGAAAATGATTATTATATTTATGACGCTTCACGAAATCGTTTAATTGGTGAAAATACCCATTACAGTTACCGTTTAGGTGATAAAGTTAGCGTTAAAGTAGAAAATGTTAATCCTGAAGAAAGAAAAATTGATTTTGCCTTGGTCAGTAGTAATAATAGCCCTAAGCGTCAAGGTAAAACCGCAAAAACTAAGGCTAAACAGCTAAATGATAAAAATAATAACGATATTGCACCGGCTAAAAAGCGTAAAAGCAAAAAACAAGTAGTGAGTGGCAACGTTAGAAAAAAGGTGAAAGCGACAAATAAAAATAAAGGAAAGCGCAAAAAGGTAGATAAAAATGCGGTTCAAATCGCATCGACATCAACAAGTAAAACGACTAAAAGTAAGAAAGTAAAGAGTAAAAAATAGATGAGTGAAACAGTTTACGGTATCCATGCTATAGAAGCACTTTTAACACGTGCCCCTGAAAGAATTATTGAGGTTTACATCGCCAAAGGGCGGGAAGATAAACGTCTTAATAGTCTTGTGCATGAAATAGAACAACTTGGTTTAATCGTGAAAATAACCCATCGCCAGTGGTTAGATGACAAATCTAAAAATGGTGTACATCAAGGTATTTTAGCAATAGTAAAACCCTGTCGTACCTATCAAGAAAATGACATTCCATTACTAGTTGAACAGCAACCCTATCCCGTTATTCTGATTTTAGATGGCGTAACAGATCCACATAATCTTGGTGCCTGCATCAGAACAGCAGACGCCGCAGGGGTTAATTTTATTATTGTCCCGAAAGATCGTTCGGCTCCGCTTAATTCGACGGCACAAAAAGTGGCTTGTGGAGCCGCTGAAAGTATCCCTGTTGTTCGGGTAACCAATTTAGCTCGTACCATGCGAATGTTACAAGATGAGTATCATGTGTGGATTGTGGGCACGGCTGGAGAAGCAGAACGTACACTTTATCAAACCGACTTTTACAAATCATCAACAAGTATTCCACTGGCTCTGGTTATGGGCGCAGAAGGGGAAGGCATGCGACGTTTAACCAAAGAACATTGTGATGAATTGGTCAGTATTCCAATGGCGGGAATTGTGTCTTCGCTTAATGTCTCGGTGGCAACGGGCATTTGCTTATTTGAGATAGTCAGACAAAAAAATAAATAATTAACTAGGATAAAAAGCTTGGTTTAGTTAAACCACTAACCAAGCTGTAAATAAAACAATATTTGATTGTTTTCTCAAGAAATTCTTCCAAATAACCATCAAAACAGTTTTATATTTATCTATGAATTTTCAACAATAGAGTTAAGTCCTGTTCGCCAGCCAAAATAAGAGTAAATACAAATAAATAGCCTGTTTATTTAACTTAGCGCTAAATGTATTAACCATACAGTGCCGATTAAGCAAAGTCAGCACTGTGGTTATATGGTGAACTAACTTTTGATAAGATCGATTTCAATTCCTAACCCATTGGCAACACCAGAACCATAATCAGGGTGGACTTTATAAAAGTGTTTAAGCTGTCTAATTTGGATATCACGATCAACGTTTTTCATTGAACCGACAATATTATCAATCAGGAGCTGTTTTTGATCGGAACGCATTAAATTGAATAATGCGCGTGGCTGTGAATAGTAATCATCGTCAACACGATGATCATGTCTATCCATTGTACCAGCAGGCACATGCATA
This sequence comes from Gilliamella sp. B3817, assembly GCF_026536705.1. NCBI lineage: Bacteria > Pseudomonadati > Pseudomonadota > Gammaproteobacteria > Orbales > Orbaceae > Gilliamella > Gilliamella sp. B3817. The sequence continues at coordinate 146,872 of NZ_JAFNNV010000001.1, read as the reverse complement.
GGTGGCTCAGCATATTGTGGTTGTTGTTTAGGTGCGCTATCAACACTATTTGGCTCATAATTAGGCGCATTATCTGGTGTATAAAAGCGCATAGCTCCATCACGTTGATAATTGTGTACCGGACATTTCGGCGCATTGATCGGTAATTGTTGGTAGTTTGTGCCTATACGATAACGATGTGCATCGGCATAAGCAAAAATTCGCCCTTGTAACATTTTATCTGGCGATAACCCCGTTCCTGGCACGACATTACTTGGTTCAAATGCGGCTTGTTCAACTTCAGCAAAATAGTTTTCTGGATTACGATTAAGTTCCATTACGCCCACTTCAATTAATGGATACTGTTTTTGTGACCACACTTTTGTCACATCAAAAGGGTTTTCAGGATGATGATTGGCTTGTTCTTCAGTCATTACCTGCATGTAAAGGCGCCATTTAGGATAGTCACCGCGTTCAATTGCATTAAATAAGTCTTCTTGTGCTGAGTCGGGATTACTACCATCTAATTCGGCTGCTTTTTTAGGATGGATATTTTTAATACCTTGTTCCGTTCTAAAATGCCATTTAACCCAAGTGCGAACATTATCTTTATTAATAATACTGTAAGTATGACTACCAAAACCATGCATATGTCTAAAGCCGTCAGGAATACCACGGTCAGAGAACAGAATGGTGACTTGATGAAGTGATTCCGGTGACAAAGACCAAAAATCCCACATCATTTGCGGATCTTTTAAGTTGGTTTTAGGATCACGTTTTTGGGTATGAATAAAATCCGGGAATTTGAGGGCATCACGTATAAAAAATACCGGTGTATTGTTGCCAACAATATCCCAGTTACCTTGATCGGTATAAAATTTTACAGAAAATCCCCTAGGATCACGGGCTGTATCGGATGAACCTCGTTCACCGCCAACAGTTGAAAATCGGGCAAACACGGGAGTTTGTTTCCCCACTTTGGTAAAAATACTGGCATAAGTATATTGAGTGATATCATTAGTCACGGTAAATGTACCATGCGCACCCGATCCCTTGGCATGTACACGTCTTTCAGGAATGTTCTCACGATTAAATTGTGCAAGTTTCTCAATAAGCTGATAATCATCAATTAATACAGGGCCTCGAGGACCTGCGGTACGGGAATTTTGATTATCGGCTATTGGTGCTCCATTGTTGGTGGTTAAGGCTTTTTTTTCTGACATTGCTACACTCCTTTTTATTATAAAAAAAAGTCTTAAGAAATAAAATTCCACCATGAGTTAGAATATTTATTCCCTAAGACTTGAGTATGAAACAATAATACAAAACAAAAAAAGAACTAAAAGGATGAATAACATACTGTAAAAAGAAAGATTGTAATTTACAAATTATTACTTTTGAATAGCCATTGTTTAAAAAAACAAAGTTAAGAAATGAAGCGTAAATAAGTATACAACTATTCAATTTTAAATGATACAAATTTCAATCACTTTTTTTAATATAATTGTAAAGGTGATTCAGGCATAAATGATTTGAGGTAATTGGATATCCCAAGGTTGATTGCTTAGTTGCTGAACTTTTTGGCAGGCAAACCCTAAACCAATCGGTAAAATTTGGTCTGCTTTATAATTAGCTAACAAACGATCATAAAATCCGCCACCCATTCCTAAACGATAACCTCGATCATCGAATGCAACTAAAGGAGTGAAAACAATATCCAATTTTTGATGGGGAATGACATCTAATACATTTAAAGCGGGTTCTAAGATACCATACTTATTTTTGATTAATTGACTGTAAGGGGTGTATTGAATAAAAAGTAAGTGAGTAGGTACAAAAGGATGAATTATCGGTAAATAGACAGCTTTATTTTGCTGCCATAAATATTCAATAATAGGTTTAGTTTCAATTTCGCCATCGAAAGAGAGAAATATTGCGATATTCTTGGCTTGACCAATCGCAGTATGATCAGCAATTTTTTGGTAAATACGTTGCTGGGCAATTTGACGTTCATGAGGCGATAATTGACGCCTTTTTTGGCGAATAATCTGTCGGATGTTCATTAAGTTATCACTTATGAAGAAAAGGAAAACTCCAAGATGTCGTTAGGGTCGTAACCCTTGAACCCAAGGTTCAAGGTGAACAACGTGTTTTAATTTTTAGGTTTCCTTAATATTAAGGCATACACACCAATTAAAAGTCACATCATTCTAAAGTAAAGAATATCGGCTCAGGGGACTAACCCTTAATCGCGAACATCCCAGAGATGGGTAACATAATACAAAATTTGAAAAATCATACAATAGTATTTTTATTAAATTTACAATTAGAGTGATTCATTGTTAGAGTTTAAAGCCGAATCAAGTAACTGTTGTAATAATTTTAAGCGACCACTAAACTGATCACTCTTTTCTTTTTCTTTAGTCAGTTCGTAAGAGATATTCAGTGCAGCCGTCATAATTAGTTGATCACTTCCAACTTGTGGTGATTTTTCACGTAAATTTGTCAAGCGTAGATCGAGATCTCTCGCAGCATTATTGAGGGCGTCCACTTCATCAACTGGACAATTAAATTTCAACGTTCGTCCAAAAATTTGAATAGTGACAGCTTGAGTTTCCATATTTTACCTATTGATTTATAAATTTATTGATTTTATCGATAATATGTTCTGAGTTTAATCCCATTTCAGCCCTAATTTCACTTTGTGATCCTTGTGGAATAAACCTGTCAGGTAATCCAATGTTTAAAATATCACATTTTATTTTTTTCGATAACAGGAATTCATTGATGCTACTTCCTGCTCCGCCTTTAATACTATTTTCTTCTATTGTGACTAGTATATTATGGGTTTGGCTAATCTGCAAAAGTACTTTCTCATCTAATGGTTTTACAAAGCGCATATCAATAACTGTAGCATTAATTTGCTCGGCAGCTTGTAAAACTTCAGGGAGTAATGTGCCAAAATTGAGTAAAGCTATTTTTTCGCCTTCTCGGCATACCTTAGATTGACCTAATGGAATGGCATTTAAAGGTGCTAGCGGTGTTCCTGTTCCTTCTCCTCGAGGATAACGTACCGCTGCAGGCCCTTGATGAAGATAGCCAGTATATAGCATTTGACGACATTCATTTTCATCACTTGGTGTCATGATAACTAGATTTGGTATACATCTTAAAAAACTTAAATCAAATGCCCCTTGATGGGTTTCTCCATCTGCACCCACGATCCCCGCACGATCTATCGCAAACAAAACAGGCAGATTTTGTATTGCAATATCATGAATAACTTGATCATAAGCACGTTGTAAAAAAGTAGAATAGATTGCCACAATCGGTTTAAAGTCACTAATAGCAAAACCTGCCGCTAACGTTACCGCATGTTGCTCAGCAATAGCCACATCATAAAACTGGTTGGGATAACGTTTAGCAAATTCAGTCATACCAGAACCTTCACTCATTGCGGGGGTAATAGCGATCAATCGCTCGTCCTTTTCTGCCATTTCACACAGCCATTCACCAAAAACTTGCGAATAGGTGGGTGCAATTTTTTTATCTAACGGGAAAGTTCCATCAATAGGATCAAACTTTGGTACACCATGCCAGAGTGTCGGGTTCTTTTCAGCAGGCTCATAGCCTTTCCCTTTCTGTGTAATGACATGCAATAACTGAGGACCTTTTAATTGTCGCACTCTTTGTAATGTGGAGACTAAATTTTCAATATCATGTCCGTCAATGGGGCCAATGTAATTAAAACCCAGTTCTTCAAATAAAATGGCAGGAGTGATTAAACCTTTTAAATGTTCTTCTGTTTTTTTAACTAACTCTTTTAATGGCGGAATATTGGAAAGAACACGTTTGCCACTTTCTCGAAAAGAAGTATAGGCCTTACTGGATAGAATTTGCGTTAAATGTTGATTTAATGCTCCGGTATTTTCAGAAATGGACATATCATTATCATTTATAATCACTAACATATCGGGTTTGATATGACCTGCATGATTCATTGCTTCAAATGCCATGCCTGCTGTTAATGCACCGTCTCCGATAATGGCTGCAACTTTTTGACCTGATTGTTTTTTTTGTTCACTAATGGCAATACCCAATGCTGCACTGATTGAAGTTGAAGAATGTCCTGTAGTTAATACGTCATATTCGCTTTCTTCTCGATGTGGAAAAGAATGTATGCCGTCTTTTTGGCGAATAGTCAGCATCTGATCACGGCGACCCGTTAAAATTTTATGTGGATAGGCTTGATGTCCAACATCCCAAATAATTTTATCGAATGGCGTATGATAAACGTAATGGAGGGCGACCGTTAATTCAACTACGCCAAGACCGGAAGCTAAATGTCCACTGGATTGACTTACACTAGTTAACAAAAATTGCCTAAGCTCACGACAAATCGCAGATAATTGCGAAAGCGGATAGCGCCTAAGATCGGTTGGAGAGTTAATTTGTTTTAATAGCGGATAATTATCTAAATTCATCTTTATTATTGAGTGAGTGTGTTAACTATTACGATTAATAATATAACTAGCAAGGTCTTGTAATGGCTTACTATTATAAGGTATTTGCTTCACACTATCGATAGCTTGTTGATAAAGTTGTTGTGTCAACTGTTGCGCATTTTTTAATCCCATTAAGGCCGGATAAGTGCTTTTTTCATGCGCAATATCTGAACCTTGTGGTTTTCCCATAATGGCTTGTTCGCCAATAATATCTAAAATGTCATCTTGAATTTGAAAAGCAAGTCCAATTGCCTTTGCATAATGATCTAAATTAGCATAATAAGGGATAGCTTGATTACCGCTCGCATAGGCGCCCAAGCGTATCGCTGCTTTTATCAAAGCGCCAGTTTTGTAGCAGTGAATTTTTTGTAAATGCTCAAGTGATATCGATTGGTGTTCAGCTTGTAAATCAAGTGATTGTCCTAAACACATCCCATCTAAACCACTTGCTTGTGCCAGCTCGGTTATCATTCTAATTTTGGCTTGATCATCGATGAATTGGCTTTCAGCTAATAATGTAAATGCTAATGATTGTAATGCGTCTCCGGCTAAGATAGCCTGTGCTTCATTAAATTGAATATGGCAAGTAGGTTTACCTCGCCGTAAATCATCATTATCCATAGCAGGAAGGTCATCATGAATAAGCGAATAGGTATGGATTGATTCAATTGCGGCTGCCGGTTCGTCCAAATTAGCAAGTGGACAACCAAACATTTGACCTGTTAAATAGACTAAAATAGGGCGTATTCGCTTACCACCAGCAAGTAAACTGTAACTCATAGCTTGTTGCAAAGTCGATGCCGATTTTTCTGATAAATACGACGTTAAAAAAGCATCAATACGATCTTGCAACGTTTTTAAGTTATTCATCATCATCCACTAAAAAATCTGACAATTCAGCATCACTATTTTCAGATAATAAAATTTGTATCCGTTGCTCTGCTTGTTTTAACTGTTTTTGACCCGCTCTGGCAAGCTTGACCCCTTTTTCAAATTCATTCAATGCTTCATCTAGGGGTAGGTCACCATTTTCTAAATGTGTGACGATAGTTTCAAGCTGTTTCAGTGTTTCTTCAAAACTCGGTTCTTTAGTCGTTTTTTTGGGCATAAGGTAATCCTCTTTTTACTCAGTGAGTATACACGTTATTTTAAGAATGGTGAATGACACTTTATCTGTATATTCTAGCATTTAGCGATCTTCAATGCCTGACGTTCTTCATTATCAATACAATACCTACTTATAATGATTGATTTGAAATAGTCTCTTGCTTCTGCTCCAATTCATCTAGTGACACTAAAGCAAGATCAGGATCGATCGGTTTTTTAACTTCAACACCTAATTCCCGAAATTTTTCAATTTGACCAATGACGTTACCTCGTCCTTTAGCCAATTTATTCATTGAATTTTGAAATGTTTGTTGTGCTTTATCTAAACAGTTACCCAAATTTTCCATATCCTCAACAAAACCACGGACTTTATCATAAAGTTTACTTGCTCTATCGGCAATTAATTCGGCATTACGATTTTGATATTCAAATCGCCATAGATTATGAATAGTTCGCAGTGCTACTAAAAGCGTGGTTGGACTGACTATCATAATATTATTTTTTAGTGCCTCATTGATTAATGAGGGATCCTGATCTATGGCACATAAAAAAGCGGGTTCGACGGGAATAAACATCAGAATATAATCTAACGAATTAATGCCGATAAGTTTATGATAGTCTTTTTGGCTAAGTTGTTTAAGATGATTACGGACTGCTATCAAGTGGTCTGACATGGCTTTAGCTTTGATGACCTCATCTTCGCCATTAAAATAGCGCTCATAAGCAACAAGGGTGACTTTTGAATCAATCACAACATCACCACCTTGAGGTAAATGTACAATGACATCAGGCTGTAATCGTCGATTATCGTCATTGGTTAGATTTACTTGTGTTTCATATTCATAACCTAAACGTAATCCAGAATTATCCAAAATTTGACTGAGGATAAATTCACCCCAATTTCCTTGAGTTTTATTATTTCCTTTTAAGGCATTAGTAAGATTAATCGCTTCTTTAGTCATAAGCTCATTGAGTTGCTGCAAATTACGAATTTCGTGTGTCAGTGTATGACGCTCTTTCGCTTCTTGACCAAAACTATCTTGAACTTGTTTTTTAAAGCCTTCTAACTGCTCTTTAAGTGGTGACAATAAAAAATCTAAACTTTGTTTATTTTGTTGTTCAATTTTTTTACCACTGTGTTCAAATATGCGATTAGCTAAGTTTTCAAATTGGGTTGTAAGACGTTGCTCGCTTTGTTCAAGAATAGTTTGACGTTCATGCGCAGAATTAAGCGTTTCTTCTAAGCGAGTTTTCAGTTCGCTAATTTTCATATTTTGAGCAACGTGTTGTTGTCGATACTCATTAAGTTCATTTTCTAACTGCATGACTTGTTTGACAAGAGTCTGCAATTCCTCTTTTTTCTGTGACAATTGAATATCAAATAATTGTTTGAGATTATGGCTGGTAAATTGGTACTTAAAAACGATTATCAATAAAATTAAGGATACACAACAAAAAATAATTGCAATCCAATCAATTAATCCCAACGCAGCAAGCATAATTAAGCCCTTTCAAAAGTAAATGATACCACATCCGCTAAGCTTTGTGACTCAAGCGCTAGCATGATTAGGCGATCTAATCCTACCGCAACGCCTGCACAATCAGGCAATCCTGCTTCCATTGCTGCTAATAATTCAACATCAATATTTTGTTGTGGTAAGTTTAATTTGGTGCGATCCAGATTATTTTGTTCAAATCGTAGCTTTTGTTCTTGCGCATTTGTCAGTTCTTTAAATCCATTGGCAAGTTCTACACCTTTATAATAGAACTCAAAACGACTTGCAACGCGATGATCTTCGGAACTGATAGTGGCTAATGCTGCTTGAGAAGCAGGAAAATTAAAGACAGCTATGGGTCTATCTTTCCCGATATGCGGTTCAACGCCTAAGGTAAACAAGCACTGTAATAATGAATCTCGATCATAATCTTCAGTTTTTATACCCATGTTGAGTTGATTTGCGGCAGTAATTAATGTTTGGTGATCTGCTTCGAGCGGGTCGATATTTAAATGACGTTGAAAAGCTTTTTGGTATGAAATCCTTTCAGCAGGCTCACAATCTAAGACGTATTGTAATAGATCGTCGACTTCGTTGATCATTTGCATCATATCAAATTGAATTCGATACCATTCAAGCATAGTAAACTCGGGATTGTGAATTCGACTCACTTCTTCATGATTACGAAAGGATTTACAGATTTGATAAATAGGACCACTGCCCGCAGCCAGTAAGCGTTTCATATGGTATTCAGGACTGGTAATGAGCGTCATTTTTTGTCCTTGAGATAGTTCAAATTCGCCTGGTTTATAAAAAGTGGTATCAAAGGAACTTAAATGCACATCCGTGACAGCATATTGGCTTAAAGTTGGAGTTTCAACTTCTAAAATACATCGGTCAGCAAAGAATTGTCTTACTTGAGAAACGATTTTTGCGCGCTTAAGAAGGTTAGTGATAGATGCAGAAGGTTGCCAAGTCATAAAAAAATCCATGAGGGTTGATAATTCATAAAAAAGAAATAGGGCTAAAGCCCTATAAATTACTATTGACGCTCATTTTGCCATAATTGGAACAAATTGTCGTATTTTTCTTGTTGCAGCCAAATATGGCGATGCAATTGAGAAAGGATGAAAGGATCTTCTAAAATTGCTAATTGTTGTTCTTTAGTAATTTTTTCAAGATCTGTGTGTAAATAGTGATGAACTAATTCGTCACGTACTAATTGATTTTTTTCATTCGCTAAATGACGTGAAGTAGATAATGCACATGCCAGCGCATTATAAACCGGATCTACAAGTGCCATAATAAAGCCATGTTGCACAAAAGCAGCCTCGATTTGTTGTAAATAATCGTCTGTCAATGTGACGGCACGAGTTGGATGCGTTTCTTCAGGGGTTAAAAATAAACCTGCTTTTTGAGCTTTGATTCCCACACTAGAAAGACCCGAAACACGAATAACCAATGGAGAAATAGTTAACGGTATCAGGATTGCAATGTACCAATAGGTAAATTGCGGGTTGAGCCAAATTATTATCGCTAACCAAATAATGCCTAATATTGACAGTGGCCAGCAAAAATAGAATGACTCGCCCCATGTTAACGCGTCATCATTTCGTGAAGGGGATTTCCACTGGATTTTACTACCCAACCATGCTTTTACCACAAATTTACTATGAAATATCATGCGGATAGGGGCTAAAATCATCGACCATATCATTTCAATAAGGATAGATAAGGTTAATTTAAAAATTCCACCTACGTCTTTTGCTCTGGTTTTGGCAATGATAATACCGTAGCTAAAAAATTTTGGCGCAAATAATAATATTAACGTTGTCGATAATAGTCTTATTGCTAACTGTTCATCCCATTTAGGCCAAGTAGGATAAAATTGATTGGATTGGTAAAAATATTGTGGTTCTGAAATGTTAAATACCAATAATAATAATGTAGAAAAGATTAAAAAGACCAACCATAAAAGTGACGAAATATAAGCCATACCACTGGTCAAAAACATAATGCGGTGGGTAAAGGTAATTCCACTTTTAAAGATTAATCTTAAATTGATTAGATTTCCCATACACCAGCGATTATCTCGTTTAAGATCTTCAATCATGTTGCCAGGAAGCTCTTCATAGCTACCATTAAGATTATAAGCAATCCAAACTCCATAACCAGCCCGTCGCATTAATGTCGCTTCGACAAGATCATGTGACAATATATGAAGAGGCCCTTTACGTTTTTGTAAAGGCGATAAAATACAGTGTTCAATAAAGGGTTTTAAACGAATCATCGCATTATGTCCCCAATATTGTGCTTCACCCAATTGCCAAAAGTGAGTACCTGAACAAAATATATCACTATATATTTGATTAGCGAATTGTTGAATACGCCCATAGAGTGTTTTCATTCTGACTGACTTCGGAGGGGATTGCAAAATACCTGCATTAGGTGTCATTTCCATCATGGCAATCATTTTTAAAATACAGTCGCCAGTCATAATACTGTCTGCATCAAGAATCATCATATATTCATATAAATGACCCCAACGACGACAAAAATCATCGATGTTACCACTTTTACGTTTTACGCGGCGTTTGCGGTGACGGTAAAAAATTTGACATCCGTTATCGGCTTTTTTAGCGTTGAAATCAGCCCAAGCTTTCAGTTCATTAACATAAAGATCGGGATCATTGGTATCACTTAAAATGTAAAAGTCACAACATGCGACATGACCGGTTTCGACGAGTGATTGGTAAGTTGCTTCTAATCCGGCAAAAACACGTGCCACATCTTCATTACAAATTGGCATAACTAAAGCAGTGCGATGCGTATTGTCAATATGGGATGCAGGATCCGTTGGAATCGGTATGGTGAATCGATCTTTACCTATGACCGCCAAAATTAATCCCATAATACTTGTCCAAAAACCAATTGAGATCCAACAAAACAAGATAGCAAACAGGACTATTATAATTCCTTGAATAATATAGGGAATCACGTTATATATTGCCAGTTCAGGATTTAGCTGCCAATTAGCCATAAAATTAATTTTGTCCCAACTTTGATAGGGTAGCAAAGAAGATAAATAATTTGTGCCTAAATAAGTTTGAATGGCAATCAACAAAAACATTATCAAACGCCGAATTGTGGCAATAAAACTTCTATTTGGCTTGGATTTTGCTTTGAAAGGTTTATTCCAAATTTGAGGTTGGATTGCAACACGCTTAATGTCTGGATAGGTAGGTTGTTGCTTTCTGTCATCATTAAAATCACGAGTATCACTAATTTGATGCAAGCGATACTTCAAAAATGCCACATCATCAGAAGGCATTTCCTGTTCATTTGATTTCTGACACCAGTTATCGGCGTCAGAAAGATGTGAAAAGTAATCATTTTTCATAGGATTATCACTATTGTGCAGGGTATTGACCACTCCATGTTTCGGATAAAATTTCGTTAGTTTTCTCAGAAGCTAATTGAATACGAATATCAGTGGCTTTTTTGTTATCTTCAACATTAAACCTTACAATGACACGCCATCCTTTCGTTACCGAATTATATTGTGAGTCTGTGCTAACAATCGATCCATTGGTGATACTTGAAATCACCTTAACAGGTATTTTATTGGATAATTGAGGTCCTGCAAAATCAATGACGTAAGCATTAGAACCATCAAGTTTACGAATTAGATTTGCCTGTTTGATATCGCCTAGCGATAAACGCGTACTAACTGCTCTGGCAACATTACTTGGATAACGTTGCTGATCATTTAACGTATAGTGTAATCGATAGCTAATATCAAGAACATCACCAGCATTGTACTGTTTTTTCGGAACCCAGAACGTTACGATATTATCGTTAGTTTCATCGGCGGTCGGTATTTCAACAAGTTCCACACGACCTTTTTGCCAATCGCCAAGAATTTCTGTCCAAACACTTGGTCTTTGCTCATAATGATCGTCAAGGTCTTGGTAATCTTGAAAACCATTATCACGTTGAATCAAGCCAAATTGTTTAGGGTTTTCCAAGCTATAAGATGAAAACGACAGACGCTTAGGATTGTTTAACGGACGCCAAATCCATTCATTATTGTTGGTTAAAATGGATAACCCATTGGAATCATGCATAGCAGGGCGATAATTCAAAATTGGCGAAGGTTGATTTGGCCCATATAAAAACATACTGGTTAAAGGTGCCACACCAAGTTTTTTTACTGATGTACGGAAGAAAACTTTAGCTTCAACTGTGACAGTGGTATCAACACTTGGGATTAACGTTATTTTGTATGCACCTGTTACACTAGATGAATCAAGAAGCGCATAAATCACTAAATGTTTCTGATTCGGTTCGGGTCTTTCTATCCAAAATTCTTTAAAACGAGGAAACTCTTCTCCCGATATTTCACCTGTATCGATAGCAAGCCCTCTCGCTGAAAGACCATAGATTTGGTTTTTACCTATTGCCCGAAAGTAACTACCACCGAGTGCAGTAAAAACTTCATCATCGGTTTTTGTTGGCGAATTGATAGGATAATGTACTTTAAATCCCGCAAAGCCTAAATTTTTAGTATCTAATTTATCTAAGTGAATCTGACTAAGGTCAAAATAACTAGGATCATATTTTATTTCTTGAGCGTGATTATTGACGACCTCATTAATCTTAACGGGGGTATCGAAATACATACCTTCATGATAAAACTCAAGTTTAAAACGAGTATCTTCATCATTCCAATAAGCTTTTTGATGATTAAATTGAATTTTCTGATAGTCTGCAAATTGTAATGATGCAAGTTCACTCGGGATATTTTTGGATGGTTGCTGATAAGCTTTTTTTGACAAGTCTTTAGCTTTGTTTATCACATCCTCATACGAAAATGCCCAAGAAGAAAAGCTAATTAACGAAACAGCACACACGCAAAATATTTTGCATGTGACTGTTTTATAAAATTGGCTGTTTGGCAATAAATTGTGCATAAAATACTCACATTGGGTTTATCTAAATATATTGAAATAATTAATAATATTATCTTTTGGATTGCCTAAACACTTTTCAACATAATCGTTTTTCATTTCTAAAATAATACTTGGGTTTTGGTCAATCAAAAAGTGAGCATAATTATCTTTATTGATTTTAGAATAGAGTGCTGACATATCTTGCTCAGACATTTTAAATAAGGGTTGATAGTAGTTGGCAATCTTGGTTGTATCTTTTGTATAAATTGCCGAGACAAAATCAGCAGAAAGATCACAATAATTTTTGATATTGCTGCGAGATGCCTTGATTTTATTCAGTTCAATTTGACGCTCAGCTTCGTTTTCTTCAGTTATTTTTTTGAGTTGCAGATCAGATTTCAGCTTATAATATTCAGTCAAATAAAAATTTAAAACACAAAAGGCTGAATTATTATCATTTTTACACGTTAGCAATCCTCGCTTAATAACATAGTTATTAAAATTTTTGTTGCCAATTAATTGAGCTAGTTGATTTTTTGCATTAACAACATAGGGATTGTTATATTCAGTTTTATTTTGTAAAGCCAATAATTGATCTGTTTCAGTATTCCCTTCAGCTTTTTTCTGTGACAAATCAGATCGAAGTGCGCAACTTGAAACAAGAATAGCAACAATGGCACATGTTAAAATATTACTTATTTTCATATATAAAATTCCATGAACTTATTCTTGAGTTATAATTCAATAGGATGCTATATAGCTATTATTAAAAAAATTATATACTTTTTTTTATAATAACACTTTATAACGACGTATTTTTTTGTAAAAAATGTGATAGAACTTACAACTTTATCATTAGTGGTGACAGATCTTCTGAATATTAACTGTAAATTGCGTATTTGTTACAGGTGAAAATTTTGCTTTCGCTTTCAAAAAAGCAATCAGTTCAGATGCATTCATATCTGTTTTAGAGCAAGTATGAAATTTAGCATGTTTTCCAAATCGTTGTTCAATAGCTGCCAGTAGAGATAATTCTGTGTAGCTATTCCCTTCCATCATTTGTAAAACTTCATGACCATGAATTGATACCATAAATCCCTCTTGATGTTACCGATTAATGCTATAACAACGACACTTTTATAACCCATTTATCTTATAAAAGCAATGTTTTAACAAGGTTGGGAAAGATATCAGATCTTATCACGAAACAAAAGGATTTAATCGTTAAGATATTGTCAATATATGATGCCTTGCTGCTAAATAATTACAGCATTAGGTAAAGATTAATTATCATTAATCTGCAAGGCATCATATTTTTAATTATTCATTAATATTTGTTAATTTAACGATAATTGATTGATTTTCATTTTTTACTTGAAAGATAGAAACAGGGATAATATCTGTGAGTTTATAACCGATGTTATCGTTTATTTTAATCACTCCTTCATCGGGTAATGAAACGATTTCTTCCCTTACAGAATGTAGCATGGATAAAGGTAAAAAAGCATAAGCACCAATATCGGTAAGACGAACTCTGGCACCGCCACGATTGATATCCACAATTTCAGCTGTGTATGTTTGACCAATTTTATCTGATAAGTATTGAGCAAATAGATTTTCGGCCATATCTCGTTCTGCCAATCTTAACATTTTTCGCCGTTCATTCATGGTTTTGAGTTGATTTGTATCCGGTGGTGTTAACGCTTCCTGGCGCATATAAGCTTTCAATAAACGATGATTAACCATATCGCCATATTTACGAATTGGTGATGTCCAAGTTGCATAAGCGTCAAATCCCAATCCAAAATGAGGTTGAGGTTCAATTGAAAAATCAGCCGGACTTTGGAATTTTCGTAATCGCATGGCTAAAAACGGATCATTATCAATGATGCGACGAAGTTTTATATAACCTGCAAACGAAGTTAGTGACGTTTTATCAAACTCAGTTATCCCGTTGTCGGCTAGAATTTTTAATATTTGATCCAGATATTTGGTGTCAAAACCGGTGTGAATATTATAAATACCAAAACCAATTTTTTCATTTAACATCGTGGTTAATGCTTGGTTTGCAATCACCATGACTTCTTCAACAATTTGATTAGCGATGCGACGCGGTTCTTTTATAATAGCTTCAACTTGGCGATTTTCATCAAGTACGAAACGGTAGTCGGTTACATCCTTAAAAACAAGTGCATTTTCTTGTCGCCAATTTATTCTGACCTTAGCTAAATTGGCTAAAATATTAAGTTGTTCGGGTAAAGATGAATGACTTGAAGATAATTGCTCATTGTTTTCCAAGAAGTCAGAAACATTGTGATAAGCAAGTTTGGCTTTCGATTCTATCCAAGCAGAGGTAAAACTGATGCTATCAAATAAGATATTCCCTGATGAATCAAGTTTTAGCTTGCAAACCATTGCCGGGCGTTTTACATTCGCTTGCAAAGAACATAAATCATCGGCTAACTCTTTAGGTAACATTGGGATATTGAAATCGGGAAGGTAGGTCGTAAAATTCCTCATTTTTGCAATATTATCAATATCACTATCTTTCAAGACAAATGCTGTGGGATCGGCAATGGCGACATGAAGATTAAAATTACCTTGTTCATCCATATTAACCGAAATCGCATCATCCATATCTTGAGTGTTTTCACTATCTATGGTAAAAAAACAGACGTCAGTTAAATCTTGACGATTTTCAAGCTCTTTTTCAATAATCGATAAAGTATCAGCTTGCGGTACTGTTGTTTCTAAATTATAACGTGCTAGTGTTTTAAGCCATAATTTGTATTTTGAATCATCTTTAACGATGAAATCGGTAATGGCTGCAACAAATTTTTTTTTGTCTGCGTTCAAAGGATGTGAAATTAGTGTTGCAACGACCCAGTCATTTTCTTTCAATTTTTGTGGAAGTTGACTATTTACTTTGCAGGGGATCGAAAAACTACTAGGCATGTTTTCTGGATAGATAACCATTGAACGGTCTTGGAAACCTATTCTTCCAATAAATGATTCTAATGCGCTTTCAAGTAATACTTCAGGTTCAAAAGATTCTTTATCGTTGTTTTTGACAACGATTCCAGAAACTTTGTCGCCATGACAAACGGTTTTCATTTTAGCCATTGGTATAAAATAACTGGTTTTGTTATCAACGTCTAAAAAACCGAATCCCTTCTCATGGGCTCGGACTGTGCCTTCAATGCGTGGCGTTTGTTGATGAAGCTCTTGCTTTAGTTGTGCGAGTAATGGGTTATTTTGAAACATATGACTTAATATATAATGAAAATAAGTGCTGAATTCTAACACATTTATAGCTTATATTGTTACAGAATTAATCACTAAATTATTATCAACTATTGGAATAAATTTTAAACATAAATATTAGAGTGGAAATATGAAACTAAATTATAAAATTCAGGGCGAAGGACAGCCTATTTTATTTTTGCATGGTATGTTTGGTAGCTTGGATAATTTGAATATGCTAGCAAAAGATTTTGCTCCGCATTATCAAACTATTCAGGTCGATCTGCGTAATCACGGACTTTCGCCGTGGTCAGATGAAATGAATTATGACGCTATGGCTAATGATGTTGCTGAGCTTTGTCAAGAATTACAATTGAAAAATCTTATAATTGTCGGCCATTCAATGGGTGGAAAAGTAGCAATGCAATTAATTCGAATTGTGCCTGAAATTATACAGAAAGTTGTCGTCATGGATATTGCACCCGTAAAATATTTACAGTCACCTAATTTTGATGTTATTCAATCATTAGAAAAGTGTTGTTCACAGCATATTACTGATAAAAAACAGATTATGCATATTATGGAGCAACAAGGTGTGAATTCAGCGACTATCTATTTTTTATTAAAATCATTTAAAAAAGATCACTGGCTATTTAATGCAAAAATTATTGTTAAAAATTATTTTGATTTAAGTGATTGGCAAGCAGGCGCGCCCAGTATGAAACCCATTTTATTTATTCGTGGTGGGAATTCAACATACATAGCTGATCAATATTTGGATACACTGTTTTCGCAATTTCCACAGGCTAAAATTGTAACTATTGAAGGGGCAGGTCACAATGTTCATGCTGAAAAAACGGCTCAAGTGTTAACGGCATTGCATGAGTTTATCGAAAATAAGATTTAATTATTATTGGCAAAATAATCGTTGTTGCTCACTTTTATCATAATTAGGTATAGTAATGGTTATGATTACCAGTGTACATTGATTATTATACGTTTTATTTTGTAAGAGGTATGTCCAATGTGTTGGAATAATATGTTGGGCAATATCAGGATAGCTATCGAGTAATTGGAAGATAACCTGATCAACATGTAGTTTGTTGGTAATGTAATGGCGCTGATGAAGTAAGGCTTTTTCCATCTGCATAAAACTAAGAAGAATGATTGAAAATAGTAGTGAGGCGATCAATACTTCAATCAAACTAAAACCGCCAGCATGTTTATTCACAATCATGACTTCTTTTCTCTGGGCAATAATCAAGCCACTGTCCTTTATGAACGATGAGTTTGCCATTGTCTAAATGCGCTAAAGTATAAAGAAAAAACCCATTAGCTTCTCCTCGTACTAAAATGGCATTATCGTGACTCAAGTTCGATTGTTTAATACAAACTTTTAATTGTAAATTTAGCTCATGTTGGCATTGCCAATGGGGTTTAGGGCGCTGCCAACGTTGCGTTATTGCCCAACTTAATGATGAACTGGCGGTATTAAATTGTTGATAGTATCGTCTTTCTGTCATGGCAATTTTTTGCCATGATGCAACTAAAATATGAAATCCGAACAATAAAGATAAGCCTATTATCATTAAAATAATCACCATAACAATAGCACTAAATCCCGATTGATTAACAAAACGATTACCTGTTTTCATTTTTGATTATCTTGGTAAGGTGATACTGAATATGAGCATGTTTTTTTAATTCAGCAGTTAACTTTATTTCAATTGTCTGACTGCGTTGCTTGATACTAAATTGAGTGACGTTCACATCATTTGGATCAAACAGGCGTTGCCAATTCAAACCATCACATTTAGTGGCTGCGTGTTTGTATTCAAGATTATTTTGGTGATAGCGAAAAGTAAAGACATCAAAATAAGTAGAATATAAAGATTTGCGACTCCCATTATCACCTAATCCACTGTCATAACGAATAACGATACAATCTTGTCGATCATTAATTTCAATGGGTTTAAATTTTATTTTTGTAGAAATATGATGCGTAAACCCAGCACGCTTAATATCTTTAGATAAGCCAGCCAGTGCTTGATGAACCGTTTGTTGTAAATGTGATTTTAAATAATCATCACTTAGCCGCATTTGGAGTTGTTGATAACATTGACTTGTGCCAATCAAAATTAAACTTGCTATCATTAAACAGATTAATACTTCAAATAGCGAAAATCCTGATTGTTTTAACATGGAGGCATACCGGATAGATAACCTTGCTCATAACAAAAGCGAACCCTTCCTCGAAATGAGATTAAAATTTTTGTTTCGCCTATCTGATTATGAAGTTTTAAAGAAGCTGTTTGTGCCATGTTTCTTCGTCCCCAAAAGGAAATGATTTTTTTATTGGTTAAACCGCTTATTTCCACCGAATTGTTGGGTTTAATATATCGTAATTCACTCTCCATACAGGAATTGGGTTTATCGCCTTTACTGGCAACTAAACACCAAGGCGAGGAAAAAAGATAGAAATGATAAGTATGATTATAAGTGTATGCGTTAATTTGCACTTCGTTAAAAAAATGCGTTAATTGTTTAGTGGTGGTAAGTAATTCTTCTTTAAGTTGTAACGTTTTCCATTGTGTTACACCAATGGAAGCAAATATGGCACAAATGCCCACAACAACGATCAACTCTAATAAAGAAAATCCTGAATTTTGCATCATACATATTGGTTAAATTAGCGATATGATGATAGTAAATAATGACATTCAAATAACGATTTTTTATTGTCAAAATTGGAACACATTTCACAAATTAATGTCCTTTTTATTAAACAGTATTAAGATGATATGACAAACCGCTTAAAAAGTGCCGGATATTATATTATACTGTCAATCCTGATTAAATTTGCCAACGGACTTAAAAGTTAAAGGAAACAAGAGATGCAACAATTACAAACTATTATTGACGCCGCATTTGAACGTCGTGCGGAAATCACACCATCAAATGCAGATGCTGTTACACGTGATGCAATTAATCAATGTATTCATCTATTAGATAGCGGAAAAATGCGTGTCGCTGAAAAAATTAATGGTGAGTGGGTCACCCATCAATGGTTGAAAAAAGCTGTATTGCTCTCGTTTCGTATTAACGAAAATCAGTTGATCAATGCTGGTCCAACTAATTATTACGATAAAGTGCCGTTAAAATTTGCTGACTATGATGAAGCTAGATTTGCGCAAGAGGGTTTTCGTGTTGTTCCGTCTGCCATTGCGCGTAAAGGGGCTTATGTCGCTCGTAACACCGTATTAATGCCATCTTATGTTAATATTGGTGCTTATGTTGATGAAGGAACAATGGTTGATACATGGGTTACAGTTGGTTCATGTGCCCAAATTGGTAAAAATGTTCATTTGTCTGGTGGTGTAGGTATTGGTGGAGTCTTAGAGCCATTACAAGCAAATCCAACGATTATTGAAGATAACTGCTTTATCGGTGCCCGTAGTGAAATTGTAGAAGGCGTGGTAGTTGAAGAAGGTTCGGTTATTTCAATGGGCGTATTTATTGGGCAAAGTACCAAAATTTATGATCGTGCAACCGGTGAAGTTCATTATGGTCGTGTGCCTGCAGGTTCTGTTGTTGTTTCCGGTAACTTACCAACTAAAGATGGTAAATATAGCCTTTATTGTGCCGTTATTGTTAAGAAAGTGGATGCCAAAACTTTAGGAAAAGTGGGTATCAATGAGTTACTTCGCACTATCGATTAATTTTTTAATCACACTTAAAAATGCCACTAACTAAGTGGCATATATCTTTGTATTTTTCTTAGAATTCTATTTATATTTTTAATCTTTTGAAGAGGAGAGTTTATGCCTTCTTTCGATATCGTATCAGAAATCCAAATGCCAGAAGTGAAAAATGGCGTCGAGAACGCGTCACGTGAATTGACCACGCGCTGGGATTTTAAAAATGTTGAAGCTTCGTTTGAATTGAACGAAAAAAACGAGACAATTAAAGCCACCAGTCAATCTGAGTTTCAAGTTCAGCAACTTCTTGATATCTTACGAGATAAATTGGCTAAACGTGGTATTGATGGCGGTGCTTTAGACATTCCTGAAGAATTGGAGCATAGCGGTAAACTTTACAGTATCACTGTCAAACTGAAGCAAGGTATTGATAAAGAGTTAGCTAAAAAAATAGTGAAATTAATTAAAGATAGTAAAATTAAAGTTCAAGCTCAAGTTCAAGGTGATCAAGTTCGTGTAACTGGTAAGTCTCGTGATGATTTACAAGCGACAATGGCTTTAGTCAAGAATGGTGAATTAGGACAACCTTTTCAATTTACCAATTTTCGAGACTAAACAACGCTTAAATTTGCCGATAATGTTGTCGGCAAGTTTGCTTATTGAATATCCGGTCTTCATTTTAGCATAATCCTCATTTTTTCTTATTATTACTAAAAAATTTCACCATACTATCATAAAGTTGATTTTCACAAATTTAGTAAAGATTGAGATTTTTTTTAGCGATTCAGCTATTCTATTCTTATTTTAATCCTCACAACGACAGTGACAGCGAACCTAATGATGAAAAAATTAATCTTATTGTTATTCATGTGTCTCTTCTCTTCTTCTCTTCTTCTATTCTTGCGCAAAATGAAAATAGCGAGGATAAAAAAGCCTTTATTGATGCGCTATTATCAAAAATGACCATTGAACAGAAGGTTGGACAATTGCGTTTAATCAGTGTGGGCGGAGAACTCACACTCGATAAAGTCTTAGATCAAATTGAAGCTGGCGAAATTGGGGGGATATTTAATACTGTTGTCGAGCCTGACTTGTCACGAATGCAAGATCGTGCTTTAAAATCACCTAACAAGATCCCGTTATTATTAGGATTTGACATTGTGCATGGTCATCGCACTGTGTTTCCAATCAATTTAGGTATTGCCTCTACTTGGGATCGCCAAGCAATGGCTCTTGTCGCACAAGTTTCCGCTGATGAAGCTACTTCTGATGGACTTAATATTACTTGGGCTCCCATGGTTGATATTACCCGAGACCCACGATGGGGTAGAGTTTCTGAAGGTTTTGGTGAAGATCCTTATCTTACTTCAGAAGCTGGGCGGATTTTTGTTGAACAAATGCAAAAGCCGTCTTTGGCGGAAAAAAATTCGTTGGTGACAACCGTTAAACACTTTGCGCTTTATGGTGCGGTTGAAGGTGGGCGAGAATACAATAGTACCGATATGAGTGAACGAAAAATGTTTCAAGAATATCTGGTTCCCTACAAAGCGGCAATAGATGCAGGAAGCCAAGCTATTATGGTATCGCTGGTTACGGTAAATGGTGTTCCGGCTACCGCAAATCATTGGCTTTTGACCGATGTGCTACGTCATCAATGGCATTTTAATGGCGTAGTCATTAGCGATCATGGTGCAATTCGGGAACTGATTAATCATGGTGTTGCCAGTGATGCCAAAGATGCTGTTCGCATTGCAATTAAAGCCGGTATTGATGTTAGTATGAATGATGAATATTTCCTTCAATTTATCCCCCAACTGGTCAAAGAAGGGGCATTGAGTGAAGATGATATTAACAATGCATGTCGACACGTGTTGTCGCTTAAATATGATATGGGATTGTTTCGTCACCCTCATCGTAATTTAGATCCAAACTTAGACATTGAAACGATGTTTGCTGATAATCGATTACATCGAAAAGAAGCCAGAGAAGTGGCACGACGCAGTATTGTGTTATTAAAAAATGATAATAAGGTTTTACCTTTATCTAAAGATCAAAAAATTGCGGTTATTGGTCCACTAGCAGACTCCAAACGCGATATATTAGGGAGTTGGTCGGGTGCAGGTCGAGCTAATTTAGCCGTGACTCCCTTGGAAGGCATTAATCACGCAATAAACAACCCCAAAAATGTCAGTTATGCATTGGGTGCTAATCTTTCGGATGATCCCGCACTATTTAAATTCTTAAATCTTTACGAAGTTACGGCAAAATTTGATGACAGACCTGTTGAAAAGATGATTAGTGAAGCGGTCGAATTAGCGAAAAATGCAGATGTTGTTGTCGCTTTCGTTGGTGAAGCGCAAGGAATGGCACATGAGTCGTCAAGTCGAACAGATATTTCCCTTCCTGAAAGTCAAAAAAGATTACTTCGAGCACTTAAAGCAACCGGTAAACCCCTTGTTATTGCTTTAATGAATGGTCGCCCGTTAACATTAGTCGATGAATATCAACAAGCCGATGCGATGCTTGAAACATGGTTTTTAGGTACAGAAGGCGGTAATGCCATTGCTGATGTATTGTTTGGCGATTATAATCCGTCTGGAAAATTACCTATGTCATTTCCACGTAATGTTGGACAGATACCTGTCTATTACAGCCATTTAAACACAGGTCGCCCACACGGAACGGAGAATATGGGGAAATACACGACATCTTATTTGGACAGTCCTAATGAACCTTTGTTCCCTTTTGGCTATGGACTAAGTTATACTGATTTCAACATCACTTTTTCTCTTTCAGCGACAGAAATGCAACAAAATGGTCAAATTATTGTGACAGCAATAGTTGAAAATACAGGAAACAGGGAAGGTACTCAAACCGTTCAACTTTACTTACAAGATGTGACTGCTTCGGTAAGTAGACCCGTTAAAGAACTAAAAGGCTTTGAGAGCATTACATTGAAAGCACATGAAAAAGGAGAAGTGCACTTTATTATTAAGCCTGAAATGTTAAAATTTTGGAATGACAAAATGCAATATGTGGCAGAGCCAGGTAAATTTAATGTGTTTATTGGCTCGGATTCAACTACACAAAACAAACAAACTTTTACTTTATTGAATAACTAAACTTTTTTATCCCATTAACCTTCGTTAGTGGGATAGGCTTAATAGATTTAAATTATGCTTGAATTCGATCTAATTCTACAACTTTTACAACAGATGTGTGTTTATTTAGTTATTGCCTATTTACTAAGTAAAACCCCAATTGTTATTCCGCTCATGCAAGTCACAGTGCATTTACCGCATAAATTAGTTTGCTATTTTATCTTCTCACTGTTTTGTATTATGGGGAGCTATTTTGGACTTCACATTGAAGATACTATTGCAAATACCCGTGCTATCGGGGCGATCTTAGGTGGTCTTCTTGGTGGTCCTATGGTTGGTTTTTTAGTCGGTTTGACAGGGGGAATTCACCGCTATACATTGGGGGGAATAACGGCTGAAAGTTGTATGTTATCGACTATATTAATTGGGCTAATCAGTGGATTATTGCATTACGCGTTAATGAAAAAAGGTCGGGTTGATCTTATCTATAATCCTTTGTTAGTCGGCGTGCTGGGTTTATTGGTCGAATCGCTTGAAATGATTTTAGTATTATTAATTTCACGCCCTTTTGATACTGTTTTACATGCGGTAAAAAGTATTGCAGCGCCCATGATTATTGCCAATAGTATTGGTTCAGCGATGTTTATGCGAATTTTATTGGATCGACGAGCTATTTTCGAACGCTATACCTCGGCTTTTTCGGCAAAAGCATTACAAATTGCAGTGAGCACTGAAGGGCTGTTACGTGATGGTTTCAATCAAGAAAATAGTACAAAAGTGGCAGAAATTATTTATCAAGAGTTGGATATTGGTGCGGTTTCCATTACAGACAGAGAAAAAATCTTGGCTTTTATTGGAATTGGAGATGATCACCATTTACCGGGTACACTGATCACGTCAAATAGTACTTTAGAAGCTATTGAAAAAAATGAAGTACAATATCTGGATGGCGCACATTTACCGTATCAATGTTCAATTAATAAAAATTGCCGTCTTGGATCAACGCTGGTAATTCCACTGCGAGGTGAAAATAATACTGTTGTTGGTACGATCAAATTATATGAGGCAAAAAATACTTTATTTAGTTCAATCAATCGAACATTAGGGGAAGGGATAGCCAGTTTATTATCGGCACAAATATTAGCGGGTCAAAATGAGCATTACAAACAATTATTGTCTAAAACCGAAATTAAGTTATTACACGCTCAAGTTAATCCACATTTCTTATTTAATGCCTTAAATACGCTAGTCGCGGTTATTCGGCGTGATAAAGTGCAAGCATCTGAGCTGGTGCAAAATCTATCAACTTTTTTTCGAAAAAATCTAAAAAGAACGGACGAAATAGTTACGCTCAAAGATGAAATAGAGCATGTTAATTCTTATTTACAAATTGAAAAAATGCGTTTTATGGATCAACTCACGCTTGATATTCATATCCCAGCAGATTTAGAAAATGCTCGTCTTCCTGCATTTTCATTGCAACCAATCGTTGAAAATGCCATAAAACATGGTACTTCCCAATTGATTGGTGAAGGAAAAGTGAGTATAAATGCTTATACAAAAGATTTAACATTGTATTTAGAAGTCATCGATAATGCGGGTAATTATCGAGAAAATAAAAAAGATATGAAAGGATTAGGACTAAATTTAGTCGATAAAAGAATTCATATTCGTTATGGTGAAAGATATGGTTTAGCGATTTTCTGTCAACCTGACGAATATACGAAAGTGATATTATCACTACCATTGCAAGAGGATGTAATTAGTTAATGTTAAATGTTATTATTGTGGATGATGAACTCCCTGCACGTGAAAATTTACGTTGTTTGCTCGAAAAAGATCCCGATGTTGCTATTATTGCTGAGTGTCATAATGCAATGGAAGCAATCAGTAAAATACACCGCCTACAACCTGATGTGGTATTTTTAGATATACATATGCCCAAAATAAATGGGTTTGAAATGTTATCGATGCTTGATCCCCAGACGATGCCTAGCATTGTCTTTTTAACTGCATACAGTGAATTTGCCGTTAAAGCTTTTGAAGAACAAGCCTTTGATTATTTACTTAAACCGGTAGAACAAGACCGTCTCAATAAAACACTATGCCGTTTACACCAACATCAATTACCTAATAATGTAAAGCATTTAGATATGGTTAATCAAAATTTAGATTATATCCCTTGTGTTGGTCATAACCGTATATATTTATTAAATTTAGATGATGTTTTTTATATCGCTTCCAAAATAAGTGGTATCTATGTATTTAATCAAAACAATGATGAATATTTTACTGAGTTAACTTTAAAGACATTAGAAGATAAAACCCCTCTTATTCGATGTCACAGACAATACTTAGTTAATTTAAAAAAACTTAAAGAGATTCGCTTTAATGAATCAACGGGCGTAAGTATTATTTTAAATAACGATATTTCAGTCCCTGTTAGTCGTCGATATCTAAAATCACTCAAAGAAATGTTAGGATTATGATTTCAATTATCGATTTATGTAAATTTTATTAAACCGCTCATTGACTGATTTTAACCACTCATTGTTGCCATTCAACCTATGGCTTAAATAGCGATACCATTCTTATCAACAAAAATTTACTATAAGCTTGATATATAAGTCACAAAGGTATACTCAAAACCATAAAATAGGTAAGGAATAGTGGAAGATAGTAAAAAAATTGTTTTTTATTTATCCAAACACCAAGCCAAATAGCATTTTAATGGTGTTAAGTATCGTTTTTATAATCTTAAAACCCAAAAAGAGAATCATTATGAATAATAAAATATTAAAGCATATTCCTTGGGTCATTCTTGCTTTTGTTGGTGCATGCTGTCTAGCAGTTGTTGCATTACGGCGAGGTGAACACATCAGTGCATTATGGATTGTTGCTGCTGCTGTATCTGTATATTTAGTTGCTTATCGATATTATAGCCTTTATATCGCTAATAAGGTTATGCGATTAGATCCTACTCGAGCAACGCCTGCTGTCATTAATAACGACGGACTAAATTATGTTCCAACCAATAAATATGTTTTATTTGGTCACCATTTTGCTGCTATAGCTGGTGCAGGTCCACTAGTTGGTCCCGTTCTTGCTGCACAAGTTGGTTATTTGCCCGGTACACTTTGGCTACTTGCTGGTGTTGTTTTTGCTGGCGCCGTACAAGATTTTATGGTGCTTTTCCTTTCATCTCGCCGTAATGGTTCTTCACTGGGTGAAATGATTAAAAGCGAGATGGGGCCAATTCCAGGTGCTATCGCCTTATTTGGTTGCTTTTTGATTATGCTTATCATTTTAGCGGTTTTAGCGTTAATTGTTGTGAAAGCATTAGCAGAAAGTCCTTGGGGTGTTTTCACGGTGTGTTCAACCGTACCCATTGCGCTGTTTATGGGTATCTATATGCGATTTTTAAGACCCGGTCGAGTTCTTGAAATCTCAGTCATTGGTATCGTTTTACTTATATTATCCATTTGGTTTGGGGGCGTTATTGCTCACGATCCTTACTGGGGGCCAGCGTTAACATTTAAAGACACAACGATCACTTATGTGCTAGTCGGTTATGCCTTTATCTCTGCGATGTTACCTGTATGGTTAATATTGGCACCACGTGATTATTTAGCGACATTTCTGAAAATTGGCGTCATTGTTGGTTTAGCAATAGGAATAGTCATATTAAATCCTGATTTAAAAATGCCAGATGTAACACAATATGTTGATGGGACTGGCCCTGTTTGGAAGGGATCATTATTTCCATTCTTATTTATTACGATAGCTTGTGGTGCGGTTTCTGGATTCCATGCGCTTATTTCTTCTGGTACCACGCCTAAATTATTA
Source organism: Gilliamella sp. B3817 (assembly GCF_026536705.1). Taxonomy (NCBI): domain Bacteria; kingdom Pseudomonadati; phylum Pseudomonadota; class Gammaproteobacteria; order Orbales; family Orbaceae; genus Gilliamella; species Gilliamella sp. B3817. Next base: position 120,945 of record NZ_JAFNNV010000001.1, on the reverse strand, counting down.
GCTAACGAAAAAGACGCACGCTTTATCGGATATGGTGCAATGTTAATGGAGTCATTTGTCGCCATAATGGCGTTAGTAGCAGCTTCAATTATTGAGCCTGGTCTCTATTTTGCGATGAATACTCCGCCAGCAGGATTAGGGATTACAATGCCTGATTTGCATAAATTGGGGACTGATGATGCACCAATGATAATGGCGCAATTAAAAGATGTCACCGTTCATGCTGCTGCGACAGTGAGTTCATGGGGCTTTGTGATCTCTCCTGAACAAATCCTACAAACCGCCAAAGATATAGGTGAACCGTCCGTCTTGAATCGTGCAGGTGGTGCACCAACGCTAGCGGTAGGTATTGCTTATGTATTCAACCAAATATTACCAGGAGCGAATATGGGCTTTTGGTATCATTTCGGTATTTTGTTTGAAGCCCTATTTATTTTAACGGCGCTTGATGCAGGAACACGTTCAGGTCGATTTATGTTACAAGATTTATTAGGTAATTTTGTACCGTTCTTGAAAAAAACAGACTCACTTATCGCCGGCTTTATTGGTACGCTGGGGTGTGTAGGATTATGGGGATATCTCCTCTATCAAGGCGTTGTTGACCCATTAGGTGGTGTGAAGAGTTTATGGCCACTATTCGGTATATCTAATCAAATGTTAGCTGCTGTCGCGCTGATTTTAGCAACAGTCGTATTGATTAAAATGAAACGTGCGCAATACATTTGGGTCACGATCATTCCAGCAATTTGGTTGTTAATCTGTACAACATGGGCATTAGGTCTAAAATTATTCAGTGATAATCCTCAATTAGAAGGCTTCTTCTATTTAGCTAATGAATATAAACGTCAAATTGCTGAGGGTAGTAAAGAGTTAACTGCTCAACAAATTGATAATATGCATCATATTATTATCAACAATTATACCAACGCAGGATTAAGTATTTTATTCTTACTTGTGGTATACACGATTATCTTCTTTGGTATTAAAACCGCGCTTAAAGTTCGCAACAATAAACAAAGAACAGATAAAGAAACCGCTTATGTTCCTATACCAGAAGGTGGTGTTAAAACTTCTATGTCACATTAAGTGGTCTGGAGCGAGATGTCATAGTGATATTACCTCTCGATAGTAAACTCCAATTATTTTAGTTAAAGCTCAACAATGTGACATTGTTGGGCTTTTCTATGTTTGTCATGAAAAAAATGCTTCCAATATTATAAGGTTTGTTAAATTAAAAAAATTAGCGTTGTCGGCATAACTCTCTATATGTCATTACCAGTGTGATAGCATATCGCATCGATAAGTCAAAGGAAGGTGAACAATTTATCGTCACTGTTATGACAAATATTTGCGGTTTATTAACTAAAAAAATTAGCCAATAATGATTATTGGCTAATAGGATAAATGAATGTTAAGATTAATAGTATCGAATCAATGATACTGCTTTGTTACACAATAAAGATTGCATAAATTTTGGTGCATTTTGGGTATCATCTTTCCATATGTAAATCTTATTTTCTTTACAAATTTCAATCATCTTCTCAATGTCATTTTTCTGATATTTGTTTTTCAAATATGATATGAAAACATTTTAAATGATAGGTTCAACACTTAAAATTATTCCATCGACAGAAGTAACAATAACGGATTGACCTACTGGTAAATCTTGATTACATCTAGCTGACCATGTGCCATCTTTAATTTTAACTCGACCAGTACCATTAATAATTGCATCAGTGACAACGGTTTTAATACCAATTAAGTCTTGTTGAGGTTGATTAATTTGGTTTTTACTTGAACGATGTTTTCCTTTGTTTTTAAGCCAGACATACCAGAGATAAACAGAAACGACCGTAAAAATTGAGAATAAGAACCATAAAGTTGGCCAAGATAATGGAATTACCCAAGCTATTATTCCCACACAAATGGCTGAAATTCCACACCAAAGTGCATATCCACCTATACCCAATAATTCGGCAATCAGAAAAATAACGCCTAAGGCAATGAAAATCCATTGAGGAGAGTTATAAATAACTGTAAAAAAATCAGCCATTATTTTTTACCTTTCATTTTATAAAAATTAAAATAATGCCTCTGCTTTAGCACTGTGTAAATTCGCTAAATTAGAGGCATAATTATCGAAAAATTATTATGAATTAATTTTTGATTCTTTAATTAATTCTGCAATACCACCAATACTGCCGATTAAATTAGAGGCATCAAGTGGCATCATAATAACTTTACTGTTATCTGATGAACCGATTTGTTGTAATGCTTCGGTATATTTTTGGGCAACGAAGTAGTTAATCGCATTAATATTCCCGGCAGCAATTGCTTGGGATACCATTTGTGTCGCTTTTGCTTCAGCTTCAGCGGCACGTTCACGCGCTTCAGCTTGTAAGAATGCGGCTTCTCTTTCCCCTTCAGCTTTCAAAATTTCAGATTGTTTTTCACCTTCAGAACGTAAAATAGCCGCTTGACGCACCCCTTCTGCTTCAAGAATTTCAGCACGCTTATTACGTTCTGCTTTCATTTGAGCATTCATGGCTGCAATTAATTCAGCAGGTGGACGAACGTCACGAATTTCAATACGGGTAATTTTAATACCCCAAGGGCTAGTTGCATCATCGACAATACCCAATAATTTTGAGTTAATATGATCACGTTGTGATAACATTTCATCCAGTTCCATACTACCCAGTACAGTACGTATATTGGTCATCATTAAGTTAATCACAGCACGCTCTAATTGATTAACTTGATAAGCGGCTCTTGCTGCATCTTGTACTTGGATAAAACAAACCGCATCAATTTGCACATTCGCATTATCTTTTGAAATTACTTCTTGTGATGGAATATCAAGCACTTGTTCCATCATATTAATTTTTCGTCCCACACCATCCATAAATGGAATAATGATATTTAATCCGGGTTCAAGAGTATGGGTATATTTACCAAAGCGCTCTATAGTATATTGAAAACCTTGCGGAACAATAGTAATGGCTTTTAATACAGTAATTAAAGCAAGTATAACGATAACGCCAATAACGATGTAAAAAGTAGGCATAGACAACATTTCCTTAGTAATTAGAATTCGTGGCTATTTTAATGATAAATTTCTAATTTGACTAGTTATTATTAACTTATTTATATTAAAACGATTATCGATACTTTACTTAAATTTAATTGTTGACAACACACTAATGAACTAGTTTAATAGTACAAAATATATTAAACAGATAATGATGATGACATTACAGTACTTATACCTAGTTATTTATTCATTCATAGGCTTTGGTCGGTGGCACATTAGCTATTTCGGGTGATGTGATTATCTGTTTTTTTCATAAACCCGCTTAAAGCGGGTTTTTTAGTTGTGAATTAATGATAAAAAAATTTAATAAAAATTTGATAATAGTGAGTCGACAATGAATAAGCCAACTTTAACCCAGCTAACTAAAACTATTTGTTATCATCAAGATCCGACGTTAGTATTTAACCAATTATGTGAAAATCGTCCTGCAACGTTATTGCTCGAATCGGCTGAAATTGATAATAAGCAAGGTATTAAAAGTGTCATGATTGTTGATAGTGCATTACGTATCTCGGCAATAAACACGCAAGTGACTTTTGAAGCCTTGACCACTAATGGTGAAAAGTTGTTACCTTTATTGCACCATGCTTTTGACGAAAAGGTCATTAAAATATTCGATCATTCCCAAAAATTAACCTTGAGTTTTCCAACGATTGATAGCCTGCAAGATGAGGATTCTCGTTTAAAGTCGCTATCGATTTTCGATGCGTTAAGAACTTTACTTAAAATAGTAAATATCCCTGAACAAAGTAGCTCGGATGTCATATTTGTTGGTGGGTTATTTTGTTATGACTTGGTGGCAGGATTTGAAAACTTACCTATTTTACCAACAGAACAACGTTGCCAAGATTTTTGTTTCTATTTAGCGGAAACTCTATTAGAAATTAATCATCAAGATCATGTATCAATTTTGAAGGCTACCGCTTTTACGTCAGATCAGATTGAAATATCTCGCTTAACTCATCGTTTAGCTGAATTAGATGTGAGATTAAGCAAGCCGATGAAACCAATTCAAACTCAATCACTGGCAAGCATTGATGTTACGTGTAATAAAAGTGATGACGATTTCAACACGGTTGTAAAAAAAATGCAAGATGCTATCCAACAAGGCGAAATTTTTCAGGCAGTGCCTTCCAGACGTTTTACGTTACCTTGTCCAGCCCCATTATCGGCTTATCAAGTGCTAAAAAATAACAATCCAAGTCCATATATGTTTTATATGCAAGATCGTGATTTTGTCTTGTTTGGGGCATCACCTGAAAGCGCGCTTAAATATACTAAAGCGACAAATCAAGTTGAAATCTACCCGATTGCTGGTACTCGCCCTCGAGGATTAACGGCGAATGGTGAAATTGATTATGATTTAGACAGTCGATTAGAACTTGATATGCGTACCGATAAGAAAGAGTTAGCAGAACATTTAATGTTAGTTGACTTAGCCCGTAATGATTTAGCGCGTATATGTCAACCCGGTACTCGCTATACTAAAGAATTATTAAAAGTTGATCGTTACTCTTTTGTTATGCATTTGGTATCAAGAGTGGTGGGACAATTAAGACATGATTTGGATGCCTTACATGCTTATCAAGCAACAATGAATATGGGAACGTTAACGGGAGCGCCGAAAGTTCGAGCCATGCAATTAATTGCTGAATCGGAAAAAATTAAACGAGGTAGTTACGGTGGAGCGGTTGGATATTTTACCGCCAATGGCGATTTGGATACTTGCATAGTCATTCGTAGTGCCTACGTGGAAGCAGGAATTGCAACCGTTCAAGCAGGTGGGGGGGTAGTGTTAGATTCAGAACCACAATTTGAGTCTGATGAGTCACGTAATAAAGCTCGTGCCGTTGTTCGTGCGATTATGGCAGCACATCATGTAGAAGGTGTATTTTAATGGCTAATATTTTATTTATTGATAATGTTGATTCCTTTACTTATAACTTAGTCGATCAACTGCGTAATAGCAAACATTGTGTCACTGTTTATCGTAATACGATTCCAGCCGACGTCATTATTGAAAAATTATCTCAAATGCAAAATCCTATTTTAATGCTATCACCAGGTCCCGGTACGCCAAGCGAAGCAGGATGCATGCCAGAACTACTTAAGCGTCTGAAAGGAAAATTGCCAATAATTGGTATCTGTCTTGGTCATCAAGCAATTGTCGAGTCCTATGGGGGAAGTATTGTACCAGCAGGTGATATATTACATGGTAAAGCATCGCTTATTGAACACGATGAACAAGCTATGTTTAAAGGGTTACCCAACCCACTACCTGTTGCTCGATACCATTCATTAAAAGGCGAAAATATTCCAAATACACTCACCATTAATGCACTTTGTAATAATATTGTAATGGCGGTGCGCAATGATCATGATCGGGTTTATGGCTTTCAATTTCACCCCGAATCAATTTTAACGATTCAAGGTGTAAAATTGTTAGAACAAACGATTGAGTGGGCACTCAATCCACCACAATCAGAGTCACAATCGAAACCTGAGGCCATTATTGATAAACAAGAATACAACATTCAACCTATTATTAATAAATTGTATTTAGGACAAACATTAACCCAAAATGAGAGTAAAATTCTATTTAATCTTATTATTCAAGGCAAAATTGAACCAACCGTTTTAGCAACTGCGGTGATTAGCATGAAAGTAAGGGGTGAAAAACCTGATGAAATTGCTGGCGCTGCTCAAGCCTTGCTGGAAAATGCGGATAGTTTTGATATTCCCGATTATGACTTTACCGATATTGTGGGAACCGGTGGCGATGGCACCAATAGTATTAATATCTCCACAGCAAGCGCTTTTGTTGCAGCAGCATTAGGCTATAAAGTGGCTAAGCATGGTAATCGTGGTGTATCAAGTAAATCGGGATCGTCCGATGTATTATCCGCTTTAGGGATAAAGTTAAATATGCCTGCGGAAGCATCTCGTAAAGCATTAGATGAATTGGGGGTCTGTTTTTTATTTGCTCAACAATATCATTCAGGCTTTCGTCATGCTGCGCCCGTACGTCAGCAATTAAAAACAAGGACTATTTTCAATGTGCTTGGGCCGTTGATAAATCCGTCCAGACCAAAACGTATTTTATTAGGAGTTTATCATCCCGATTTAATCAAACCAATTGCTGAAACGCTAAAAATGCTCGGTTATACTCATGCTTATGTCGTTCATGGCTCTGGAATGGATGAAGTTGCTATTCATGGTGAAACCCAAGTGGCTGAAGTTCGAAATGGCGAAATTCGCTATTTTACTTTGATGCCACAAGATTTTGGGCTAAAACAGTATACCTTAAAAGACATTGAAGGCGGCACACCAGAAATGAATCGTGATATGTTAATTGCCATTTTACAAGGGCATGGTAAACCGGCGCATGAAGCAGCCATTGCTGCTAATGTCGCCATGTTAATGAGCCTGTTTGGTCAGTCAGATTTAAAACAAAATGCGCAGCAAGCAATTGATATGATGCATAGTGGCAAAGCCTATACGCTGTTACAACAATTAGCAGCAAGGTAAAATGGAGAGTAACATGGTTGTAAATACATTAACCGAAAATGTTGAAATGGCGACTGTTTTAAAACAGATCATTGATGATAAAAAGCAATGGCTAATCGAACAAAAAAAACAAAAACCACTAGACACATTTCAATCAGAAATTAAACCAAGTGATCGTGATTTTTATCAAGCCTTAAATCAGCCTAAAACGGTGTTTATTTTAGAGTGTAAAAAAGCGTCGCCTTCAAAAGGCTTAATTCGTAACGATTTTGATCCAGCGAGTATTGCTAAAGTCTATAAAGATTATGCTTCGGCTATTTCTGTACTGACTGATGAAAAATACTTTCAAGGTCGTTTTGAATTTTTGCCAATTGTTCGCAACGAAGTGACACAACCCGTTCTATGTAAAGATTTTATTATTGACGAATACCAAATCTATTTAGCGCGTTATTATCAAGCAGATGCTATTTTATTAATGCTATCTGTTGTTACCGATGATGAATATCGTCATTTAAGTCAGATTGCTCATCAACTTAATATGGGTGTACTAACTGAAGCGAGTACTGAAAAAGAAGTCGAACGAGCCATTGAACTTGGTGCTAAAGTCATCGGTATAAATAATCGTAATTTACGTGATTTAAGTGTCGATTTAAATCGGGTCAAGAATTTGTCTAAAACAATTCCGACGGATCGCATCATTATCAGTGAATCAGGTATATACACCCATAATCAGGTGAAAGAACTCAGTCAATTTGCTAATGGTTTTTTAATTGGAAGTGCATTAATGTCGGAATCTAACTTAGCGATAGCGATTCGAAAAGTTATGCTAGGTGAAAATAAAGTATGTGGTTTGACGCGAACAGAAGATGCTATTGCGGCTTATCAAGCTGGCGCTGTTTATGGTGGATTAATTTTTGTCCCCCAATCACCACGCTATATTTCACCCATTAAAGCGCGTTCGCTTATGTCAGTGGCTCCACTTAATTGGGTCGGTGTTTTTAAAAATGAAGACATCGAAAAAGTAAGTCAAATTGCAAAACAAATATCACTTTATGCCGTTCAATTGCATGGCGATGAAAACGAAGAGTATCTACAAACCTTACATCAACAGCTGCCTCAATCCTGTCAAATCTGGAAAGCGCTAAGTATTAGCGATGTCATCCCAGAACATCATCATCCGCTAATTAGTCGCTATATCTTTGATCATGGAGCAGGGGGAACAGGACAACGTTTTGATTGGTCATTACTAAATGGACTGGATTTAAATAATGTGATTTTAGCGGGTGGTATAAATCCACAAAATGTCAAATCTGCATTAGCCACTAAAGTTATTGGCGTTGATATTAATTCCGGTGTGGAAATGTCTGCTGGTATTAAAGATAAACAGAAAATTAAAGCCGTATTTGAACAAATTTAATTAATTTTAAAAAGGAATGGTTATGTCTAAATTAAATCCTTATTTTGGTGAATTTGGCGGGCAATATGTCCCTCAAATATTGATGCCTGTACTTGAACAACTTGAGGATGCTTTTATCTCTGCGATCAACGATCCCAGCTTCCAAAAAGAGTTTAACAATTTGTTAGTTAACTATGCAGGTCGACCTACAGCACTCACATTATGTAAAAATTTAACGGCGGGTACGAAAACCAAACTCTATTTAAAACGAGAAGATCTTGTGCATGGTGGGGCACACAAAACAAATCAAGTATTAGGGCAAGCTTTACTAGCCAAAAGAATGGGAAAAACGGAAATAATCGCCGAAACCGGTGCAGGGCAACATGGCGTTGCGTCGGCTTTAGCGTGCGCACTATTAGGTCTAAAATGCCGCATTTATATGGGGGCAAAAGATGTTAAGCGCCAAGCACCCAATGTTTTTAGAATGCGTTTAATGGGCGCAACAGTCATTCCTGTTGAAACAGGTTCTGCAACATTGAAAGATGCTTGTAACGAAGCATTACGAGACTGGTCAGGTAGTTATGAAAAAGCACATTATATGTTAGGCACAGCTGCCGGACCGCATCCGTTTCCGACCATTGTCCGAGAGTTTCAACAAATGATCAGCCGTGAAGCAAAACAGCAAATTTTAGAAAAAGAAGGTCGCTTGCCTGATGCTGTCATTGCTTGTGTTGGAGGGGGGTCAAACGCTATTGGAATGTTTGCCAATTTTATTGAAGATAAATCGGTCAGATTAATTGGTGTTGAACCGGGAGGTCATGGTATTGATAGTGGCGAGCATGGCGCATCATTAAAACATGGTAAACTAGGCATTTATTTTGGGATGAAATCGCCAATGATGCAAACCGATGAAGGACAAATTGAAGAATCTTACTCGATATCTGCGGGTTTGGATTTTCCGTCGGTAGGGCCTCAACATGCATATTTAGACAGTATTGGACGGGCTGATTATGTATCGATTACTGATGACGAAGCATTAGCGGCCTTTAAAGCTCTATCACGTAGTGAAGGCATAATCCCCGCATTAGAGTCATCGCATGCCTTAGCGTACGCTATTAAGATGATCAAAGAAAATCCAAACAAAGAACAGTTATTAATTGTCAATTTATCTGGTCGTGGGGATAAAGATATCTTTACTGTTTATGATATTTTAAAAGCAAAAGGAGAAGTTGAATGAGCCGCTATCAAAAACTATTTGATAAGTTAAAGCAAGAAAAACGAGGTGCATTTGTTCCTTTTGTTCCCGTTGGTGATCCCAATCCAAAGCTCTCATTACAAATAATTCAAACATTAATTGATGCGGGTGCTGATGCGTTGGAACTTGGTATTCCATTTTCAGATCCTATGGCGGATGGACCCACCATTCAAAACGCTAATATACGAGCATTTCAAGGTGGTATCACCGTTGATAAATGCTTTGAAATTTTAACCAAAATTCGACATGATAATACTCATATTCCTATTGGATTACTCATCTATGCTAACTTAGTGTTCAAAAATGGTATTGATAACTTCTATGCCAAGTGCGCTAAAGCAGGGATAGATTCAGTATTGATTGCAGATTTACCTGTTGAGTATGCGCAAGAGTTTATAGGCTCAGCTGAAAAAAATGGTATTGCCCCTATATTTATTTGTCCACCTAATGCCGATGATGAAGTGATTAAAAATATTGCTAAATATGGTAAAGGGTATACTTATTTGGTGTCTCGCGCTGGTGTTACAGGAACTGAAAATCGTGCCAATAAACCCCTTACCCATTTATTGAAAAAACTCATTGAATTTAATGCACCTCCTGCTATTCAAGGATTTGGTATATCTGATCCTAACCAAGTAAGTGAAGCAATTAAATCGGGAGCAGCGGGAGCAATTGCTGGTTCTGCGACAGTCAAAATTATTGAGCAACATTTGGATAACCCTCAAAAAATGTTGCATGAATTAGCTATTTTTGTCAATAAAATGAAAAATGCAACTATAAAATAGCCTCCAAAAATCGTTATTTAATATTAATCACAAAAACACGTTTTTCCGCTGAAAAATCAGCGGAAATCCTTATGATTTCATTAGAAAATATTATAATGTAATTTAATGTGAGTAATTAAAAAAATAAGACAAAATGACTATCTGAAATATTTCAATAACTTCAAGTAAAACTGTTAAAAAAGCGTGATTTTCAGTTGCATTTTTTTCAAAATATAGTATACTCATCAACCATCTATCGCGGGGTGGAGCAGCTTGGTAGCTCGTCGGGCTCATAACCCGAAGGTCGTTGGTTCAAATCCAGCCCCCGCAACCACTTAACTTTTCATCCATAACCATTTATCCTGTTATTATTGCATGAAAGTTCGAAACAAGTGGCTTCATTATAGTTAGTTTTAAATGTAAGCCTCGCATGTCGAGGTTTTTTTACGTTTTGATTTAAGCGTAAGTTTTTAAGGAATGTTGGGCTTCATGCCCTTTTTTATTTTCTGCAGTGGAGGTTTGTTTGGCTAATATAGAGCAACAATTGACCGATATCATTCAAGAGCCTGTTAATGCGCTTGGTTTTGAATTAGTCGGTATTGAATATATCCGTGGCCGTTACCCAGTGTTACGAGTTTATATTGATAGTGAAGAGGGTATTTCTGTTGATGATTGTGCTGATGTTAGCCGACAAATTAGTGCGGTACTTGATGTCGAAGATCCTATCAAAGATGCCTACAATCTTGAAGTCTCATCGCCAGGTATGGACAGACCATTATTCACGCTTGAGCATTATAAACGTTTTATTGGTGAAGAAATTACGATGAGTTTACGTATCCCTGTTGCTAATCGTCGTAAATGGAAAGGACATATTAAATCCATTGATAATGAGATGATTACATTAACAGTTGATAATAATGATGAGGTATTTGCTTTTAGTAATATACAAAAAGCAAACATTGTACCTAATTTTAACCTTAAATAGAGTACGGGTGTAAAGGATGAATAAAGAAATTTTAGCTGTTGTTGAAGCGGTATCAAATGAAAAAGCACTTACGCGAGATAAAATTTTTGAGGCGTTAGAAACCGCATTAGCGACGGCAACCAAAAAGAAACATACAGTTGATATTGATGTTGTCGTTAAGATTGATCACAAAACGGGTGATTATGACACATTCCGTCGTTGGCTTGTTGTGAACGAAGTTACTCAACCGACGAAAGAAATGACTTTAGAAGCTGCGCAATACGAAGATCCTTCAGTAAAAATTGGTGATTACGTTCAAGAGCAGATAGAATCGGTTGCCTTCGACCGTATTACTACGCAAACAGCCAAACAAGTGATTGTGCAAAAAGTTCGTGAAGCTGAACGTGCGATGGTTATCGACATGTTTAGAAATCGAATTGGAGATATCGTAACAGGTATTGTTAAAAAGACTAATCGTGATAGCGTTATCCTTGACTTAGGAAATAATGCTGATGCGATGATGTCCCGCCATGATATGTTACCACGTGAAAACTTTCGTATAGGCGATAGGGTTCGCGGGATCTTATATTTAGTTGAACAAGATAATAAACCGGCACAACTTTGTATCAGTCGTTCAAATCCACAAATGATGGAAGAGTTATTCCGCATTGAAGTACCAGAAATTGGTGAAGAAATGATTGATATTAAAGGTGTTGCTCGTGATCCAGGCTCACGCGCTAAAATCGCAGTAAGCAGTAATGATCGTCGTATCGATCCTGTTGGTGCTTGTGTTGGGATGCGTGGTGCGCGTGTTCAGGCTGTATCCAATGAATTTGGTGGTGAGCGTATTGATATCGTTTTATGGGATGACAATCCGGCACAATTTGTAATTAATGCTATGGCGCCTGCCGATGTAGTTTCTATTGTTGTTGATGAAGATAAACATACAATGGATGTTGCTGTCAATGCCGACACTTTACCACAGGCAATTGGTCGTAACGGTCAAAATATTCGTTTAGCTTCGCAGCTGACCGGCTGGACATTAAATGTCATGAGTACCGAAGATTTGCAAGAAAAGCATCATGCAGAATCATTTGCAGCAATTAATAATCTGATTAAACATCTGGACATTGATGAAGAGTTAGCAAAACTTTTAGTAGAAGAAGGATTTACTTCACTGGAAGAACTTGCTTACGTTCCTGTTGATGAATTGCTTGAAATTGAAGAACTTGATGAAGAACTCGTTGAAGCATTAAGAAATAGAGCCAAAGATGCATTAACTACAATAGCATTAGCTAATAGTGGTGATAAACGACCTGCGCAAGATTTATTAGATTTGCCAGGTATGACACAAGAATTAGCCTATCAATTAGCCCAACATGATGTAATCACCTTGGAAGACTTAGCTGAACAAGGTACAGATGATCTAGTCGGGATTGAAGGTTTAACAAGTAATCAAGCTGGCGACTTTATTATGGCTGCTCGTAATATTTGTTGGTTTGCAAATGAATAATTGAGGGATAGTAATACATGACCAAAGTATCAATCGAAACACTGGCTCAAGAGATAAATACTCCAGTGCAAACACTTTTGCAACAGTTTGCTGATGCAGGTATTAAAAAAACTGCAACAGATACTGTTACACAAAAGGAAAAAGAAGCTTTGCTTGCGCATCTAAATCCTCAGCAAGGCCCAACAAAATTAACGTTACAACGTAAAACACATTCTACCTTGAATGTATCGAGTGGCGGTGGCAAAAGCAAAGAAATTAAAATAGAAGTACGCAAAAAACGTACAATTGTTAAGCAAGATCCTGCTGAACTTGAAAAAGCACGACTTGAAGCTGAACGCAAAGCCAAACAGGAAGCTGAATTAAAAGCACGTAAAGAAGCTGAAGCGCAAGCACAATTAGCTGCTCAAGAAGCCAAAAAACGTGAAGAGGCCGAAGCTGAAAAACGTGCACAAGAAGCAAAAGCGAAAGAAGCTGAAAAAGCAGCAGAACAATCAGTGACACCTAAGGTAAAAAAAGCACAAGAAGAAAAAGCGCGTCTTGAAGCCGAAGCTAACGAAATTAAACGTAAAGCTGAAGAAGAAAATCGTCGCAAACTAGAAGCCGAAGCTAAACGCATGGCTGAAGAAGCGCGAAAATTAGCAGAACAATATAGTGATGCTGATGATAATGACAATGACAACAATGGTGATGAAGAAGATTATCATGTTACTACGTCTAAATTTGCACGCGCAGCAGAAGACGATACAGACCGTGAAGTTGAAAGCGCACGTGGTCGAGGTCGTAATGCAAAACAGACCAAACAGAAAAAAGGCAGCAAATTATCTGAAGGTAAAGCAGAACGTGAAGAAGCACGTGCTGTTACTCGTGGTAATAATAAAAAGAAAGGTAAAAGTACCTTACAACAAAGTTTTAATAAACCTGTACAAGCGGTTAACCGAGATGTAGTTATCGGTGAAACGATTACCGTTGCTGAACTCGCTAACAAAATGGCAGTAAAAGGTTCAGAAGTTATCAAAACGATGATGAAAATGGGGGCAATGGCAACCATTAATCAGGTTATCGATCAGGAAACAGCTCAGCTAGTTGCTGAAGAAATGGGACACAAAGTCGTTCTTCGTCGTGAAAACGAACTAGAAGAATCTTTAATGAGTGATCGTGATACGGGTGCGGAAAAAGTGTCACGGGCTCCGGTTGTGACCATTATGGGACATGTAGACCATGGTAAAACTTCATTGCTTGACTATATTCGTAAAGCAAAAGTTGCCTCAGGTGAAGCAGGTGGTATTACTCAGCATATCGGTGCTTATCATGTTAAAACAGCAAATGGTGAGATCACTTTCTTAGATACACCGGGACATGCGGCATTTACTTCAATGCGTGCTCGTGGTGCAAGAGCAACTGATATTGTTGTTCTTGTCGTGGCAGCTGATGATGGCGTCATGCCTCAAACTATCGAAGCAATCCAACATGCTAAAGCTGCAAATGTACCTATGGTTGTTGCCGTAAACAAAATCGATAAACCCGAAGCCGATCCAGAACGTGTAAAAGGTGAACTTGCACAATATGGTGTCATGTCAGAAGATTGGGGTGGAGACACACAATTTGTTCATGTATCAGCTAAAGCAGGAACAGGTATAGATCAACTGCTTGAAGCCATTTTGTTACAAGCGGAAGTACTTGAACTCACAGCTTACGAAACCGGTATGGCTAGTGGTGTGGTTATTGAATCATTCCTTGATAAAGGTCGTGGTTCTGTTGCTACAGTACTTGTTCAATCAGGAACATTACGTAAAGGCGATATCGTTCTATGTGGGTTTGAATATGGTCGTATTCGTGCAATGCGCAACGAATTAGGTAAAGAAGTGACTGAAGCAGGTCCATCAATTCCTGTTGAGATTTTAGGTCTATCGGGCGTACCTTCTGCTGGTGATGAAGCAACAGTTGTACGTGATGAAAAGAAAGCACGTGAAGTGGCATTATATCGTCAAGGAAAATTCCGTGACGTTAAACTTGCTCGACAACAAAAAGCGAAACTCGAAAACATGTTTACTAACATGACTGAAGGTGATGTATCTGAACTTAATATCGTGCTAAAAGCCGACGTTCAAGGTTCGGTTGAAGCGATTTCTGACTCACTACTTAAACTCTCAACCGATGAAGTTAAAGTTAAAATTATTGGTTCGGGTGTTGGTGGAATTACCGAAACGGACGCATCGCTTGCAGCAGCATCGAATGCCATAATTTTAGGCTTTAACGTACGTGCCGATGCTTCAGCTCGTAAAGTGATTGAAACAGAAAATTTAGACCTTCGCTACTATTCAGTTATTTATGATCTGATTGATGAAGTGAAACAAGCCATGAGTGGTATGCTAGCTCCAGAGTACAAACAAGAAATTATTGGTCTTGCCGAAGTCCGTGATGTGTTTAAATCACCTAAATTTGGTGCAATCGCTGGTTGTATGGTTACTGAAGGTGTGGTTAAACGTCATAATCCAATCCGTGTTTTACGTGATAACGTGGTTATTTATGAAGGCGAACTTGAATCACTACGTCGCTTTAAAGATGACGTTAATGAAGTTCGTAACGGAATGGAATGTGGTATTGGTGTACGTAACTATAATGATGTTCGTGTTGGGGATTCAATCGAAGTCTTTGAAACTATCGAAATCAAGCGTACAATTTAATAACGATGACATTACCATGTTATAAGCAAGGTTTATGCCTTGCTTATTCATATTTTAAGGAAAATAGATATGGCAAAAGCATTTAATCGCTCTTCTCGTGTTGGACATGAATTGCAAAAAGAGATTGCAATCATACTACAACGCGAAATCAAAGATCCACGTCTAGGCATGGTTACTGTTTCGGGTGTTGATATCTCACGCGACCTTTCCTACGCGAAAGTATTTGTAACTTTTTTAAATGATGATGATCCGCAAGTTATTGAACAAGGTCTAACCGTACTCAATGATGCGAAAGGATATATTCGAACTTTAATAGGCAAAGCAATGCGTTTACGTATTATTCCTGAAATCAAATTCTTTTATGATGAATCATTGGTTAAAGGTATGCAAATGTCTAGTTTAGTCTCTGATGTTATCAAACAGGATAACGAACGTCATAAAGATTAACATAAAAAATGCCATGATTTTGAACTAAATCTAGTTGGTTTTATTTTTTAAGATAAAGAAATTAACAATGAATATTAAAAAAATTCGCCGTGAACTTCACGGCGTTTTGTTATTAGACAAGCCGCAAGGCATGACCTCGAATGATGCTTTGCAAAAAGTCAAAAGACTCTTTAACGCTAAAAAAGCAGGGCATACAGGTGCGCTCGACCCTTTAGCGACAGGCATGTTACCCATCTGTTTTGGTGAAGCGACCAAATTTTCTCAATATTTGTTAGATTCTGATAAACGATATCAAGTTATTGCTAAACTAGGTGAACGAACAGATACGTCAGATGCAGACGGTCAAATCATCTGTTCTAAACCTGTCAATATTACTCAATCACAAATTGATGAAGCGTTAACGCATTTTCGTGGGGATATTTTACAAGTGCCAACCATGTTTTCGGCATTAAAGCACCAAGGTAAACCACTTTATGAATATGCTCGGCAAGGCATTGTCATTGAACGAGAAGCAAGACCCATTACTGTTTACGAAAATCAATTTATCCAATTTGATGCCAATACTCATGAATTAACTTTAGAAATACATTGCTCTAAGGGAACGTATATTCGAACGATTATTGATGATTTAGGAGAATTACTGGGTTGTGGTGCACATGTCATTTATTTAAGACGTCTGCAAGTTTCTAATTATCCTATTCAACAAATGGTAACTTTAGATGCACTACACAATTTAGCTGATAAAGATGCTTTATTAATGCCAGTAGATAGCCCAATGAATGCGTACCCAAAGGTCACACTCACTGAACAACAAGGTAAGCATATTTTATTAGGTCGAACGATAGAAATAGATACGGTCATTAACGATGAGATAACTTCACCTCAAGAAACGTTAGTCAGGATTTATCAAGATCAAACATTTATCGGGGCGGGCATTCAGATAAAAAATAAACTCTCACCAAAACGATTGATATCATCATAGTCATAAAACAGAATCCAACAGAAATAAACGTTCTGCCACTATTAATAGTAGCGACGATGTTTAATTATAGACTAGTTAATAAATAGGGATTCTGTTTCAACAAGGTGGTATTGCAATGTTGATGCAGTTTTTTGTTTGAGTATGTCACAAAGTAAACGGGCTGATTTTCTTCCCATTTTAGCTAAAGGTTTATAAATTCGGCTAAGCTGGTCTAATTCATTATATTGACGATCTTTTGAATGATTAATATAAGTAATAGCGATAGGGGTCGTTAGCTGATCCTTGCTTTGATTCACTTGATGCAATATTCCCAGTACCGCAGCAAAAGGGGGGTGAGAATTTTTTCGATCATAATATTGTTCATCCAAATAATTTAAATGAATATTATCCGAGCAAATAATCGCAGTGGGTGGTTTGTTACTTTCAATTAATTTTTTGATAGCCGAACGCCCTTGCTCATAACTAAAGCAATGATGAATTAGGTAATTAGGATCAAACTTAATGTTAGACCTCAGAAGGGCTTGCTGATAACCTTGTAAAAAAAGAGTTGAACTCTTTTTATGACTGTCATTGATGATAACTGCAATTTTTTTATGTATTTGATGCACTAAATATTGAGTAATATTATAGGCTATGGTCAAGTGATCGAAATAAACGCAATTAAAATCAAGCGAAAAATGGTTAACTAAAATAATAGGTGGTAAGGTGGATTTGTAGTTTTTGAGGATATCTAAATAGGGAGCATCATTAATGATCACGATACCATCAAAAATGTTTTGGGTTGCATATCGAATTAAATGATGAATATCATTTGGGCTGGAATAGGCGAAGCGTAAATAAAAAAATTGGTATCCCGCTTCTTTTAAACCACTTTCTAAACCAATATTGATTAAACTTTGCGAGAATAATTGATTATCAATAATTAAAATTTTTTGCGTTTCACACTCTACATGATAGGGTTTAGTATTAAAGGGTGTATCAATCCCCAACTCCTCAATTGCTTTATAAACACGTGATTGTGTTAATGCAGAAGTTAAATTGGGCGTGTTTAATACTCTTGACACGGACGCAATTGATAAATTTGCCTTTTGGGCAATCACAGCTAAAGTAACTTTATTCATAAAATAGGATTTTAACGTGTAACATGGTGCATCACTTTAATCATAATTTTATAATGTGTAACGGATAAAAAATGAATTTGTCGATCTTGCTTCCAAAATTAATAGCTCTTTTTTTTCAGCTATCCTCACAAATATAATGTTATAATCTTTGATAAATTTTATTGATTGGGTTTATATATGTCAGCATGGAATATTGCCATTGTTGGTGCGACAGGACAAGTAGGTTCTGCGCTCATTGAGTTACTACAAGAGTATACTCAAAAAAATCATAGTATTGAAATTGATAATCTCTACCTAGTCGGCAGTGATAACAGTGCTGGCGAGATTATTCGATTTGCAGGTAAAAATTTAACGGTTATTGATAGTGCTCAAATGGACTTTAGTCAATGCCATTTTGCTTTTTTTGTCGCGGGTGCGAAAACCAGTGAAAAATATGCTCAACAAGCAGCACAAGCAGGATGCATTGTGATTGATGCAAGTGGCTACTTTGCTGATCAAGATCATATTCCACTGATTGTGCCACAAGTGAACAATCATGTTTTGGCTGAATACCGTAACGAAAACATTATTGCGGTAGCCAGTGCCCCCGTTTCTCAATTACTTCGCTGTGTTGCACCTTTAACGGATATCGAGTTACTCACTAATTTGCATGTAACAAGTTTCATTCCCTCTTCAATGTATGGCAAACCAGGCGTTGAAGAACTGGCTGGTCAAAGTGCTCGATTATTAAATGGAATGCCTGTTGATAATGACTTATTCGACAAACAGCTTGCTTTCAATCTGTTGCCTATTTCACATGAATCTGATAATTCATCATACGGTGAAAAATCACTGATAAATCAGATTCGTAAAGTTATCAATAATTATCAGCTGCCAATATCGATTGAATCTGTTATTGTTCCGGTATTTTATGGACTTGCTCAAGCGGTAAATGTTTCTAGCAGTTTACCGATTGAATTAGATATGGCACGTTTTAGCGAATATAGTGTTGAATTACAAGGGGATACGCTTTCAACTCCTGTTACTGAAGTTAATGCCGAATCAGAATCTAATTTGACGATTAAATTATCCAATTTAAGGCATAGTTTTGGTCATTATGAACAAATCCAATTTTGGTCGGTTGCTGATAATATTCGCTATTTAGGTGGAATAATGCTCATCCAGACGCTTGAGATGCTGATTAATGACTACCTCTAAAATTGCACTGGGTATTGAATATGATGGCAGTGGATATTTTGGTTGGCAACGCCAACAATCCGTTGATTCAGTCCAAGAAAGATTAGAGTCTGCTTTATCGGTTATCGCCGATGAGCCTATTACGGTTTTTTGTGCAGGTCGAACGGATGCGGGGGTCCATGCAACAGGACAAGTTATTCACTTTGAAACAAAAGCACAACGATCTCATAGTGCTTGGACAATGGGGGTCAATTCCCACTTACCATCAAATATTGCGGTGCGGTGGTCTCAACCTGTTGCGGAAAGTTTTCATGCAAGATTCAGCGCAACTGCTCGACGTTATCGTTATGTGATTTATAATCACCGTTACCGTCCAGCAATTTTATCAAAAGGGGTTACGCATTACTATTTACCCCTTAATGAAAAGCTCATGCATGAAGCTGCACAATATCTGTTAGGAGAAAACGACTTTTCATCATTTAGAGCCGCACAATGTCAGTCGTTAACGCCTTGGCGAAACATTCATCAAATTAGTGTAACCAGACAGGGTGACTATGTGATTGTGGATATAAAAGCGAATGCATTCGTACATCATATGGTAAGGAATATCGTCGGCAGTTTGCTAGAAGTTGGCGCTGAAAATCAAAAGCCGCAATGGATTGATGATTTATTGAAAGCTAAAGATAGAACACGGGCGGCAGCAACAGCAAAACCGGAAGGTTTGTATTTAGTTCAGGTGGATTATCCACTAGAATATCAAATACCTAATCTTGCATTAGGCCCCTTATTTTTGAGCTAGCTAAATGATAAGCTTAAATATGAATTAAATTAAAAAAGATGAATCTAATGAATACTGATGAAATCATTACCAATAAAGACGGTAATAATCAAAATGCGAAAAACGCAAAACTACATAGCTTAAAATTGCCTCCCCATTCCATAGAGGCAGAGCAAGCTGTTCTCGGTAGTTTAATGCTGGATAATCAGCGTTGGGATGTCGTTGCTGAAATGATAACCGAACGGGATTTTTATTCACGTCATCATCAACTTATCTTCGCTGAAATGCATATTTTAGTGGGTAAAGGAACACCAATAGATTTAATTACGCTTTCAGAAAGTTTAGAAAGTAAGGATTTGCTTGCTGACGTGGGGGGATTTGCTTATTTAGCTGAATTATCAAAAAACACCCCGAGCGCCATCAATGTTGTGGCATATAGTGATATTATTCGGCAACAAGCTATATTGCGTGAACTTATCAGCGCATCAAATGAGATTGCAGATAACTGTTATGCGACAGAAGGGCGAGACAGTAGTGAAATATTGGATTTAGCTGAAAGTAAAATCTTTCAAATTGCTGAAAGCCGTACCAAGCAAGGAGAGGGGCCAAAAAGCATAACTGAAGTGCTGGAAGCGACGGTTGCTAAAATCGAAGAACTTTTCCAACGCCCACATGATGGTGTCACTGGTGTTTCTACAGGTTTTCTTGATTTAGACAAAAAGACAGCTGGCTTGCAACGTTCAGATTTAATCATTATTGCCGCACGTCCTTCTATGGGAAAAACAACTTTCGCCATGAATTTGTGTGAAAATGCAGCAATGATGCAAGAAAAACCGGTATTAATATTCAGTTTAGAAATGCCTTCAGAACAAATTATGATGCGTATGCTCGCTTCACTTTCTCGAGTAGACCAAACACGTATTCGTACTGGTCAATTACAAGATGATGATTGGGCTCGTATTTCAAGTACCATGGGTATTTTGCTTGAAAAGAAAAATATTTACATCGATGACTCTTCCGGATTAACGCCAATGGAATTACGTTCACGTGCCAGACGTATTTATCGGGAACATAAAGGGTTAAGTATGATCATGGTCGATTATCTACAGCTGATGCGTGTACCGAATATGTCTGAAAATCGAACGTTGGAAATTGCTGAAATATCACGATCATTAAAAGCATTAGCAAAAGAATTACAAATTCCGGTTGTTGCACTATCACAGTTAAATCGTAGTCTTGAACAACGGGCAGATAAAAGACCAGTGAATTCGGATTTACGTGAATCCGGATCGATTGAACAAGATGCCGATGTAATCATGTTTATTTATCGTGATGAAGTGTATAACGAAGCATCTGAACACAAAGGAATTGCCGAAATTATTTTAGGTAAACAGCGTAATGGTCCAATAGGTAAAGTAAGATTAAAATTCCAAGGTCAATTTTCACGCTTTGATAATTATGCTGATTCCAGCAAATATATGGATGATGAATAGTTAAAAAATTCCAAAGCGAAAATTGCGTAAATGTCATGACGACTAACAAGTCACATTTACGCAATTTTATTAATGGTTAATTTTGACGGCTTTTAATATAGACATAACTTTGTGTAAAAACAAAAATAGTAGCTTGTAGAATCACAATGCAAGCACTGGTAGATGCATCTAAATGATAACTGATCAATGTTCCCATAACGGTTGAAAAGACAGAAATTAACACCGCAATAACTAACATTCTTTCAAATCGTTTACTGATTAAAAAAGCAGTAATACCCGGTGCAATCAACATAGCAATGACCAATATAACCCCAGCTGCTTTTAGCGATCCTACAATAGTTAAAGCTAGAATACTCAGTAATCCATAATGTAATAATCGAACGGGTAATCCAACCACTCTTGCTTGAACAGGATCAAAACAATAAAGCATGAGATCACGACGCTTAATGATAACAATAATAGACACAACAGCAGCAATAAAAATAATCTGTATTAATTCTGCATAACTTGTACCAAGTACACTACCAAATAAGATATGGTTCAAATGTTGCGACGTATCAACTTTAGAAAATATCACTAAACCGAATGCAAACATACCGGAAAACACAATTCCCATGACGGTATCTTCTTTAATTCGGCTGTTTTCTTTTATAAAACCGGTAGCGACTGAGCAAAATAAACCTGACACAAAAGCCCCGATAATAATGGGAATTCCGGCTAAGAAGGCAAGTACAATACCGGGTAATACTGCATGTGATATAGCATCGCCCATCAATGACCACCCTTTCAAAACTAAAAAGCACGATAGTAGGGCACAAACTATACCGGTTGCAAGCGCGGCTAAAATGGCTCTTTGCATAAGAGGAATCGTAAAAGGATGAAAAATAAAATACCCTATATCAGTCATACTTAATCCCCTTTACTTAAGCGAAGTTGTCTAATTTTGCGGCGATTAGAAATTAATCCTTGTTTAGGCGCAAATAAAAAAGCAAAAATAAAAACTAACGTTTGCAATGTGACAATAACACCACCTGTTTCACCATTTAAAAAGTAACTAAACCACGCTCCAATAGCACTGGTTAGTGCACCAATTATTACCGAAATAATCAATAAATGTGAAAATCGATTAGTCAGCAAATAAGCGGTTGCACCGGGCGTGACAACCATTGCAATAACTAAAATTGCCCCAACCGTTTGTAAAGCTGCAACTGTGCAAGCACTTAAAATAGTAAAAAAAAGGATTTTTAAAGGCAAAGGTCTTAAACCGATTGATCTGGCATGAATTTCATCAAAAAACACAACTAATAAATCCTTCCAGAATAATAATAAAAGTACAACCGAAACCAATATGATAATCTGTACTTGCCACATATCACTATCATCAATACCTAAAATATTACCAAAAATAATTGTCTGGGCATTAATAGAAGTCGGATTTAATGAAAGAATTAATAAACCAATCGCAAAAAAAGTAGAAAAAATAAAACCAATAATGGCATCTTCTTTTAATCGGGTCATTGCTCTTACCATGGTAATAGAAAGTGCAGCCAATAATCCCGTAAAAAAAGCGCCTACCGAATAAGGTAAACCCAGTGCATAAGCTCCGGCAACACCAGGGACCACTGAATGAGATAAAGCATCGCCCATTAATGACCAGCCCTTCAACATTAAAAAGGCAGATAAAAAAGCACAAGCTGCGCCGACAATGCTACTTACCCAGATGGCTTTTAGCATAAAGTCATAACTAAATGGTTCAAGAAGGAGTTCCATTTATTGCTGTCCTTTTGGTTCATGATCATGATGTTCAACAAGTAAATCTTGATGAGGGGAATCATCTTTACCTTCACCATAAAATATTGCTGCACGTTCATCATCGGTTAAAATAGATACCTTGCGAGGATCTTCATCTTCATGTAACTTTTCACCCGAAAGACTTAAATAACGCAAAGCACCGCCAAAAGTAGTCATTAAATTTTGAGGGGTAAACGTGGATTGGGTTGATCCAAAAGCCAGAACAGTTTGATTAATCAAAACAACTTGATCACAAAATTCAGGCACACTACCTAAATTATGGGTAGAAACTAAAATTAAATGCCCCTCATCACGAAGATCCTTCAAAAGTTCAATAATGGCATTTTCTGTTTTAACATCAACCCCAGTAAAAGGCTCATCTAATAAAAGTACTTTACCTTGTTGAGCTAACGCTCTGGCTAAAAATACACGTTTTTTTTGACCGCCAGAAAGCTCGCCAATTTGTCGATGTTTAAATTCGAGCATATCTACACGCTTTAGGGCAATATCAACTTGTCTTTTATCCTCTTTACTTGGAATACGTAAAAAAGACATATGTCCATAACGTCCCATCATTACTACGTCAGACACTAACACAGGAAAATCCCAATCAACCTCTTCCGTTTGGGGTACATAAGCAATAATATTTTGTTTTAATGCTTGTTTTACAGGCGTATTATTAAAAGTCACTTGTCCCTTAGTTGGTCGTATCATCCCCATAATGCTTTTAAACAGTGTAGATTTACCACTACCATTAACGCCAACCAGTGCACATATAGTGCCACCATGTAAGCTAAAACTTGCATCATGAATAGCAGTGTGACCATTATTATAAGTCACAGTAATATCATCAACGTTTAGGCAAATTTGAGTCATCAGTTTTCAAACCCCTTAGCTATTGTTTCAACAGTCACTTTTAATAAATCGATATAGGTTGGTACTGGGCCATCTTTAGTTGAAAGTGAATCAACATATAACACACCTCCATACTTAGCACCTGTCTCTTTACTTACCTGCTTAGCCGGTTTATCCGAAATCGTACTTTCACTAAAAACAACCGGAATATTATTTTTACGAACCGTATCAATCAGATTTTTAACTTGTTTAGGTGTGCCTTGCTGCTCAGCATTAATAGGCCACAAATACGCTTCTTTAAGATTATAATCTCTTGCCAAATAACTAAAAGCCCCTTCACTGGTGACTAACCAACGCTGAGATTCTGGAATTTTGGCTAGGCGTTCTCTTAAAGGCGCATCAAGAGCTTTAATCTTAGCAACATAATCGGCAGCATTCTTATTGTAAATATCGGCATGTTTCGGATCATATTTAACAAAAGCTGCACGAATATTTTCAATATAAGTTAAAGCAAGTGTCGGAGACATCCAAGCATGTGGATTAGGATTACCTTTATAACTTCCTTCCTGAATCGGCATAGGGTCAATTCCTTCTGTTACCGTAACCGAAGGAACATCTTTAATATCTTCAAAAAAACGCTTAAACCAAAGTTCTAAATTAAGTCCATTCCATAATACTAAATCGGCAGAAAGTGCTTTGGTAATATCTTGAGGGGTTGGATCATATTCATGAATCTCGGCACCAACTTTAGTGATTGACTCAACTATCGCTGCATCGCCCGCAATATTTTGTGCGATATCTTGAATCACGGTAAATGTCGTAACAACTTTAAATTTTTTTTCTTCAGCGATTGCAGAATTAGCCACGCCAGTAAGAATAATTAATGATGTAAAAATCAAATTTAATAAAGTTTTACGACTTTTGATAGAATTGAATTTCATTAGCAACTCCTATTTAATAATATACTCAATCATCTTCAAGATACCGAGAAATCAAGGAAAACGTGAAAGCTAAAAAGAAATCCTTTTCATAATAGCTTCCTTTAACTATCTAATAAAGTGATAAAAATAAATACACTTTAAATGTTAATGAGAATTATTATCATTTAAGTCGCTAAAGTCAAATAAATTTGTTTAATTTAGTCAATTTTTAAATTATTAGATAACGTATTTTAAATAAATATTTATTGAAAAAGGAGATAGCCTTATCTATTAAAATAATAGCCATTTTAATAATTGATTTATTGAGTTAACTATAGTTAAAAAAATTTAAAAAACATTTTAAAAATTGAATTAGCATTAAATTTAATAAAATTTATTTAAAAATGATTAAAAAACAATCCATCAGTTCACATCTGCGACATCATAAAACCCCTTTATTTTGCTAGAAAAATAAGCAAATTTTAAAAAAAATTCTTTATGAAAAAATTAATTAATTTAAGCGTTAAGATTGTAATTAATTCGTAAATCGTGTAATTTATTCACAACTTAAGGGTAATTATTTATTTTAGCCTTTAAAGGGAATGGAAATTTAGGAGAAATTATGTCAAACAGTTATCAAAATGAAGTCCCAGCTGCCCGCGTGAATATCAGTTTAGATTTACACACTGGCGGAGCCTCAAAGAAAGTTGAACTACCACTTAAAATATTGTCAATTGGCGATTATGGTCGTGGAAAAGATAAACGTTCACTTTCTGAAAAAGAAAAAGTATCGATTAATAAAAATAATTTCGATGCAGTGTTAAACGATTTTAGACCAGAAGCTAAAATAAGTGTACCTAATACACTTGCAGATGATGGTAGTGACATCAGTGTTGATTTGGTGTTTGAATCTATGAAAGATTTTTCACCAGAACAAGTCGCTAAAAAAATCCCACAACTACGTTCTTTACTTGCAATGCGCAATCTATTAAGAGATTTGAAATCAAATCTATTAGATAACGCTACTTTCCGCTATGAACTTGAAAAAATAGTGAAAGATCAACAACTCTCTGATGAGCTCCGTGCTGAATTAGAATCAATTGTATCTGAAAGTAAAAAATAAAATTTTAATCAATCAAAACTCAATTTGCACAGCAAAATATAAAGTTTGATAAAAATTAAGAGATAAAAGTAATGAACGTACAAAAACAAAGCAATGCTAGTAAAGCAACCGTAGTAGAAGAGAATGGTAGTGTTTACCAATCTTTATTCGATAAAATCAATCTAAGTCCAATCAAAAAAGCGGGTGAAATTGATAAATTTGAAGATAACGAAGTATTATTCGAAGCTTCACAAGATGAACGTGTCACAATGGCGATTGATATATTGCTAAAATTGATCCAAAGTTCATCACAAAAAATTGAAAAATTAGATAAACACCTATTAGATTATCATATCAGTCAAATAGACCAAAAATTAAGTCGCCAACTTGATGCTATTATGCATCACGAAACGTTCCAAGAAATCGAAGGAACATGGCGTGGTTTAAAATTCTTAGTTGACCGTACTGATTTCCGTCGTAATGTTAAAATTGAACTTCTAGATGTCTCAAAAGAAGAGTTACGTCAAGACTTCGAAGATGCGCCAGAAATCATCCAAACAGGTTTCTACCGTCATACCTATATTCAAGAATATGACACACCGGGTGGTGAACCAATTGGTGTAACAATTTCAAATTACGAGTTTGATCGCAATTCACAAGATATTGCTTTATTACGTAATATCTCTAAAGTTGCAGCTGCTGCACACATGCCATTTGTAAGCTCTGTTGGTCCAAAATTCTTTGGTAAAGAAACCATGGAAGAAGTTGCCGCAATTAAAGATATTGGCAACTATTTCGACCGTGCAGAATACACTAAATGGAACAGCTTCCGTGAAACTGATGATTCACGTTACATCGGCTTAACTTTACCAAGAGTACTTGCTCGTCTGCCTTATGGACCTGATACAATTCCAGTACGTAGCTTCAATTATGTTGAAGATGTTAAAGGACTTGATCACAACCGTTATTTATGGACTAATGCATCCTATGCGTTTGCAGCAAACATGACTCAAAGCTTCATTCGTAATGGTTGGTGTGTACAAATTCGTGGACCGCAAGCAGGTGGACTAGTTGAAGATTTACCAATTCACCTTTATGATTTAGGTACTGGTAATCAAGTAAAAATTCCTACCGAAGTGCTTATCCCTGAAACACGCGAATTTGAATTTGCAAATTTAGGATTCATCCCATTATCTTTCTATAAAAACAGAGATTATGCATGTTTCTTCTCTGCGAACTCAACGCAAAAACCAGCACTTTATGATACAAAAGAAGCAACAGCAAACAGCCGTATTAATGCTCGTTTACCTTATATCTTCTTATTGTCACGAATTGCTCACTACTTAAAAGTTATTCAACGTGAAAATATCGGTGCAACTAAAGACCGCCGTATGTTAGAACTTGAATTAAATAAATGGATAAGCAACCTTGTCACTGAAATGACAGATCCAAGTGATGAAGTTCAAGCGGCTCACCCATTAAGAGAAGCAAAAGTCATTGTTGAAGATATTGAAGATAATCCAGGATTCTTCCGTGTTAAAACATTCTTAATTCCTCATTTCCAAATCGAAGGAATGGATATTAATTTATCAATGGTATCACAGATGCCAAAAGCTAAATCATAAGTATTAGCTTTTACTTGATTTCATTAATATCTTTTAAGGAGTGTTAGGACACATGAAAATATTTCGTCCTTTATGGAATGAAGGCGTCTTTTTGACGCCTCAACAATTTCAACAACAAGCGTTGTGGGATCAATTCACTTCACAAAAATTAGCCACTCTAGCGGTGGCTAACCCATGGGGAATTGAAAGCCTATCTATTGATTTGCAGGCACTAACCTTCGATCGATTACAAGCAGAATCAATTAGTATCCGATTTTCTGATGGCGTTGTTATCAATACCGATATAGCAGACAAACTACCGGAAGCAAGAATATTAAATACCGATATACCGGTCGAACTTGAAGAAGTAACCGTATTTATTGGTATACCATTACTGCAAGCTAACGGCGGTAACTGTTTACAAGAAAATCAACGTCTTGAACGTCCACTACGATATAGACAAGAATGGGTAGAAGTTACCGATCTATTGGGGCAAAATGTCGAAACTATAGCTGTTGAGCATTATGCGCTAACATTCTTATTTGATTTTGAAAATCATAGTGACTACCTAACTTGTCCTGTAGCTCGTCTAAAACGAGATCTAAATGGGCGATTTGTACTTGATCAAGAATACCTTCCACCAATGTTAAATCTGCATACACAAAGCGGAACATTAGTTAAAGAACTTGAATTATTATGTGTTCAAATGCAAGCCAAACGGCAACATTTAACAGGAATGCGCCATGAGCGAAATCAACAAATGGCTGAATTTGCCACCGCTGATGTGTCATTATTCTGGTTATTAAATGCATTAAATACCTATGAACCTCAACTCAAATTTTTACGAGATAATCCAACGATTCATCCTGAAAAGCTTTATCAAACATTAACAGCCTTGACAGGTGCGTTATTAACATTCTCATTATTAAATAATGTGGATGGTATTCCAGCTTATCAGCATGATAATCTTAATGAAGTTTTCCCTCCATTATTTGGATTAGTACGCAACTTACTGGAAGAAAGCTTACCTTCTCGAGTAATTAAAATTGAATTAGTTCATGACAAAGACACATTATGGACTGGACGACTAAATGATTCTCGTCTAGTTGAAGATGCTGACTTCTATCTTTCAGTACGCTCAAGTATGCCAGGTCATCAATTACAATCACGATTCCCAATCTTATGTAAAGCAGGTGCACCTGATGATGTAAGGCAAATCATACATTCTGCGTTATCTGGTATTCCAATTAAAGCACTTAGCCATGTTCCGGCTGCTATACCTGTGCGTTTGGACAATCAATATTTTGCATTAGATCTTTCACATGAAGCGGCAAAAAATATGTTACTTACACGCTGTTGTGAATTTTATGTACCACGTGCAATGCCTGATATTTCGTTAGAATTGTTCGCCGTATTGCGGTCATAGGATCAAATTATGAGTATAGAATCAAAAGCAATTAATATTGACGAATTACTACGAGACTCCATCTTAGTTGTAGTGCAGTTAAAAGCAAAAGCTGATATTCCATCGGGACATAAATTGTACGAACTTTGTAAGCAACAAGTTATAACCGTACGAGACAAATTACATCAAGCGCAGTATAGCCAAGATGTAATTGATGATATCAGTTATGCTTTATGTGCTTTATTAGATGAAACTGTATTACTTTGTCATCGAGATAATCCGAAAAATCAAGACTATGATGAATGGTTAGGTTCGCCATTACAAGTTATCTATTTCAACACGCACAGCGCAGGTGATGACCTATTCGATAAAATTCGTTCTCGCTTAAGAGCTGATAGAAAAGAAGGAATTGTTTTAGCTTGTTTTGACCGAGTATTAGGACTTGGTTTCCAAGGCTGTTATCTTGATAGACCTCAAATGGAACGAGAGCACCTGATACTCGCGCTACGTGAAGCTTTACGAGAATATGAGCCAGAACAATCATATCCAATCATTGAACAGACCAAAACATATCGTTATCAGTTTAGAAAAACCATTCTACTAGCTTGTACTGTCGTATCGGTTATTGTCGTTATTGGGCTTTACTTTTTATTGGATAATCAACTAGACAACTTAGTTAAGCAACTTGTTGGTTAAAAAGGTTTATTATGAGCGATTACCCTAAGCGCATTCAAATTATATATGCAGTCGTATTGAGTTTATTATTATTGTTTGTTTTCCTACCAATAACAATTGGCTGGAAAATACTTGGATCGATTCTCGTCTTTGCTATTGCCGGAGGTTTTCTTTGGCAAATGCGACGTTATCGACGAGTGCTAGCATCATCAACAGCAAATATCCAATTTTTAACTCAAAAACTTGATTTATTACCGGCAAGACAGCGTTATCGTTTACCAATACTCATGGTTACGGGTAGCGCAGCTAAAGATTTTTTTCCTGAGGATTTATCGCTTGCCGAATCTAATGTATTAGTTTCGTCCGAAGCAGTTTGGATCTACGTTGATGAATTTTCACATCTACCGATAGTTTACGATTCATTAGTGGCGAAATGGCCTGATATGCTGGGTCGTGTAGGTATTTTTCTTGCCTTAACACCAGAAACAGAAGACAAACAGGGTTTATTTGTAGCTAAATTACAAGCATTTCGTCAATCATGGGTGGATACTTGTCGAATAGCTAAATACCAAATGCCTGTTTATCTTTCAACACATGTTGGATTGAACGACTTAATCTATGACGAAAATAACCCATTACCTGTATATTGGTTTCAATTATTAAATCAAAAATTATATTTGTTAGATCGTTATTTGTCGCCAATTACAAATTGGGTTAATGACATCAAAATTCCAACAGATGAACGTGAACGACGATTAAGACTTCGTCCATTTTTAAGTGAAACAGAAAGTTGGATTGAAGACGTAGTATTAACCACTTTAGTTAATGACAAGCAACCTATTGCTAAATGTATACCGACTGGTGTAGCAATCTATCCTACCAATCAATCGATTGTTCACGATAATCTCATGCAAAAAATATGGGAAAATGCGACAAGTTTATCATTACCAAATACGCATAAAATACAAGACGGTGTCACCCCGCCAGATGCATTAGTTAAATTTATGCCAATTGCATATCCATTTTCGCCTATTAGTTCAATGATCTGTGGATTAGTTATTATCACATCATTATTTTTAATGGGAAGTATGGGGGCGTCATATTGGAATAACATCAAATTAATCGATAGAATTCAAAATGATATTCATCATTACCATTTAGTCCCAATGGGCAATTATGATGAGAAAAAAGAGGCACTTGAAGTACTACGAAATGATAAAACCATGCTAAATGAATACTATGCTAAAGGGGAACCTATTCGTTTAGGAATGGGGTTATATCGTGGATTACAGCTAGTTGAACCGCTCAATGTAGCCATGAGTGACTACGTAGCAAAACCACCAGAGCCTGAAAAAGTAATTGTTGAAAAAACGCAGGTTATTGTTAAAGAGCCACCTCCGCCAATTCGTCTAGATAGCTTAGCGTTATTTGAAAGTGGACAAGCAAGTTTAAAATCTGGTTCAGAAAAAGTGTTAATTAACGCATTAATGGAAATACAAAAACAGATTAATGCAAATCCTGGTACAGGTTGGTTAATGATCATTACGGGTCATACCGACTCAGTTGGCGATGAAACCAAAAATCAACAACTATCATTTAATCGAGCCATGTCAGTACGTGATTGGATATTAAAAGCGAGTGACATACCAGAAACCTGTTTCGCCATCCAAGGGTATGGTGCAAAAAAACCTTTAGTGGATAACGATACTCCAGAAAATCGTGCAAAAAACCGAAGGGTAGAAATAAATTTAGTTCCTCAAGCGTCAACATGTATTTTGACGAATGAAAACTAAGAGTGTGAAACAAAAACAATAAAAGGAGATAAACAATGGCTGTACCAGCTTATATGTTTTTAAAAGATGACGGCGGTGCCGAAATCAAAGGTTCTGTAACCGTTGTTGGTCGTGAAGGAAGTGTAGAAGTGGTTGAATTCGATCACCGAGTATACATCCCAACCGATGGTAATACAGGTAAATTAACAGGAACTCGTGTACATAAAGCACTTGAATTTGTTAAAGAAGTTGATGCATCTTCACCTTACCTATACAAAGCTGTGACTACTGGTCAAAACTTAAAATCAGTTGAGATCAAATGGTACAAAATCAACGATGCAGGACAAGAAGTTGAATATTTCAATACATTAATGGACGGTGTAAAAGTCGTATCTGTTAAACCTGAAATGCACAACATCAAAGATCCAACGAAAGAACAATACAACCACTTAGAACGTATTGAACTTCGTTATGAAAAAATTACTTGGACTTATAAAGATGGCAACATCATCCACTCAGACAGCTGGGTAGAAAGCCGAGGTTAATTTTAACTTACACAGTCCCTATTTATAGGGGCTGTATTTATTTTATTAATGATTAAGGAAAGAAATAGTAATGATAGCTGATCCCTCTGTTTTATTAAGACGACTAAATCCGTACTGTGCGAAATCGCTTGAAGCTGCGGCTGGATTATGCCAAACACGAGCACATACCGAAATTACACTTGAACATTGGTTATTAAAATTACTAGAACAGGGTTCAGGTGACATAACGATAATTTCAAGACATTATCAACTCGATATGGATAAAATTTGGACTGGATTACTCAATTATCTAGACGCACTACCGCATACTATTAACACAAAACCAAGTTTATCGCCATCGTTGATAGCTGTAATGCAATCAGCATGGTTAAAAGCGTCGCTAGAAAATCATGAAGAAGTCATTCGCTCAGTTCATATATTGCAAGCATTGCAAGAAATGCCACATTGCTTAAAAGCTCAAGATGCATGGCAACTACTTAGTTTATCTCCGGTTTCATTGCAAAAAATGCGATTACAATTGGATGAAACTTCGGACGAAAACCCAGCTAACCAATATAGCTATCAATCCGATACAGCGATCACCGCTACAGACAGTTTTGGTATTGATTCAACAGCGAACTCAACAATCGCTGCAAACAAAACACAAAAAAACGATGCGAATGATGCTACAAATAATAATGATAAACAAATCGCTCAACAAAAGCATCATCAAGCGGCGCTTGAACGTTTTACCGAAAATGTCACTGAAAAAGCCAAATCAGGTAAAATTGATCCCGTTTTTGGTCGTGACAGTGAAATCAGACAAATGGTCGATATTCTATCCCGTCGTCGTAAAAATAACCCAATTCTTGTCGGTGAACCAGGGGTAGGTAAAACTGCGCTAGTTGAAGGTTTAGCACTTCGAATTGCTGAAGGAAACGTACCAAAAAATCTTGCGGATGTTAGCATCCTAACGTTAGATCTTGGATTATTACAAGCTGGAGCTGGCGTAAAAGGTGAATTTGAACAAAGATTAAAAAATGTGATTGATGCTGTTCAACAGTCTCCAACCCCAATATTGCTATTTATTGACGAAGCTCATACTATTATCGGCGCGGGTAATTCAGCCGGTGGCGCAGATGCGGCAAACTTACTAAAACCTGCATTAGCACGTGGAGAACTACGCACTATTGCAGCGACAACATGGTCTGAATACAAACAATATTTTGAAAAAGATGCCGCTTTAGAGCGTCGTTTCCAAATGGTCAAAGTAGACGAACCTGATGACGATCGAGCATGTTTAATGTTGCGTGGCTTAAAATCACGTTATGCTAAACACCATGGCGTACATATCCTAGACGAAGCTGTCAAAACAGCCGTTTCACTATCAAGACGTTATATCAGTGGACGTCAACTACCCGATAAAGCGGTTGACCTGCTTGATACAGCGTCAGCACGTGTACGTATGGGGCTAGATACGATACCAGAATCAATTACACAGCTTGAAGCTAAAATTGCCTCACTGAAAATTGAACAAGATGCAATTAACGCAGATCTGGCATTAGGTGAAAATTTAACGAGCGATCGCTTAAAAGAAATAGACATCCAGTTAGCCAAACTACAAGACAAATTAACTATTCAACAAACTCAATTTGAAAAAGAGAAAAAACAAATTGAAACATTGATAGAATTACGTCAAAAACTGACGAATAAATCAGATAGCAAGCTACTCAAAAAACTCAGCGATGCTCAGCAAGAATTAAATGAGCTACAAGGTCATAACCCATTACTTTCACTTGATGTTGACAGTCGCACAGTCTCATCCGTTATATCAGACTGGACAGGTGTTCCATTAGAAAGTTTACTAAAAGATGAGCAAAGCCACTTACTTGCGCTTGAAGATGATTTACGTCAACGTGTTGTGGGACAAGATAATGCCCTGTTTGAATTAGCTAAACGTATTCGTGCAGCAAAAACTGGACTGACATCAGAAGATGCACCAATGGGCGTATTTTTATTAGTTGGTCCGTCAGGTGTGGGTAAAACCGAAACAGCTTTAGCATTAGCAGATACCTTATTTGGTGGTGAACAATCACTTGTCACCATTAACATGTCAGAATACCAAGAAGCGCACACCGTATCACAACTTAAAGGATCACCTCCGGGATATGTAGGTTATGGTCAAGGTGGGGTATTGACCGAAGCCGTTCGCAAACGACCATACAGTGTTGTATTACTAGACGAAGTCGAAAAAGCACACCGTGATGTACTTAACTTATTCTATCAAGTCTTTGATCGTGGCTTTATGCGTGACGGTGAAGGTCGAGAAATCGATTTCCGTAATACCTTAATATTAATGACATCTAACTTAGGTAGTGATGAGCTTATGGCGCTTTTCGAAGAAATGCCAGACGCCGATATTGCGACACAACAAGAACTTCTACGTCCGATCATTCGTGAACATTTCCAACCGGCATTATTAGCACGTTTCCAAACAGTAATCTATACACCACTTGGTAAAGACGCATTACGCAAAATTGTTGAAATGAAACTCAATAAAGTTGCCAGCCGACTACAAAAACATTACAAAATTGTATTTAATGTGGGCGAAAAACTTTACGACACCTTGGTATCAGCGTGTTTACTACCAGATACAGGTGCACGAAACATTGACAGTATCTTAAATCAACAAATTTTACCTGTGGTATCAAATTTATTACTACAACGAAGCAGTACAACTAACAATCAAGTACCAACGTTAATCCTTGATTTTGACGAATCAGAAGGAATCGTACTTGAATGGGAAAGTGAGCAAACTAAAGCAAAATCTGCTAAAGCTAAAACAACAAAAGCTGACTCGGACGAACCAAAACCGACTAAAGCGAAAGTTGTTAAGTCAGCAAAAACAAAGCCAGCAGAAGAAAGCAAAGGTAAAAAAAAGGCCGTTAAAAAAGCCTAAAATGTTACAGACGTTGAATGAAAAACCTAAATAAAAGGATATAAGGAGAAAAATATGGCGAAAGAGTTAACTAACCTCATTAGTCAATTTGGCGAAGGTTTAATGAATGGGCTAACAGGTGAGGTTAGCCACAACCGTTACACGTTAAAGGTTGATGGTCTCGATTCGCCAATTTCAGTACTTAAAGTCAAGGGAGAAGAAAAACTCAATGAACCGTGGAAATACACAATCACATTTACCAGTGCTGATAAAAGTATATCAATAAACACGATTCTCAATAAAAAGGGTTCATTCTCATTCAATCCTGTAGCGAATAAAGCGCTAGGTAATGCAATCCGATCACTAAGTGATTTACCTACAGAAAGTGATTCTCGTGCTATCTATGGTATTGTCACAGAATTTAATCAGCTTTCAGTAAATAAAGACGAAGCACATTATCAGGTTGTATTATCGCCAAGATTAGCAAGACTTGCACTTAATCGTAATAGTGCCATCTATCAAAATCAAAGTATAGTAAGCGTAGTCGAAGAAGTATTACGAAGTCATGAATTCTCAGGCATTGACTACCGCTTAGAATTAAAAGACAGCTATCCGGCGAGAGAATTTATTACCCAATGGGAAGAAAGCGACCTCGAATTCATCCAACGCTTATTAGCGGATGTCGGAATCTGGTTCCGATTTGAAAGTCATGCGGAACATAATTGTGATGTCATGGTGATAAGCGATTACGAGCAAGGTTATCACCAAGTTGGTAATATCGATTACAAACAACCAAGCGGCACACTTGACGGTAATACCGAAAGTGTTTGGGATCTGTCGCTACATACACAAATTGTTGAAAAATCAGTAAAAGTTCAAGATTTCAACTATCGTAATGCAGGGGCAAATTTAAAAGGTGATGAAAATACACAACCTAAATACATCACAACTTATGGTACTGATTACCGTTATGAAGAACACTATAAAGGTTTGAATGATAACGGTCATGCCAAAAAACAAAACAATAACAACGACAATAGTCAAACCAACAACGAAAACAGTATAGAAAGTGGTAAGTGGTATGCTCGAATACGTCATGAGCATATGATCAGTAAACAAATTATCATAAAAGGTCGAACAAACCGCTACAGCCTTATACCGGGTCAATGTATTACCATTAGCGGTGCGCCAATATCGGACATTGATGATGGCATTATAATTTTAAGTGTAGAAGGACATGGTAATCGTACTGATTCTTATGAATTATCTTTTACGGCAATACCATTTAAAGTATTAATACCGTATCGACCAGCACCTATTCGTTGGCCTGAAGTGAGCGGCACCTTACCTGCCAACGTGACAAGTCCAAAT
The DNA here is from genome assembly GCF_026536705.1 of Gilliamella sp. B3817. Classification (NCBI taxonomy): domain Bacteria; kingdom Pseudomonadati; phylum Pseudomonadota; class Gammaproteobacteria; order Orbales; family Orbaceae; genus Gilliamella; species Gilliamella sp. B3817. Next base: position 84,814 of record NZ_JAFNNV010000001.1, on the reverse strand, counting down.
AACGACACCTATGGTTACATTGACACTATGGGACGTTATCGAGTTAAATTCAATTTTGACTTAAAAAATTGGAAAAAAGGGGAAGAAAGTTTATGGCTAAGACTTGCTAAACCTTACTCTGGTGATACATATGGTTTTCACTTTCCACTAATAGACGGAACAGGGGTAATGATAGGGTTTACAAATGGTAACCCAGACAGACCTTACATAGCCCATGCAATGCATGACAGTTCGCATCCTGATCATGTGGCAACGATTAACAAACACCGCAATGTGATTCGAACACCTGCAAATAACAAGCTCCGTATGGACGACAAACGTGGTCAAGAACACATCAAATTAGCAACCGAATACGGTAAAACTCAAGTCAATATCGGTCACTTAGTTAATGAAAAGAAAGAAAAACGTGGCGAAGGGTTTGAACTACGCACTGATGAATGGGGCGCAATCAGAGCAGGCAAAGGGTTATATATAACCAGTGAAGAGCAAACACAGGCAAGTCATGTTCAATTACAAATGGACAGTGCAGTTAAACAACTAGCACAAGCGAGCGAAATGGTAAAAAGGCTTAATGAACTAGCCGAAGCCGCACAAGCTGAACTTGCTGATTTAAATGCTCAAAAACAACTTTTTGAACAAAGTTTAAAAGAGTTGAAACAACCAGGAATTCTTACATATGCGCCAGCAGGTATAGCGGATGTTAGCCCAAGCTCAATACAACAAACAGCAGGTGAAAACATTATACAAACAGCGCAAAATACTATTGATGTCAACGCATTCAAACGTTTTATGGTCACTGCTGGAAATATGATAAGTCTATTCGCAAATAAAATGGGGATAAAAATATTTGCATCAAAAGGAAATGTCGATATTCAAGCACAAAATGATGAAATGCATTTAACTGCAAAGCAAGATTTGAAAATTACCAGCACCGATAGTGAAGTCATTATATCAGCCAAGAAAAAACTGACATTAGCTTGTGATAATGTTGCAATTGTTATTGAAAATGGTTCTATAAAAGTGCTAGCTCCAGGTGATGTAACTGTACAATCGGCTAGTTTCAGCGTATTAAGTCCATCAAGTTACAATACAGCTCAAGTTGAGTTGCCTCCAGGTGAAAGTTGTTCGGAATCAGCATAATGGAGAAGCAATTACTCAACCTTTTGAACAATGAAAATGCACGTAAACAGTATCGTTATTTACTGATTGATAACTTAGTTTCGTTAAGTTATTTTCATATATTATCAATTCAAAGTTTAAAGGAAGAGTTAGGCAAAGAAGCTATTCATATTATTCCAAGACCTGATCTGACCCATGATTTAGATCATTGCCCAAAGTTAGTTGTTATTGCCAAACCTGATGAACAATTAAACGAAAAATTTGTGCATTTTATCAGTAAAGAACTTCAGAATGATGGCTCCCTTCAAAAAAGATATATTTGTTGTTGTATGGTAAGCGAAAATGAACCTGAGACATTGAGTAAACAAATAATTAATATAGGATTAAAACTAGCTACTTTGAATAAAACTCGTTTTGTCCCATTCTATGAACCATTCAAATTGTTTTTACTACAAGAAGGCAATAAAATTTGCTTCGATTGGTTACCTTATTTGTTAAATTGTTGTAGTACATATTGCTATACATCATTTACAAATCGCCTTCAAATAATTCAATCACTATCTTCTATACAAGATCCCTCAGAATTATTCATTAATGAAGAAGTCAAATTTTATCTTAAAGAATCAACAAAACTTTATCATCTAACGATTGCTTGGCAAAATATATGCGGAATGCAAAACAGACACATACAAGATTCTGACATATTATCTTTAGCAGAATGTTATCGAACAGCCAAAATAGCAGGTTTAAAAAATACAAGAGACTTATTTACTTTATCGTTATTGCTTAAAGAGTATCCAAAGTTATTAGAGCAAAAAGAAGTCAATGAAGCGGTAAATGAATCAATTGAATATCCAGGTACGTTAGATGAACTTTTAATTCAAATTGAAATTAATAATTAAAAATTTAATATATGGTATAAATTAATGGGTAAGATAGATCCAAATATTTTTACTGAAGCAAGAAATGCTTCAGCAATAGCTGACGGAGGATGTGGTACCTGTCAACGTGGTGGTATGCCATTTTTTTTAGTTCGTCAATCCGTCATTAATCCAAAAGTTTATCACTCAATCAACTGGTCAGAAAGTGTTCCTAATTTAAAAGGTAGGCAACCATCGGCAGCGTTAACTCAACACAAATATGCTTTAAGAATGTTGCGTAAAGGATATGTGTATGTATTGATGGAACAAAATGGAAATCGAAAATTACTGGGATATGAGGTGACTTCTAAAGGGGCACTAAGGCATCGCTCCATAGCTCACATGAAAAAATATGAAATAGAAGATTTAGCAGAATCCTGCACAGCCATAAATCACTATATACCTGCTATATTTGCAAATATTGATGTGTTGAATGCTACCGTTTGGATAGCTTATAGCCGTAGGGCATGGTCCAGAACGACAGAAGATTATTATCGGTCAGTAGAGGCAGATTTAAGAAGATTTACCAAAGTTACCATAAATGATTCAACTCGTAAAAAACCAGAATTATTATCACCTGATGGTCGAAGTTTCGAATTTAGAAATTTATTAGAAAGTAACAAAGCGCCACATTTACCTGAATTTTTTTTTGGAAAAAAAGATTTTCAGATGCGATTTCCAAGTGCGCATGAATTTAATGATTATTCACACAAAGATGATATAGCGGAGATAACAAAGATAACGAATATACTTGAAGATCAGTATCAATGCAAATTGGGATGTATTGTGTTAGAGGACACTTTTGGTGTAGTTGAAGAACTTAATGCACAACGATTACAAAATTTTGACCTGATTAATAATGCGTTTTTAGAGCATGAACGGGTGATAGAAAAAAAATTGGCGGATAAATACAACGAAAAAATAGCAGATTATACACCTACAGATCAATGGTTAAATTCAGCCAAAGAACAAGAAATGCTTTATCCTTATGCTAAAAATTACCTTGATGGTTTTATTAATCAGGATATAGGTGATAATCAAAGTAATATATCGATATTACAAGTATCTTCAGAAAAATCAAAAGGTTCACAGGAACAAAAATCCGAAACAAATAATCATAAGTACTTAAATGAATATTTTTCAACTGAACGCGCTTATAAACGTAGAATATTATCTTGTATAGAAAGTTATAAAAAAGGATTAAACACTTATTATCGCAATACAATTGAAGATGATTATAAAGGAGTAAATACAGATGAAAAATACATGGATGTATATGAACCTGCAGCAAATTTTAAAGGAGCAATGGCATCGTTTAAAATGAGAATTAATGCTTTAAAATCATCAGGATGGAAAGAAGTTTCATTATCAGCAGAAGAAAAACAAGTTTTAATTGAAAAACATAAATCAACTACGAATGCCAAAGACGTACGACGATTTCATTGGTCACTTGAAAGCGCTGCGGAAAATAAATTTAATAAAAGTTGGGCAAAATTGGAAGAGAGATTAGATTTAGATAGATTAAAGAAGTTCTATGATGACGATAACCAAAAATTTAAGGAAATAATTAAAGATATTCGTAAAATATCAATTGATTATTTGATTTATGTAACATGGCTTTTTGGTTCAAAAGATAAACCATCTCAATATGCTCCCTCTGAACTCACCGATTATAATCTAGTAGAATTCTGGAAGCACGAACAGGAGAATGACTACTCAAAAGATCATTTAGGGTATTTTGAAGATTTAATCACTATGTTGCAAGGTAATATTACTATGGCTAAGTTACCGGAACAGTTTGGATTATGGGACAGCCTGTTTCGAGATGAAAATTCCATCTATTTTTACTTATTAAAAGGTCAGAATAATAACCTTTATGATATGTTATTGAAACAACGAATTGTGGAGATGGAAAAGGGCCAAGATATAGCTAACAAAGAAAAAACAATAAATAATTTGAATAATATCGTGAGTAATCTTAATTCTGTGATGAATCTACCAATTGAAGCAAAAAATACCACATTATTTGTTGACATGATGGAAAGATTATTTAATTGGGGAATAGCAGGTTTTGCTAATCGCCCAAATAATGCAAAATTAATTAATCAGGTGTTAATGGAGAATCACAGTATAGAGCAACTAAAAATCTTTTCTGGTGTTGAATATAGAAGAATGACTGTTGAAGTCAAAATTAAAAATTTGCCGAAAATTTATGAATTTATAATGGAAAAATCTAATGTGTCATCGGTTAAAATAGAACATTATAATAAAGTTTATAAACTTTCGAAGATACCAGATACAGATACACGCTGGCGATTTGAAAATGAACTGACCAAAAAGCAGCTTGAAAAAACAGTCAGTATGGATTTTATGATTGTGGCAGAAGATTTAGCCTCAATGGAAAAAATGATAAATACTTTAAAAAAAGGTGGCAAGTTAAAAGAAACAACATTAGCTAAAACCAAAACAATTTTAGGTGCCGAAATTAAGCACTCACATCAATTTGGTGGTGAGTTAACCCTACAAGATCTTGAAACAGCTTATGCTCACGTTAAAAAACGAATCCGTGTTGACTCGAGCAAGGCAATTGGCATCAATACAGTGATGATATTTTTTCAAGCTCATCTATTTAGTCAAAACTTACATACGTTAAATGAACAGGGTAAAACGCTACCGCAAGATGTAAAAGACCAAATTTCACATGATATGCTCAAATCTTGTGTAATTATGTCTTTATTATCAGCGGAAGTAATATCCCATACTATTAGGTTAGCTGGAGCACTATCGAAAATTAATATCTTTACCACTATGATACCTAGTTGTGCGACATTTATGAAAGTAACAGGGGCTGCACTAGCGATTATTACCATTCTTGACGGAGTGATATCGATGTATAAAGGAATTGGTTATGCGATAAATGGAGATATATTTGATGGAATTTTAGTAGGAACTGGTGGATTTTTAATTTTTTTCTCAGGAATTTTATTTTTTAGTGGGGTTATATTATCTTTAGCCTTGCCATTAGCTTTAACTGCTATTGTTTTAGCCATTATTGGAGCAATTTTAGTATCATTAGGTTCAGAGGCGGACAGTTGGTCACCTATGCAAATTTGGTTTAACCGTTGTTACTTCGGCAAACATGATCATCCCGAAAAAGGTCAACCATATCCTTTGACAACGGTAGGTACAAGTGTCGCGTTAAATGACTATTATGCTTATCTTTCAGGTATGTATTTATCTTTAAACTATAACTATTCTGATAGGGAATTTTTTTTAATAGAAGATTTTAATAGATATGACGAATTTGAAACAGCTGAGCATCTGAAATATTTGGGTGGCCTTCGTGTCCATATTAATTTACCAAATTTTAGTAATAAAAGTCGCTATACCTGCGTAGTTTATCTAATCGATAAAAATGGAAACATTGGTAAAGCTAAACTGAAGCAAGGTAATGATCAACAATGTCTACATGTAGCAATAGAACAAAATCAATGTGAGCGATTAGAAGTACGTTGGGTAGAAACAAAAGATTACCCAATTACTTCAAGTCCGATAGTAATAAACAAAGGCAGTGATGATAATTTATCGACTTTATTGATAAATCAAAAAGTTGCTGAATTAAGGGAACGAGCTAGAAAAGTAATTGGAATATTACATTATTGGCAAGATGAGAACGCAAAATCACCATTACGTATTGAATATATGATCGATTGAAAAAATGAAAAAGGAGATCGTAAGAATGCCCTCTAAGTACCAACCTCAAGTCTCCTGTTGGCGTGAAGATCTGCACAAAGGGATTTATACGACCCAGTTACAGTTAACTAATAAAAAGTTACGTATTATCAATGATGATTATTGTGAATTATCAAGACGCCTAACTGGGATGAGATGCTTATTTCGTTTAATTTTTATTATTATTTATTTCATATGTCTATTGATAGCAATTTCGGGATTGATTATTCAAATCCATGCAATATTTCACTTTAATAAATATAAAGCATTATTTATTTTTTTATTTTTTTTATTTTTGATTTGTAACCAAATATTAATTCAAGTTTTTATTACTACACTGTTGGCTCCTGAAGATTGCCCTGTACGTTTTAACCGTAAAACTGGTAAGGTATATATCTATGACCATTTTATTCTATATTTCGGTTCATGGGCAACCTTTATTCGTTCACCATTTAAATCTAAAGAGATAAGCATTAAAGAGTTTGATTGGGCAAATATCCAAGGTGTAGTAAGTTCGGTCTCAACACCGATTCCCAGCGGAGGTATTCTTAGAAGTTACCGTATAGAATGTTTAGTATGTAAACCAAATACAACTATAGTGGTCGATCATTTTATATTATCCATAGATAACAGTTTAAACTACGATGAATGGATGTGGTTAAATAGTTATATGATGTTTTCCGATACAAATTTAAATAATGAACTCATCATAGAATCAGGATTTGAATGGTTTATCAAAATAAAATGGCCTGAAGAGATAGATAGAAAATCCAAAGCTGGCTCAGTTGAAGCTTATCTACAAATAGATGCTGAATATAAAGAAAAAAACAAATAATCCCCGAATATCGAGAATTAAAGTTAAAGAATATTTATAAAAGTATTTAAACAATAAATTTCTTAAACTATATAAAAATTAAAAAAATATTAATTTTCATTACAAGATGGGTTAAAATATGTTAAAAGAGTAAGGAAATAATAAAGGAAATGAAAAAGTGAGCAATTTAATAGGGGTCATTCGTTTAGGTGACTCAACTGATCATGGGGGAAAAGTCATAACTGCCTCATCGACAATGATTGTTTTAGGTAAGCCTGTAGCTCGAGTAGGAGATTTAGTTAGCTGTCCTATAAAGAATCATGGGGTTAATCCTATCATTGAAGGAGAATCAAGTTTTACAGATCAAGGTAAATGTATTGCTTTGGATGGTCATAAAACTGCTTGTGGTTGTTCTTTAATTTCATCAGTATCTAAGGTTGGGAAAGCTTAATGCCAGTGGATTTAACATTACTACCAAAACCAAAACCAGAAGTTAAAAAAATAAATCGTTGGTTTTGGGTTATATTGCTTGTTGGGTTCATTTTGTGCGGAAGTATAATTACCTTTGTGCTGAGTTTTTTTTACAATATCCCAAATAATTTATTTATATCAGGTTTCTTTTTATTTCCTTTTTTTGCTTGGTTGCTTATATTTTTAAATGGTATTTATTTTCATGGTTACCGTAAAAATTATAATAAAGAATGGAATTTACATCGTGAACGCCGAAAGCAACAGTTAATCAAATATGGACAAAGAGGGTTGTATGTTTTAGAACATGCGCTTGTCACGCAACAAGGTAATACCGAAAATGTTCGTGCATTAAAAAATAAAAGTTTTCAGATGATCGCGAAACAATATGGTAATGATGGTGCTGTTATTGCTTACACATCTTTAATAAATGATTACAAAAACAATGATAGTAATTATAACTTTTTGAAATCAGTATTTGAACAATGGAAAGCAAAATTTAAGGTTAAATTTTTGACTTTAAATAGTAACATCAATATTCATGTAAGGTTATTTTTTGAATCGGAATTGGAAGAAAATAAAATGGAGGTTTTATGGTCTGAAACTTTGGGAAAAATTATCAATGACCCTGCCAGCTTTAAAATTGAAGAGCCAAAAAATTCTTCTACATTTATAGAATCGTGGTTAGATAACAGTCAGCATGATAATGAATTATTGTTAGTCATTAGTAGTCATATGTTTCAAACTCCAGTTAAAAATGAAGGTGAATTCATTTCAATGTTATTGTTAGCTGGTGAAAATGTAGATAAAAATTGTTATGCCTCTGATATTAGTAAATCAGGTGTTAAAGTCCATCGTAGTGAACAAACTAATGTATTAAATAATACTATTGATAATGCTTTATTGTGGAGCAGCGATATTGCTGCTCCATATGATATTGTTTGGTGTAACTGTATGACCACAGATATAAAAAACGACATCATGAATTATTTTAATGAAATCAGATTTGAACCAAAAGATGTTTTAGATGTAGAAAATTCAATAGGTAATGCTGGGTTATGTTCCTATTGGTTAAACCTTGCTTTGGCTATTGAAAATATAGTTCAATCAAAAAATAAACAATTAGTAATATTAGGTTCTCCTTATGTTACTGCCTCAGTTGTATCGTGTTTGCCAGAAGAAAATAATAAGAGAAGTGAAAAAAATGAAAAACTATAAACTTATTTGGATGTTTTTGTTGCTAATTGTTGCAATGATTATTGTTGTTTTGATTTGGCAGGATAATTTTTCATTTCTTGTATGGAATACCGAAAAAGTTATCGCGTCTTTATTAGTTATCATTTTTGCGTTATTCCTATCTCATTTCCATGGACTTATTAATTTGTTATCACATAAAGTGATGGAATTGGATTTTCAGCGTGGAGATAAAACGAATATTGATATTGATAACAAAAAACAAAAAAAAGAAAGCGTTACTGATTCTTTTGTGGAACCAGTCAAATTTATGCGTCATCGTCATGGTCTTTTTTGGCGTTATAAAATTAGAAAGTGTCTTGTTATTGGATCATATACTGATGTCGAGTCCGTATTCCCTAATTTACAAGACGATAAATGGCAATTATGTGATAAAACGTTAATGGTTTATGGTGGTGATATTGAACATGAGCTTGATACATCTTGGTTATTGGCATTAAAAAAACGTTTTTCTCGCTGTATTCCTTTTGCGGCTAAACCGTTGAATGCCATTATATGGGTAATGCCTAAATATTATCTTGACAGTAATCGTCAACAGCAAGTGTTGATTGAAAAAGCTTTACAGCAAATAGAAGCACGTGACAAATTATTGAAGTGGTCTGCTCCGCTCTATTTAGTTGCGCCACAAAATAGTGAATGGCATCAAGTAGGTCGTATCGAACAAAGTGTAGGCGTCATTTTCCCATCATTAAATCAAGAATCGTTGCAATCAATCGACACGTCATTGTATCAATTGTCCCAAGAGTGTTGTATACGTGGAATGCAACAAGTTAAAGGCTCAATTACTCACGATTTTTTATTAAAAATAAGTCAAAAATTAACTAAAGGTGATATTGAACACATTAAGCGTTATTTGGGAATGTTTACCGCTTTTCCGTATTCACCTTATGTTCGAGGGCTATTTTTTGTACCTCATCAAGTCTTTTCAGAAAATGAAGAATTAAATTTTGATAACTATTTAGTGATGACCCCAACTTGGCAATCAATTAGTGATGATGCCAATGCACAGTTAGGAAAACGTATGGGCATTCGTTGGGGAATGGTGTCTTGCATCTTTTTACTTGGTGTGTCTACGTTGCTTGGTTTAGGTGTTTTAAACTCGTATTTCCGAAATTCAACCCTTATCAACGATAGTATTAAATTAGTAAAAAATGCGGATAGTTCGATTCAACAAGACTTAACAACCAAATTACAAAACCAATTTGAATTACAACAACGTATTGAGCAGTTACTTTATCGTAAACAACACGGTGCGCCATTTAGCTATCGATTTGGTTTGAATCATAATAATGAGCTTTTAGAAAATTTGTGGCTTTCTTATCGAGTGACCAATTCTAGAAATATTGCCACTCCGTTTCATAATCTAATGACAGATTATTTAACCTTGCTAACAGAGCTACCACCAGATAGTCCAGAGCGTTTAAAATTAGCCGATTCAGCTTATGATTTTTTAAAGGCTTATTTAATGTTAAGTCATCCGGATAAAAGTGATGGTATTTATTTAAGTCAGTTCGCTTCACAAAAATGGCGAGCACCAGAAGGTATTAGTGATGGTGATTGGCAACGATTAATGCCAGATCTGGTCCGTTTTTGGGGACAAGTATTAAAAAGTAAGCCAGACTGGGCGCTTCAAGAAGACAAACGTTTGGTCAATGGTATACAAAAAATATTGATTAATAAAATTGGTGTTCAAAATGCCGTTAACACGCTTTATCAAGATATTATTCAGCGTGCAAGTCAACAATATACCAATCAAAATTTAAATCAATTACTTGAAGGAATTGATAGTAATATTCTCTTTATTAATGATGTTGAAGTTCCCGGTATTTTTACCCGTAAAGCATGGGAAGATACTATTAAAAATGAAATTAATAGCGCAGCTAAATCACGTAAAGAGCAAATTGACTGGGTATTGGGCGAAGATAGCCAAAGCAATTTAATTGCTTCAATATCCCCCGATGTGTTAAGACAGCAATTAAAAGATCGTTATTTTAGTGAATATGGAGCATCTTGGGCGTATTTTTTAAATAATATTCAATGGCAACCAGCTAATAATGTGTCTGATGTTATTGAGCAATTGACTTTATTGGCTGATAATCGTCAATCCCCTTTGATTGCATTAATTAATGTCGTTAAATATCAGTCTGAAGTTGATTATTCTGGCGATGGACTGTCCGATAATTTAATTCGTACTGCACAGCAAATCATAGGCAAAAAGAATCAATCTGTTATTCCTTTAGCAAATAATGAGGCTTCAGGACCTTTAACAGAAACTTTTTCACCTATCGTGAACTTAATCAAAAATGAAAATAATAATCTTTCATTACAAACCTATCTTTCACGAGTCACACAAGTCCGCTTAAAATTGCAAAATGTGACCAATAGCGCAGATCCTAAAGCAATGATGCAAGGACTTGCTAAAAGTGTATTTAAAGGCACGTCAGTTGACTTGACCGAAACACGAGATTACGGAAATTTAATTGCCGCTAATTTAGGTAATGAATGGTCTGGATTTGGACATAGTTTATTTAAGCAACCGCTTGAGCAATCGTGGCAGGTCGTATTGACCCCAGCGACTGAAAGTTTTAACGAAATTTGGCAAAATTATATTGTGCATCAATGGGAAAAGTCATTTGCGGGTCGTTATCCTTTCAAAAATAGTGAAAACGAAGCGTCGTTTGCTGAACTTGCTCGTTTTTTACGTAGTGATACAGGCATTATCGACAATTTTATTATAAATGAATTAGGTGGCGTCTTAGAAAAGAAAGGGGGCAGATGGGTTGTTAATACGGTGAACGCTCAAGGACTTAATTTTTCACCGAAATTTATCAACGCATTGGAGTTATTTAACGATTTATCATCTGAATTAATCACATCAGGTGATGTTAGTTTAGCCTTTGATCTAATGCCACGCAGTGGCAATAATATTGTCCGAACTGAATTAATCATTAATAAACAAAAATTAGAATATTATAACCAAGCACCAACTTGGCAACGATTCAATTGGCCTGGTGATGGTTATTCACCTTATTCACAGTTAAGTTGGAGTTCTGATGAAACAGGATTAAAACTCTATGATTATTTCAATGGTGATTGGTCTTTGATTAGACTACTTGAAAAAGCATCAGTTAAACCACTTGATTCAAGTCGCTATGAGCTGGTTTGGAAAGTATCTGAGGAAGGTAGATTACGATATATTTTACGTACACAGTTGGGGCAAGGACCACTAACGTTATTAAAATTGCGTAACTTTACATTACCGAATAGAGTTTTTGAAAATTAATTATATGATGGAAGATTATTATGTTTAGCCAATTGTTAAACCGTTTATTTGGATCGCAAGATTCAAGTGAATCAGCTAAAAAAAATCTAAGTTTACAGTGGGCAGATTGGCTAGAGCCAATTAGTCTTGATAAACCAACGGGTGAAGATTTAACTTACCACGATACTTTTCAGGAAATAAAAGAAGAAATCGCTAAACTTTCCGGAATTGATTACGAGTTAGTCGCGACGGAAAGTGAAAATATCTTAAAGAAGAATAGCAAAGATGTACGTGTTGTTACTTATTATTGTTTGGCTCGATTACATATTGATGGCGCCAATGGTTATGCCGACGGTGTTGAAATATTAGCAGGTTTGCTTGAAAAATTTGGAACCTCTGTTTACCCTTCACGGCATAATATTCGTAAAAATGCGATAGAATGGCTAGCAAATGCAAGGTTTCTTGAGCCGCTTACCCAATTACAGCCAATTTCAGAAGAGTGTCTTTCGCGAATTATTTTAGCGCTAAATCAGATCGATAGTATTTGTCAAACGTTGTTTGTTGGCGAAACTCCAGAGCAGAAGCTTGAAGCACCAGATCTTTCTGCGCTTGTTCACTTTTTTAGCAATAATTTAAAGCAACCCGTTAAAAGTACTCAACCAGAAAACGCATCATCTTCTATGCCTGTTTCTGAATCAATGCCAGAATCTTTTCCTAAACTATCGGATGCTAAAATTGGTTCACAACGAGACTTACTTGATCAAGCTCGCAAAATGGCTGCATTTTTAAGAGAAAAGCCAGAAGGCTATCTTGCTGCAGGTCGTTTTTTACGAATATTACGCTGGGATACCATTGTCGATTTACCTCCAGCAGATCATCGAGGACGAACTCGTTTACCTGCACCAAGAGCAGAACTTAAACAAAATATTAGTCGTTTAATCATCCAACAACAATGGTCAGAGCTTTTTGAACGGGTGGAAGCGGCTTTTATGGAAGGTGCGAACCATTTTTGGCTTGATTTACAACGAGCAACAGTAATGGCATTACAGAAAATGGGTGCACCTCATCAAGCTTGGGCAGACATATTTTTAACGGATATTGGGTTGATGCTTGAAAGATTAAACGGCATAGAACGGCTTTCATTCGATAATGGCACACCGTTTGCCGATGATGAAACGCTCAATTGGATTGCAACCAATGCGCGCATTCATCATTTAGATGAAGGTGACAGTATTGAACCAATTTCGATTTCTGGCGAAAACGATTGGAATGAAATTGAAAAACAAGCGTTAGAATTGGCGCATAGTGAAAGTATTGAAAAGGCATTTCAGTGGTTGCAACATTTACCTACTTTACGCTCACCTAAACAACGTTATTTGCTGCAATATACGCAAGCAAGAGTCGCTGAGCAAATGGGTAAACAAGATATCGCTATGAAATTATTGCTTGGTCTCAATAGTCAGCAGCAAACAATGACACTTTTACAGTGGGAACCAGAATTAATATTTGATGTTAAACGTTTTTTATTAAAACTAATGAAGCAAAAAAATCAACTGAAAGATGGCTTTAAACCCGAGCTTTCAGAAAAAATTGATTTGTTACAGCACGAATTAATGCAACTCGATCCAGCTAGAGCATTAAGTGTTATGTAGCGTTAATCAAGCACCTTATTTATGGGGTAGTTAGTTTCAATAACGATATTACTAAACAGAATATACAAAAAAATAAAGAGATGAAAAATGGATGATTTAATTTTACGCTATTACGAATCAGAAATGCGGTATTTGCGAGAAGCAGGAAAAGAATTCGCCAAAATACATCCTGATAGAGCTAGTTTGTTAAACTTAGATCGTGTCGGTGATCGTGATCCTTATGTAGAGCGTTTATTTGAAGGGTTTGCCTTTCTAACTGGTCGTTTACGTCAAAAAATTGATGATGACTTACCCGAATTAACGGAAAGTTTAGTGACATTACTTTGGCCTCACTATTTACGACTGATCCCATCATTATCGATCGTGGAACTAACGCCAAATTATACGACATTATCACGTGAAGAAGTCATTCCAAAGGGATTGCAAGTGCAATCTGAGCCATTGGGGCATGTCGGTACACGGTGTCCATTTAGAACAACACAAGACGTCACTTTACGACCTATTAAAATAAGTCAAGCTAGATTAGGGCTAAGCCATGATGGTCGTAGCATGATTACTATTCGGTTGAGTATTACTGAACTGGCAGACTTTGAACAGTTGGATTTATCATGTTTACGCCTTTATTTAAATGCAGATGCCCCCATCGCATCAACACTACATCATGTTTTAACGCAGAAAGTTGGCTCAATTCACGTTCGTTACTCTGATGATCCTGAAACAAGAGTTTCGTTAAATGGTCATATTACCCCCGTTGGATTCAGCGAAGACGATCGCTTATGGTTAAAACCAGATAATGCATTTTCTGGCTATCAACTTTTACTAGAATATTTTGCATTTCGTGAAAAATTTATGTTTGTTGACTTGCATGGTTTAAAAACAAGCAATATATCAGAAGCATGTACTTATATTGATATTGAATTGACACTCAATCAATCATGGCCAACCGATATGCCTTTTGGCGATGATAATATTCGTTTGCATTGCGTGCCAGTCATCAACTTGTTTGATATGGAAGCCGATCCAATTGTGGTAAATCAGCTAGAAAGCGAATATTTACTTCGACCTTTATTACGCCAAGATGGGCATGTTGAAGTTTATTCTGTTGAACATGTAGAAGCTATTACGCGTGATGGACGTTATCGATATGTTCCATTCACGAGTTTTAAACACCGTGGAGGTATGTTACGTCATGATGCGCCAGAAAGGTATTATCATACACGAGTGAGAAGAGGTGCTTCCGGTTTACATGACACATGGCTGATTTTGGGCGGTAAAATTTGGGATAAAAACGAAATGCTCGAAACCGAGACTTTATCGTTACGTATAACAGGTACTAATGGTATGTTACCTCGTAAAGCTTTACGTAATGCTCGAATTCATGATCTTTCTGACTCAAATGGTAATATTGCTAAAGTACGAAATCTTTGTTCTCCAACAATACCTTGCTATCCACCAACTGAGGATCGCTTTTATTGGCGTGTTCTTTCGCATCTTGCCCCGAATTATTTGTCACTAATGAATGCTGAAGTTCTACGTGGAACACTCGCATTATATGATTGGACAGATAACGAACTTAATCGTAGACGCTTAGAAGGTATCGTTGAAGTTTCTCATCGAATGATTAAACGCACAGTTAAAGGTATGCTGCAACGAGGTATTGAAATAGAAGTCACTATCAATAGTTTTCAATTTACCGGGGAAGGTGATGTAATGCTGTTCGGCGAATTATTACATCAGTTTTTTGCTTTATATGCCGATGTTAATCTATTTACACAATTGGTTATTATTAGTCTACCTACAGGAAATAAAATTGTATGGAACCAGAGCAAAACATCGAAAACAGCCCTTTAATGCAGATGCTTGAAAAGCAACTGCCAAAAATTAATTTTTATCGTTTTTGTCAGTTACTTGAACAGTTATATGCAGACGAGCCTATATTGGGTAAAAGCGAATCACCAGCTGCAGATCCGTTGCGTTTTGCACCTTCGGTGGATATGTCTTTCCCAGCAAGTGAACTGAAATATATAGAAAAAGCACCCTACATAAATCGTCCAACAACAGTTAGAACACGTTTTTTAGGGTTGTATGGGGTTGATGCTGTATTACCGCTTGGTTTGCTTGATAAGATTATTCGGCGAGACGAAAATTATCAATCGATGACTGATTTTTTGGATATGTTCAATCATCGGGTCATTACTCAATTTTATCGTATTTGGTTGAAGTATCATTATCCAGCATGTTATTTAAGTGGTGGGCGTGATCCAGTATCAAAATGTTTGTCTGGTTTAATAGGATTAGGTGTAAAAGGTACTATTGAACAAATAGGTACGCCACTATCTCGATGTTTTGCATTATTAGGATTAATGTCTCAAAAAACACGTACAGCAGAAGGCATTATCGGATTAGTGCGTGTGATGGTCGATGATGCTCAAGTGAGTGTAAGCGAATTTTATCCTATTTGGCAGTCAATTGATTATCCAGCAAAATTAGGCGGTCAAGGGCCACATCGAATCGGATTAGATGG
This sequence comes from Gilliamella sp. B3817, assembly GCF_026536705.1. Classification (NCBI taxonomy): domain Bacteria; kingdom Pseudomonadati; phylum Pseudomonadota; class Gammaproteobacteria; order Orbales; family Orbaceae; genus Gilliamella; species Gilliamella sp. B3817. The sequence continues at coordinate 69,069 of NZ_JAFNNV010000001.1, read as the reverse complement.
TGGTGCTGCATTGGGTTCACGTTTTAAAGAGTGTAATCAAAGTATTCATCTTGTTATCACGCCTCAACACGAACATCAAATTGCTGAGCTATTGCCCGACGGACAATTATTTCATGATATTTTAGCTTTATTACGGGCTTATTTAGGCTATCGTGTAGATGCCAAAATAACGCTGTGTATTAAGCGAATTTTTCTACCAAGAAGCCAACTAAAATCAAGAAATAGCAGATTAGGATTAACTGCTTCATTTAATAAAACTGACGAAAATAATCAACCTGTTGAAGACGAAATCAAAGTGAATTTGGGTAGCTATTCTGGTGTTGATTATCAAGTATATCAATCAAGGGACTAAAAATGAGAATAATGAAAACATTACTTGCTAGTTTATTAATCATTTCGCTAATGGGTTGTGGTATAGCTCAGAGTGTAAGTGAAACAGCGGTTGAAATCACGGATTCTGTCTTTAAATGGAATGTCAGAACATTACATTTAGATCTAAAAGCAAGGGCTGAATTAAATACAGATGATGATGGACGCTCATCACCCGTTGTGATCCGAATTTATCAATTAAAAGATGCTGATAATTTTAACGCTGCTTCTTATCAGGAACTCGTTGATAATGACAGCGAAATATTACAAGAATCACTCATTGAAAGCAAAGAAGTTGTACTAAAACCCGATACATCTATTTCAATTGATACACCATTTGATAAAAAAGCAGATGTAGTAGGCGTGATAGCGCTTTTCAAAGAACCAAATCTAAAAGATAACAGTTGGCGAATAGTATTGGAACGAGGCGATCTTTATATCACTGAACCACGCGAAATTATCGCGAGCCAATATAGCATTAAACTTGTGGAAGAAAAGTAAATGAGTGCTTCATTATATGACATCTTATATGGCTATTTTGAGTCTGGTATCCCGATAGATGAAATAGCCGAAAATGAACAAACCATTATAAGTGTAATGGATAATATCGAGCGTATTTTAAATAGTCGGGCAGGGGCTATCAACCATATGCCTGATTATGGGCTACCGGACATGTCCACTATCTTTCAGGCATTACCGTCATCAGCTTACGTATTAATGAGAGCCATAGAACAAACATTACTCATTTATGAGCCACGACTTGAATCAATAAATATCAATATTGATGAGAAAAATAAAGATTCTATGGTGCTTAGCTATGAATTAGTCTGTTATTTTAAAGAAGGTGGACTAGTCAAATACGGTACTTATTTTATGCCCGATGGTAAAGCACAATTAAGATATACCAAAAAAACAGCTCGAAATTAATGAAGGATAGATAAATAAAAAGCATAACAAATTAGTTAATAATAAAATAAAAATAAACCGTTTATATCTGTGTTAACAATGAACAGCATATCGGAGTAAAAATGCTTGGAGAACGAATAAAAATAGCTAGATGTAAACGGGGATTGAGCCAGGCAGAGATCGGAAAAAAAATGGGTAACATTTCAAGGGCAGCGGTTTCTAAATGGGAAAACGGAACCAACAAGCCAAAAGAGCTCGATTTATTGGCACATATCTTAAGGGTGGATATCAACTGGCTACGGTATAATAAAGGAGCAATGGAATCTAATGGCGTTTCAAAATACAAACTGAATAATAACAATTCTAAAACGTCCGATATCAGTACTAACTTAAACGATAGCGAAGTCGAAGTTGTTTTATATAAATCAATCGAGCTAGCTATAAATAATGAAGCACAAACAATCAACCCCAATTATAAAAAGGAACAATTGAGATTTTCCCGATCTTTATTAATAAAACAAAATATAGACGAGAATAATATATTCTGTTTTCTCGTTAACGATAATGGAATGAAGCCAGTTATACCTAAGGGCGCTATTGTTGCAGTTAATAAAGGCAAGCAGCAAATAAATGATGGTTCTGTTTACGCAATATGTCAATCTGATTTCTGTAGACTAAGACGTTTATACAGATTGTCGAATAATAGAATTAGGATAGTCTCTTACAATTCGTTGGAATATCCCGATGAAATAGAAGATTCAGAAAAAATAAAAATTATTGGTAAAGTTTTTCATTGCGCATTTGAGTTGGATTAAATGAGTGTTTTTAATAAATACGAGGTTAATCATTTTTTAAAAAATCTAATATGTAATACTTTGTTTAAACTCTTAACTACTTTTTCTGTTATTTTTACAACGTTTGCCAGGACAGTTAATGGTTATAACATTCGGCATAAGCCGAATAAAGCAAACACGCAAAGGCAAAATCAATATTGAATAGTTCGTCAAAATCAAACACCAAAAAATAAGATTTGATGTAGTCAACAAAATTGGTCGGTGCGCTGAAAAATTATAAAAGTGTGCGCCATTAAAAAATCGTTTTAAATATAGGTAACTATTTGATAAAATTCAAATTAAATTTAAAATTCGTCTTGAAACAAAGTGCCTAAAAAAACAACAAAAAGCCGGTAGAATTTTACATGCTCCTATTTTATTTAATAAACAATAGGTTATAATTAGAGTGTTCCCTGTATACACAGGGATAAACCGACAATTTGCACAGACGTTGGCAATCAAATGTTGTGTTCCCTGTATACACAGGGATAAACCGGGTTTTAAATGAGCATGAAAAAAATTGCCATTGTGTTCCCTGTATACACAGGGATAAACCGTTAATCAGTCAACAAGAATATGCAGACGCAGTGTGTTCCCTGTATACACAGGGATAAACCGGCGGTTAACGATGATGTTTTTGCAACAATGTAGTGTTCCCTGTATACACAGGGATAAACTGCTGTGACATTTAGGTAACATATTTAATAGAGTGTGTTCCCTGTATACACAGGGATAAACCGTTACGGGTATTAATTTTTTCCCGTTTAAAACAGTGTTCCCTGTATACACAGGGATAAACCGGATTTATAGTGACTGAATCTATTCTAGCATTACTTGTTCTCATTTAATGCGAGAGGAGCTATTAAATATTTTCCTTAGTTCAAATCCCCATTTACTGAAAAAAATACTCGGATGTATTATTAAATAAGTAATCACAACCATAATAATACTTAGTAGTTAAGGTTAGTTTGATTTGTACTAATTTATTAAATGAATTTTAGCAGAATTGAAATTTTTTGCTGAATATGAAAATCAGTAAGAATTATAAAATGAATATAATTTTTTCATAAGTACATTTATGTTTGATCCAAACGTATAGAATCGCACTATAAATTGATTATAGGTCTCGATACTGAGGCAGTCAATAAACACAGTGAAAATAATTAATAGGCTCTATATATTATATATTCTTATAAAAACAATTTATGATCAACATTACACTTTAACTATTTTAAATGTAATAAAATATTAATTTTTTAGAGAGATAATTTATGAAAGAAAAAAGTTGTAGTTTACAAGTAATCTGTGAAAACGGCATGACCCTGCACGGTACTGCCGCTATGTTAAAATTTATAAATCTTCAAGGAGGGTTTGATGCTTTTTTAAATGATTTCGCATCAAGCGTCGCTAGAAAATCTATTGATGAATACTTTAACAGAACTAAAAAAAAATAAAAGTAAAAATTAATTTCTAATACAATAAAAGCCTCTTGATTGAGGCTACTTTAATATTGAAGGGACATAATTGTACGGTTGTTGGTTTTTAATTATTTAAGTTTATTAAGTAGCAACGAACAACCTGCTACCTCATAAAATTAATGTGAATTTTTAAGAATAAATTACTTACTATTTCACTAATTTTAGCTAAGATATAAGTGTCTGTTTTTTATTTTATCAAATAAAATTATTGTGTTATTGGTGTTTTTAGCCAGCTGAAGGCATTATATTTTGATAAATATTAACAGTCTATAAAATCGCTTTAATTTATTAACTATATTTTCATGTATAATAAATGAATCTATATATCTATTTTTTAACAAAGGCTGAGTATTCTGAATAATATTCGGATTGATACCTATATTATATAACTCAAACAGAGAAATGATAATGCGATTATCTGCCCCCTAGATTGTTCAACAACTCTGTTCTTGGTTTTAGAATACTAAGCTCAAGTCCTGGTTGTTAATAAGAAAAAGAATTTTTTTTATTATTAAGCTTTTGTGTTTGATGTTTTCTGCATAAAAAATTCACTGTATTTGTTGTCAGTGCCGCCAAGTCAGATTAATAAAACTATTCCCCGTTTACACAAGAATATGCAATACTAACGCTGTGATAACAAACCCTTTCGTATCTGTATTTCTATTGATTTTATTTCATTTTTCAAATAATTGGAGTTTATTATGAAACTACGTAAAGTCATGATTATTGGAGTAGGGAATGTGGGATCCACGACGGCTTATACCTTGGTTAATCGTGGTATTTGTGAAGAAATTGTACTGGTTGATGTAAATAAAGATCGGGCTTATGGACATGCTCAGGATTTATTAGATGCGGCTGCTTATCGGCAAAACATGATTAAAGTCAGTTTACGTGATGCCAATGATTGTGCTGATATTGATATTGCCATTATTACGGTTACTTCGGGATTAGCGCAAAAAAGCCGAGCGGAGGAGCTAGCTGGTACGTCAAAAATTGTTGCAACGATTGTGCCCGATATGATGAAAAATGGTTTTAAAGGGATTTTTTTAGTGGCGACTAACCCTTGTGATGCGATTACTTACCAAGTTTGGCAATTATCAGGTTTACCTCGTCATCGGATAATTGGTACTGGGGTTTGGCTTGATACAGTAAGATTACGTCGTTTATTGGGAGAACAAATGGATATTGGTCCACAAAGTATCGATGCGTTTATTGTTGGCGAGCATGGCGATTCACAATTTCCCGTTTGGTCGCATTCATCGGTTTATGGCATTAACCTTAATCATCTCGAAAAAAATAGAATCGATTTTAATGATATTGGCAGCAAAGCGAAGAATAAAGGCTTTGAAATAGCTAAATTTAAGCATTGTACCGAATATGGTATCGCCAGTACGATTACTGAAATTTGTCAGCATATTTTTACTAACAGCCATCGTGCGTTAGCATTAAGTTGTATTTTACATGGGGAGTATGGTTATCAAGATGTGGCAATAGGTGTGCCTGCGATTTTAGATCAGCATGGTATTAAAAAAATTATTGAGTTAGATTTTTCAGATAATGAAAAGCAGTTATTTAAAAATAGTGTCGAGATTATTAAGGGTTATATTGCACATATTAAATAAGCGTGTTTGGTCGGATAGTTGTTTTATACTCAGTCAACGGATATATCACCCAGAACGCTAATATTAGTTAGCGTTCTGCTATAAAGGTTTGGCAACTTATTATTTCATTTTGTATATTTTAAAGATCTTTAAGGTTGATCGGCAGGAAACACCACACCTGTTTGCTTTCTTATTTCAGTCAAGATTGTTGATGATAGTTTCGAATAGGCTAAACCGTTATGATCTACGTTGCGTTGTCGATATAGCTTAGCGAATTCTTCTGCTTCGTAATACATATCATTATTGTGTTGTGTAAGGGTGATTTCTTTTTTTTCACCGATTCTTGGTTGATAAATAACGCGCTCACAAGTGGCAAGATTTTCAATAATAAGTGATCCATTTTCGCCTTGAATTTCACTAGGAAGGTAAGAGTTACTGACTTTTGAATGCCAAATGATGACATCAAAATCGTCATAATTAAGTAAAACACTGCCATGCGCATCGACACCAGACGCAAGTTTTGTCGCACTGGCATTTATTTTATTGGGATATCCCCATAATCCTAGTCCAAAATTGAGTGGGTAAACTCCAATATCCATTATAGAACCATTTGAAAAGGTGGGATTAAACGTGTTGGGATTATTGCCATTCAAATAACTTTCGTAACGGCTGGAATATTGACAGTAGTTGAGTAGTGCTTTGCGAATTCTTCCTAACTTTGGAAGATAATCCCGAATTAATTGATAATTGGGCAAATAAACGGTTTTAAGTGCCTCAAAAATAAGTTTTTTATGTTGTTTGGCAATATTAATTAATGTTTGGGTTTCCATCAAATTCGAGGTTAATGGTTTTTCACATATTACATCTTTATTATTTTCCAACATCAATTTGGCTTGTTCAAAATGGAGTGAGTTTGGGCTGGCAATGTAAACAACGTCGACATTGGCATATTGAGCGAGCTCGGTGAGCTTATCAAATATCGTATTAACTTGGTATTTTTTTGCCAGTTCATTGGCTTTATCGATATCACGGGAATAGATAGCGGTTAATTGATATTGTTTAGTTTGTAATGCCGCATCAATGAATTTTTCAGTGATCCAATTGGTTCCAATTGTTGCTAATTTAATCATGGTTAATCTATCTATTTTTTTGAAGGCTTAAACTATTTGATTAAGATTTAGGACTATTCACTTTAATCAATGCCCGTAAAAGTGAATAGTCTTCCTTTATTTAATTCGAATTGGTTAAAAAGAGTTTTAACGATGGATTTTCAGTTTCGTTATGGAAACCATAACCTAATTCGGTTAAGTGTTTACCAAAATCATGGCTATTGGTTTGGTCAATTTCAAATGCAGCAAGAACGCGACCATAATCAGTCCCATGGCTTCGGTAATGGAACATTGAGATATTCCAGTTAGTACCAAGTGTTTGTAAGAATTTGAGTAATGCCCCTTGCGATTCTGGGAATTCAAAACTGTAAACTTGTTCTTGAATTGGCTGACAAGGCTTGCCACCAATCATATAGCGAACATGCAATTTAGCCATTTCATCATCAGTCAGGTCAACCACGGGATAACCGGCTGAAGTGAGTTGTTGCATGATGTCATCTTTTTCACTATTTTTAGTGATTTTAACACCTACAAATATGCATGCCGATTCTTCATCATGATAGCGGTAATTGAATTCGGTGACTGAACGCCCCCCCAAGATCTGACAAAATTTTAGGAAACTGCCTTTTTTCTCTGGAATCGTCACGGCGATTAAGACTTCTCGTTTTTCACCCAATTCACAGCGTTCTGACACATAACGTAAATTATGGAAGTTTAAATTAGCTCCCGATAAGATATGAGCAAGGTTTTCACCTTGAATATTGTGTTTTTCAACGTATTTTTTCAGTCCCGCCAGTGCGACCGCACCCGATGGTTCAGCAATGGCACGAACATCATCAAATAAATCTTTGACAGCCGCACAAATTTCATCGCTATCAACAGTAATAATATCATCGATATATTGTTGGCAAAGTCTGAATGTTTCATCACCGATTCGTTTAACGGCAACCCCTTCAGCAAATAAACCTACTCGATTTAAATCAACTGGGTGACCTGCATCTAAGGCGGCTTTTAAACAGGCTGCATCTTCAGGTTCAACTGCAATGACTTTAATCGATGGCATAATTTGTTTAATTAGGACTGCCACACCTGCTGCAAGTCCACCACCGCCAACGGGGACAAATATGCGATCGAGTTTGGCATTTTGTTGCAACAGTTCCATGGCAATACTGCCTTGTCCGGCAATCACCAGTGGGTGATCAAAAGGGGGAATAAAAATGCGTCGTTGTTCTTTGGCTAATTCTAAGGCTTTGGCTTTGGCTTCGTCAAAATTCGCACCATAAAGTAAAACTTCACCACCGAATCCTTTTACTGCTTCCACTTTGATGTCCGCTGTCGTTAACGGCATAACAATGAGCGATTTTATACCTAATTTGCTAGCTGAAAATGCCACACCTTGTGCGTGGTTTCCAGCTGAAGCAGCAATAACGCCACATTGTCGCTCTTCTGGGGAAAGGCTGGCGATCATCGCTTGTGCACCTCGAATTTTAAAACTGTGCACTAGCTGACGATCTTCACGTTTGACAAATATCTGATTGTTTAGTCTGGCAGATAGTTTATCCATTTTTTCCAGCGGTGTGACTTGCGCCACATCATATACGGCACTGCAAAGCGTTGCTTTTAAATAATCAGCACCAGTCAGTATTGTTTGTTGTTTCACTTTTAGCCACCTAGTTTACTTTTATCGCGGACAGCACCTTTATCAGCACTGGTCGCTAAACTTGCGTAAGCTTTTAGGGCAAACGACACATAGCGGTCACGATTATGAGGGGTAAATGCTTTGTCGCCACGAGTGAGCTCTGCCACCCGACGACGTTCTAGTTCATCTTCAGGCACATCTAAAACTAATTTTCGATTAGGAATGTCAATATCGATAATATCGCCATCACGTACCAGACCAATTACGCCACCGTTAGCCGCTTCTGGTGAAATATGTCCAATGGATAAGCCTGATGATCCGCCTGAAAATCTACCGTCAGTAATGAGTGCACAAGCTTTACCAAGTCCCATTGATTTTAAATAGCTGGTAGGGTAGAGCATTTCTTGCATTCCCGGCCCACCTTTTGGGCCTTCATAGATGATCACAACGACATCACCTTCTACTATTTTTCCACCTAAAATGGCATCAACTGCATCTTCTTGGCTTTCAAATACTTTTGCAGGCCCTCTAAACACAAGATTTTCAGCGGCAACACTGGCCGTTTTTACGATAGCACCATCTTGGGCAACATTACCATAGAGTGTGGCAAGTCCGCCGTCTTGGCTATAAGCATGCGCTTTGTCACGAATACAACCATTTTCCCGATCGTCATCCAGTGTGTCCCAATAACAATCTTGTGAAAATGCTTTCGTTGTACGGATGCCAGCCGGCCCACTGCGATACATTTTTTTTACTTCTTCATCTTGGGTTTGCGTAATGTCATATTGTGCAAAGGTTTCTTGTAATGACAGTCCTAGCACATTGTGAACATTGCGATTTAGTAGTCCTGCTTTGTCAAGTTCTGACATGATGGATACCACACCGCCCGCCCTGTGTACATCTTCCATGTGGTATTTTGCTGTACTTGGCGCAACTTTACACAGATGCGGTACTTTACGAGATAGTCGATCGATATCTGACATCGTAAAATCAATTTCACCTTCTTGCGCTGTTGCAAGCAAGTGTAAAACGGTATTGGTCGAGCCTCCCATCGCAATATCGAGTGACATGGCATTTTCATAGGCTGCTTTGGTGGCGATGGCTCTTGGTAGATAAGATTCATCATCATGTTCATAATAACGTTTGGTAATTTCAACTATGCGTTTGGCCGCTTTTAAAAAGAGTTGTTCACGTTGCTTGTGAGTGGCAATGAGGGATCCATTACCGGGTAACGAAAGCCCTAAAGCTTCGGTTAAGCAGTTCATTGAATTCGCTGTAAACATGCCGGAACATGAGCCACACGTCGGACAGGCTGATTCTTCAATCGCTTTGCTGTCTGCGTCACTGACATTGGGGTTGGCGCTTTGAATCATGGCATCAACAAGATCAAGTTTGATGATTTGATCTGAAAGCTTGGTTTTCCCAGCTTCCATAGGGCCACCAGAGACAAAAACCGTTGGGATATTTAAACGGAGTGATGCCATTAACATACCGGGTGTGATTTTGTCACAGTTGGAGATGCAGATCATCGCATCAGCACAGTGCGCATTGACCATGTATTCTACAGAATCGGCAATAAGTTCACGTGAAGGTAACGAATAAAGCATACCACCATGCCCCATTGCAATACCATCATCTACTGCAATGGTATTAAACTCTTTAGCTATACCACCTGATGCTTCAATCTGTTTAGCCACTAGTTGTCCTATGTCTTTAAGGTGGACGTGTCCCGGTACAAACTGAGTAAATGAGTTTACGACGGCGATAATAGGTTTACCAAAATCTTCATTTTTTACGCCAGTAGCACGCCATAAAGCGCGCGCTCCTGCCATGTTTCTGCCTTCAACGGAGGTAGCTGATCGATATCTAGGCATTTGTTGCTCCCAAGTTCTTATTATACTTGCGACCGATTTAATCGGTTTATCATTTTGATGAGTCCATCATGTTTTGATGTGCATCGCATTACAAAAAGTATTTATCCGCCGTATTAGTTAGCGGATTTTTTGAGATATTATTTAATAATATCTAACCAACCATATTTATCTTCTGTTTTACCGTTAAATAACCCGAAGAATGTTTGTTGGATCTGTTTAGTGATTGGGCCACAACGTCCAATACCGACTTGAATGCGGTCAACGCTTCGTACAGGTGTAATTTCGGCAGCGGTACCGGTCATAAAGACTTCGTCAGCTAAATAGAGTGATTCGCGCGATAAAATTTGTTCACGGACTTCGATACCCAAATCACGAGCAAGCGTTAATACGGCATCACGAGTAATACCAGGAAGTGCAGAGCAAGATAATACAGGGGTGAATAGTACACCGTCTTTAATGATAAATAGATTTTCACCCGCACCTTCTGAAAGATGACCATGTACATCTAAGGCAATCCCTTCTTGGAAACCATTAGCACGAGCTTCTGAGCCAATTAATAATGATGATAAGTAGTTGCCCCCAGCTTTTGCTGCTGCCGGAATGGTATTGGATGCGACACGATTCCATGAAGAAACCATCGCATCAATTCCTTGATCTAATGCATCTTCACCTAAATAGGCACCCCAAGGGAAAGCGGCAATCATGACATCAGTTTTATAACCAGCAGGGGGATTAACGCCCATCCCGACATCACCAATAAATACAAGAGGACGAATATAGGCACTTTCTAAGTTATTTTTCTTGATAGTTTGACGCGTTGCTTCCATGATTTCTTCAATCGTGTAAGGAACAGGAAAACGGTATATTTTGGCTGAATTTAGCAATCGTTGTGCGTGTTCTTTATGACGAAAAATAGCAGGGCCTTGATGAGTTTTATAACAACGAACTCCTTCAAAAACTGAAGTACCATAATGTAGAGCATGAGACATGACATGAATTTTAGCATCTGCCCATGGAACCATTTCACCATTGAACCAAATATAATCCGATTTTGCTGTAGAACTCATTTTTATTTCCTCTTAAATTTTACTTTTGTTTAGCATAGATATAGCTCGGTGCTTTCAACAATAAACGGTCAAGCATTATACTATACTATCGATTTTGTTTAACTGCTAAAGTGTATACTTTTATAAATTTAACTTATTATTTCATCATGATTTATTATTGAAAATAACTATATTTCAATCGATATCACGTCTACCAATTTGTCGATCTGATTAAGTAGTGCTGAAATAGGGCGCTTTGTTGTTAATGCTAAAGATAATGATAGTATCTGATCATCTTTAGTCTGCATTTGCATCTGTTTAATGTGACCACCACGGTGGCGTATAACCCGTAAGATACGCTCAAGTGTTCCTAATTTATCATAAGCGGTGATAGTAAATTGATGCTGATCTTTATTACTCATCCTTTACTCCTTACTGTTGTTATCTAACATATGTTCATTGGCAGCACCGGGTGGAACAAGAGGCCACACGTTTTCAAGCTCATCGATACACACATGTAATAAATAGGCACCTGTTGAATTTAATAGCGTATCGATGGCGCTTTGAATTTCTGATTTTTGGGTAATTTTTTGTCCGTCGATATCGAAGGCTTTAGCCAGCATTAAAAAATCAGGATTGTCAGATAAATTGGTTTCGCTGTATCTTTGATTGAAAAAGAGTTCTTGCCATTGTCTAACCATGCCTAAACGTTGATTATCAATTAATACAATCTTAATCGGTAATTTTTTGCGTTTAATTGTGGTCAGCTCTTGAACATTCATCATAAAAGAGCCGTCACCTGAAATGCATATCACACAATCATTTGGTCTTGCTAGTTGAGCTCCAATGGCAGCTGGTAAACCAAATCCCATTGTGCCAAGTCCACTAGAAGTAATAAAGTTTTGTGGGTGGTTAAATTGCATGTGCTGAGCTGTCCACATTTGATGTTGACCAACATCGGTAGTGACAATTGTGGTAGCTGTTTTTTGTTCAGAAAGGCTTTTGAGTAACGCTGGGGCATAGATAGGTTCGCCCGGATGATCATAGCGAGTTGGATACGCTTTTCGTAATTGGTCTATTCTTTTGTGCCAATCTTCTATCGATACGGTTTGGTGAATTAAAGGTAAGACTTGTTTGATATCGCCTTGTAACCCTAAATGCGTTTGCTTTAATTTATTAATTTCAGCCTGATCGATATCAATATGAATGACTTTAGCATGGCGAGCAAATTCATTCAGGTTTCCGGTAACACGGTCATCAAATCGTACCCCTAACGCAATTAATAGATCACACTCTTGCACGGCTAAGTTTGCTGCTTTAGAACCATGCATGCCAATTAATCCTAAATAATAGGGATTATTGATATCAGCAGCCCCTAATCCTTTTAAGGTTGAAACGCTCGGAATTTGAGTCATTTCCATAAATTGTCTTAATTCTGATATCGCGCCAGAAAGCCCAACCCCACCACCAATATAAAGCATGGGTTTTTTGGCATCTTGAATCATCGCTTTAGTTAATTTTATATCATCAGAAGAGATAACAAAGGATTCTGATTTGTTGAGATAACTTTGAGAAGTGTGGTTGGTTAAATATTGTTGGTAATCTAAGTTGGCAAGCTGGATATCTTTCGGAACGTCAATCAATATTGGTCCCGGTCTGCCTGAGTTGGCTAAGGTAAATGCCTCCTCGAATATATTGGGTAAGTCATGCGCATCATCAATTAAATAACTGTGTTTAGTACACGCCAATGACAAACCTAATACGTCAACTTCTTGAAAGGCATCAGTACCGATTAAGTTATTAGGTACTTGACCCGTTATTGCAACGATTGGAACTGAATCAATCAAAGCATCTGCAAGTCCCGTGATAATATTGGTTGCTCCCGGCCCCGATGTGGCAATACATACCCCTGTTTTGCCTGTCGCCCTTGCGTAACCTATAGCAGCCATTGCTGCTCCTTGTTCATGACGACATAACACGTGTTCAATACCGCCATCATAAAGGGCATCATACAGAGGCATAATTTGTCCACCAGGATACCCAAATACGGTGGTAACGCCTTTTTCTTTTAAGGTTTTTACTATCCACTGTGTTCCTAACATTTATTCCTCGCTCTTTTTTTCAGGTATTTGCATTGCTCATAAAAAAACCCCCGCTTTTTGGGGCGGGGGTTTTGGGTTAACTATGAAGCTTTTTTAACTCAAAGAACGCCCCCGCGCTGGAATAATGACCACGCTGACAAGAATGTTGATGAGGACGATAATAAGTGAAAAATTCATACGTTTTATTTAAATTTTTTTGTTTCTTTGAGTAAGTATTCTTAACAAAATACTCGTTTTAGAAAAAAATTCAACTGTTTTTTTGGGTTTTTTTAGAGTCTTGCTTTTGCGATTGCAAGAAGTTTTAAAATAATAAAGATTGATGTCTAAAAAGATTTGATTATGACACGAGTTTTTAATTGGCATTTTTCAAAGATTAGTGTATAAATGTTAATCATTAATCGTTTTTATCTGCTTATTTATCCTGTTTAATATCAAAAATACACGTTTAAAATAAAAAAAAGGCGAAATATGTATGAACATATTAAAGATAATAGTGTTAATAAGTTTTGGTTTTGTGTTACTTAATTGTGATAATGCTAAGACTGCGTCAAATCATTCCTCTGCTGACAGTTTAACAAAACCTAATAATGATTTACTCGCTTCTCAAAATTTAGAAATTAATGCGGTTAAAAACGAGTTACCGATTGAAATTGATGAATTGACAACGCTATTTGATGTTTTTGCTGACAATAATATTATCAATTATAAATACCGCGTAAAAAACACACCAAAACAGGCACTATTATTAACGTCGACGCTTGATACTTTACGCAGTAATTTACTTGATGATTATTGCCAAAATGTACCACAAATGAAAGAACTGAAAAATGTGTTTCCAAATGGCGCCCACTATCATTACTTCATCGATAATGAAGAGATCATTATTGTTGAACTTAATCCGGATGATTGTCAGACAAATAAATGATCGTTTATTGATAATTTATCCTTTTAATCAAACAATCATAGGTCATTAAGTTTTGCAATATTGGGATTAATTTGTAGTGTACTGGCTTAATAAACGTTTATTTGTTAAACTGAGATCGTTTATCAAATTCTATGCATTTTCTTCTTGTTGATTGATAAATTGTATTCTCGCCCCGTTATTTATGGACAGCCACAGTTAAAATTATATTTGATTCAGTTCGTCACAGATTAATGATTTTTAAAAATAATATTTAAGTTTTTTATCTCTATTCATCTTATTTATCAATATTGTTAATTGATTCGTTTCTACTTTTTTCAAGTTATACGGTTTTGTCATTATTAATTGATTTTATTTAAGTTATTTATCGTTTATGAACATGTATGTGTTTAACTTAGGAGAAAATTATGAGTAAACAAACCTGTAATCCAACGACCAAATATTATCATGAAAAATTTCCAAAACAAAAACAGAAAGCGCCCGGTTTGCAATGTGAGATGAATCCGATTCCTGACTGTGGTGAAAAAAGCTATAAAGGTCATCAACGTTTAGAAGGTCTTAAAATGTTGGTCACAGGTGGCGATTCGGGTATTGGTCGTGCAGCGGCAATCGCGTATGCCAAAGAAGGGGCAGATGTAGCGATCAATTATCATCCTGATGAGCAAAAAGATGCTGAAGATGTGGCAAAAGTTATTGAAGCTGCCGGACGTAAAGCGGTATTGATACCCGGCGATTTAAGTGATGAAGCGTTTTGTAAAAAAATGGTGGATGAAGCTCATCATAAACTTGGTGGGTTAGATAATCTAACATTGGTTGCAGGTAAACAAACTGCGGTTGCTGATATTATGGATCTGACTACAGAGCAAATTCGCAAAACGTTCGAAATTAATGTCTTTTCGCTATTTTGGGTAACTAAAGCGGCATTAGGTTATTTAAAACCAGGATCGACAATTATTACTACTTCATCTGTTCAAGCCTTCCAACCAGGCCCAACATTATTAGATTATGCTTCAACTAAATCGGCAATTATCGCTTTTACAAAAGCATTAGCTAAGCAATTAGCAAGTAAAGGTATTCGTGCTAATAGTGTTGCACCCGGTCCGGTTTGGACGCCGTTACAAGTTTGTGGCGGACAACTCAGCGATGCAATTCCTGAATTTGGTAAAGAAACACCACTTAAAAGAGCAGGGCAACCGGTTGAACTTGCAGGGGTTTATGTACATTTAGCTTCAGAAGAGTCAAGTTATACCACTGCAGAAACTTATGGTGTAACGGGTGGTGAGCATACCAACTAATCTCATGTTTATATCGTGATAAAAGAGCTGCTCAGGCTCTTTTATTACAAAAAATTTTTAAGCTAGACATCTTAAATCACGTTCTATTATGCATTGTTCATAATAGTGTTAAAACTTAACTTAGAATAAAGGCAAAAAAATGAAATTTTTTAAAGTAATCATGCTTGCATTATTAGGTGTTTTTTTAGTTAACTGTGATAATTCTAAATCGACTGTTGATGATATTAAACAGAAAGTACAGCAAACAGGTGCAGATATCAGCGATAAAACACAAGATTATTTTGAACAAGCAAAAGCAGAAAGTAACGATATATTGAATAAGTTAAAAGAGGGTAACTATAATCTTGCACAAGATGCGGTGATTAAAAATATTAAACAAACATTACCAATGAATATTGATCAGAATACTTCGCTGGTGGATGTATCCAAAGAAAACAACACGATTAATTATAAATATGATGTCAAAGGTGTGACGCCAGATGATTTAAAAGTTGAGAATACTCAAAAGACATTATTAAATAATTTACTTACCGATTATTGTAGTACAGATTTGATGAAGAAAGCATTAAGACTTGCTTTCCCTGAAGGTGCTACACATAATTACTATATCAATAATAGTAACGCATTAACACTCAATTTAAAACCAAGTGATTGTGATGGTAAATTGTAGAGTATCGATTAAGGTGAAAAGGGCTATTAATAGCCCTTTTTTTATTTTGTTTATTGCGAAAGATGTGAATCTAAATATCATTTTAAAAAATGAAGATTATCAACTCAAAATGATGTATTTATGTTAGTTAATTAAATGATGATTTTCTAATGATAGAAGATAACGATCAGGTTATTACCTAAAGTTTAATTAACACAGTGTATTGATATTGACGCTTACTATTAAAATAAGAATATATTTTATGTTGTAAAAATTTAACCATATAAATTAAAATCCTCATTCAAATTATATAGGGACTTTTTATTTTTTTATTAATTGTTTTATTTAAAATGGAAAAAACAAAATAATATTAATTTTACTTATGGGTAATAGCATGAAATATAAAAAAATATCTGCATTATTGGTATGGAGTTTGGCGCTATTTGGTTGTGATAGTGGGAGCTATAAAGAAAAAAATCAACGTATAGTTATTGATTCAATGAAAAAACAATTTCCTATTGTTTATGATGAGAATTTTACGTTAGTGGATGTTTTAAAGGACAACGATCAGTTTATATATAAATACGAAATAAAAAATATTGAAGAAGTAAAATTAACCTCACCAGAGTTTGAACAATCATCTCGCACAGAGATTCTTGAGCTTTATTGTTCTGATAACAAAGGTATTGCTCATTTTAAAGAAATATTCATGGATGGTATTCGATATGATTATTACTTGAATAATAAAAATGTTATCCATTAACGTCAAATCAACAGATTGTACAAAATAATTGTCATTGCATTGAACTATTCACTTTTGTGTACCACATGATATTTTTGCTATGTTGGGCGGTATTATTACAGGGTTAAGCCCTGTAATAATAGAAATTATTCTAACGTTTTTCCTTTTGTTTCTGGAATTAAAAACATAAATGCAGCAGCCGATAATAGATAAGCCGCAGATAATAGCGCTAGTGCGTAGCTTATTGAATAAACTGTCGCTAAATAAGCAATTAAGACTTGTGATACGCCAGCAATTCCTCGTCCAACATTAAAGATAATGTTTTCAGCACTTGAACGAGCGTCTGTCGGATAATGTTCGGCCAGTAATGCCCCATAACCCCCCATCATGCCGTTGACGAAAAAGCCAATGACTGAACCAAATAAAATCAAAACGATCATATCGGTTTGTTGAAAGTAAAACCAGATAGATAACGCTGAAACTAATAGAAAGACAATATAAGAAGGACGGCGTCCAAATTTGTCACATAGCCAACCAAAAATTAAGATACCTAATGACATACCAATTGTGGTGGATATCGTCCAAAATAGCGTATTTTTGAATGATAAACCACGTTCGGTTGCGATCATGGTTGGCATCCAAGTCATGATGCCATAAAAACCAAAGTTTTGTACGGCACAAGCAATGGTTAAACCAACCGTGGTTGCTGATGTTTTGACATTTCTAAATAGTTTACCTAATGCAATTTTATTTTTGTTTTGATCTTTTAATGATTGCCAAATTTCTGGCTCTTTCAATCCTTTACGTGTCCAGGCAACAAACAAAGCAGGAAGTACTCCGACAGCAAAAGCCCAACGCCAACCGTGTGCTTCTCCTACAAAATTTACCGTTAAGGTTGCCAGTATAATGCCTAACTGAAATCCTAACGCAACAATCGATGTCGCTCTTGAACGTTTATGCTTTGGCCATGTTTCTGACACCAACGTCATGCCAATGCCAAATTCTCCACCTAGTCCAAGACCACTTAAAAAACGGAAAACTAAAAAGCTTTCATAATTTGGTGAAATAGCACACAGCCCGGTAAATACAGAAAATATGATAATTGTCCATGAAAAGACTTTAACACGACCATATTTGTCTGCTAAGGTTCCAAAAAGAATTCCGCCCAGTACAGCACCTAATAATGTTACTGAAGTTAATGTTCCTAAATCGGTTTTGGTTAGATTAAAAGTTGCTTGAATTAGGGTAAAACAGACCCCTAAAATCATCATATCCAAACCATCTAATGCATAGCCGGCTGTAGAGGCAAAAAGCGTTCTTTTTTGATAAGCTGTGGTGGATCCAGTTTCACTTTCAGCTTGTTTAATTGGGTCTATCGCAGTTTTCATATTTACCTCTAATGATTGTGAATAGTGAGTTACTTATTTAAACTTTACCTTTTAAAATAGGTTGTAGGCTAATTCAATAAGGTCGTTTAAAAGCGGTGCAAAGTATATACTTAAAAACTTTAAAAATCCAAGCTAAAAGCCTTTACAATTGGTTATTTGCTAGAAAATAATCATTTCTTGTAAGTAACTTTATATATAAAAATATTAAAGGATGCATCAACTAGTGATAATTTTATTTTGTGTAAAGAATCGTGACAGGGTATAGATGATTTATTAAGTAAATCTTAGTTTTTAAATTTAAATGATTGATAGCTAATTTCCGCTGAGTGTTCCCCCAGCGGATAATCTTGATTAGTCTTCGATAAAATACCAATAGCCTTTATTGACTAAATCCAAAATGACCTTTAAAGTCGATTCATCTTCTAGCTGTTCATAATAAAGCTCTTCTTCTTGGCATAAAAGATCAATAACCGGCATCGGCAAATGGATTTTTTCACCATGAATATAGCCATAATCACCTACTTTTAGAATGCGTATGCTCGGAACTCGGCACAGATTATTAGTTTTTAAAAGCGAGACAAATTCATCAAATTGATATGGTGGCTCGACAGGAACAATATTTAATTCATGCATTGGAATAGTAATGTGTTTACCAAACCAATCGTTAAAGAGTTTAGGCGTTCTAACCAGTTCAATTATCTGGTTTTGTAATTTTTCTAATTCATAGGATTGTATTCGATAGGAATCTTTAGGTAATGTTAAGTTGGGATCTTGATAAAATATGCCATTGGGTAGGTTGTCGATAACATAATCGGCAAAGCCACTTAATAGTTCTTGAGACGTTTGGGTTCTAAAACCGACTGAATAACTTAGCGATTCGCCGATTGAGACACCATTATGTGGAAAGCCTATCGGTATATACAGAATATCGCCTGCTGTAATTTCTTCGTCAATGATGGGTTGATAACTTTCAACATGTAGCAATGCTTTGTGAGCACTAAATTGTTTGTAGTGTTCGTTTCGGTCGCCAACTTGCCAACGTCGGCATCCCTTGCCTTGTATGATAAATACATCATAATTGTCAATGTGAGGCCCCACGCCTGCTTTATCTGTTGCGTAAGAAATCATCAGATCTTCAAATTGCCATTGAGGCAAGCATTTAAAAGGGGCAACTAAGGTGGCTGCTTGTTCATGCCAGTGGTCAACTGCTTGTACCAGCAAACTCCAATGGTTTTCACCTAAATGGCTAAAGTCGATAAAAGGACCAAATTGGGCATCCCATTTCCCATTTTTGTTGGTAACTATTCGGCTATCAATCTCTTCTTCCATCGCTAAACCTGCAAGTTCTTCAGGCGTGATAGGATCAACAAAGTGTTTAAAAGCATCACGTAAAATAACTGGCTTTTTTTGCCAATAATTCGTTAAAAAATCATCCCAATCTATAGTTAACTTATTACTCATGTAACGCCCCTTGTAAATTAAATAATTGACAAAAGTTATTCGTTGTTTGTTGTGCTATTTCGTCTATAGAAACACCTTTCAATACTGCCAAATAGTCAGCAACTTCACGAACATAAGCTGGCTGGTTTTCTTTCCCTCGATAGGGAACAGGTGCTAAATAAGGTGAATCGGTTTCAACTAAAATACGATCCATGGGGACATATCTGGCAACTTCACGTAATGATTCAGCATTTTTGAAGGTGATAATGCCCGAAAAAGAGATATAAAAACCGATATCTAGCAATTGTTTGGCCGTATCGATATCTTCGGTAAAACAGTGTAAGACCCCAGAATAAACATGCTCTTCTTTTAAGATTCTTAAGGTATCTTGGCGTGCATTGCGTGTATGAACAATGATAGGTTTATTGAGTTTACGACCTAACCGAATATGTTCCTTGAAGTTTGCTTGTTGTTGTTCAAGATTATCTTGTTGATAGTAATAATCAAGCCCAGTTTCGCCCAGCGCAATTACATTATCTTGGCTTGCCAATGTTTCAAAGCGATCGGCGTCATAGCTTTCTTCTTCTAAATTAAGAGGATGAATACCGCATGAAAATGAGCACTGTTTAGTATAGGGTTTTAAAAAATCTCTCATCGATTCATAGCCTGAAAGCGTGGTAGCTACACTTAAGCAGTGTTTAACATCGTGACGTATTGCGTCTTGCAATACTTCATCAATCGATTTGTTGCTAAAATCTAAGCTATCTAAATGGCAGTGAGAATCAATTAAATACATATAAAGCTCTTATTAATTATCTGAATGTTGTTCAAAATCACGAACAGGTTTTATGGTTGACCAAGAACGACAAGCAGGACATAGCCAGTAAATGGAATTGACCGTAAACCCGCATTTAATACAGCGATAATTAGGGACGGTTTTGATCTGTTCGCCAACCATTTTACGTAAAAGTGAAAGACTTTCTTTTGCTCGACCTTCTTCGGCATCGGCTACGTGGTAATTCATCAATCGATAAAACCCTTTTAAATTAGGGTGTTTGAGTAATTCCCGATACATGTAGTTTTGGGCAGCATCAAGTCCGCTTTGTTTTTCGACTATATCGGCAAGCATTAATTCAGCAACATTGCCACTATCTTGATTAACGCATAATTGTAAAAATTGTTTAAACTGTTCGGGTTGATTTAATTCTAAATAACATGTTTTTAATAAAGGTAATGCCTCACCGATAAAGGCTTTATCTTGCGTTAAAATTTGTTTGAATGATTCAATGGCTTGTTCTTTCTTGTTTTGTATCATTAATACCCGACCCAGCATGAGCGAGGTACGCGCACATTTAGCATCAGCGGCAGCTGATTTTTGTAACAGGTTATAAGCTTTTTCCATATCATCAGCAGACATAGCAATAGCGGCTAACTCGCAATAAAATTGTGCAATATCTGTCTTGTATTTAATGTTACCTAATCTGACTAATTTAGAGGCTGCATTAATCGCATTGATCCATTCACTGGTTGATTGATAAATGATAATCAATTGTTGTAATGCATATTGTTGAAAATCATCTTCATCAATTAACTGTAAGAACATTTCTTCGGCACGATCATAAAAACCGGCAACCATATAATCTCGCCCTAGTTGCTGTATTGCCAATAGGCGTTGTTCGAACGTCAATGCTGAACTTTCCATTAAAGATTGATGAATGCGTATGGCTCTATCAACTTCACCACGTGAACGGAATAAGTTTCCTAAAGTTAAATGAGCCTCAAGGGTGCTGTCATCTTCTTTTAACATATCTAAAAACAAATCAACAGCTTTATCTTTTTGATTTGATAAAAGAAAGTTTAAGCCATCAACATATTCGCGCGATAGCCGGTTGGATTGGTTTAAGTATTTTTGTTTTGCATTTCTGTCACCCATATACCAACCGTAAGCGGCTGCGATAGGAAGTAACAGAAATAACAGTTCAAACATAATCGTCTATTCTTAATTAATTTTTGTTAATGTTGCTTTTTGATTTATTGCGATATCTTCATCATACTTTTTTTGTAATTTGTTTAGTTTGCGTTTAGTTGATGAGTGTTGTAATTTCGATTTTAAAAAGAAGTAACCCGTGACAAACCAACCTACCAGAAAACCACTGCCAAATAAAATTGCCAGCAGAACAGATAAGCGTAATTCTGATTTAGCAACTAAATAATTAAATGTCACCACTTGATCATTGGCTGCACCTAAAGCAATAGACAATGCAAAAATAGCAATAATCAATATAATCGATAAAATTAATTTCATAATGTTGACCTTTCTTCTTTTTAATACTTTTTATTCTTTATTGTTATCCATTTATCGGTTAAACAACCTGTTACCGATTTATCTAAAGGCATTAAATCATTTAGTAACGCAAAAACTGGGTAAATGATTACGTTACTATATGCCATTTTTTAGCATAAAAATAGCAGATTAATGCAATACCCCAACCAATGATGACGGATAATATTAAATCTATAGGAGTATGCATACCTAGTAATAATCGACTTATTTCTATTAATACCGTCCATATCACAATCAACGATATAAAGATATAATTACGCCTGAAGTTAAGTAGCACAATGGCTAAAAAAGCAAATGTTGCTGCAAATAGTGTATGACCAGAGGGAAAAGAATACCCTGTTTCATTTTGCCAGTGTTTGGATAACCAATTCGGTATTGTAGATGAATTGATTAATGATTCTTTGATAAAAGCGGCTCTTTCTGGCTTGGTTAATGAATAAAAATATTGGTCAGTTTTATTATGTTCTTTTGTTATCCATATTACATAAGGTCTTGATTCTGCTGTTTGTGATTTTATGATAGATTTTATCACTTGTCCGCTGAGGACAGCACTCACGAGAACCAACCATACTAATACAATCTTTTTTAACATTTTATCTGTTTTGCTGACTAGCAAAGCACAAAATAAAATGAAATAAAATATTGATGTTATTATTGCCCATGGGTAACTTGCTGTTTCAGTAACCCAAAAAAAATATTCTGATTTATCGTTCAATGTGTCTGGTAGCCAATGCCAATTTATGACTATAATAAACAATGGTACGACTAAAAAAATAGCCAATGCAGCTATTGTTTTTTTTATAACTAACCCCATTTAAAAACTCAACTAAGCATATTGTGCTGTCTATTTTATCATAAATGTGGTTTATTTTTAATAGATTCTCGTTTATGTTATTCATTTAATACGGAGATAATAATGCAATTAAAACATGTCGCAGAAGCGAAACTACCAACACCATGGGGTTGTTTCACTATGGTAGGTTTTGAAGAAATTGCAACTGGCAAGGATCACGTCGCATTAGTTTTTGGTGACATTTCAAAGGCAACATCTGTTTTAACCAGAGTGCATTCGGAGTGTTTAACGGGTGATGCGTTATTTAGTTTACGGTGTGATTGTGGTTTTCAATTAGAAGCAGCTTTAAAACAAATTGCAAAAGAAGGTCAAGGCATTTTAATCTATCATCGGCAAGAAGGGCGTAATATCGGTTTATTAAATAAAATTAAAGCTTATGCCCTGCAAGACCAAGGGCTTGATACGGTGGAAGCGAATGAGCAGTTAGGATTTGCTGCTGATGAGCGTGATTTTAAACTTTGTGCTGATATGCTGACACTGCTTGGTGTATCACAAATTCGTTTACTAACTAATAATCCTGAAAAGATAAGAGTGTTAGAACAAGCTGGAATTCAAGTTACAGAAAGAGTTCCTTTGGAAGTAGGCGAGAATCCAAATAACGAACACTATTTAGAAACCAAAGCTAATAAAATGGGACATTTGCTTCATCTTCATCACTGCGATCATTAAACACATTTTACATTATTGATGAGTGGTAGGATGTGGCATGAAAAATGGTCAACACTAGTTAAAGCAAAAATAATTGATATATTTAAACCTCAAAAAATTAGTGATGATTTTTTGAGGTTTTTTTAGATTTGCGTACTATTTTGTTATGCAATAGATGTCGAGTATAGAGCTGGATTAATCACTATTAATAACAGAATTAAAAAAGTATTATTCCTTATCAATTCTTAGCTCACCGCCATTTGCTAGCTGATCTTTGGATAATTCGTGCATAATAATTTGTACTGCTTCAGGCTTACAATTAAGCGTTTGAACAATCGCTTCCGTTACACGTTTCGCCATTTCTCGTTTTTGTTCAATAGTACGACCTTCTAAAAAATCGATGACAACATTTGGCATAAAAAACTCCTAGTGACCCATTGTGGCAAGTTGAGCGTCGGTTAATGCGATATCTTGATTATGACAAATACCGATACCTGAGTGAATTATATTTTCAGCAATAGCCTTGGCTTCATCCAATGAATGCATCTTGTATGTGCCACATTGGTATTCGTTTAATTCGGGTATTTGGTTTTGTGATGTTACACTGAGGACATCATGCATGGATTTGAGCCAAGCATCAACAACGAGCGATTCATCAGGTTGACCGATTAAGCTCATGTAAAATCCTGTGCGACATCCCATTGGCGAGATATCAATAATTTCAACAGTATCACTGTTTAGATGATCGCGCATAAACCCTGCAAATAGATGTTCTAAAGTATGGATCCCTTTTTCGGGTAGTAGTGCTTTATTTGGAATAGTAAAACGAAGATCAAACACAGTGATATTATCGCCTTTTGGGGTTACCATTGTTTTTGCAACGCGGACAAAAGGGGCTTTCATTTTAGTATGATCTACTTTAAAACTATCTAATAATGGCATAAATTTCTCCTTGGTGTTGAGTTGCCAGTTATAGTCTTTATAACTGGACAAGTCCAAACAATCTTATTCATTTAGCAAACTTAACATCTCTTGTTCATCAATGACTTTAATGCCAAGTTGTTGCGCTTTTTCTAATTTTGAACCGGCAGATTCACCGGCAATCACTAGATCAGTATTTTTTGATACGCTTCCCGTCACCTTGGCACCAAGTTGTTTTAATTTATCTTTGGCTTCATCACGTGTTAAAACAGATAAAGTCCCTGTTAAAACAATCGTTTTACCCGAAAAAGGTGAATTGGTTGTCATTGTTTGTGCTTGGGGATTGGTGTCTTGCCAATGAATACCAATGTCATCACTGGTTAATTGTTCTATTACGTCGCGGTTATGGGGTTCTTGGAAAAAATCAATGATACTTTCAGCAATAACCACACCAATATCATTAACTAATTGTAGTTGTTCAAGTGATGCATTTTCAATTGCCGTTAAATTACCAAATTGGTTAGCTAAATTTTCAGCCGTCACTTCACCGACATTTGGTATACCAAGCGCAAAAATAAAGCGGCTTAAAGTTGTATTTTTCGATGTATCAAGTGCTGCTAATAAATTTTTAGCCGATTTATCGCCTACTTTATCTAACGAACATAGTAATGGTACCGTGAGTCTATAAAGATCTGCGGGTGTTTTAACATAATCTTTATCTACTAACTGTTCAATTAGCCTATCACCCATTCCTTCCACATTCATGGCTCGACGGGATACAAAATGTTTAAGCGCTTCTTTTCGTTGTGCTGGACAAATAAGTCCGCCTGCACAGCGAGATACCGCTTGCCCTTCATCGCGAACAATTAGCGAACCACAAATCGGGCAGTGGGTTGGAAAGATAATCGCTTTGGTGTCGGCTGGTCTTCGATCTAATATGACCGATACAATTTTAGGAATCACATCACCTGCACGGCGTATTGAAACATAGTCACCTTCACGGACACCTAATCGGGCGATTTCATCACTGTTATGCAAAGTTGCATTACTGACAATCACACCTGCAACTGATACCGGTTCTAGTCTTGCAACAGGTGTAATTGCGCCTGTTCTACCGACTTGAAAGTCAACTTTATTTAATTGGGTGATTTCTTCTTGCGCGGGAAACTTAAACGCCGTTGCCCAACGAGGAGCACGGGCAACAAAGCCGAGTTCTTCTTGTAAAGCGATACTGTTTACTTTGATGACCACACCGTCTATGTCAAAATCCAATGACATGCGCTCTTCACCAATTTGTTTAAAGTAATCTAAAGCAGCTTGCGCACCTTTTCGCACTTGAACTTTATCACTAACAGGTAATCCCCAAGTTTTAAGTTGCATTAAACGGTCATAATGCGTATTGGGCAGATTGGCACCTTCAATAACACCTAAACCATAACAGAAAAACGATAAAGGTCTTTTAGCAGTAATTTTAGGGTCTAATTGTCTCAGAGAGCCAGCGGCTGCATTACGAGGATTTGCAAAGACTTTTTCGTTTCGTTTTTCTGCTTCAGCATTGAGTTTAGCAAAACCTTTGTGGGACATGAACACTTCACCACGAACTTCTAAGCGTCTTGGTATCTGCTCTCCTCTTAAAACCAGTGGAATGGTTTTTATTGTTTTGACGTTGGCGGTAATGTCTTCTCCTGTTGTGCCGTCTCCTCGGGTTGCAGCTTGCACAAATTGACCATCTTCATAAAGTAAACTTACCGCTAATCCATCTAATTTTAATTCACAACAATATTCTACCGGTTCATTTTCTTTTAAGTGTAAGCGATCTTTTACTCTTTTATTGAAGGCAATAAAACTTGTCTCATCAAAAACATTATCTAAAGATAACATTGGTATTTCATGTTTTATCGAGGCAAATTGAGATAGGGGAGTACCGCCAACCCGTTGAGTAGGGGAGTCAGGGGTAATCAATTCGGGATGCTGCTGTTCAATAGTTTGAAGCTGTTTTATCAATTTGTCATATTCCGCATCCGGAATTTCAGGCGCATCTAAGACATAATAACAATATTCATGATGTCTTATCTTATCACGTAAAGATTGAACTTCAGTGATGACTTTTTGTTGTGAATCATGGGTAAGGTTTTCGGGTAAATTAGATAGTGACATGTTAGTATGCTCTTAATTTAAAGTAAGATTTTTAAATGTTATTAGACACCAATCAAGTATGAATGACTTGATTAAATCAATATGTTCATCATGGTGAATATCGTTAACAATCGGATCAGAATCTTTTTATTTCCCGTCCATTTACCACCAACTAATGTTGGTGGTGTTGATAAAATTATTATTATATTTGGGTTATATTTCGTTGCACGCTTTTTTGATGCGTTCTTTGTAGCTATCGATTTTTTGTGGTGTTAGCATGTGTTGGGAATCATCTAAGACAACACCATTAACATCATCGGCTATACGTTGTGCTGTTTGTAACATGAGTTTAAAATTTTGCTGATTGTTTCCTTGTGTCGGTGCAATCATAAAAATTGAAACGCCAGGTGTGGTAAATTCGTGCATGGTCTCAGGATCCAAATAGCCTGGATTAACCATATTTGCTAAACTAAATAAAACAGGACCGTTGCCCGCAGGATCGACATGGCGATGAAAAATTCGCATATCACCGAATTGAAAACCTGATTGCATAATACTGGCAAGTAATACATCACCTTGTAATAATCGACCATTAATGCCAGTTACATTTAACACAATGATTTCTGTTTTATCTTCTTCATGGTCGATGTTTGCTTTTTCAGATTCATGATGGTCAGCTGATGATTCAGTGTTCAAAACTTCGTTTTGCTTAACAGGTTCAACTTCATGAATTTCTTCACTTATTGTGATTGTTTCTGTTTTTTCAAGTTGACTTTCTGTTTCGACTTTTTCTTCTAATGGTTCATTTTCAAAGAGATCCTGATTAAGATTAATCACTGGTTCAGGGATAGTATCTTCTTCTGGTTCGTCTATCGGTTGATGACTAAATAAATCCTCTTGTTGAGGAGGTGCTTCTTTTTCAATGATCTCAACAATTTCAACATGCGGTGTTGTTGTTTTTTTATTTTTGGGGTTAATCAGTATTACATCATCTTCTTCTATTTCATCCATATAAATGTCTGTTTGCTGTTGAGCAATAGGGTTAATATTCCTTTTTTTATCTGAATTAAACAGAGAAGAACGTTCCTTTTTATTAATCCATAATCCATGTATCAATAATGCAATAATGACCAAGGATGCAATAACAATCAGAACAATACGTAAATTATCCATAATAACCATCTCAGAATTAAATTAAATAAAGACTCAAATCACTCAATAAAAGAATCGAATGAAGTGATTACGGAGTACCACAATGTAAAATAATTACTTTTTCTTTGCAAATTAAAAAAATTCAATTGATTGTCAGTACATAAATGCCTTTGATTGTGTCATCTTATCAAGCCTAATTTTTTCGCACTAAAAATCAATAAGCATATATTACTTTATTTCTGCCAATAATCATAATTATCGGTATATATTTTTTTATTAATAATGTTAGATTTTAATTTTTAGAACTCTGTGCTATTAACCTGTAAAGATACTTACAATTTATGCATATTTTTTGTAAAATCATCGGTTACTTTTAAATAAGATTTATAATTATTAAAAATAACAATTTTGTTGATTGAGGTCAATTTTATATGAGATTTAACAAGCTATTACTCACCATTCCGGTAGCGCTGACCAGCTTATTTTTACTGTCAAGCTGCGATGATAACAAATCACAAGGCGGTAATAATCAGATACCAAAAGTTACGGTGTTTAAAGTAGAGCCATTGAATTACACTTTAAAGATTGGTTTACCCGGTCGAGTTGTCGCTTCGCAAATTGCTGAAATTAGACCTCAAGTAAGTGGCATCGTTTTAAAACGAGAATTTGAAGAAAGCTCAAATGTAAAAGCAGGGCAATCACTTTATCAAATCGATCCTGCTATTTATCAAGCTAACTATGACAGTGCTGTTGCAAGTGTAGCAAGTGCTAAAGCTAATGCTAGTATTGCCCAGTTGACTTTAAAACGTTATGCCGGTTTATTAAAAACCAAATCCATTAGTCAGCAAGATTATGATAAAGCGGCGGCAGATGCACAGCAGGCAGAAGCTAGTGTACTTGTTGCTCAAGCAGCTGAACATACCGCTAAAGTTAATTTAGATTATACTAAAGTCTATTCCCCTATTGATGGCTATATTGGTAAATCAAGTGTTACTGAAGGTGCATTAGTTTCAGCAGGTCAAGCAACAGCGTTAGCTTTAGTTCAAAAACTTGATCCTATTTATGTTGATATGACAGAAGCAGCAACGCGTTACAATAAATATAATCAAGATCAAAACGTGATTTTTGAACCAGCGAAAGGAAATAATGTTGAACTTTATTTTAATGACGGTTCGAAATATGACGTAGCAGGGAGTATCAAATTTTCTGATATGACGGTGAATGAAACGACAGGTACCGTTACCCTTAGATCTGAATTTCCAAATCAAGATGGCAAAATTTTGCCCGGTATGTTTGTCAAACCTCAATTGACTTTAGGCTATATTAAAAATGCAAAACTCGTTCCTCAACAAGGTATTACGAGTAATGGTAAAGGCCAATATACAGCAAAAATCCTTAAACCAGATAATACGATTGAATATCGTCAAGATATTCAAGTTTATACTGGTATCAATGGTTATTGGGTAGTGACGAAAGGTATTGATATTGGTGAACAAGTTATCACGACGGGTTTACTTAATTTAACGGCAGTTGAAATGGGTAAACCAATGACAGGCCAAATTGTTGGTGAGCCAGCTACTCTTACTCAAGAACAGTTAGATAATATTATCAAAAACAGCGTGAAATAAAACAGGGGTAGATTTAATTATGGCTAAGTTTTTTATTGATAGACCCGTTTTTGCATGGGTAATAGCTATCATGATGATGCTAGGCGGGGCACTATGTATAAAACTGCTAGCAGTTGAACAATACCCCGATATTGCTCCTCCTGCTGTTACTGTTTCAGCGGCTTATCCTGGTGCAGATGCACAAACTATTGAAAACACCGTTACACAGTTAATCGAACAAAATCTGACTGGGATAGATAATTTAATCTATATGAAATCAACCAGTAGTGCGCAAGGTGTTGTTCAAACTACGTTGACCTTTGCGCCGGGAACGAATCCTGATTTTGCGCAAGTGCAGGTGTTAAATAAAGTTGAAAGTATTAAGTCTCGTTTACCTGAAAGTGTTCAAAAAAATGGTGTTTCAGTTGCTAAAAACAATACTAACTTCCTAAAAGTTATTGGTTTTTACTCAACGAATCCCCAAAAGACTCAAGCAGATATTGCTGACTTTATTTATTCGACTGTGCAAGATCCGATCCGTCGTGTTCAAGGTGTAGGTGATACCACTTTATTTGGCTCAGAATATGCGATGCGTATTTGGCTTGACCCAAATAAACTCAATTATTTCAACATGTCAATTGAAGAAATTATTGCGGCAATTCAAGCACAAAACGCTCAAGTAACGGCTGGGCAATTAGGTGCATTACCTTCAACTGAAGGTCAGGAACTAAATGCAACAATAACGGCTCAATCTCGTTTAAAAACACCGGAACAATTTCAAAATATTTTAGTTCGGGTCAATACCGACGGTTCTAATATTTTACTAAAAGATGTTGCTAACGTTGAAATTGGTGCATCTGATTATAATTTTATCTCTCGCTATGACGGTAAAGCATCGGCTGGTTTAGCTATTTATCTGGCAACAGGCGCAAACCAATTAGATACCTCTGAATTGGTCGATAAGAAAATCGAAGAATTATCGGCAATCTTCCCAGAAGATATCAAATTTGCCTACCCATACGATACAACACCATTTGTTAAATTATCTATCAGTAATGTTGTGCATACTCTGATTGAAGCAATTGTGTTAGTTGTTATCGTCATGTATATATTTTTGCAAAATCTCCGCTCAACTCTCATACCAACCATTACCGTTCCGGTTGTATTGTTAGGAACGTTTGCAATCTTATATATTTGTGGATTTACCATAAATACGTTGTCGATGTTTGCTATGGTGTTAGCTATCGGGTTACTGGTCGATGATGCTATCGTCGTTATCGAAAACGTTGAGCGTATCATGCATGATGAAGGATTGTCGCCGTATGATGCAACGGTAAAATCAATGGAACAGATAACCTCTGCTTTAATTGGTATTGCCGTTGTATTATCTGCTGTATTTGTACCTATGGCATTTTATGGTGGTGCAGCAGGGGGAATTTATCGTCAATTCTCAATTACCATTGTTACCTCGATGTCATTGTCTGTGATTATGGCAATCGTTTTAACGCCTGCACTTTGTGCTCAGATTTTAAAAGCACCATCAAAAAGTAAAAACAAAAAATCAACGTTTGGGGAAAAATTACTCGCGATTCCACCATTTAGCTGGTGTGATAAAGGAACCAAACTATTCTTTGGCGCGTTTAATAAATTTTATAACAAAGGACTGCATACTTATGAGAAAGGCGTAATTAAAGTAATACGTTATCCATTAATTGCCTTTGTTTGTTATATCGTTATCATTGTTGGATTAATATTTGGATTTAACCGCTTACCAACAGGGTTTTTACCTAATGAAGATCAGGGTGTATTGATTGTCATGGTCGAATTACCACCCGGATCAACATTAGAACAAACCATGTCAGTATTGAATAAAACAACTCAGTTTTATATGGAAAAGAAAGCTGATTCTGTTAAAGAAGTCTTCACTGTTGCAGGGTTTAGTATGGTAGGTCGTGGACAAAATATGGGACTTGGATTTGTTCGGTTAAAAGATTGGGATGAGCGTAAACGCCCTGATCAAAAAGTGGATGCTTTAGTTGGCAGTGGTTGGGGCTTTGCATCTACCATTACTGAAGGTCGAGTAATTATAGCTAACTTACCGGCGGTTCCGTCGTTAGGGATGGCTAATGGTTTCTCCTATATGTTAAAAGACACTTCAGGACAAGGGCATGAAGCCTTAATGGGTGCTTTTTATCAAATCTTAGGACAAGCATCGAAAAGACCAGAACTTCAACAAGTGCGTCCGGGCAGTATGTTAGATGTTCCTCAGTATAAAATTAATGTGGATTTCGAAACAGCTCAAGCGCTTGGTGTTTCTGTCAGTAGCGTCAATACAGTATTATCTACCGCATTAGGTTCTGCTTATATCGATGACTTTGTCTATAATAACCGAGTCAAAAAAGTGTACCTTCAATCTGAAGCGGCTTATCGAATGTTGCCTGATGATTTTAGTTATTGGCATGTAAAAAATCAAAAAGGTCAAATGGTTCCTTATGATGCATTTGCGACTACTTCAAAAAGCTATGGTTCACCATCACTTGTTCGTTATGATGGTGTTGCTGCAATGGGAATTAGTGGATCTGCTGCGCCCGGCTTAAGTTCTGGTCAAGCTATGGCAATAATGGAACAGTTATCAAAAGACTTACCAAAAGGCTTTACGTTTGACTGGACAGATATTTCTTATCAAGAACGTCAAACAGGATCGCAAACAACAACACTTTATATAATCTCTATTATTGTCGTGTTCTTGGCATTAGCTGCATTGTACGAAAGTTGGAGTGTACCAATTTCAATACTATTTGTGATTCCACTTGGTATTTTAGGAACGGTGGTTGCAACAATGTTTAGAGGACTTGATAATGATATTTACTTTATTGTCGGTCTATTAACCACAATGGGACTGTCTGCGAAAAATGCGATATTAATTGTTGAATTTGCAAAAGATGCTTTAGAAAAAGAAGGTAAATCGCTGATTGATGCAACACTTGAAGCTTGTCGATTACGTTTACGCCCAATTTTAATGACATCGTTCGCCTTTATTTTAGGGGTGTTACCTTTAGCATTAAATAGTGGTGCAGGTTCAGCAAGCCAAAACGCGGTAGGTACAGGGGTAATTGGTGGTATGTTAACAGCAACATTCTTAGCGATATTCTATGTACCATTATTCTTCTTATTTATTACTAAAATGTTTACTAAACATAAAAATAAGGTCGTTTTACCACGTAATTTTTCGCACAACACTGACCAAAAATAGTGACTTGGAAAATTGAAAAGCATATCTTAGCACCAGCTAGGATGTGCTAAAAAAGTCGAAATCTTATTAATAAGATAACCAACAAAAAGCACGATGAAATCGTGCTTTTTTATTGAGTTTTTAATCTTATCATTATCAAAATATGATCTCATAGTAAATAACAAGGTAAAAAATTGATCCAATGATTGAATAGCATTGTTGGTTTACTATTGATATTAAGGTGCATTAGATATTATTTAAGTTAGCTGATTACACTATTTTGCAAGGGCAATGTCGTCTAATTAAGATTATTTAATAGATTTGACTAGATGTCGACTCATATGGGCATGAGTAATTGCGATAGCTAATGCGTCAGCGGCATCGGCTTGTGGACTGGCGGATAATTTTAACAAGAGTTTAACCATGTGTTGAACTTGCTTTTTATCGGCTGCCCCTGTGCCTACTACACTTTGTTTTACTAAACGAGCCGCATATTCAAAAACAGGTAAATCGTTGTTGACCGCAGCAACAATAGCTGAGCCTCTCGCTTGCCCTAACTTTAATGCTGAATCGGCATTACGTGCCATAAAGACTTGTTCGATAGCGAACATATCCGGTTGGAATTGTAAGATGATTTCGCTAACGCCTGCATAAATGCGTTTTAATCGAGTTGGTAAATCATCGACGGCTGTACGAATACAACCACTACCAAGATAGGTTAATTGTCGTCCTGTTTGACGAATTACACCGTAACCCGTCAAACGAGAACCAGGATCTATGCCAAGAATGATAGACATTAAAGAGCGGCAGCAACTTCGTCCGAAACTTCACCATTATGGTATACTTCTTGAACATCATCACAATCTTCAAGCATGTCGATCAACCGTAATAATTTTGGTGCAGAATCAATATCAAGATCAACTTTGGTCGCAGGAATCATTGATACTTCAGCTGATTCAGCAACTAAACCTGCTGCATCAAGTGCATCTTTTACTTCGCCAAATGATTCTGGTGTGGTAAAGACATCAATTGCACCATCATCATAAGTGACAATATCATCAGCTCCAGCTTCTAAAGCTGCATCCATTACTTTGTCTTCATCTGTACCTGTAGGATAAGAAATAACGCCTTTTTTGGTAAACAAATAGGATACAGAACCGTCAGTACCTAAATTACCCCCAGTTTTGGTGAAAGCATGACGTACTTCTGATACTGTACGATTACGGTTATCACTTAGGCATTCAACCATGACGGCAGTACCTGCAGGGCCATAACCTTCATAGATGATGGTTTCCATATCACTATCATCTTCACCACCTACACCACGCGCAATAGCACGATTCATGGTATCGCGTGTCATATTATTTGATAGTGCTTTATCCATTGCTGCACGTAAACGAGGATTTGACGCTGGATCGCCACCACCTAGTTTGGCTGCCGTTACAAGTTCTCGAATAATTTTAGTAAAAATTTTACCGCGTTTAGCATCTTGCGCCGCTTTACGATGTTTGGTATTGGCCCACTTACTATGACCTGCCATAGAATTCTCCAGATTAGATAATTTAAAAATCAGCGTATTTTAACAAACATTTGTTTAAAATTCATTATCAATATGTGTATTGATTTTTAATCCGTGTGATTTTTTATTGTTATAAAAACAAAAAAGCACCTAATAAACAGGTGCTTTTTTTGTATGAAATAAGCTTATCAATATCAGTTCGATTAGCTCATTCCATATTGTTTTAATTTTTTACGTAGTGTACCACGGTTAATACCGAGCATATTAGCCGCTCGAGTTTGATTACCACGTGTATATTGCATAACCATATCAAGGAATGGGTGTTCAACTTCAGCTAACACTAATTCATATAGATCATTAGGATCTTCACCATTAAGTTGTGATAAATAGTTTTTTAAAGCTTGCTTGACAGAATCTCGCAAAGGTTTTTGTGTTATTTGGTCTTGAGAGTTTACAGTTGTAAATTTTAGTGCTGCAGCTGTAACGCGTTGTTCTGACATAGTATTCTTAACTCTTTTTGTTGTTTCTAATTTGACTAAAAAATGCTTTTAGTGTTCTAGCTTGCTCACTGGTGGTGCTAAGTACACTAAATAAGCGCCTAAAATGATCGCTATCAGCATAATTCTTGGTATACCAATTTACATGCTTTCTGGCAATCCGTAATCCTTTGTATTCTCCGTAAAATTGATAAAGTTCTTCAAGGTGCGTAAAAACGATTTGTTCAACTTCATCAACTGTCTTTTCTTTTTGTAACTTTCCATGTGTTAAATAGAATGCAATTTCTTCAAATATCCAAGGTCGCCCTTGTGCCGCTCGGCCGATCATTATAGCATCAGCTTGCGTATATTGAAAAACATCTTTTGCCTGTTCAGGGGTGCAAATATCACCATTAGCAATGACTGGAATGGATACCTTTTTTTTCACTGCTTTAATTGATTCATATTCAGCTACACCCTTAAATAGACATTCACGGGTGCGCCCGTGAATAGTAATCGCCTTTACGCCACAATCCTGCGCAATTTGTGCGATTTCAATGCAATTTCTATGATTTTTATCCCATCCAGTCCGCATTTTTAATGTTACTGGCACATCAACGGCACCAACAACTTTTTGCAAAATCTGTTCAATTAATTGCGGGTACTGCATTAAAGCAGAACCTGCCAATTTTTTATTAACCTTTTTTGCAGGGCATCCCATGTTAATGTCAATTAACTCAGCCCCATGTTTGGCATTAAATTCTGCCGCTTTAGCCATTTCGTCAGGATCGGCACCCACTATTTGTACTGCGCGAATGCCCAAATCTTGCGTTGAGACCATTCTTAAAGCAGATTTATCTGTTTGCCAAACATCTGAATTAGCTAAAAACATCTCTGAAATAGTCAGACCAGCACCAAACTGGTAGCATAAATTTCGAAATGGTCTGTCACTAATTCCTGCCATTGGTGCGGCGATTAAATTATTTCTTAATGTGACCTTACCAATGCTTAGTAATTTAAGGTCGGCTATATTACGCATTTTTTCTCGAACTTAAAAGGGGGTAATGTCATTTTTTTACTTTTTTTTGCCAGTAATTCGACACCATTCTTCTTGCTCAGCGACGGGATCAAGATCAAAATGGGGTTGGTAAGCGGTAAAGACGCTTTGAGATTGAGAGGTTAAAATACCTGATAATCCTAGTAATCCATCTGTTTTAATCAGACTATTGATATTCGGCTCGAGCTCTTTTAATGGTCCAGCTAAAATGTTGGCAACTAAAACATCAGCTTGTAAATTATCAGGAATATCTTTAGTTAAATAAAGTTCAATGTCATGACTTACATTGTTACGTTCTGCATTATCTCGGCTAGCTTGAATAGCTTGAGGATCAATGTCAATGCCGATGACACGTTTTGCACCCAGTTTTAGCGCAGCAATGGCGAGAATTCCCGAACCACAACCGTAATCAATCACTAATTTATCTTTTAAGTCTAAGCTATCAAGCCATTTAAGACATAACGCAGTGGTAGGGTGGGTACCTGTTCCAAAAGCTAAACCTGGATCTAACATAACATTGATCGCATTAGGATCAGGGACTGGGCGCCAACTTGGACAAATCCATAAGCGTTGACCAAATTGCATAGGATGAAAATTGTCCATCCACTCGCGTTCCCAATCTTTATCCTCTAATTGTTCGAATTTATAAGAATATTGATTAAGATTTAATATTGCTTTCAATTCATCTAAATCAGTTTGAGCATCGTAAAGCCCAATTACATCTGTATTACCCCAAAGTTTTGTTTCACCGGGTAAGGGTTCATACACAGGCGTATCATAGGTATCCTGAAATGTGACAGATAACGCCCCTGATTCTTCCAAAAGCTCACTTATTGGTTCAGCAAGATCATTTGTTGTATTAATTTTGAGTTGAATCCAAGGCATAATTTTTCCTTAAGTTACCAAATATATTGGCGATGATAAAAACAACCAATCCAATAATTAATGAAGGAACAATTGGATGGAAAGAATAAATTTTAATGTTATAAGCGGCTAAAAAGGTATAACTAATGGCTCCAGCAAACATTGAACATAATGCGCCAGTTGCATTAGCTTTCTTCCAATATAAGCCAAGTACCAAAGGCCATAAAAATACCGCTTCCAGCCCACCAAAAGCAAGTAAATTTAACCAAATTATCATATCCGGTGGATTCCAAGCTGCTAAAATGAGCAGTGCGCCAAAAATAAAGGTAATGATAACGGATATTCGCGTTAAGGTTTTGTCACTGCATTTTGTTTCTGGTTTTATGCTTAGAAACAGATCTTTTATAATCACTGAAGAGACTTGTAACAGTTGTGCGTTAATGGTTGACATAATCGCAGCCAAAGGCGCAGCCAAAAAGATGCCTGCTGCGAGTGGCGACATCACTTTAATAATTAAAGTTGGGACAATTTGATCGGGAATGGTTAAATCATCAATAATTGCTCGCCCAAGTGCACCAGAAAGGTGCATGGTTAACATAATAACTGTAACAACAATTGTACCGATAATGATGCCCCGATGTACCGCTTTACTGTCTTTATAAGCCATACAACGTACTGCTGTATGCGGTAAACCAACCACACCAAAACAGACTAAAATCCAGAATGATGCCATAAATGGAAAGTCCATAAAATTGCCAGGGCCTTGTGGGGTTAATAATGCAGGATCAATTTCTTTTAAACGCTCAATAATAGCCGTTAATCCACCACCAGCATAAATAATGGCGGTTAAAAGTAAAATTGAGCCAATGATCATCACTAAACCTTGGAAAGCATCGTTTAAGATACTTGCTCGAAATCCACCAAATGCAGTATATATCACCGTACCAATACCGAAAATAAGTAGACCGACTTTATAAGGTATGCCTACTGAAGATTCTAATAATCGGGCACCACCGACAAACTGGACAGTCATTGCACCGACAAAGGCGACGACTAAAGTAATACTGGCAAACCAGACAATGGTTTTACTTTTATAATGAGCATAGAGCATATCACTTAGCGTGATAGCATTATACTTGCGCGCTAGAATGGCAAATTTTTTGCCCAAAATTCCCAGAGATAGCAAAACAGTAGGGACTTGAATCATAGACAACAATACCCAGCCTAGTCCGTATTTATAAGCAGCACCGGGACCCCCTATAAACGAACTGGCACTGATGTAAGTTGCCGCCAGTGTCATGGCGAGCAAAAATCCCCCCATTGTTCGATTACCAATAAAGTAATCAGTAAATTGATTGACTTTTTTGCGTTTAACATAAGCATAGATAGATAAGGCAAACACAAAAATAAGATAGATGACTAGCGGTAATATAATATCTAAATGCATTGTTTGATCACTTAGTTTGTTCTAATGAGATGTTTTTGAAATGAAATTTTACAACGATCCAGCATAATAAAATAAACCCGACAGGTACCATAATGCAGGATAATTCAAACCATAATGGAAGCCCCAAAAAGCCAGTTCTATCGCCAGCGCCGTAAGCACAAACAATCCAGCCAAGAAGATAAATAATTGTTAATAACAGTGAAAGCTTAGCTTCTTTATTTGCTTGCTTATATCGTGTATCCATATTGAATAATTTATCAATAATTAAATAGTGGCTTAGAGTAAAAGAAAGCATTACATTTAGCAAGTATATTGCATTTTATGCAATATGATTTTTTAAATATATCA
Organism: Gilliamella sp. B3817; assembly: GCF_026536705.1. NCBI lineage: Bacteria > Pseudomonadati > Pseudomonadota > Gammaproteobacteria > Orbales > Orbaceae > Gilliamella > Gilliamella sp. B3817. The sequence continues at coordinate 31,072 of NZ_JAFNNV010000001.1, read as the reverse complement.
ATTTTCGCAATAATTAAATTCAGTTATAGTGTTGGACAATTCGATTATGACAAATAAATTAATGGAGATCCTAATGTCAAACTATTTTAATACTCTAAATTTACGTGAAAAATTACACCAACTTGGACAATGCCGTTTTATGGCTCGTGATGAATTTGCATCAGAAGCCGATTTTTTAAAAGGCAAAAAAATTGTAATAGTAGGATGTGGTGCGCAAGGTCTGAATCAAGGTTTAAATATGCGGGATTCAGGACTTGATATTGCCTATGCTTTACGTAAAGAAGCGATTGCAGAAAAGCGTCCTTCATGGAAAAAAGCAACTGAAAATGGATTTAAAGTAGGCAGTTATGAAGAGTTAATTCCTTCAGCTGATTTAGTGATTAATTTAACACCTGACAAACAACACTCAGCGGTAGTAAAAGCTGTACAACCATTGATGAAACAGGGAGCCGCTTTAGGTTATTCTCATGGTTTTAATATTGTTGAAGTTGGCGAAAAAATTCGTCCTGATATCACGGTTGTCATGGTTGCGCCAAAGTGTCCAGGAACAGAGGTACGTGAAGAGTATAAACGAGGTTTTGGTGTTCCGACTCTGATCGCCGTTCACCCTGAAAACGATCCTAAAGGTGAAGGTTTAGCTATCGCCAAAGCATGGGCGGCGGCTACCGGTGGACATCGTGCTGGTGTTTTACAGTCTTCATTTGTTGCTGAAGTTAAATCTGATCTTATGGGAGAACAAACGATCCTTTGCGGTATGTTGCAAACAGGGTCATTACTTTGTTTTGATAAACTTGTGGCAGACGGTGTGGATCCGGCTTATGCATGTAAATTATTACAATTTGGTTGGGAAACCATTACCGAAGCATTGAAACAAGGTGGTATTACCTTAATGATGGATCGCTTGTCGAATCCGGCTAAGTTACGCGCTAATGCATTAGCTAAAGAATTAAAAGTGATCATGACTGATCTTTATCGTAAACATATGGATGATATTATTTCGGGTGAATTTTCAGCAACCATGATGAAAGACTGGGCAAATGATGATGCTAACTTATTAAAATGGCGTAAAGAAACCGGTGAAACAGCCTTTGAAAAAGCCGCTGAATACCAAGGTAAAATTGATGAACAAGCCTACTTTGATCAGGGTGTAGTCATGGTCGCTATGGTAAAAGCTGGGGTTGAACTTGCTTTTGAAACCATGCTTGAGTCAGGTATTTTACCAGAATCAGCTTATTATGAATCCTTACATGAACTTCCTTTAATTGCCAATACGATTGCCCGTAAGCGTTTATACGAAATGAATGTGGTGATATCTGATACTGCTGAATATGGTAATTATCTTTTCGCTAATGCAGCGATCCCATTATTAAAAGAAAAATTTATGCCAATGTTACAATCGGGCGATCTTGGTAAAGCGATCCCAGAAGGTAGCGTTGATAATGCGCAATTACGTGATGTAAATGATGAAATTCGTCATCATCCAATTGAAATTATTGGCCGTAAATTAAGAAGCTATATGACTGATATGAAACGTATCAATGTTGCCAGTTAATCAATCAATTAGCCAAATTGGCTTGGTCGTAAAAAGGTGCTTAATTGCACCTTTTTTTACGGATGTATGTTAGAAAAAATGGCTGGTTTGTTAAAGTTAAATTTTAGTATTAAATTTGATGTGATCTTAAAGGATCGCAAATGGGATCAAAAGGATCTAACTTAGATCGTTTTGATCTTGATAATGGATCACTAAAATTTTTAAAAATTATATAATTAAATAAATTTTATTTTACTTTTTTATTTATTTTTTACCTAAATTATGTTATCTTTTATGTAATTTTTTAATTTTATGGAGGGATAACATATCAATGAAAATTGCTTTTCGACCAACTGATTGTTGGCGTTGGTATTTTGATAATCAATATGATAGTTTGATGCTTGAAGTATCAAACGATATGTTATTTCGTTCATGTTATTCCAGTAAAATGTTAATTCCTGATGTTTTTAGGGAATTTCCATTTTCAGTGAGTGATGCAACATCCTATTATCAATTTTATGATAGTTGTCAAATATTGGCATTAACTGACTCGCAAAAGATTGAATTATCCATTAATGCCATTGTGGCGGCTAATTTTATTAAACCTCAAATGCCAAAAAGTTGGTACTTTTGCCAACAACCTAAGCTATATCGTCCTAAATTAGCGGACATTGTTGAAGTCAGCATGCAAGAAGGTGATCAACGGGTTTTTTTATTAGTCGTTGAAGCGGGTGAAAATGCTTCACTGTGTATTATTGCTCAACCTACATTTGTGGCAATGAATAAAACATTTTATTTTTCCGAAGCAATTAAAGTGATGAATGATCGACTGGCGCCAATCCAAAAAAATGTCATGGATGAGAGTTCGTTGATAGACCTTAAGTTAGAAGCTATTTCGTAAACAATACCATTCTAATCCGACTATTGTCTTGTCAGTAAGACTTAATTTCGATTTAAACCTGCTATATTTTGATTTTGTTATTCACAACAGGTTGTGAAGCAGGCAATGTATTGACCTGTTTAATCGATGACTTAAACGGCATTTCGTTACGGTATCGCAGTTGAACGCTTTAAAACTGAATACAAATGACTTTAAAGGATAGCATTTAGCATCAACGGTTTTAAAATGAAGCCATATAACATGATTAGCGTATTGATTGGCAGGCTAACTTGTCATCATAGTGGGGTAATAATTTATTAAGTGTCAATCAACCATTTTAATCAATAATTAACGATTTATTATTGATAAATCAGGATTCTATAACCAATGCTCATTAAGGTTTTTTTATTAATTCAATTTTGATATCACCCTCAGGTACACAACTACAAGCTAAAATATGGTGGTTGTGTTTTATTGCAGATTGAGTGAGAGGCGCTACTTTTCCTGCTTTCAATATCACTGCACATTTACCACAGATTCCAACTCTGCATGAATAAGGGATAGTAATATTATGTTGTTCCAGTTGTTCTAGAAAAGTTTGTTGCTGATTTCCTTTGAATGTGTTGCCCTCAAAAGTAATATTACATTGTTCATGGTTTAATTGATTATCTTTAGGAAAAAATTCAATATATTTTTTTGCTGGTTGTCGTTCTAATATCTCGACAGGATCATCAATTGATATCGAGCCGAAATTACGCGCAATCATATTCATACCAAAATCTATTTCCCCTTGCTCATCGGTACGAAAATAGCGGAGCGTATTGAGGGGTTCATTATTTGCTAACGGCTTTGCTGTATCAATATTAAAAGTGGTAAGTACACAGCGACTACACGGTTTAACGATATCAAAGATTACATTGCCGATTTTGATGGTTTTCCAGCCATCTTCGGCAAAAGGAAGGGCACCTTGTATGATGATATTGCTTCGAAACTGCTGAATATCAAGCTTTTCCGAACATCTTTGTTGTAAGTAATTGAACGAAGCTTTATTTAATAATAGATAAGGATAGCCATCTGCAAAGCTCACCGCAGTTTGAGGATATCGTTTAGTCCGTCTGGTTAAGTTGGTACCGATCCAACGTAATTGCACATCCTTTTGTAAAATATGGCTAAAAAATTGATTAATTCTGATAGGTGCAATGTGAGAGGTAAAATGATTACCCCAAACTTCAGTTGGTTCATTACTTTCAGTAAATTCATCAAATTTAATTGTGATGGATTCATTATAAGGCGTTGAAACAAGAATATTGTTATCAACAATGGATGTTTTTAGTTTTAAAAGCTCAGGAAATTGCCTTGCGGTGATAAATGTTCCGTCAGGTTCACTAATCATCAATACACGATCATATTCGAATCCCCCTTCAATGACATTTGACATATTTAGGGGAATACCTGCAAGCGATTTAATCGGATAGATAAATAATTGACTGACAGTGATCATAATAAATTCAATGATGAGTAATCGTGATCTTAATTGTAAACTGAATTCACCCTAATATATAGACACTAGATATTATACCTATAAATAATTGAATCATTACATAGGAAGATTTTGTAAAACTTTTGCGTATCTTTCTATATACTCTTTAAACATTTCGGCTTTGGTATAAAGTATAAAAACGAAATGCCCATTAGTTACTAATGTATAAGGTTCTTTCATCGATTCACATTCGTCAATGGTATGATTACAAATAAGTGGTTTCTGCAATAGTTTCTTATATTTTTCAGCTTCAGTTTTAGAATCAAATGGTAAAATGATAACAGAAAAATCAGGGTAGTAATGACCGTTAATCGGTGTATTACTTTTAAATTTAAAACTTTTTAGACCCGATCCATTAACTGAATAAAATTGCTTAGAATTCTTATCATAGAAGCCAATTGGACCGAATTCATCGTCTGACTGCATATTAAATCCATCTTTATTCATTATAGTAAAGAGAGAATTTAGTTTAGCAAATTCAATATGATCAAATTTTAACGTTAATTCATTATTTGATGATAATGTTTTTGTATCATTAGGTTTAAAAAAATAATAAGAAACGACCATCATTAACATTAATAAAAAAAGTACGCTTTGAGAAACCAACCTTCTTTTTCTTTTCATAATATTCCTTTATTTTTTAACGATTAAATTATCAATATATAACATTATATTATTTGAGTATAGCTAATTTTTAGAATACAAAAATAAGCTTTTCCATTCGGTGTCATTACTGATATTTCATCATCAACTTTATGACCAATTAACGCTCTGGCAACAGGACTATTAATGGAAATCCAATTTTTTTTAGGATCAAATTCATCGGCTCCCACAATACGGTAAATTTGCGCGTGACCGGATTCATCTTCCAGTTTTACCCAAGCACCAAAAAATACTTTTCCTTCTTGCCTTGGATCGGGATCGACAATGGTTAATATTTCTAAGCGCTTTGTCAAAAATCGTACTCGTCTGTCAATTTCACGCAATCGTCGTTTTCCATAAATATATTCTGCATTTTCACTACGATCGCCAAGGGCTGCCGCATCAGAAACCGCTTGAGTAACACGAGGTCTTTCTTCTTTCCATAAATATTTCAATTCACGATCGAGTGCCAAGTAGCCCTCTCTTGTTATATAATTAGCTTTTTGCATAATAAGTTTACATTCCGTTAATCGACGAGATATACAGAGATATCATGATAAATAATCAAATAAGCCATATTATAGCGGGTGAATTGACAGTTAAACCAGAACAAGTTTTAGCTGCTATTCAATTATTAGATGAAGGAAGCACTGTTCCTTTTATTGCGCGTTATCGTAAAGAAGTGACCGGTGGGTTAGATGATACCCAACTACGTACTTTAGATAGTCGGTTAGGTTATTTGCGAGAACTTGAAGATCGTAAACAAACGATATTAAAGTCAATTGAGGAACAAGGAAAACTCACCCCAGAACTGAGTCAAAAAATTATCCAAACACTCAGTAAAACTGAACTTGAAGATCTCTATCTACCCTATAAACCTAAACGCCGTACACGGGGACAGATTGCTATTGAAGCAGGACTTGAACCATTGGCCGATGCGTTATGGGATAATCCATCACTTGATCCTGATAGCGAAGCGGAAAAATTCTTTAATTCTGAAAAAGGAATTGACGATACTAAATCTGCATTGGATGGGGCACGATACATCCTAATGGAACGATTTGCCGAAGATGCGACATTGCTAGCTAAAGTACGCCATTATCTATGGAATAATGCGCATTTAGTTTCACAAGTGGTTGCAGGTAAAGAAGAAGAAGGGGCAAAATTCCGTGATTATTTTGCGCAAAGCGAACTGATTTCAAAAGTGCCTTCTCATCGTGCTTTAGCGATGTTCAGAGGACGAAATGAAGGCTTTTTACAACTTTCCCTTAACGCCGATCCGCAATTTGAAGAAACGCCTAAAGAGAGCTATTGCGAACAAATTATTACTGAGCATTTAGGCATTCATTTTAACGATCAACCCGCAGATAAATGGCGAAAAGCTGTCATTAATTGGACATGGCGAATTAAAATTTTAATGCACATGGAAACCGAACTGATGACCACTTTACGTGAGCAGGCGGAGGAAGAGGCGATCAATGTGTTTGCCGCTAACTTGCATGATATGTTAATGGCTGCGCCGGCAGGGATGAAAGTTACCATGGGAATGGATCCAGGATTACGAACAGGCGTAAAAATTGCTGTTGTTGACGCAACGGGTAAATTAGTCGCAACTGAAACAATTTATCCGCATACCGGGCAAGCGGATAAAGCTGCAATGATTGTTGCGGCGCTATGCATTAAATACCAAGTTGAATTAGTGGCGATTGGTAATGGCACGGCATCGCGTGAAACCGAACGTTTTTATCTCGATGTACAAAAAAAATATCCTGAAGTCAAAGGTCAAAAAGTCATTGTAAGTGAAGCAGGTGCATCGGTCTATTCTGCATCCGAGCTAGCCGCTCAAGAGTTTCCTGATTTGGATGTATCAATACGTGGTGCAGTATCGATTGCTCGTCGTCTGCAAGATCCCCTAGCTGAACTTGTAAAAATTGATCCGAAATCAATTGGTGTCGGTCAGTATCAACATGATGTTAGCCAAACTCAGCTCGCAAAAAAATTGGATGCTGTTGTAGAAGATGGGGTCAATGCGGTTGGGGTAAATTTAAATACAGCATCGATGATGTTATTAGCTCGCATAGCGGGACTCAATAAAGTTATTGCACAAAATATTGTTAATTGGCGTAATGAAAATGGACAATTTTCTAACCGTAAGCAGTTACTAAAAGTTTCACGCCTAGGGCCTAAAGCCTATGAACAATGTGCTGGTTTTTTGCGTATTATGGATGGCGATAATCCACTTGATGCATCAGCCGTTCACCCTGAAGCTTATCCGGTTGTGGAACGTATTTTAGATAAAAACCATAAATCGTTAAAAGAGATTTTAGGTGATTCGAAATATTTAAACTCACTCAAAGCAGTTGATTATGTTGATGACCATTTTGGTGTGCCTACGGTGACTGATATTATCAAAGAACTTGATAAACCCGGACGCGATCCACGGCCAGAATTTAAAACAGCTCAATTTGCCGATAATATCGAAACCATGGAAGATTTGAAAGTAGGCATGGTTATGGAAGGTGCCGTAACTAACGTGACTAATTTTGGTGCGTTTGTCGATATTGGTGTTCATCAAGATGGGTTAGTTCATATATCAGCCTTATCTGATAAGTTTGTTGAAGATCCTCGAAGCATAGTTAAAGCTGGTGATATTGTCAAAGTTAAAGTGATGGAAGTTGATATTGCTCGTAAACGTATTGCTTTATCAATGCGACTTGATGATCCAACAATGCCAAACTCTGAAGGTGGCAAACCGAAAAAGAATAAATCAACCAGCACGGCTAAAAATACACAGTCAACGCCGGTTACCAATAGCGCAATGGGCAATGCTTTTGCCGCTGCTTTTAAAAAGGGAAAATAGCGGCGTTAATATGTGTTCTATAAAACGAAAAGGAGGCTAACGCCTTCTTTTTGTTTAATGTTTATTTCATAACATTTTAATAAAACTCTAATAATAAATACAATGGTTGAAAATAAAATCAGTTAGGTTAACTTATTTAGCTTGTGAATTTTCCATCCAATATTCATCTGAAAGCCATTAAATAATGATAAATCAATATTTAGCTATTCCATATTACTCATATTATTATATACTATATAAAATTGATTCAATTATTTGTCATCTTGTACAATTAATTATTTTAATTAATCAGCAAGTTAGTATAGTTAAACTGTTTTAACCTGATCTTTTTATTTAGCATTTCTTATTTTAATATTCTTAAATAAAGTAATTAACGGTATTCGAATATTGCACTTTTTTATAACGAAATGATCCGTTGTTGCCAAGTTATCAACAAAATTTGCCTTTAAATGGATACAATTTAACAACTTCTAATGGTTATGATTGCTTGTAATTTTTTTATAAATTGAAAATGTAACCGGTAACATTTTTATCAAATTTTGATAAATTTGTCGTTCACTAAAACTTCAAATCAATAACTTTGTTTCAACTTATAGACAAGCTTATGGGTAGAGGAATTAGCATGAATAGTGATATGTTTGTTTCCAAAAAACTTTATCTGATGCAATTAATATTGAATATTGCCGTTGTTGCTTTTTTTGGGCTTTTTTGTCACATCGCTTTAGCTGGATTATCAGTTTCTGCTATTACAGCGCAATATATTCACGGTAATCCACCTGAAATTCTAGAAACCGCTGACACAAAAGTTTTAAACGGAATTCAAGTCAAATTAAATATTGATGGTCTTGATCCAGCGATAATTACGCCGGGTAATAGCGATAAGATTTCTGTTGCTTACAATACGTCTCCTAGTCTTTATTCATTTGATGTCGATACTTCAAGCTTGAATGATAGTGATATCAATGATGTGGATGGAGATAAATTGGCTACTAACGGTAGTTTTATCATTCAATCGATTAATGCTGAATGGCGAGACCAGAACAATAATATTATTCCTTCTAACTCTACTTCATTTTTGGGTAGTGATGTGTGTAACTCATCTACTGCTAATGCAAAATCATCGGTAAAAGTGACGATTCAATTTATTGCTAAAACTCAGTACGGTGAGCCTGATACTTCAGAACCAAGAGAAGTATCAAAAACATTTGAAGTAAGTGCTGATGACGGTATCTGTTTTATCAGACCCGGTATACTGGCTTTGATTACTCATAATGGTTGGGATGAAGGTGGGAACTATGCGCCTTATGGTGCTGATACAATAGATGTTAATCCTTCTTATAACAGCGATCAATTTACTATTCATCAAGGCTTTAAGGCCACTGCAAAAGATCAAAATGGTAATTATTTCCCAACTTATGCTTTTCCGGAAGCTCGTTTCAGAATTGTACCAGTCAATCCAATATCTGATTATAGTTATACCTTGGTCAAAAATCCAAATAATTCATTAGTTAATACTGCACGTGATTCAAACGCTGATTCTAAAAGTGAATTTAAATTTACTAACAATGTACCTGGTCAAGGTGATAAATTTGTCATATTAGTGACCAATAATAGAACGCTAGCACAGTTTTATTATACTTTTTCTATAAAACATTGGTTATATTTCTTAAATAACCTTCCGAGTAATTGGCAAAATTCAAATAGATTATGTCAAAACAATAATGATAGATTGCCAACACGAGCTGAGATTACAAACTCGTCTTTAGCTTACACGCCAACCACTAATGATAACTATTATGTAAAAGATAATGGGTACAAAAGAGCAATTGGTGAAGGATTAACGCCAGAATGGGGTAAAGTCTACTTCTATGCACCTTTAGATATTATTGGTCGAGATATGTTAGATGGTTTGTCAAATTTGAAAAATTTCATCTATTATGATTTCTATTTCACCAGTGAACAATCATCAGTGAAAGATATATATGGAAATAATCGATACTACAGTGTAGGGATTGTAGAAGGTAACGTTATTGTTGAACCAGATATAGCATATACCTTATGTGTTAAATATTAGAAAATATATAAAATTATCTGCTTTTTCAAAAAGCGCAGTTAAAGTGATAAGATAATATCTTTAAATTTAATTTTGGGTTTCCACTAAATGAGCAGATTTAAAAACCTGCTCATTTTTATTGTAAAAATTTTACAATAATAAAGATGTTGGTCGATATATCAATCTTTTTAATTAGCTCATCATCTTCCTGATATTTTGGCTATTTTCACATTAATCAAAACTATTTAATTATCATGATAAGTAAACAGTGGGCAAAATAATATTTTTCAGCCCAAATTGTTTTAACTCAGTAGCAAAATTTTCGACATGTTGTTTTGATGCTGGTTCCCATGTTTTGGCTATTCCTTGTACACCATGGTGGTGAAATGCATTGATTCTCACTCTGATACTCGGATCCAACGCCAATAAAAAGTGCGCGATTTGTTCTGCCTTATTTTGAAGATCCGTATGAGTTGGGATGATCAAGAATCTGACTTCATGTAATTTTTGGATCTTTGAAAGATATTCTATTGTTTTTATGACTCGATGATTATCTCTGCCGGTTAACTTTTTGTGAACTTGGGTATCCCAAGCTTTAAGATCAATCATCGCACCATCCATGACATTCACTACTTTTTGCCAACCCGTTTGAGATAAATAACCATTGCTATCAATAAAACAGGTTAAATGTTTTAAGTCATCGGCATGTTTAATGGCATGAAACAGTTTTTCAATAAAAGGTAATTGAATGGTCGCTTCCCCGCCACTAAGCGTAATACCATTTAAAAAGGGAAGGTATTTGCGAATGATGTTTAGTATATCTTCAACACTATATCGGTAAGTCATTGGTGTTGAGTGATATTGGCAAGTTTGAAGGCAAGTATCACATTGCTGGCAAGTTGATGTCTGCCAAATAACTTGATGATGACTAAACGTTAACGCCTGATGTGGACATGTGGCGACACAGTCACCACAATCCTGACATAGTGAAATGGTATAAGGATTGTGGCAATTTAAGCATTTAAAATTACAACCTTGTAAAAATATAACTAATCGGTTTCCCGGCCCGTCAACGCAAGAAAAGGGTAAAAGTTTATTAACGATTGCCCATGACTTGTTCATGACTGATCACCCGTGGTGTACGGCATAAATAGCTATTATTAACGGTATCTTGTGCGGCTTCACTACCTAAAAATGTGGTATTAATCCGTGAACCTTCTTCTTTATATTTTTTGATATCTGATAATCTCACCATGTAGCCCGTTACTCGTACCAGATCATTACCACTAATATTGGCGGTAAACTCTCGGAAGCCAAATTGAAATGCCGCTTTACAAATTTGCAGTAAAGCGGAAGGATTATTTTTAATGGTTTCATCAATCGTTAAAATATCACTAATGCCTGATGTATAATAATGGTGATGTTTAAACAGTGCCATAATATGGGTAACAGGATCCGGCTCGTGACCATAAGGAATTCGTAAGCCCGGTGTAGTGCCTCTATCCGTACTGATACCTGATTGAGCATGTAACATAGCTTTACCTTGCCAAGCATGGTTAATTTTATGATGATTAATAAAGTCGGCTAATTGTTTAGAAATGGTGGTAGCCAGTTCATTAGCATCTTCATCGACACCATAGCGACCCGCTAAGTTCGATTTTTCTTGTAGTATATTAATCGCTTCAGCCATAGCATAAATACCAAACATGGGTGCAAATCGGTTGGCATCAATTAATCCTTCTTTTACTAAAAAACTATTTTGAAAGAAGTTTGACTTTTCGTACAAAAAGGCTGAACGGGCTTTGATTAAATTTAATTGTAGTTGGCAGTAATAGGGTAGCGTATTTTGCAGAAAATCATCAATATGTTGGCTGCGTTTTGCCACTTCTTTTAAGTTGATTCTTGATAGGGTACTGCCACCACCAGCGATAGGTAAGGAGTTATAACAGCTGACAACGCCATAGCCTTTTTCATCAAAATCTTTTTGAATCATCTGATTATTGGCAATGTGAGGTTTAGCCGTTTCGCAAATATTGCCTATTGCAACGGATAGTAACGCTTCAGGTGTGATGTTTTCATCATAGATAAAGGTTAAATTTGGTGCAACTTGTTTGAGTTCTTTGTCCACACGTAAAATCAGACGACAAATAACATTATCGGTTGGTCCAATGTTGGCATGCATAAAAGCATCAGGTAAATTACGATCTAACATTATCCAAAAATGTCTTAATCGTTGATAAAGTTCATCTTCAGTGAGCTCCCCAACATAGGGTAACAATATTTGATCTAAACAACCCAGATAAACAGGCATGCCGGTAACGGATGGTACATGATGATAAACAATAGTCAGCATATTTAAGGCATCATCAAACGTTTTGGCGGGATCAAGTTCTAACCACTCAGAGCCTTGTTTAAGAAATTTAGCATAATCAGGTAGTACATATCGAGGCTTATAAGGCGCATGACCCTCAAACATATCACAAATAACATTTTCGTCTAACGCTTTTCGGGTTTCATTATCAAGCTCAACATAAGGCAGATTATTTTCTGCCGCTAATGCCAATAAGTTGGCTTTCTGTTTGGGTGATAAATTAGGATCGGTGACGATTTGATAACAACTGCTTTGGAACTCTGTCATGTGCATATTAACCTCGATACTAAAAAGCAAATTTATTTAATTTAAATGGTGAACCTAATGATTATTTTTCGATAATCATGCGTATTGGTTCATAATCAGCAGCATTAATTGGCGAATGTGTTTCAAAATACTGTTTTACAACATCCGCATCACGATAACCAGTATCCACATAAGTAGGTAATGTGTTGATTATCGGATAGCCGTCTCCGCCCATCGCTAAAAAATCCAATGTCACCAGACGATACTTCTTTTGTAAGTCAATGGGTTGTTGATTGATTTTGACATTTTCAATATTTTCACCTGAGCGCGTTAAGGTAATATTTCTTAGATGAGTAAAGCCACCCGATCCTTGCTTTTTGCTCAATGCAACGTTAAGGTAGTCAATCAATTCACGTCCGGTTAACTCGACATAAACCACACTATTGCCAAAAGGTTCAACTTTAAGAATATCTCGATAAGCAATATCGCCTTCAATCAATGAATCTCGAATCATCCCTCCCGATAAGATACCCAAGTCTGCACCTGTCTTTTCAATAAAAGCACTGAGTAATAATTGTCCTAAATTACTTTGCTGATATCGGACAATATGGCGATCGCCTTCAAGTCGACCGACCAATTCGCCGCTTTTAATTGACAGTTTTTTTCTGCCTTGTTCTTGATAAGGTTGCAATATCTGCAATAGCTGTGGGTCTTGAGGGATCTCAGTGGTGTAAAACTCAAGGCGTTTAGTGTCGTTGCCATGATCCACTTCTTTTTTAAGGTTAATAGGAATTAATTGATAATTTTTAAGTGTCAATTTTCCATTTAGAAATTCAAAATCTGCTCTACCTACGTATTTTCCCCATTCGTGAGCCTGTACTATCCAAGTCCCATTTTGTTGATCTGGTGCGCAGGGTGTACCGGGAACATATTCAGTAACTCGTTTATTTGCACTTGCCATACAAACCGGATTTTGAGAATGTCCACCTACAATCATATTTAATTCGCCCGATTTTAAGCCTCGGGCTAATTCTACATCACCCGGCGCCATTGAACCGTGTTCACCATTTTCGTAGTGTCCCATATGGGTCACGGCGATAATCATATCTGGGTGTTCGTTTTGTTGAATTTGAGCAATCACTTTTTGTGCTTCAGGTAATGTTTGGCGAAACTCAACACCTTGCGTATTCATGGGTGAAGCGAGATAAATGGTATCATCAGTGGTAAGACCAAAAACGGCAACTCGGATACCATTTAAGTCAAACATTTTATAGGCATCAAAGACACGATTATCCGTGCCTTTGAAGTAAGTATTAGCAGACAAAAAAGGAAAATGTGCCAATTGTTGCTGTTCACGAATGATAGATAATGGATGATCAAATTCATGATTACCAACAGCCATAGCATCATAGCCTATTTCGTTCATGCCAATAAAATCCGGTTTAGCTTGAAGTACATCAGATTCGGGCACACCTGTATTAATATCACCACCTGACAAAAGTAATAATGTTCCACCTTTGGCGGTAACTTCTTTTCTGATGTCATCTACCACCGTTTTTTGAGCGGCAAGCCCATATTCACCAATTTCATTTTGCCAAAAACGACCATGATGATCGTTCGTATGTAAAATGGTGAATTGATAGGGTTGATTCTCTTTCCAAGAATGGGCTATTGGCTGTTTCGTGATAGCATCTGCTATTGCATTGACCGAAAATAGTCCCAAAGCAAGGGCTAGTGATAGTTTTTTAGTTATATTTAAATAATACATGGTGTCTCCTAATTCCTTATAGACAATCACTACTCCGTAATGACCTTATAAATTAATGTTGGCACGTGCGCATTATCACTAATAGTGATATTGTCATACAGTTTTTGTTTGATCGCATCAAGTTTGTCAGTGCTAGCGTGGATGGTAAGTAAAGCTTCGCCTTGTTCCACTTTATCGCCGACTTTTTTATGTAACACAATACCTACCGCAGGATCGATGATATCGTCCTTCGTTGCACGTCCTGCACCTAATTGCATCGCTGCGATTCCGATTTGATCGGCAACAATACGAGAAACATAACCCGATTTAAGTGCTGGTAAGGCGATTTGGTAAGGGGCACTTGCTAATTTTTCAGGGTGATCAACCACTGAGCTATCACCACCTTGCGCTTCAATTAAGGTTTTGAATTTTTCAGTCGCTTTGCCATTGTTTATTGCCTCTTGAAGTTTTACTCGTGCTTCATCAAGCGTTTTCGCTTTATTCGCTAACACTACCATTTGGCTGCCCAATGTCAGTACTAATTCAGTTAAATCTGAAGGACCTTGACCTTTTAAGGTATCAATGGCTTCTTTTACTTCTAGCGCATTACCAATTGCAAATCCAAGCGGTTGTGACATATCCGAAATTATCGCCATGGTTCTTCGTCCAATTTGATTGCCGATCTTAACCATTTCATAAGCTAATTTTTCTGAATCTGCCATCTCTCGCATCAATGCGCCATCACCAGTTTTCACATCTAAAACAATTGCATCGGCACCTGCAGCTAACTTTTTGCTCATAATCGAACTAGCAATAAGTGGAATTGAATTGACCGTACCGGTAACATCACGAAGGGAATAAAGTTTTTTATCAGCAGGCGTTAAATTACCCGATTGTCCAATAACTGACACACCTTTTTGATTGACTTGATCAATAAATTCTTGCTTATCTAATTCCATTTTAAATCCAGGGATTGACTCAAATTTGTCATTGGTACCCCCTGTGTAACCAAGTCCTCGTCCGGACATTTTAGCAACCGGTACACCAACGGCTGCCACTAATGGGGCAAGCACAAGGGTAGTGGTATCGCCAACGCCACCTGTTGAATGTTTATCAACTTTGATACCTTGAATTGAAGAGAGATCGACAGTATCACCCGAATGCATCATCGCTGTGGTTAAATCAGCACACTCTTTTGACGTCATGCCTTGATAGTAGATAGCCATTAATAGAGCACTCACTTGATAATCAGGGATTGTGCCATTAGTATAATTGGTAATAAAAAATTGGATTTCTTCAGTTGTTAGTGGATGTCCATCACGTTTTTTTTCAATAATATCTACAAATCTCATTAATCTTCTCTCTTAATGTCAATATATTAGGTTAATATTACCTTGGTCTGTTTATTTGATGTTAAACGACGTTTAAATCAGTCAACATTTTTGCGCATAAATTGTATAATTTAATACGACATGACATTGTCATTTTTACTCATTTTTAGTGATAATTTTTTATTATAAGAATGTTTCTAGTCTAAATCACTGGGTGAAAATGACCAAGGTAATAGCTCACCAACGGTTGTTTCTTGTATTTTTCCTTGCATATTTGTCAAAATTACGGGCATATCTTTAGCGCAAAATTCACTTATTACTTGGCGACAGGCTCCACAGGGTGAAATAGGTTCGTGGGTATCGCCAATGACAACTAATTTTTTAAATTTGCGTTTGCCTTCTGAAACGGCTTTGAAAATAGCGGTTCGTTCGGCACAGTTAGCCAATCCGTACGATGCATTTTCAACATTGCAACCTAAAATGACCTCGTCATCTTCAGTAATGAGTACCGCACCAACTTGAAATTTAGAATAAGGTACGTAAGCGTTAGAACGTGCGGTTTTGGCCAGTTCGATTAGTTTTTCAATTTTCATCATGATAATCCTGTTAATTATACCTTGTTCTATTGATGTTTAGATTGCACATTCATCGGTGATTGTAAATCCAGACGATAAATCCCAAATCCTAGATTATCTTTTTCCACATAGCTTGCTGGATATAACGAATGTTTTTCGATAACTGCTTTGGCTTCTTCAGTTGGCGATGATTCAAAACGAATATCTAATTTGGTATTACTGGTTATCGGGGCAATTTGCCAGTTATTATCGACTGCCACCTTTACCTCCCCATTTTTATGGGTGGTGTTAGTGATATAAGCCGATAAAATCACTCTTAAATCATCGGGTGAATTAAATTTAACATTTTTGCTTCCCGTTCCCGGAAACGCACCGGTATAAGCACGATAATTATTTGTTGCTATCAAGAAGGTTTGATTAGGATCAATTGGTTTTTGTTGATAGGTTAAATTTTTAATTCGTTCAGACTGCGCATTGATTAGTTGGCAATTGCCATCGTAGCGAGCAGGCTGAGTAATATCAATTTGGTAATTTACGCCATCAATCGTATCGAAATTATACGTTCTGAAATGATCCCAATCTATTAAGTACTGCGGTGTCGTGACTTTCGTATCAATCTGATTATATACCCCTGCCGAACATTCAAGCCACTCTTTGACCTCTTTGCCGGTCACTTGGACGACTGATAACAGGTTAGGGTATAAGTAGATATCCGCTGCATTTCTAAATGTAAGATCGCCTTTTTTTACATCAACAAAAGCAGTTGGATCGTTTTTTCTACCACCAGCCTTGAACGGGGCAATAGCCGATAAAACTGGTAAACCATCAAGATCTGGGTCACCTTGAATAAATTGTTTTACATATGCTATTTGCGCATCACTTATAATTTGTAATGCCGTAGTATCTTGAACTAAAGCCAAATAACTGGTGATATCACTATCAATTTTCCCAATCGGTTTTCCGACAAATTCACGTGTACCTTGGTGATCTTCTTTTAGTACGTGAGTAATATGTTGATCGGCATCAACCAGTGCTTTTTTGGTTTTCATGTCATAAATTGGGCGAGCTTGAGATTTACCTGAAGTCACTTGCCAATTTGAATTGTCACCATTTAGGACTAAATCAACAACGCCCAAATGGCTTCCCCATTGTCCGGGCATAACGGCAGGAACATGATTTATATTGCCGGTTTCAATATTAGTATTCGGTAATGATTTAAAATTGTCGCTTGGAAACACGCCATGTGAATGACCAAACATAATCGCATTAATACCCTCTACTTGACTTAAATAGTATACCGAGTTTTCGGCTAATGCTTTATAAGGTTCAGCAGAAACACCCGAATGCGGAATGGCGATAATGATATTAGCTCCTTCTTTTTTCATTTGCGGAACTAACTGTTTGGCTGTTTCTGTGATGTCTTTAACTTCGACTTTTCCATCCAAATTTAATTTATCCCATTGCATAATTTGAGGTGGAACAAATCCTATATAACCAATTTTAATAGTGTGTTGATTACCTTCTCGATCAATAACCGGCGTGTCGACAATAATATATTGTTTAAAAAAGGGCTGCCCGGTCGTTGCATCATAGACATTGGCATTAATATAAGGAAATTTAGCACCGGCAAGGCTTTTTTGCAGGAAGTCTAAACCAAAGTTAAACTCGTGATTACCTATGTTACCAACGGTATAATTTAACGTGTTCATGGCTTTATAGACAGGGTGGGTCTCACCATTTTTAAGCCCTTTATTGACAGTATAATCTGCCATAGGACTTCCTTGAATTAGATCGCCATTATCAACCAGTACACTGTTTTTGACTTCATTGCGAGCTTGATGAATTAAATTGGCGGTTTTAGCGAATCCAAAGGTATCGACAGATTGATCTTTAAAATAGTCAAAATTCATCATATTGCCATGCAGATCGGTTGTTTCGATAATTCTTAAATCTACTGTTGCTGCATGAAGCGTGCCAGAAATCAATAGGGTTAAAAGGGGTAAAGTGAGTTTATTTTTTATCATATGAATCTCCTATTTATTTCCGGTAATGCTATTTTTCATCCGTTTTAATAATAAATGTTGGTAATGAATAAATCGTTTAATAATGGCTGGGTGATAATTATTTTCATTGATTGCTGTTTGTAATGATAGCTGATCATCGGTGGTGAAACAGGATAGTACATAATCCGTCAACCGTGCTTTTTGCAAATCTTCAACAAACGCCGCATCAATTCCACACAGTGTAATATCGAGCAATTCTAAACGAGTAAAGTGAAAGATAGATTGGGCTAAACAATATTCTTTTTCGATGTCAGTACCAAAAATGCCTGCGTCATCGGTATTTAAGGTAATTCGTACACCCTGATCATAAAGCTGTCTTACTGGGTGATGATGGATATCCCCATGTAACTCATTGACTAAAATGCGGTTACTGGTTAACGCAACTTCTAATGTTATGTTGCGTCGAACTAATTCGTTGATTAATTCCTGATCTTCAATCGCTCGAATGCCATGCCCAATCCTATCTGCACCATGTTTAAGGGCTTGAATAATGCTTGCTGCGGGTTCTATTTCGCCAGCATGATAAGATTTTTTTAAATTGAGTTTTTGGGCTAATTGGTGTGAGGTTTGAAAATCATCGAAGTGACCGGCTTTTTCATTACCGGCAATATTAAAACCGGTAATAAATGGGTGAGGGTTTTTTTCAATAAATAATAGGGTATCATGTACTGTTTTCGCCCCTAAATGCCTAACACCAATCACATGATATCTTACGGTAATATTAAATTCTTTTTGTACGTCAGTTATGGCGGCATCCATTTGCTGTAAGGTTTGATGAAATCGCTCTTCATCCCAGATTATTTC
Organism: Gilliamella sp. B3817; assembly: GCF_026536705.1. Taxonomy (NCBI): domain Bacteria; kingdom Pseudomonadati; phylum Pseudomonadota; class Gammaproteobacteria; order Orbales; family Orbaceae; genus Gilliamella; species Gilliamella sp. B3817. The sequence continues at coordinate 12,429 of NZ_JAFNNV010000001.1, read as the reverse complement.
ACCCTGTTCTTCTGTTGCGCAAATGTGATAAGGAGAAAGAAAGAGTTCGCAATAGATTAGCCCCTGTTTGGCATTTCGATAAAGAAAATCATAAGTAATAAGGTAATAATCTTCGGGGGTTTTTACAAAATTTGAGACAGTATCATAGGTTTGAATAAACTGAACAAAATCAGTTTCATCATAACGATATCGCCCATTTTTATATTCGTTAGCATCATATTCACCCGATTGATAGCATAACGAAGATGGGAAGGTAATATGATTTTTATCAGCTAACTTTTTAGCCATAAAAGGGGTAATACTACCTTCAACATGTTCATGTAATATCACTTTAGGAAGCAATGGTTTATTCATTTGATAAGTTATCTTTTTAATATGCTTTCTCGGCTCCCACTATTAGGTCGCTTAACACAAATAGTGATAGATTAATGGCATTTTAGCTTTGCTAATTGCGTTGTTATCTATTTTACCTTGATCAGGTATCTTATTTCCATACTTTTTGTGTGACCAATTTTTATTTTGTGAGATAGGTATCGTTTTAATTTAAACAGTATCACCCTGATTAATCACATCATCTCGAGGTTAAAAAGGGTAATTTTAAACGCTAGCTTAATCAATATGCTTGTTTTTGATTCAAACAGAAGGACAATGATCATTATCCTTCTGTGATTGAATGAAACTTCTCAACAACGATTAATTAACGGCCTCGGCTGTTTTTTGTTCATTGGTGTCATTTTTAAATATGACCATAAATATGACAGCCAGCACCAGCGCATAGCCAGCAAAAATGAGCCATACGGTATGCCAATCTGTGATCTGTTTTTCATCAATGATTTGCGTATAGTGTTCGGCGACAATTCCGCTAATCACCGAACCTAAATAAGCACCAATACCATTAGTCATTATCATAAATAGACCTTGAGCACTGTTACGTATACTTGGCGATACCGATTTTTCGACATACATGGAGCCAGAAATATTATAGAAATCAAATGCACAACCATAAACTATCATCGAAAGTAACAGTAATACAAAGCCAATTGGTGATGGGTCGCCATAGGCAAAAAGACCAAAACGCGCAACCCAAGCTAGAATACTAATCAACATTACATATTTGATGCCTAATCTTTTCATAAAGAAAGGTACAAATAAGATAAATATGACTTCCGATATTTGTGAAATCGACAATAAGACTGACGGGTATTTCACAACTAAACTCGTTTCATAGATCGGAATGTTTCTAAAGTCTCGTAGGAATTGGTCACCAAAAGTATTGGTAATTTGTAAAATTCCACCTAATAAGACCGCAAACAGGAAGAATATTGCCATTCTTGGTTGCTTAAATAAGACAAGTGCATCTAATCCTAACGAACTGATAAGTGATTTTTCTTTGATTGCATTTTTTGATGTCGGAATCAAAGGGAGTGTTAACGACACCAGACATAATACGACTGAACCGGCTGCCGCTGTGTATAGTTGCATGTTACTAAGATCAAATTTTAAAAAGCTAACTAACCACATGGCAACAATAAAGCCAATTGTGCCAAATATTCGAATGCCGGGAAATTCAGCGATGACATCAAGCCCTTTAGATTCGATACATGAATAAGCTATTGAGTTTGATATCGCAATGGTAGGCATGAAAGCTAAACAATGAATAAGCATGACAATCATCATCATAGAGGGTGAAGTAATTAATGCAGCAATGCATAATGTAATTGCACCAATTAAATGACAAAGCATGTATAAGCGATTAGCAGGGATCCATCTATCTGCAACTACACCTAATAAACCTGGCATAAATAGCGATGCTAACCCCATTGAACCATACACTAATCCAATATCTGTTCTTGAAAAGGATAAAACATCATTCATGTAAGAACCGAAGGTGATTAACCAACATCCCCAAATAAAAAATTGCATAAAAAATATAACTTTTAGTTGTAACTTAGTATTCATTTCAATTCCTTATTCAATGCGATCTTTTTCATAACTTCTTACCTAAAATATAATCAATAAATTGATTGCAACTTCAACCTGTTGTACAGCGATATTGCGTGAAACCGAAAAAATTTTTTTTGACTGAACACTTTTGATGATGTAGTTCAGTCATTAACAATTTTGAGTAATTAAAAAAAATGGCAGTCATTCTGCCATTTTAGTTTTGGTTTAATAAAACCGATTCTAACGCAACGGTGATCATTTCTTTAAAACCAAGTTGACGCTGTTCAGCTGTCATGGCTTCGCCTTTACGTATATGATCAGATACCGTACAAATAGCTAATGCTTTGGCACCATATTCCGCGGCAACCCCATAAATTCCTGCTGCTTCCATTTCAACCCCTAAAATATTGTATTTTTCCATTACATCAAACAGTTCGGGTTCAACACTATAAAAAAGATCAGCTGAAAAGAGGTTACCCACTTTTACATTAACACCTAATTTTTTGGCTGCACTTACAGCGTGGCAAGTAAGATCAAAATCGGCAATAGCTGCAAAATCATGATCCTTAAAACGAATACGATTAACTTTAGAATCTGTGCAAGCACCCATACCAATAATCACATCGCCAATGTTTACATTTGGGCTAATCGCACCACATGAACCGACACGAATGATATTTTTTACACCATAAAATTTTATTAATTCTGTTGTATAGATAGAACAAGATGGTATGCCCATTCCATGCCCCATAACAGAAACTTTTTGACCTTTATAATAGCCAGTAAAACCTAACATCGCTCTTACATTGGTCACTTCTTGTGCATTTTCTAAAAAGGTTTCTGCAATAAATTTTGCTCGTAATGGATCGCCTGGCATTAAGACAGTTTCTGCAAAAGCATTTTCAATTGCGTTAATGTGTGGGGTAGACATTAATTTCTCCTGAAAGTTTTTGAAAAATATATTTCTGTTACCTATTTTTTGATAAAAGATTGCCCATATTCCATTGGTGATAAATCAAAATAATCGGCAACACTCTGACCGATATCAGCAAAGGTTTTACGATGCCCTAGGGAACCAACAGGAACACTATCACCGTAAACGATGACTGGAATATGTTCACGAGTATGATCTGTGCCAGCCCAAGTTGGATCGCATCCATGATCAGCACTGATAATCAGTAGATCACCCGGTTCGATAAGATCTAACATTTCGGGTAAGCGAGAATCAAAATATTCTAGCGCAGCAGCGTAACCGGCAACATCACGTCGATGACCATAAGACGAGTCAAAATCAACAAAGTTAGTAAATACAATCGTATTATCTTTGGCTTGTTTTATCTCTTCAATTGATGCATTGAAAAGGGCTTCAATACCGGTTGCTTTAACTTTTTTTGTAATACCAACATGTGCATAAATATCGGCTATTTTACCGATTGATACGACAGTGCCTTGTTTTTCATCAACCAGTTTTTTTATCATGGTTGGGGCAGGTGGTTCAACGGCTAAATCGTGGCGGTTACCGGTACGGACAAATTCCCCCGCTTTTTTACCGATAAATGGTCTGGCAATCACACGCCCAATGTTATAATTGCCTTTATTCAGTTCATCACGCGCGATTTCGCAGATTTCATATAATCTATCTAAGCCGAATGTTTCTTCATGACACGCTATCTGAAAAACTGAGTCGGCTGAAGTATAAAATATCGGTTTGCCACTTGTCATATGTTCTTCACCCAGCTCATCTAGAATAATAGTTCCTGATGAATGGCAGTTACCTAAATAACCAGATAGGTTGGCGCGCTTTACAATTTTATCTAATAATTCTTGAGGAAAACTATTGGTGGTGTTGGAAAAGTAGCCCCAATCAAAAAGTACAGGAACGCCAGCTATTTCCCAATGTCCTGATGGTGTATCTTTACCCGAAGAAATTTCACTAGCATAGCCATAAGAACCGATTATTTCACCTTCTGTGTGCATTCCTTGGGGATAATAACCGGTCGATTCGTAGGCTGCTTCGATTAAGCCGAGCTTAGCTAAATTAGGTAATTTTAATGGACCTTGGCGTCCTTTATCGGCTTGACCTAATGCACAGGCTTCGGCAATATGACCTAATGTATTCGATCCTTCATCTCCATATTTTTTTGCATCTTCGGCTCCACCAATTCCAAAGGAATCGAGGATCATAATAAAAACTCTTTTCATAATTTCCTCTAAATCTCAAATATCACTAAGCTTGGCAACCATGTTATGAAATAACGATTGCTAATATTGTGATCTAGCACACATTTGCTTACTTTATTAAAGTCAATTGTGTAACAAAAAAATTTTTTAACGATTAAAACTATTTTTTGAGCCCTTTATAATAAAAGGTTTTCAGGTTAGTTATAATACATGATAAAAAAAAACAGAAAAGATTTAAGCATCGTTTTAGCTGATTATTTGATTAATATTAACGGATTTTGTAAAAAATATTATGACATATTCGCTAATAGAGCGATTAAATAATGTTTTGTTAAGCAATTTGCAGAAAATTATTATTGAAGAAATTAAATGATAAATTTAATTATGATGAATCAAATCTCAAAGGTGTTGTGTTAAAATGAACTATTTAATATCTCAATTATTTAACAAGATGTTAACTAATTCACATCATATTAGCATAGCCCATTTAAGGAATGACGTTATATAAAATCCTGAAAGCTAACTTTAGACATTAACACAAAATAAATACCAATTTAATTAATACACGTTAGTTTGCCCATTTAGGATGAAGTTAATTATAAAAAATAAAGGTAGTGAATAATGAATCAAAAAATCCCGAATACTTTTGGTCTTGAAGTTTTTGCTAAACATGTCATCACGGTATCGAGCGTATTGGAACTACAAAATGTTTGGAATGATAATGTTAATCAACCGATTATGATTATAGGTGAGGGGAGTAATACCCTTTTTACTTGTGATTTTGAAGGCACAATTATCGTTAACCGCATTAAAGGTATTACCATAACTGAAACGGAAAACGAATGGTTGTTAAAAATAGGCGCAGGAGAAAACTGGCATGATGTCGTAACAAAAACGATCACACAAAATATTGCCGGTCTTGAAAATTTAGCGCTTATACCGGGCTGTATCGGCTCTGCACCAATTCAAAATATCGGTGCTTATGGTGTTGAATTTCAAAAAGTTGCTGACTATGTTGAATTGCTGGAACTTGCAACCGGTAATATTATCACCGTGACTGACGGGCAATATGGATACCGTGAAAGCATTTTTAAACAACACTATTCTCAAGGATATGCGGTAATTTATGTCGGTATAAAATTAGCTAAACAGTGGCAGCCAGTACTCACTTATGGTGAATTAAAAAACTTTGATGCTAAAACTGTCACGCCTAAAATGATTTTTGATAAAGTGTGTGAAATTCGTCGCAGTAAATTACCCGATCCTAACTTACTTGGTAATGGTGGCAGTTTTTTTAAAAATCCAGTGGTGGATAAAGTTATTGCCGACAAACTACTTGAAATCTACCCGGCAATGCCAATATACCCACAATCAAACAATCAAGTTAAATTAGCCGCTGGTTGGTTAATCGATCAGTGTGGCTTAAAAGGTTATCAGATTGGTGGTGCTGCTGTTCATCAACAACAAGCATTGGTTTTAGTTAATATCAATAAGGCAACGGCACAAGATGTAGTTGATTTAGCACGTCACGTTAGAAACGCCGTTTTAAATAAATTTTCAATACGTCTATCACCTGAAATCCGCTTTATCGGTGCAACAGGCGAAATTGATGTAGACAATTTTTTATAATCATTTTGAACTATGAAACACTCTTATTCATTTCCGATTTTATTAACAAGTTTACTCTTTGTTACGATCGCTTTATCAGCATTAAATACCCAAGTACCACTGTGGTTAGAAAAAGACCAGTTTTCGTTAGGGCAAATTGGTCTGGTAGGGTCAAGTTATTTTGCTGGTAACTTGCTTGGTACAATCATGGCAAACTGGTTAATTAGTCATTTTAATGCTCGTTATACTTATACCTATAGTTGTTTACTTTTCGCTATTGCCACCATTAGCTTAAGTTTTTCAATGGATTTTTATAGTTGGGCAATATGGCGTTTTATGATTGGTATGGCTTGTGCGGTGACATGGGTTGTGATTGAAAGTTGCATTTTAGTCACCGGAACAGTACGTACACGAGGAAAAATGCTAGCGGTTTATTTAACAACTTACTATATTGGTACGGTGTTAGGGCAAGCGTTGTTAAGATATTTTCCGCAAGAAGTACTCTATTTTGGACTGGTTATTACACTATTAATGGCATTGGCTATTTTATTTATTTTGCTTACTCACTATAAATTACCAAAAAGAAAGAAAAGCGGTTTAAATATTGTTCCAATGATTTTACATAAGCCTTCTCGGATAGGGCTTATCGGTTGTATGATTGCGGGCATGTTAATTGGTTCTTTATATTCATTATTACCTGTCTACTATTCACATTTAGGGTATAGCGATAGCCAAGTCGCTAATTGGATGATTTTACTTATTTTGTCTGGCGTTATTGCGCAACTTCCTGCTAATTGGTGTGCAGATAAATATGGCCGTCGAGTGGTGTTACTGATTGAATCTTTAATCATGTTAGTTGCTTGCTTATTATTGGTATTTAACTTATTTGATGTGTTTGCCATTATTTTATTAGGCACAACCATCTACACGATTTATCCAATATCCATGGCATGGGCTTGTTCTTGTGTACGAAAACAAGATATTGTATCAATGAATCAAGCAATGTTATTAACCAATACGTTAGGAAGTCTTATTGCGCCGGCGATCATTGCTTATGTCATGGATATAACCAATAACTCTTATTTATTCATCAGTTTTGCTATAATTTCACTTTATTTTATTATTTTATTAGTCTACAAGCGAGGAGCGAATGCGCAGTTATCAAAATCCCCTTAAATTAATTGAAATTCTAGCCGACGGAAATTTTCATTCCGGCGAAGAGCTAGCGTCTGATTTTGGTATTACGCGTGCCGGAATAAACAAATATATTAAAGTGCTCCGTGAATGGGGAATTGAATTATCCTCGATACAAGGTAAAGGCTATAGTTTAAAAATACCGATGGACTTATTTAATAAATCCAAGATAGATCAGTATTACCAAGCTGATAGTCGTGTTGAAATTTTACCAATTATCGACTCAACTAACCAATACATGCTGGATAAAATACCCGATTTAAAATCGGGAGATTGCTGTATAGCCGAATTTCAGTCAAAAGCACGAGGAAGACGGGGGCGTCAATGGTTTTCACCTTTTGGTACCAATCTCTATTTTTCAATGTATTGGCGATTAGAGCAAGGCATTGCAGCAGCAATGGGACTAAGTCTAGTTGTGGGTATTGTTGTTACGCAGGCTTTACGTGAATTATCGGGTCAAGATATTAAAGTAAAATGGCCTAATGATCTCTATCTAAATGACCAAAAATTAGCAGGTATCTTGGTCGAATTAGCCGGTAAAACTGGGGATTGTGCTCATGTTGTGATTGGTATCGGGGTTAATTTAAACATGACCAATCCCGACCCAAATATTGTCAATCAAAAATGGGCTAATTTAGGGAACATCAATCGTAATTTATTGGTTGCCAAAATTGCAAAAACATTACGGGAAAATTTAGAAAAATTTGAAAAAAATGGATTAGCATTTTTTATTGATGATTGGAATCATCTCGATAATTTTATCCATCGTCCTGTTAAATTACTCATTGGTGATGATGTGATTCGAGGTGTAGCAAAAGGTATAAATGATCAAGGTGCTTTACTGCTTGAACAAAATGGCAAAATCCAAGCATATATTGGTGGTGAAATCTCATTACGAAGTGATGAGTAACAAATTGTTCCCTGTATACACAGGGACAATAAATTCTTATAAAATTCAATAAATATCATGTTTATCAACTTTCCACTTTTTGGTAAAAATTCTGCAAAGTGAGTTAATGGCTGTACCCTGTTAGTTAACAAGTAGAATGTGACAAATTCCAAAAAGGAAAATATTTCACTGCAATTCATTAAAATCCATTCCCAAAAGCGAGAAATGACCTTGTAACTAGAAATGGGTCGGTGCACGAATAAATTACAAGAAGAATAGGCGCATCCAACTCCTTGTTAAATTCAATTAACTAACTGATTAATATAAATTAATGTATTTAAAATATCTAAAACCCAACTGAATAAAAAAACAACAAAAAAGTTGGTAGAATTTTAAACTTTGCTATTTTAATTAATAAACAATAGGTTATAATTAGGGTGTTCCCTGTATACACAGGGATAAACCGAACAATTGCCCGTTCTCATCATGAGCGCCATTGTGTTCCCTGTATACACAGGGATAAACCGGAGGTTCATTTTTTTGAGGGTAGAATATACAGGTGTTCCCTGTATACACAGGGATAAACCGATGGTTGAGTTTCTAATGCCTATCAGATACGAGTGTTCCCTGTATACACAGGGATAAACCGAACTTGATGGCTAGTCGATCCCTTGCGGGGCTGTGTTCCCTGTATACACAGGGATAAACCGGAGAATCGGAACGAGGCAATAGGTTGCGATGTGTGTTCCCTGTATACACAGGGATAAACCGGGGCTCACCACCGATGCAACAACGTGGGCAAAAGTGTTCCCTGTATACACAGGGATAAACCGGCTACTCATCTGGTTTGTATAATAATAAACTAGTGTTCCCTGTATACACAGGGATAAACCGGATGTTCCATACTTGCGACTTCATCTCTAATTGTGTTCCCTGTATACACAGGGATAAACCTGACGTTCTCATATTCTTTTTTCATTCTAACGTGTGTTCCCTGTATACACAGGGATAAACCGCTGTGGATAGTGGCAGCAAAAACGCCGAAATAGTGTTCCCTGTATACACAGGGATAAACCGGCGATGCAGGTCGGCGTTGATGCGGACGGAGGGTGTTCCCTGTATACACAGGGATAAACCGCGCTAATCTTATTAGTTGTTATTCTGCCGAAAGTGTTCCCTATATACATAGGGATAAACCGCCAACGTTTCTCTGAGCCAACGTCAGGAGTTGGTGTTCCCTATATACATAGGGATAAACCGGAATCTTCTGTTATTTCACCAAATAGTGAAGTGTGTTCCCTATATACATAGGGATAAACCGTGCTTAGGGGACATCGAGGCTTTTATTGAGTTGTGTTCCCTATATACATAGGGATAAACCAGAGGCAAATAGTTATGACGGTACAGATAACAGCGTGTTCCCTATATACATAGGGATAAACCGTTGCCCGGACCTCTACTATTTTGTAGAGCCTTGTGTTCCCTATATACATAGGGATAAACCGACGATAGATTACCAGACAATCTGAGTTTTAAAGTGTTCCCTATATACATAGGGATAAACCGCGATTACAGGTAATTAAAAATGTTATTCGAGTGTGTTCCCTATACACATAGGGATAAACCATTTGCTCGGTATTTTTAGGTTTTGATTTTTGCGTGTTCCCTATACACATAGGGATAAACCGGTAGCAATCCTCTTTCAAATTCAATATGAGCAGTGACCGGAAGGGCTACTAAATAAACGTTGATTTAAAAGCATGAATTTCATACCATTATCCAAAAATCAAGGAGATAGTATGAAAAAAATTGTATTGTTTGGGATAATTGGTTTTATGTTGGTAGGGTGTTCATCGTCACCGGTGTCTAATGATGAAGCGGTAAACGTTCCTCAAAAGCGAATATACAACCAAAACATTTTTGAAAAAAAAGAAGATTCAGGAACAGTTATTATAAAAAGAGATAAAGGCTTTGTAAGTAGCGCATGTTCCGATTCTCTTTATGTTGATGGTGTTAAAATTGCTGATTTAAACCCATCTGAAAAAATCACAATTTATCCTCGGATTGGGAAGAGAGTTTTTAGCATGATAGCTAATAACATTTGTGGTGGTGGTCTGGTTGAGGTTGAAGGGGATGTTGAGAAAAACCAAGTTTTAACATATAGGATTGCTCATTCTTTAAATGGTGGATATGGTATTTATAGAACAGCGTTTTAAATGGACTAATCAACCATAGGAAAATGGTATAAAAAGTTATTCAAAAGGAGAAAGTAAATAAAACCCTTTAAGAGGGTTTTATTTAAAAATCTAGTAGCTCAGGCTTAATTTGTAGGGCCTCAGCAATTTTAATTCGCGTTGATTTCCTTAACTTTTGGATTTTTTAATATTGAGAATACGCCGATTGGCTGATGCCAATCCTATTCGCAACATCAACTTGGGATAAATTCAAATACTTACGCCATGCTTGAGCTGGTGAATAGTTATTATCAAAAACCATGTTTACCACCTCACTTGGTACGCCTGCTTCAGTGTCAATCTGCTTGGATTTTGATAACTCTAAATATTGAGTATACGGCATAACCACAAATTGAGGTTGCCCGAGTTCATTATTAATAAATTGTATATTAGTACGTGCGTTCATCGAGCTTTTTCTCCTCTTCAACAGAAACAATAAGGATAACACCATCAAAATTAAAAAAACTCGATAATTTCCTACTCGCAATCTGTATTGATATTTATGATTAGTCAGCGCCTTTACATTAGCACAATTAGGCATATCAGCTAATGCTTCAGCTCTTGTCCCTGTAAAAAGCGAGTTACCTGTTGCTTTAGGGATTCAAAAAAACATTTCCCAAAAAATATCAATTTACTCATCATTGACAAAATATATGTCAAAACTACATTCCAAATTAAGTTCACACATTATTTTCATTTGTTCTGGCCATAATACAGGTCCACCATGACCAGCCAATGATCGCCATACACAATCAATACCCATAGTCACGTTTTTATTTGTCTGTAATTTCTCTAACGCCTCTTTACAGGGTACTATTTTATTTAGTAACCAATCTAAATGTTTTCTTAAGTCTCTAGATATAACATCATCTTTTGATGATAAAAACCAACCAGAAGTTTTAATCTCTTTAATTCTTCCGATACGATTAATACTCTTAGTTCCAATAATATTTTTTTGTGTTGGTTCAATTTTCAAAAGTTCAGTTATCTTATCGGGGTGAATATCATTGGAATATATTAACAATGTTGCATAACATTCATCACAACTTGGATATTCTGGAGATATGGGAGTTCGCCTAGAATTTATTGAAATCATTTTAAATATTTTCCAATATTACCTATAACATTGCCAATAGAATTAATATAATCACCATTATCTAAAATTCTTCCATGATGATCATTTCGTATATTATTATCTTTTTTAAGTGATTCAAGGGCTCTACCCCATTCACGTTTATTAATATTTTCACCAAAATATTTATTCAGAGCATTTGCTGTACTTTGAGTTAAAGTATTACTACCACTTTGTAAAACCTTAGGAACTCTACCTGAAGCACCAACACTAGGCGGAACTGGTAGTAGTAATCCTTCTGCATCAATTCAATTTCCATTTAGCAATTGGTATAGAACAATTAAAAATTCCCATTTATCTTCTTATTTTCATATTGTTGGATATATACATCTATAGGGTATGCTGTTCCCAACTCATATATTTTTCCACTATCTTTATCTATTATAAATGGACAATTACCGATTAATTGTGTTGAAAAATCACCAGTTTCTAAAAACTCTCTGGATTGGAAACAAAAAAGCCATCCTTCAGAAAATCTGTCAATTACAGTGATTTCTACAGGAATATCGTATTCAGCTAAATAATTTTTAGCTTTATTTAACGCTTCAATAAAAGTAATCATCAATTAGTCCTTAAAAATTTGAAAGATTTGAATTTGCTCATATCCGCAGCTTTACCTGTTTGACCATCTAAGAAACGTATTTTCCCATTTTGATTTACAACATTAAAAACATGCCCTGGTTGCCCTGGTCCATAGGAACCGAATACAATACCCCTTGCACCAGTTCCAGCATTTGACATTTGCTCAATAATATTATTAGGACCACTGACATTTTGAAATTTTGTCCCATATTGTTTTTCTAATACGGATATTGAGACTCCATTTTTTGAATTAATGGGTAAAGCGGATGCGGGATTACCACCCAATGTTGCATCAGTTGCTATAGCACAATTAACACAATTATGAGTTCTACCTTCAGTAGGGTAACCAGGATTTACATCACGTATAGAACCTGCCGTATCATTAAGAATAGAACTCGTCTCCACCTTTTCAGCAACATTATTCCAATTAACCTCATCTAATTCAACCGTTACCGTTTCAATTTTATGATGTACTTTCGCTCTGACTTCAGTGCCAGTTATTTTGATGCGGGCGTATTTTAATAAGCGTAATGAACGGGTTAAGGGTTCGGCTAAGCCGCCGGCTATTATTCCTTCTAAACTGTTTTTTAATCGTCCTTCTGCAAAACTATCGTCTGGTTTGGCTTGTAAATATTCGGTTATTGGGTTAGCCAGTTCGGGAAATT